>CAZPZU010000214.1:0-1538 GCA_964591135.1 uncultured Gemmatimonadaceae bacterium | reverse complement strand
TGTAAGTGCTAAAGAGGTTGTTCACTGAGGGTCCGCCGAAAAGGCTGGAGGTGCTAACCCACCCAACCAGTCCGACGGAGGGCCTCAGTGAACGTGCACAAGAATGCGAAGTTGACGCCCGCAGGTCGAGCCGAGCTCGTGAAGCGGGTGCTGATTGAGAAGCAAACGGTTCGAGAAGTCAGCGGTGCGATGGGTGTCAGCGAGCGGACGGTGAGGAAGTGGGTGAGCCGTCATCGGGCCGAGGGAGTGAGCGGTCTGGTGGATCGGTCGAGTCGACCGCATCGGAGTCCACGCAGGTTGGCCGAGAAGCTGGTGAAGCGGATCGAGCAGCTGAGGCGTCGGAAGTACACGGGACTACGGATCGCCGAGGAGCTTGAGCTGGCAGTCTCGACGGTGAGCCTGTGGCTGAGACGACTTGGTATGGGACGCCTGAGGAGCCTGGAGCCGAAGCCGGTGGTCGTGCGCTACGAGAAGAAGCGACCTGGCGAGCTCCTGCACCTGGATACGAAGAAGCTGGGCCGGATCCAGGGGATCGGGCACCGGATCCACGGGGACCGCCAGAGGCGAGCTCGCGGCGTGGGCTGGGAGTTCTTGCACGTGTGCGTCGACGACGCCACGAGGGTGGCCTACGCCGAAGTTCTACCCGACGAGCGGGAGGGTTCAGCGACCGGGTTCGTGCAGCGTGCGATCGCCTGGTTCAGAGCACGTGACGTCCACGTCGAGCGCGTCATGACCGACAACGGCGGCTGCTATCGCTCGAAGCGCTTCAATCGCGCTCTGGCGGCCGCAGACGTGCGGCACATCTACACACGGCCCTACCGGCCACAGACCAACGGGAAAGCGGAGCGCTTCATCCAGACGGCCAAGAGGGAGTGGGCGTACGCCCGCGCGTACCGTACGTCTGCAGCTCGCACGCTCATCCTCGCCGGCTTCTTGAACCGCTACAACAGCCGACGCCGCCACAGAGGCATCGGCAACGTCACACCTCTCGGCCGACTCGAGGCCCTGGTGTGAACAACGTCCTTGTCACCGACAGCTAGCCCAGCCAGTGCCGGAACGAAAGACGCCAATCCCCTCCCTCGACGGCGATCGCGCCGACGTACCCTTCGCCGCAGCGCAGGTCGTCGAGCCTCCATCGGCTGGCCTCGCTCGGGTCGACGTCGGCTTCCAAGAGTTTGGGGGGATCCCCCGGGCGAAGCGACACGCTGAAGGCCGTGAGGTCCGCACCTATCCCTTCACCCGTGGCCTTTATCCACGCTTCCTTCCGGGTCCAGCAGGTGAAGAAGGCCAGGAGCTTCTCGCGTTCCGTGACCCGGACCAGCTCGGAGCGCTCCTGCGCAGAGAAGACGCGCCCGGCCAAGGCGTCCATGTCCTCGATGGGTCGTACGTGCTCGATGTCCACGCCGATTCGCCTCCCCCGGGTGAGGGCTACCACCGCGCGCTCCTGGGCATGGGAGAGATTGAAGCGCATGATCGCCTGATCAGAGGTCATCTCACTTGTCAGGGCGAGCTCGGGCTTCCCGGCGTACCCGTACAAG
>CAZPZU010000213.1:0-1551 GCA_964591135.1 uncultured Gemmatimonadaceae bacterium | reverse complement strand
GTATCAAAACCAACACCCCCATGGCAATATGTCGATACTGATCGGAGCAAAGGAGTTCGGCACCGGCGCCACCGCGAAGGAACCGATTCCGGCCGCACGCGTTAGCCTGCCCAAGAAGGACCTCCACATCGGGGCTCATCCCTACCCCATGTCCGTGCCGCTACCCGGGATCACGCCCGATCCCACGAGCATGGAACCTGTCATGGTCGACGACGGCACCAAGGTCAAGGACGTCATGTTCTACGGTCTGGTCGCCTGCAAACCCGAAGATGACGTGGAGACCGTGGTGCGCATTATGATGGAAAACGACGTGCACGCCGTGGTGATCCAGGAGGCCGAGCAGGCTGTCGGTGTGGTTTCGCAGACTGACCTGGTGCTCGCCCGGCAGGTGCGGACAGCGGAGGAAGCGCGCAAGACCACAGCCGGGGAGATCATGAGCGAGGGTTGCGTGACCTGTGACCTGGAAACCTCGCTCTCCGACGCCGTCACGGCCATGACGCGGATGGGTATCCACCGCCTCGTGGTCACGAAGCCCGTGGAGGATCGCAACGTGCCGATTGGGGTGATCTCAATGACCGACGTGGTGCGCAAGCTCATCGTCGAGTGACAGGGCGAGCGGCGGGATAGGAGCCGCGGGCGCCTTGCCATGGATGGCAGGGCTGGGGCTGACAAAATGCCACCGGAGTTTCGCCTTCTTCGCCGCAACAGCACACTGCCGAAGCATGACGACGAAGGCGGAAGCGGCGCTAAGATAAAGCCCTCCCCGGCGTGGTGGCCGGGGAGGGCTTTTCGTTTCAAGGAGCGCCAGCCTCTGCCGATCGAGCGAAACCTATCAGGTCTACTCCGCCGGCTTCGGGAAGAAGATCCGGACCTTCGAAGCCGAGATCAGTTGGCTGTTCTGTATCGTGTTGGCACTCAGCCCCAGGCTCACCGCGCGAGAGCTCTCGCGCAACTCGTCGATCGAGACCCGGGACTCCAACATGCCCAGTTTAAGGGGCCGTAGATACTTCGTCTCCTCGCTCTGATAGATCGAGCCCATCGCAGGTAGCAGAGTCCCCAGCACCGCCGAACGGAATGCGTCGTCGACACAGGAAAGAAGGAATTCGGCGCTGCCAGACAATTCGTCAGTCAGATGCAGCCTTCCTTCCATGTGGCCGATCCCAGCCAGGGAGTAGAGATGATTCTTCCTCAGATCCGGTTGCATCCTCGCCCACTGTCCCGTCTTAAAGTAGTCGTAGGAAAAATGGTTGGGTATGCCGGGTTCCACAAAGGTGGTCTCCAGCGCCGGGTCTGCCCTTGCCATGTCCGCAAGAATCTCCGTCTCCCGCAACTCCTCCCCGATGCTGAATATCGCCGAGGGAATATATGTGCTCTTGGTCTTCAGAACGATCTTGTCATAGTCATTGCTCAAGACGGACAAGCCTATTGTGGTCACCACGTGGCTCTGCCGGTCCACATCGACCACGATCTCGTAGAAGTCCAGCACTGAAGACTCAACATAGACCGGCGCAGTAAACGTCCTTTCCTGTTGCGCAAGGACGAAATTCGATC
>CAZPZU010000212.1:0-1573 GCA_964591135.1 uncultured Gemmatimonadaceae bacterium | reverse complement strand
CTTCAGGCCGCCATTCTCGGGGAACATTTGCAGCTCGGCATCTCTCTCGTCCATCGGCGCCTCCAGGATAGCGCAGGTCGCTCCGCCGGCAAGAAACACTGCCACCAGTGCGACTCCTAGTCCACGGTCCCTGGCGCGGTCGTAGACGGCCTCCATTTCCGAGCGCTCGTATTCCGCCGACGGATCCGGAGTTCGACTCTCACCCCGAAACCGAAACCAGCGAACTGTTGTAGGCCACCCTTGGGCACGGAGAAACTCGCTGAATCGCTCGCATGCCGTCACGAACTCCGGACAGGAGTCAGGCCTCGCTACATTCATCGGATCGCCCAACGAAGAGGGTTCTATCTGAAGCCCTCGTCGGCGGTTCTGGGTCCGGGGCCTCGTCCCCGGGCTTTAGATAGAACCTGGTTGAACGAAACCGCGGGCCGCGCGGCACCAGCGCCTATGGGGCTTCTATCCTGCCCTCCCGGCGAAGAGCACGGAGGGTGCAGCGGCACACGCCCCTCTCGAAGCCCTCGCAGAGGGTTTCCGGAGCGGTGCATCGGGCTCCGGGAGCGTAGCGACGGTCCTTGCGGCACCATGAGCTGGTTGCGAGTGTACTCGATTGCGAGAGGGAGACGCAAAGCTCCCGTGTCCGGGGCGAGGTTTCCGGACCCCAGGGTTCACGAGGGGCTCCCGATTGAAGGTGGCGCTCGACCTCGTGCGGCGAGTTCGCCCACGACGAGCAGCAGGGCCTTGCCGCACTGCGGACACCGGGTGGGATCGGCGCCGGTGAGCCGGGCGAGGAGCTCAGCCCAGCCGGCGTCTTGGCTCGGTACTGGCTCGGGCGGTTCAGCGCCGAGAGCCTGCCGGCAGCGTTCGAGGTTGTGCTGGCGGTCTCGGTTGGCCAACAGGCCATACGATCGGATCCTCACGAAGCCATCCGGCAGGGCGTGGAGCAGGAAGCGCCGGAGAAACTCGTGGGCGTGGAGCCGCATCGTCCGCTGCCGATCGCCGTGGGCCCGGTCACGCCAGGTGAAGACGACCTGCTCGCCCTCGAGACGGAGCAGCCGGTGGTTCGAGATCGCCACGCGGTGGGTGTAGCGGGCGAGGTAGGCGAGGACCCGCCGGGGGCCTCCGAAGGGCGGCTTGGCGTAGACCACCCACTCGCTTTCGTAGAGCGGCGCCAGGAGCTCGGCGAAGCGCCCGGGATCGAGCGGCGGCGGCTCCAAGGGGCCGGGGTTGTCGAGGTCGCCTCGAGCGTGAAGCTCCTTCAGGCCGGCCAGGAGCTTGCCCCGGAAGAGCCGCGAGAGCACGCGGACCGGCAGAAAATAGCCCGGCCGGCAGCCCACCCAGCGCACCCTGTCTGCAGTCAGTCCACCGCCGGGCACGACGACGTGGAGATGGGGGTGGTAGAGCAGCGTCTGGGTCCAGGTGTGGAGGATGGCGAGGAAGCCGATCCGGGCGCCCAGATGCCGGGGGTCGGCCGCGACCTCGAGCAAGCTGTCGGCCACCGTGCGGAAGAGCAACCCGTAAAGACTGTTAGCGGCGGTCAGAAACCGCGGGATTTTGGCGGTCAGTAAGGGCGTCGTGG
>CAZPZU010000211.1:0-1812 GCA_964591135.1 uncultured Gemmatimonadaceae bacterium | reverse complement strand
TCCGCAGCGCGGCCGGGGGGAACTCCGCGCTCTTGACTCGGGGGGGCCTGATAGGAGTTACGACGCCGCGAGCCCGGCTCCCCACAGGCATCGAGCTTCGCTGCGAGCTCGGCGGCATCCATGTGCGCTTGGACGGCTCGCCAGGCTTCCATGCCCACCACGAATACTGAGATCGCCACCACAGCCGCGGCGCCGTACTCGTGCAAGACCCCAAGCATGGGAATCAAGGCGCCGGGAGAGAATCCCAGGACCGCCCACAAGCCGTGGCGACGTGCAGACGATCGAGCACTGCGCAGACGCTGCTCCAGATCCTGACGCTCCGATTCGCGCAGAGCGTCGCGGCCTCGCACGGGGTTCACAATCGGGGAATCCGGACCCGGCGTAACCGCCGGTTGGCCTGAGCCATCAGGCAAGCGGGGAAGCGTCATGGCCCGAAAAGGTCGGGAGGTTCCGTGTCGCCCGCGTACCGCGAGCGACCAGCTCGACACACCGGTACGTCCCAGCCGTGCCCTATGCCGACATCCCCCGAGGCGATGGGCTCCTCCCACTCAGACGGCGGACTCACCTCATGGGCGGAGAGGACGAACACCAACAGACTCTCCACAGCAGCGCGACCGTCTACGGGCGGTGCACCTCGGGTCAGGTGAGCGCAGCCGTGCGTGCGGAGCGTGGGGCCGTCCACCATGTCGCCGGCGCGGAGTGTGGCGCGCGACGTATCCAGAGGTTGGCCGGTCGACATGTCAGATGCGTCCAACTGAGTTCCTAGGCTCGCTGCCGCCTGGCGGACGGGACATCGGCTTGTCGCGGCGGCATAACGCCTTTGCATTCTTGCTGCGCAGGCCGACTGCCGACCCGAAGCCGTGAGCTGTCAGGCGAACGGCCTCGGACCCTGATCTAGCCTGCGTCAGCAAGAACTGCTAGTTAGACTGTGACTTGGCGCCGTTAGGCGCTGCTGGGTGCCTGAGGTTGGCCGAACAACCGTCCGACCCTCCCGCCTACCCCGTCAGGTTCAAACCCTTGGTATGACGCGCGCCCGCGCCGTTAGGAGCGACCCCTCTTGTCACCGGCCTGAGTCCTGCTCGTCATCCTCTGGGACCGGAGGCACTCCCGACTCATCGGCCTCCTTGTCCTGGCCGTACTTCACCTCGATCACCTCTTCGGTGCCTGGATTGAACACCGACTGCAGCTCCAACATATGGTATGTCGCTCCCCCACGGCTGAGCCCACGGCGCCTGTAGTTGATCCAGCCCGCCTTCTCGACCCAAAGGAGCAGGCGATCGACGAGTAGGGCGGCCGCCACAATCACGATCAACCACACAAGGAGTCTCATCAATCCGCGTCTCCTCGAACGCGAACGTGCGGTTCATCCTCCACCGTCCCCGAGCCCGGGCTCATCACGCCTGGCCAGGAGAACTCCAGACGGGGCGGCATCTATCCCCACATCCCAAAGACGTTGCCGAGGTGTGTGGACGTCAGATGCAGACTCACCGCTCCACCCAGGGCATTCGGCGCTGCCGTTACCTCAAGCGTGAGGAGCCCGCCGTGGTTCAACGGGCGCCTGTCTTCGCGACCCGACCCTCGGCAATCTCGTCCTTGTATCGGAGCAGGATGCTCTACGTGATCCGGGTGCAGTCGGCCGCTCGGGCACATCGCTAACATCATCGGGCGTCACGTGGCCACAATGACGATCACGGGCCGCGAGGCGCAAGCCGAGAGGCCCGGGACCGTGAAGCAAACCGCGTCAGCAGCAAACCCCAGTTAGGGCATGTAAAGAAATAACTGCTTGATTGTGACGGGTCCAGGTGCTAAGCT
>CAZPZU010000210.1:0-1850 GCA_964591135.1 uncultured Gemmatimonadaceae bacterium | reverse complement strand
GGGGGAAGCATAGGCTCAGGTCTAGAATCGTTGCTGGCTATTAGTCGAGACCTGACCCCACTCGCCCCAGGTGCGTTTGACCCGCACATCTCCGTCCACTTCTTCGCTCATCCATTATCAGGAATATCTGGCTCAACGAGACGGGCAAGCTGCTCAAGTGATTCTTGCCACCCCAAATAGCACATTTCGACTGGAATTACCGAGGGAATTCCTTCCTGAACAATACTGATGTCCGTTCCACAAGACACGGTTTTGAGGTCGATTGAAACATCCATAACACCGGGAAGGTTTTCGTCATCAAAACGATCTGTATGCCGAATGCGTTCATTAGGCACCAGTTCGACATAGTCGACTGTGAACGAATGACTGCTTCCGGTACCGAAATTCGTGAAAGACATCCGATAGCCACCACCAACGCGGATATCAATATCGTGGATCGTGCCCGTAAACCCGAACGGAGGGAGCCAACGCTCTAAAGCAGCCTTATCCGTAAACGCCTTATAGATTCTCTCGGCTGGGGCTCGCAGTACTCGGTGTAGCCGAACTGTACCTGTTGCTTTGGACATTACAATCTCCTTAATTCCAATCGGTTCGTCCCGACGTTCGCGTAAAGCTCGGCGACCGCCCAACGTCTCATATCTGGGCCACAGGGTCTATCTGGGGCACAGAGTCTCGCCTTTCAGTCATGCAACAGTGCAAGACTCAGACCCGAAGCACGCAGAGTCAGCTGCAGCGCCTCGTCAGGCAGCCGGCAACCGAAGCCCAGCAAGCCAAGCCACAGACAGGACGAGGCCGCTGCCAAGGAGACAACCCGACATCTTGCCGAGCGACGTCGTGACGGCTTCGCGAGCTTCAGGGAAGCCGCGCGACCTGAGCCATTCCGCGATGTGACCCTCGAAAAAGCCGGCGACCGCATCCGTGATCGCGTCGCCGACCACGGTGCCCGCTACGGCGCCTACGACACCGAAGGTTACGCCGCCCCAGATCGCTGGAAGAGCGAGTAGACCCGTATCGAGGCCACCGAACACCAGATCCGGGACCGCCGATGCGATGCGCCGACCAGCGAGCAAGAGAGAAACGAGGGGGATGAGGCCGAGGAGGAGTACCACTGGCCCGAGCACAAGAGCGTTGTGGAGCGCAAAGATTCCAGCTGCGCCGACCAGCATTACGACGGGAACAACGACTACCAGGCTGCGAATCATTCACGTGTCTCCGATCCGGCTGCCCAACAGGCCCTTAATGAGAGACAGATACTGTCGATGCATAAAGGAGCCGCGAGCTGCCGTGCCGATGGGATAGACGCCAGTGTACCGTCTATCCAGCCTGCCTCCGCCCTGCACGAGGCGGCTCCTGGGCGAAGGCGCAGCATCTGGCCTTGGGGGGCGATGCTCCACGTCCGGGCCTCCTAGCCATGACGATGGTGCGAACTATCGCAGAGGGCCCGCGATGCAGTCAATGGGCGGCGGGGAGCGGCGGCCCGCCGGAGGGGGCCGCCGGGGGTGGGTGCTAGCCTCTAGCCTCTGCCGGGTCATACCGCCCGTAGAGCTCGGCGCCGGTCTCGGCTTCGAGTTTGTGGATGTACTCCATGACCGCTTCGCTCATCATGTGGGAGGCGGCGCAGCGGGAGGTCATGCCCCGGAGGTCGCCGCGGCGGAGGATGTAGAAGCCACTGTCGGTGGTCTCGATGGTGCGGACCATGGAGAGGATCTCCTCCTTCGTCTTGCCCTTGCCGTGCTTCTTGACGATGCGGCGCAGCTCGCCGCGGATATTGTCGAACTGGCGCAGACTCAGGGAGTGGGCGCGCTGGTTGATGGCGCGCTTCAGCTCATTCTCGAAGGCGGTGTCCTCGG
>CAZPZU010000209.1:0-1871 GCA_964591135.1 uncultured Gemmatimonadaceae bacterium | reverse complement strand
GGGCGGCCTCCACCTTCTGGATGAGGGTGTCCATCTTCGGCCAGTTGTCCACGCCGGCGGTCTTCAGGTGGTAGATCTCGGCCGGCGCGCCGGACGCCCGCGCGATGTCGATCAGCTCGTCCACGGACTCGAGGAGGCGGTTGCCCTCCGAGCGCATGTGGCTGATGTACATGCCGTCGTACTCCGCCGCCGCCTGCATCAGCGCGATCAGCTCGGGCGTCTTCGCGTAGAACGCCGGCGCGTAGATGAGCGACGAGCCGACGCCAAGCGCCCCGTCGTGCATGGCCGCACGCACCAGGTCCTGCATGCGTGCGAGTTCTTCCGTCGTCGGCTCGCGGTCCGCGTACCCCAGCTCGTGAACGCGCACCGTGGTGGCCCCGATGAACGACGCGACGTTCACGGCGACGCCCTTCCGCTCGAGATGCTCGAGGTACTCGGCGAGCGTGGTCCACGGCACGTCGTACTTGATGTCCCCCTCGAAGCGGATCATGTCCGCACGCATGGTGTCGGTGAGGGGTCCCATCGAGTCCCCCTCCCCGAAGACCTCCAGCGTGACCCCCTGGCGCAGGTCGCTCTGCGCCGTGCCATCCTCGAGCAGCGTCTCCGTCGCCCAGGAGAGCATGTTCACGAAGCCCGGCGCGACGGCGAGGCCGGACACGTCCAGCTCGGTCGCGCCTCTCAGGTCGTGGAGGTCGCCCACCGCGACGACGGAGTCGCCCAGGATGGCGACGTCGCCCACCCAGGGCGGTCCCCCGGACCCGTCGTAGATCGTCCCGCCGCGAAGGACGACATCGACGTCGGGCCGGGTGCAGGCTGTGAGCGTCAGGGCGGCGATGAGGAGGGTGGAAAGGCGCACGCGGATCCTCCGGAGGGAGAGTGTGCTGCTCGGCCAGGAGACATGGGGGCCTCCGAGGGGGTGCGTCAAGCACGCGGTCTCCGCGACGGCGGGTCGGGCGGAGAGCCTTGACCCAGACCCGCCGAGGGCCGGTATTGCCATCACCCGACCTGCCCGGCCACGACCCGATCCCTTCCGAAGGCAGGAGGCAACCGATGTATCGCCCGTTCCCCCGCCCCGAGGTCGCCGTTCCCCTCGCCGGAGCCGTCCTCCTCGCGCTCTCCGGCTGTCAGCCGGCCGCTCCTCCACCACCCGACCTCGCGGCCGTGGAGGCGGAGGTGCGGGCCGCCAGCACGAGCCTGGTGACCGCCGAGGAGGCAGGGGACTTCGACACCGCCGTCGGGTTCTACGCCCCCGACGCCATCGTCCAGCCGGCGAACGCCCCCCAGATCCAGGGCGCGGACGCCATCCGCGCACTCTACGACCAGGTTTTCGAGGAGATGCAGGTCCAGGAGATGGAGGGGACCACCACCGCCATTACCGTCGCGACATCGGGAGACATGGCGTGGGAGTATGGCGTGAACCGACTCGTGTTCGCCGGCCCGAACGGACCGGTGACCGACATGGGCAAGTACCTGGGCGTGTGGATCAAGCGCGACGGCGCGTGGAAGGTCGCGGCGCTGGCGTTCAGCAGCGACGCGGCGCCGCCCTCCGAGGGGTAGGAGCTCGGCCGGTGCGCCACGGGATCGCGCGCCGCCACGGACGCGAAAGGGGGTCGAGCATGAGGCGAAGGCGGGTGGCCTCGCTTCTGGATCGCCGTTGGGTCGTCGCCCTTGTGGCGGCGCTCGTCGCCGAGGGCTGCGGAGATCGGCGAACCGAGATCCGATCCGGGACGGCGATCGAGCACGTCTCCGTCATCGACGTCGTTCAGGCCCGGACGCTGTCCGACATGACGGTCGTGGTCGCCGGCACGAGGATCGTGGCCGCCCAGCCGGCGTCGGGCGTGGCGCTCGGTGACTCCGTGGTGCGGGTGAAT
>CAZPZU010000208.1:0-2092 GCA_964591135.1 uncultured Gemmatimonadaceae bacterium | reverse complement strand
CCTCTCCATCGGGTCCCCTCCTTGCGAGATCATAGGCATGGTTTGCGCAGCCTAACGTCTTTGCATTCTTGCTGCGCAGGCTGGGCGCCGAGCCGAGGCCGTGAGCTGTCAGGCGAACGGCCTCGGACCCTGATCTAACCTGCGTCAGCACGAAATGCTAGTTATGATTCCGCCCGCCGAACAGGTGGTCGTACCGACGCCGGAACTCACGCTTTCGCTCCTCTGGATCCACTGCCCAAACGCCTGCGCACCGGTGTGCAGCGTGCGCGTCCCAGCCGAAGGGCCACCGCTTGAATACGTGTTGGCCGCACGCCGGACACACACGCTGATGCTCCGAAGTGCCCGCGGAAGGGCGCGGCGCTGGCGGAGCCGCCCGCTCGGGTTCCGTCCAGATTGACGCCTGCTCGTATCTCGCCGCCCCTGCCCGCGGAGTCCAGATGACGTCGTCCGGGGGTTCTCCGAATGCCATGCGTTGGCTTTCCTCCAACGCGGCGACCCAGGCAGCCAAGTAGGCGTCCAAGCAATCGTGCGCGGGTCCGTAGGCGATGTCTCTCAGGATGGAGCGGCCGGCATCCGCGCGAGGCCAACCCGTGTGTTGGGACACTGCCGCCAGTTGGGCGCCCACCGCTCCCTTCTTGAACTTGTGTACCTGTCCGGATCCCAGGACACGAACCGTGGCCTGAGGGAACACCTCCACGCACTCGCAGAGCTCGGCGAGCTCGCGGAACAACGCGAAACCGACGAGCATCCAGAGTTGATTGGCATGGGGCAAGCGGCTCTCGGCGCCCCCCGCGGCGAGATGCGCCCGCACCTTGTCCAAGATGCCCACGAACTCGCTTGCACTTGGCGTGGTGAAGCAGCTGATGCCCGCGCGGTCCATTGCCGCCTCGGCCCGACGCCTGGACGTTCCCTCAGCTCGGGGTAGCCGTGGAGCGTCGATGCCTACCCGGTGCGGCGTGAGACCGAGATCGCGGCAAGCTCCATCGACGTACTCAGCGGCCTGCCGGGCGAACGCGTGGACCTGATCCGCGTCGAGGGTCGCCACGTTGCCGCGACCACGAGGGGGCTGCCGCCGGAGCTGGCGAAGCGGGAACGGCTCAAGGCGTCCGTCGCGCCAGGTGCAGATAGATACCGGAAGGGGCTTCCGCTTGGCGAAAGCGACATCGATGCCGACGAACGCATCTGTCACTTGACCAACCTTCCTGCTGGAGGCGGAAGCACAACGACTCTGGGTTTCTGCTGCGCGACCACAATGCCGACCCCGGGCCGCGAGGTGCAAGCCGAGTGGCCCGGGAGCCTGATGCCTACCGCGTCAGCAGCAAACCCTAGTTAGACTGAGGCTGACACTGGGCGATCATGACGTACCCATCACATGATGCTGGAATGCGACGGCAGCCTGCGAGACTCTTGACCCTGGTCGGGCTCCTCCTGGTGAGCTGTGGCCGAGAGCGTAGCTCGATCGCAATCAATCTGTACGCGACGGCGTTGCGCGCCCTGCGCGATTCAATCGCCGTCTACGACAGTACGCCCTCGATCCTGGTCCAGGCTGAGCCGGTTCTCGTGAAGGAGGGCGCGGGGATGTCTGCGCCTGCTGACAGCCCCGAGTTCTTCGAGCCCGGACGGCTCGATGGCCTCGTCCAGTTCGTGGACACCGCTACGGGCTGGTCGCTTTGCCCCGCGCCAGCAGGCGCGTGTATTAAGGGTCGGCCAGCTCACGTGCTCGCTGTGTCTCGACCCACCTTGGTCGACTCCGCAGGCGGCGTCACTATCTGGGCCACCTACGCGCGGCTCTACCCGCACGCAGGCTTCGAGTGGAGCTACTACAAGGTCACGCTTCACCGCACGAAGAACGGGTGGAGAGCTGACCCAGCGGTGTTCATCGGCGCCGAACCGTGAGCACAGGTGGAGCCAGGCCCGCCACGCAGAGGTGTGACTGCCCTCCCATAGACTCCCGAGGCAGTCAGCCCTTACGGGCGGCATCAGACCGAGGAAGGTCGCAGGTTGATCCCGACGCACCGATAAGAGTCGGAGCCTCGGTCTAACGACTCTGGGTTTCTGCTGCAGGAGCATGATGCCGACCCGGAGCCGTGAG
>CAZPZU010000207.1:0-2146 GCA_964591135.1 uncultured Gemmatimonadaceae bacterium | reverse complement strand
CTAACGATCAGGATTGTTTCCACACTCTACGCGCGAGAAGGATGGGAGGCGAGGGTCAAGAGAGTGTGGACACGATTCAGTTGAGCTGAGCCGCTACGCGGTGGGTGGGGCTATGGAGATTGAGGGGCCATGGGGGTCGCAGCGGGGATGGGAGGATCCGGGAGACGGACGGAGGGCGGAGATCGGGAGGGCGAAAGGACTGGGTCGGAGAGCCTTGAGGTCCCCCCGAGGGAGTGGGTCGCGGCCGCAGGCCGCAGGATCTCACTGACCCCAGGTGCAGAGGCCATGGATCAGGCAGCCCGACGAGGAAGGTGTCGCCCGGGCGGAGGACGCTCGAGGATCTGGATACATCGCAGGAGTCCCTGCTTGCAATGAAGGCACAGACGCAGACGCTCGGGCAGGAGATCGAGGAAGCCCTCGTCGTCATCACCCAGCTCGGGGCTCGTGTCGGGGACTCCGTGTCCTTGATCGAGCGCCTCGCGGCAGCAGGAGAGGAGTCGAGCGCGGGTGCCGTTGGCCAGGAAGCCGTAGTAGCGGATGCGGACGAAGCCCTTGGGGAGGACGTGAAGCAGGAAACGCCGGACGAACTCGGCAATGGGCAGGCTCAGGGTTCGAGGTCGACGACCGCGGTAGTCCTTGAAGCGGAAGGTCACCCCGGTGTCATCGACGTGAAGCAGCCGGTGGTTCGAGATGGCGATGCGGTGGGTGTAGCGGGCGAGGTACTTCAGGACGTGCTCGGGCTGCTCGAAGGGTGGCTTGGCGTAGACGACCCACTCGGTGCGACAGGCCTCGCGCAGGAGCTGCTCGAAGGCCTCGGGCTGTCGGTAGCGGGCGAGTTGCCCGTGGAGCTCGAGGCGGCCGTGTCGGAACGCGGTCCGGAGTCCCGCTATGAACTTGCCCCGGAAGAGGCGGCTGAGGACGCGCACGGGCAGGAAGAAACCCGGCCGGCACGGCTTCCAGGTGCGTCCGTCCTCGCTCAGGCCGCCCGCGGGAACCACACAGTGGACATGGGGATGATGGACCAGGGTCTGACCCCAGGTGTGGAGGATCACGAAGAAGCCGAGGCGTGCGCCGAGGTGGCGAGGGTTGGCGGCGATCTCCTGAAGGGTCCGGGCGGCCGTGTGGAACAGGAGGTCGTAGACGACCTTCGGGCTCTGGAGGGCGAGCGGTGCGAGGGACTGGGGCAGCGTGAAGACGACGTGAGCGTAGGGCACCGGCAACACCTCGGCCTGGCGCGCGTCGAGCCACCCGGCCTGGGCGCTGCCCTGACACTTCGGGCAATGACGGTTCCGGCACGAGTTGTAGGAGATCTGGCGGTGGCCGCAGGCGTCACACTCGTCGACGTGGCCGCCGAGGCTAGCCGTGCGGCAGGCCAGGACCTGGTCGACGACCCTGCGCTGTTCCCAGCTCCAGGGTGTGGCTGAGGGAAGAGGGTGAGCCTCGAGGTATCTGTGGAAGATCTCGGCGACCTCGTGCCGAGGTCGCTCGCCCACCTACTCCGAGATCACGAGCTCCGGGCCCAGCGCATCCAGGGGACTCCGCGTCGCACGCACGCGCTCCGTCGCCACGTGCGTGTAGATCGCCGTCGTCTTGAGAGAGCGGTGGCCCAGCAACGTCTGGATCACCCGCAGGTCCGTACCCGCCTCCATGAGGTGCGTCGCGTAGCTGTGCCGCAGCGTGTGGGCCGTCGCGGGCTTTGCGATCCCGGCTCGGATGCGGGCCGCCTTCACGGCACGTTGGATTGTCGACGGGCCCAGGGGATGGTCCACCGTTTGGCCCGGGAACAGCCAGCTCGGCGGCCGGTACGCGCGCCAATACACCCGGAGCGCTTCCAGCAGCACCGGCGACAGCGCCACCTGCCGGTCCTGGTCTCCCTTGCCGTGGCGCACCGTCAGCACCATTCGCGTGCTGTCCACGTCGCGCAACTGAAGCGAGAGCGCCTCGCTGATCCGCAGCCCCGCCCCGTAGAGCACCATCGCTACCGTCCGGTGCTTCAGGTTGCCGATCGCCCGCAGGAGCTGGACGACCTCCCGGGCGCTCAGAACCACGGGGTGGCGCCGCTTCAGCCGGGGATAGGGCAGATGCGGCATCAGGTCGGGGCGATCCAGCGTCACGCGGTACAGGAACCGGAGCGCCCCCACCACCT
>CAZPZU010000206.1:0-2149 GCA_964591135.1 uncultured Gemmatimonadaceae bacterium | reverse complement strand
TGCAGCCCGGCGACATCGTCGCCGCGGTCAACAACATGCTCCCCGACGGGAAGCACACCCGCCAGTTCTACCTGGGGATCGACTTCATCCGGAAGGGCACACGCCTGCCGAAGCTGCAGATCTGGCAGGAGCAGCTGCTGGAGGGCTACCCGAACCTAGGCGACCTGGCGCTCCAGTCGGCGGGGGAGTTCAACCTGCTGCCCGAGGGCTCGACTGCGCTGCGCATCCACTCCGTGGGCGGATGGGGCGCCATCACGATGGGCAAGAACATCGCGATGACGGCGTTCGAGCTCTTCGGGATGCACGTGAAGGCCAACCCGAAGTACGGCTCCGAGAAGAAGGGCCAGCCCACGACGTTCTACGCGGTCCTCGCGCACGAGCCCATCAAGCTCAACGCCGAGCTCAAGCACGTGAACGTCGTGCTGTCTCCGGACGGCAACGTCTTCCGCCACTCCGACCCCCTCGCAGGGATGGAGGAGGGAGGCGTCTTCGTCATCCAGAGCCACGAGGAGCCGGAGCAGGTCTGGAAGGCGCTTCCCGCCGAGGCCCGGCGATTCGTGCGCGAGAAGAAGATCAAGGTCTACTGCCTGGACGCCTTCGGCATCGCCTCGGCCGAGGCCTCCGACCCCGAGCTGCGCTACCGCATGCAGGGCGTCGCCTTCATGGGCGCGTTCTTCCGGTGCGCGCCGCTCGCCGCAAAGGAGGGGATGGAGGAGGCCGGCCTGTTCGAGGGGATCACCGCCCAGATCGAGGCGAAGTTCGGCAAGCTCGGCAAGCGGGTGGTGGACGACAACATGCGCGTCATCCGTCGGGGCTACGACGAGGTGAGGGAGGTCCCGACCGACGCCGACCACGACGCCGACGAGGCGAAGGCGGCGCCGGGCTCGTACATCCCGTCGCTCATGGACACGCCCGACGCCGAGATGGGTATCGGGAACCAGGGTCGCTTCTTCGAGCAGGTGTGCGCGGTATGCTCGATCGGCCAGGACGGGATCGCCGACCCGTACGCGGCGCTGTCGGCCATTCCGGCGGCGACCAGCACCGTGCGCGACATGACCAACATCCGCTTCGAGGTCCCCGACTTCATCGCGGAGAAGTGCACCGGCTGCAGCCAGTGCTGGGTGCAGTGCCCCGACGCGGCCATCCCGGGGCTCGTCCTGTCGGTGGAGGACATCTACGACACCGCGATCCGCACCACGGCGAACGGAAAGCCCAACGACCGGGTCAAGCAGATCGCCAAGCACCTGGCCAAGGAGTCCCGCAAGATCCTGAAGGGCGTGCCCTTCAAGACCTTCGGCGACGTGGCCTCGTCCGCCTACGCGAACGTGGTCGGCAAGCTCGGATGGGACGCGGACCGGCGCGCGCAGCTCGACGAGGAGTGGTCACGGGTCTTCCCCGTCCTCTCCGAGTTCCCGCTCGCGAAGACGACCCCGTTCTTCGACCTCCCCGAGTCGAAGGCGAAGGACTCGGGCGGCATGCTCGCGATCACGATCAACCCGGAGGCCTGCAAGGGCTGCAACATCTGCGTGGACGTGTGCCCGGAGAACGCTCTGGTCACCGTGCAGCAGGACGAGGAGATCGTCGATCGCCTGCGCCGGAACTGGAAGTTCTGGGAGCGGCTCCCGGACACCGACGACCGCTACATCAACGTCCGCGACATCGACGAGGGCATCGGCGTGCTGTCCTCGCTGCTCCTCAAGAAGGACAACTATCGCTCGATGGCCGGCGGCGACGGGGCGTGCATGGGGTGCGGCGAGAAGACCGCGGTCCACCTCGTGACCTCCACGGTCGAGGCCCTGATGCAGCCGCGGGTCGACAAGCTGCTGAAGGACGTCGACGCGCTGGTCGCGGAGCTCGATAGGCAGGCGCGCGAGCTCGTGGGCTCGGAGGCCGACCTGGCCAAGGCGGCCGCCGACCCGGGCGACCAGGTGGGCGTGAAGCTGCCCGCCGCGAAGAAGGAGAAGCTCGCGCTGCTCGAGAAGTCGAAGGCGGAGCTCGAGCACCTCAAGTGGCTGTACGTCCAGGGCCCCAGCGGCCGCGGGCGGGTCAGCCTGGGCATCACGAACTCGACGGGCTGCTCCTCGGTGTGGGGGAGCACGTACCCGTACAACCCCTATCCCTTCCCCTGGGTGAACCACCTCTTCCAGGA
>CAZPZU010000205.1:0-2247 GCA_964591135.1 uncultured Gemmatimonadaceae bacterium | reverse complement strand
GTAGGCGGAGGGCGGCTCCGCCATCTAACTAGCATTTCTTGCTGACGCAGGTTAGATCAGGGTCCGAGGCCGTTCGCCTGACAGCTCACGGCCTCGGGTCGGTAGTTGGCCTGCGCAGCAAAAATGCAAAGACGTTAGGTCGCCATTCAGACGCCGTGCCATGATCACACATCCTATCGCGCTGGCAGTGCTGTACGCTTGCTATGCGTGCAGTCCGGGCGAGCCGCCGGCATCAGTAATCGACGTGGTAGACAGCGCAGGAGTCTCCATCATCATCCACCGCGGTGCCACCGGCGGGCACCTCGTGGCGTCCTCTGATCCAGACCTCGTCGTTGGCCGTGGCACCGGCGGTGACGACGAGCTGTTTCGGGTGCTGGGTGGCCTGTTGTCGCCCGATGGGCGCGTCGTGATCGCGAACGGCGGATCGCAGGAGTTGTTGTACTTGGCTTCGAATGGAACGGTCCTCAGGAGAGTCGGGGGTGAAGGGCAGGGGCCGGGTGAATTCACGAACATCTTCTGGATTCAAGGACGTGACGACGGCTCGGTCGTGGTCTACGATGCTGGCAACCTTCGTTTGGTGGAGTATGACCGAGCCGGTGACATGGTACACAGCAGGAATGTGCGCTTCGAGCCTGAGGAGGAGAGTTCAGGGCGTGCCATTGTGGGCCCGGGCTTTCCGATTGGAGTCTTTGCGGACGATCACGTCGCAGCGGTGCCGTGGGCCGCGGCGCGCTTCAGTGGGGTGGAGGGACCCCTTCCGCTCAAGGGAGAGCTGAGGGACTACGACCCTGAGCTGGCCGCGTTCAATCGTCTGGATTCGGTTCAACTCCGCACCTGGTATGAAGCTCCCCAGCTTCAGGGCCCTCCCATTGAACAGATGCTTGAGGCGCCTACCTTCCTGTTTTCGGCGCACGGGCCGCGGGTAGCCTATTCAGATGCTCAAACGTATCGCGTGACGGTATTGGAAGGTGACAAGCCATCTCAGGTCATCTTGGAGAATCGAACTCGGATCCCGTTTTCCCCTGACTCGCTACCGGACCATATCCATCACGCGGCAGATTCGCTACCGGCCTACCGCGCCTTGATCGTTGATTCGGATGGGCGCATTTGGATCAGGCCGTCCCTCGTCCAGGCAGACGGAGAGGTTGAGTGGAGAGTCGTATCCCGCGACGGCCGCAGGATAGATGTGATCAAGCTTCCTGAAAGCACAAGCATGCTCGACGCTTCTGATGACAAGATCCTCCTGCTAGAGCGGGACGAATTCGACGTCGAAACCGTGGCGGTAAGACGAATCCGGTGAGTGGCGTTCTAACAAGGGTTTGCTGCTGACAGGGTAGGCTGCGGGGTCCGGAGCGCTCGCCTGGCACCTCGCTCCGGGTCGACATCTTGGTCGCGCAGCAGAAACCCAGAGTCGTTAGTGCGCAGGGCAGGCGACGTCGTACGGAGACAACGCGACGCGGCGTAGGTTGCCGGGCTACTTCACCGAATCGAGCACCGCTCGAGGATGCCGCGCCGCGACGCGCAGAAGCACCTTCGCAGGACCCTGAGGCTCGCGCCGACCTTGCTCCCAGTTCTGCAGCGTTCTGACACTGATTCCCAGCAGTGCGGCGAACTTCGCCTGGGACAGGTCGTACTCCTGGCGGATGGCCGCCACGTCGGGCGTGTCGAGGCCAGCCTCACGTGCCGCCTTCTTCTCGCCGCGAAGGATGGCGCCTCCCTCCTTCACGCTCTCCACGAGCTCACTAAATAGGTCGTCCTTCATTTGAACTCCTCCCGCACCAGGGCAGCCAACACCTTCTTCTGGTCCGCTGTGAGGTCATCCTTCTCGCTCTTGGGATACATCAGGAGCATGAGCACCACCTCGTCACGCACGGCCCAGTAGTAGATCACCCGGACACCTCCGCGTTTCCCCCGGCCCGAGCCTTGCCAACGGATCTTGCGTAGGCCGCCCGTTCCGGGGATCAGGTTGCCCGCCTCGGGGTCCGCGACGAGACGCAGCTGCAGGAGTCGATACGACTCCGCATCGAGCAGTCTCGCCGCCTGCCGGGTGAAGACAGAGGTCTCCTTGATGACCATTGAGTAGTATACGCCACTGGCGCATGTACGTCAATGGCGCATGTCGTCCACGCTCCCGTATTGGGTCGGTCGTACTGCTCAAGCGGTGGTCCTGGCGACCCTGGCGTGCCTGCGCACTAAGGAGGCGTCAGACAATAACTGACGCATAGGTCAACGGGAGGGATGCACCGT
>CAZPZU010000204.1:0-2248 GCA_964591135.1 uncultured Gemmatimonadaceae bacterium | reverse complement strand
ACAGGCGCCGAAAGGATCTGGGCCTCACGCAGCAGGCCCCCGCGGCCCGGGTCGGTTGCTCCGCGCTACTCCCCGCAAGCTTCAATGTCGGTGCCAAGCTCCCCCACCAGCGGCTCGAGCTTGCAGTTCTCCAACACGAATTGCAAACCCCGTACCACGGGCACGCCCACCTCCGAGAAGCGCTTGCTCCAGCGGTCGCACATCTGCTCGCCCATGCCCATCTTGCGGCATCACACCGGCCCGCTCACGCCGACGGCGGGTCTTGTGAGTACTCTCGAGGTCGCTACGCTCCGAACTGCCGCAGGTGATGATCGAGGTGCTTGTAACCCAGGATGGCCCAATCATCGGGGGTCATGGGCCCGAAGAAGCTGTGAGGGTGCTTCGTGCACAGTTCCGGGCCTCCCGCCGCGAAGCGATCGATCCAGGCGAGAAGGTTCTGTTGCTCCACCGCAAAGTCGCGTACGTCGTTGACGATCAGACTGTTCATGGTGGGCATATTGCGGGGGGCCGGCCGTTCGCTCAAGATCGATGCCTTCGCGAAGCGACCCACTGCGCGGCCGAGTAGACTCCGCGCCGGGCGACTCTGCCCCGCGGCGATCTCCATCCACGCGGAGCAATGCGCCAGCATCTGCGCGACCTCCATCTGGCCCCAGTGTCGTTCGTTATCGGGTGCGAGGCGTTCTATCCGCGCCTTGATCTCGCGCACGGACGAAGGCTCGAAGAGGTTCTTCAAGGTAGTGACCTCGGGGCCGGTGTCTACCGGCTGCTGACGCCAATTCGATTGCCTTCGCTGTCTCGAAACTCCGCGATCGTGGTCCCCGGCCGCCAGGGCGCCGGTTGCGGGTCGGACGTGATCTCGACCCCGGTTGACCGGAGATGCGAGATGACGTCTTCAAGCCGGTCCACCACCAGGACCAGGACCGGACCCGAAGGGGACTTCTCGTCGCTCCGCGGGAGGAAGTGCAGGGTCGTCTCGGCATCGGGAAACCGGATCTCGACCCAACGCCAATCCTGATCTGGCATGGGCTGGTCCGCTGCCGTCTCACAACCGAAATGTTCTGTATAGAACGCCTTCGCGCGATCCTGGTCGGTCACGGGAAGTTCTGCGAATTGGATATGCATCGCTGCTCTCCTCATGGTCCACTCACTCTGGATAGAACTAGACGGTACAGTTCCAATTGACGTCATCCTAGACCGTCAAGTATGGTTTGTCAACGCGTGAGCGCGCCGCTGCGGAGGGAGTCATGACACGTTCGGTCTCACCTGGCAGAGCAGCGTTGTCGAAGGAAGCGGGGTATTCCGCACGAAAGCGCCGGGCGATCCTCGACGCCGCGACGGGCGTGTTCTTGGACGGCGGGTATCTCGGCGCAAGCATGGATGAGATCGCCAGCATTGCGCGGGTGTCGAAACAGACGGTCTACAAGCAGTTCGCCAGCAAGGAGTCGCTGTTCGTCGAGGTCGTCAGCAGTATGACGGAAGAGGCCAGCGCCAGGGTCCACAACGAGATCCCGGACCTGCAGGACGGGGAGGACGTCTCCGAATATCTTCAGATGTATGCCTCGAGGCAGCTCGGCGTCGTCCTGACGCCCCGGCTCATGCGGTTGCGCCGACTTGTGATAGGCGAGGCAGGCCGCTTCCCGAAACTCGCCGAGGTGCTCTACGAACGTGGACCCCAGAGTGCGATGGAGGCCTTTGCCACATCGCTCGAGGGCTTGGCCGAGCGGGACTTGCTCTCCATCGATGACGCGGCGGTGGCGGCGTCTCACTTCAACTGGCTCGTCATGTCTGCGCCTCTGAACAGAGCGATGCTGCTCGGCGATGACGCGATCCCGAAGCCGGCAGCCCTCCGACGGCATGCCGCTGAAGCGGTCCGCGTGTTCCTGGCGGCATATGGAAAACAGGGCCGTACCGATCCAGATCGCGACGACGCGCGCGGGAATCCAGCCCAACGGGAGATCCACGAAGAGCCCTGATTGCGGATAGCCAACAGGCCGATCCCGGCCGGGCGTCCTCGGCGGTCCTCCGCCGAGCGCTCACTCGTGCGCGGCCCTCACCGGAGAGAACCCGACCCAGCGCACGGATCCGCGATGTCAGCGTGCCTCGCTGCCGAGAGGTGCCGGCGTCGAGCGCCCACGCGGGCTACCTCCTGGAGGAGGCCATGACCGCCAGTGGCTGCGGCGAGCCCCTGAAGGATCGCTGCGCTTCGCGAAGTCGACACGTCCGTCCGACCCTTCGTGGGCCGCCTGGC
>CAZPZU010000203.1:0-2248 GCA_964591135.1 uncultured Gemmatimonadaceae bacterium | reverse complement strand
TGAACTTCTTTACGCTCTCCTTGGACTTCCCGCAGAAGCTGCAGCGAAGGTGTTTGTCACTGGTCATGGCGATCCTCGCTCCTTCCGGCGGCGCTCCGGGCCGTCACCCGGCGGCACGGCCCTACTTCATTCTCGCCTTTCCGGCGTCGGGACGGAACTCTTTTCGTGACGATCACGCCTTGTCCGAGTCCTTCGGCTTGCCCGTGTTCGGCACCGGACCCTCCAGGACGTGGTCGATCAACCCGTATTCCACGGACTCCCGCGGGCTCATGAACCGGTCCCGGTCGATGTCCTCGGCGATCCGCTCGACAGGCTGTCCCGTGTGCTTCGACAGGATCGCGTTGAGCTTCTCGCGGGTGTAGAGGACCTCGCGGGCCGCGATCTCGATGTCCGCGGCCGTCCCCTGCGATCCACCGGAGGGCTGGTGGATCATGATGCGCGAGTTCGGCAGAGCGTTGCGCTTGCCCTTCTCGCCCGAAGCCAGGAGCACGGCACCCATCGACGCGCACATGCCCACGCAGAACGTGGACACCGGCGCCCGCAGGTGCTGCATGGTGTCGTAGATCGCGAGGCCCGCGTACACGCTCCCGCCCGGAGAGTTGATGTACATGTAGATGTCCCGCTCCGCGTCCTCGGCGTCGAGGAAGAGGAGCTGGGCGACGATGATGTTGGCCACGTTGTCGTCGATCGGGCTGCCCAGGAACACGATGCGGTCCATGAGGAGCCGACTGAAGATGTCGTAGCTGCGCTCGCCGCGGCTGGTCCGCTCGATGACGTACGGTGGGTAGATCGGCATGGATGGGCTCTGTCCGTGCCGGCCGCTCAGGCGGCCGGCGCCTCCGTGATCTCGGATTGTCCTTTCAGGAACTCGAACACCTTCCGCTCCGTGATCTCGCGTTCCAGCGCCTCCAGCCGTCCCGACTTCTGGAAGCTCGCGTAAACCTTTTCCGGGGCGGTGTCGTTCTTCGCGGCGATCTCCTCGACCCGCCGGTCCAGGTCCTCTTCGGTCGCGTTCAGGTCCTGGATCTGGGCGACGCGGTCGATGATGAGCAGGCGCTTCACCGCGCGCTCCGCCTCGGGGCGGATGCTCTCTCGGATCTCGGCGATGCGCTCCTCGGGGATATTGCGCTGTTCGCCGATTACGCTCTCCGCGTAGCGGTCGACCATGGAGCGGGGCACCTCGAAGGGGTTCGCCTCGAGGAGAAAGTCGAGCAGTCGGCCGCGGATGGCCGACTCCACCTGCTCGGTAGCGTCGCGCTCGAGGTCCTCCCGGATGCGCGCTTTCAGCTCGTCCAGCGTTTCGAAGCTACCGACCTGGCGCGCGAGCGCGTCGTCCAGGTCGGGCAGCTCCAGCACCTTGCGGCCCTGCAGCGTCACCTCGACCCGTTCCTGCTCACCGCGCCGCTTCTCGTCGGGAAAGTCGTCCGGGAAGGTCACCGTGAACTCGCCGCTCCCACCGGGCTGGAGGGTGCGGATCGCGGCCTCGATCTCGGGGATCGCCTGGCCCTCCCCGAGCACCAGCTCGTAGCCCTTACCTTCGGCACCTTCGGCGTCCTCTTCCCCGTCGAGCCGGCGGATATGAACCGACACGAGGTCCCGGACCTCCGGCATGCCTTCCTCCACCGGTTTCCACACGCCGTTCTGCTCCTGGATGTTGCGGAGGATCTCGGCGACGTGGTCGTCCGTGATCGTCGCCTGCGGCCGCTCCACCACGAAGCCTCCGAGCCGACCGAGCTCGATCTGGGGCTGCACGTCGAAGGCGATGGAGAAGGTCAGATCCTGCTGGGGCTCGTAGGATACGTCCTCGAGCTGACCGTCGCTGATCGGTCGCAGGTCCTCCGCGGCCAGCGCGTGCCGGTACGCCTCGTTGATGAGGCGATCGAGCGCCTCCTGTCGGAGCGCTCCACCGAAGCGTGACGCCACCATCTGCTTGGGGACGTGGCCCTTGCGGAAGCCCTTCATCTTGATGCGACCGGCCAGCTTGGCGGCGGCCTTCTTCTCTTCTTCGGCCACCACCGAGGCGGGGACCGTCACGCTGAGGCGTCGCCGCCAGCGTTCCTGCTCCTGAACGGAGATCCTCAGGCGTGATGCGTCGATGGTCATGACCTCGTCAACTCGGGGTCGGGAGGGTGAGGGGGATGCGAGCTCGGGCCATGCGCCGAATGCGAAAGGGGGGACTCGAACCCCCACGGCACGGGGCCACGAGATCCTAAATCTCGCGCGTCTACCAGTTCCGCCACTTTCGCAG
>CAZPZU010000202.1:0-2409 GCA_964591135.1 uncultured Gemmatimonadaceae bacterium | reverse complement strand
GCCGAGCTGCCGGAGGTGATGGGGCTCCTGGCTCAGGCGCTGGCTCGTCGCGGCGGCTTCGAGGAGGCCGTGGAGCTCTGGGGGCGCGTATTGACCCTGACGGCGCCCGAAGGCGAGACGGCCGCCGAGGCCCGCCGCCGCATGGGGCTGGCATGCTATTGGGGCGGTCACCACGATGCGGCCCTGGCCCACTTCAATGCCGGCCTCGACGCCCTGGGAGGAGGCGCCGACGAGAGGGCGGCGGCCCTCCATCTGGCCCGCGGCGTCTGTTTCCACGCCGTCGGTCGCTCCGACGCTGCGCTGCGGGATACGCGCGCCGCCCTGTCGATGGCGGAGGCGCTGGACGATACCCCGACACTGGCGAGAGCCCACCGCGTCCTGACGCTCCTGCACACGTGGACGGGTCCCCCCGACACGGCCCGGGCCCACGCCCGCAAGGCCGTGGAGTTGGCCCTCGAGTGCGGCGACCTCAACGTGGCCTTCTGGGGCCACTGGGCCCTGGCGGCGCTCGAGGGGCTCACGGGAAACACGGATCGCATGGAAGAGGAGATCGGCGAGGCCGAAGCGGTGGCCGACCGCCTCCGCTCCCCCGTTCTGAGGAACTGGACCGCCGAGCTGTTCCTGGAGCGCGCCTACGCCACGGGCGAGTGGGAGACGGGCGTCGCGTTCGGGGAACGAGCGATCGCCGTGGCCCGTTCCCTCAACCAGCGGATCCTCCTTCCTCGCCTCCTCGTCTGGACAGCGCTCATGTACCTGGGGAAGGGAGAGCTCGAGCGAGGGAAGGCCATGGTGGACGAGGCGTGGGCGGTTGCGGGGCTCCCGGGAGCGGGGAGTGGCCCCGACATCCACACGGCCGTGCCCGCCTACATCGGCCGCGCCGCCTACCACCAGGCGTTGGGTGAGTGGTCGGAGACACTGCGCTGGGGTGAGGCCGGGCTCGCCCTCGCGGATCGCAGCGGGTACGTCATCTGGTCCATCCACCATCTTCTTCCCCTGGTAGCCGAAGCGCTCATCCAGACGCGAGACCTCGAGGGCGCCGAGAAGGTGGGGCGGCGTCTCCGGGCGGACTCCGAGCGGATGGGCCATTCCCTCGGGCTGGCCTGGGCGCAGGCGTGCGAGGCCCTGGTGGTCTGGCTCCGGGGCGACCTGGCAGGCGGGGTGGAACGCCTGCGCGAGGCCGCCACCGCCCTGGAGAGGATCCCCATGATCCCGGACGCGGCCCGCATCCGCCGCCAGCTCGCGGGGCGCCTCGCCGACCTCGGAGAGCGGGAGGCGGCCGTCGCTGAGCTGCGCGCGGTTCACGACACGCTCGCGCGCCTGGGGAATCGCCGGGAGCTCGAGAAGGCCCGAAAGCTGTTCCAGAAGCTCGATAGCCGACCGCCTCCCCTCACGCCGGTGGAGGGGGCCGGCGTCCTCACGGGTAGGGAGGTACAGGTCGCCCACATGGTAGCGGAGGGCGCATCCAACAAGTCCATCGCTCGCGCGCTGGGGATTTCGCCCCGCACCGTGACGACCCACGTGGCCAACGCCTTCAAGAAGCTCGGCGTCTCCTCCCGCCACGAGCTCGGGGAGCTCGTCCGGACGGGGCGCTTCCGCGAGGGGTAGGGGTCCGCCTCTCGCGCCACCTCAGGAGGGTGCGCAGGATGTGCTCGGGTGGGTGGGGTCGAGACGGATGGCGGCCCACACCGGTCGGTGGTCGCTCACCCCCGTCGCGGCGGGCGCGACGCCCGCGTCCAGCGCGACCGCGCCACGCACCAGAACGTGGTCCAACGCCCACAGTCCTTTGGTCGAGCCCCGCCCTCGCGTCGGCCACGCGTAGCCACGCTCGACGGCCGCCTCGGCCACGCCACCGCTGTTGAAGTCACCGCCCACGATCACGACGGTGAAGTCGTCCGCGTCGTCGAGCACCGTGTTCAACTGCTCGCGGCGCGACCCCGGGCCGATCTCGGCCGCCGTCCCGAGATGCGTTGCGTATACGCGAATGCTCGTGGAGCCTACACAGATCGTTGCGGCGGCGGCCGCGCGGCGGCTCCGGCGCCATCGTCCCAGGTGGGGTAGGAGGATCTTGGCGCTCCCGAGGATGGGCCAGGCCGAGAGAACGGCGTTTCCGTAGTCCTGCCGCGAAGCCGGATGCCATCGCATGGACGGCACGTACAGGTACAAGCGTCCCAGAGCGTTCGCGATCCACCTGGTGCTCGCCAGATCCGTCTCCTGGAGCAGCACCAGATCGGCACCGCGGAGTGTCGGTGTCTCCCGGAGTACCTCGACCACCCCGTGCGGAGTCCGGGCGAAGTCCACGTTGAAGCTGACCACCCGGAGGTCCCGGTGCGGAGACCGCGCCGGTGCCACCCCACCCAGGTAGGTGGGGCCCCAAGGAGCGTCGTAATTCCGGCCGTGAGCGCACCCGCA
>CAZPZU010000201.1:0-2593 GCA_964591135.1 uncultured Gemmatimonadaceae bacterium | reverse complement strand
GCGGCTTCGTGTGGACGATCGCGCTGGAGGACGCGCGCTGGTGGTGACCGGGGGGGGAACCCCCCGATTGATCGAGCGTCTCCTCCCGACCCATGCGTCTCTTGCCGGGTAGATGAAGGGCGTGGTCTCCGGCTCCCGAGTTCCGGCCCGCCTGGTCATGCCCCCGTCGAACACCGCAGACAAATCCGCCGACCTCGGATCGAGGCGCCTCCGCCTCTGGCTCGGCGTCATCGCCATCGTCGTCACCACGCTGGTCGCCTACCGTCCGGCCCTCAACGCCGGGTTCATCTGGGACGACGACGATTACGTTACGAACAACGAGCTGCTCCGCACCGACGCGGGCCTCGTGCAGCTGTGGGAACCGGGGCATACCCACCAGTACTACCCGGCGGTGTTCACGACCTTCTGGGTCGAGAACCACCTCTGGGGACTGAACCCGCGGGGCTATCACGTCGTCAACGTGCTCCTGCACGTCGCCAACGCCCTGTTGCTGTGGCGGATCATGAGCCTGCTCGGCGTTCCCGGGGCGTGGATGATCGGCGCGATCTTCGCCCTGCACCCCATGCACGTGGAGTCCGTCGCGTGGATCACCGAGCGGAAGAACGTGTTGTCGGGGCTCTTCTACCTGCTCGCGGCCCTGGCGTATCTCCGGTTCGATCCAATGCGAGATGAGGAAGCGGCCGCAGAGTCGCCGCCCGGTATCTGGGGCTTCTACGCGCTGTCACTTCTGCTGTTCGTCCTGGCGCTGCTCAGCAAGTCCGTCACGTGCTCGCTGCCCGTCGCCTTGGTCCTTGTGATGATCCTGCGCCGGCAGAGGCTGCGGCCGAAGCGCCTCCTGCCTCTGGTGCCGATGCTCGTCATCGGCTTCGCCGCGGCGATGCACACCGCCTACCTCGAGAGGGAGTCCGTCGGCGCCAAGGGAGCTGCGTTCGACTTCAGCTTCGTCGAGCGCTGCCTGATCGCTTGCAGGTCGCTGGTGCACTATCCACTCAAGGTGCTGGTCCCCCACCCCCTCGTCTTCATCTATCCGCGCTGGATCGTCGACGCCGGCGACTGGCGGTCCTACTGGCCGATGGTCGTGGTGCTCGCCGTGGCGATCGCCGTGCTGGTCGCCTTCTTCCGTGGGCGACGGGGGCCCGCGGTCGCCGTGGCGTTCTTCGTGGTCACCGTCTTCCCGGCGCTGGGCTTCGTCGACTATTGGCCCATGGTCTACTCGTTCGTGGCAGACCACTTCAGCTACCTCGCGAGCATCGGCCTCATCGCCCTCGCGGTCGCTCCCCTGGCCAAACGCTTCGGGAGTATCCCAGCGGCGAAGGTGCTCGCCGGGGCGGTCCTGCTCGTCCTCGCCGGGCTCGTGTGGGGGGAGGGGCAGGAATACGCCAACGAGGAGACCCTGTGGCGGAAGACCATTGCCGACAATCCCGGCGCCTGGATGGCCTACAACAACCTCGGCGTGGTCTTCCTGCGCGATCACGGCCGCCTGGGCGACGCCGTCGATCTGATGCGGCGTGGCGATGCCCACAGGGCCGTCCAGGTGCTCGAAACGTCGTCGACGCAGGAGCTGCACGACCTCGCCCGACGCCTGCTCGCTCTACCCCCGAATCGCGATGCCCAGGCGGCCGACGAGATGGAGCGGATGCGACAGCCCCTGATCGACCAGGCGATCGAGCAATTCAAGGCGTCGCTGCACATCGACCCCGACAACTACCAGGCGATGGGCAATCTCGCCGTGGCCATGCACAGACTCGGACGTTACGAGGAGGCCCTCGAGTACTGGCAGGCGCTCGTGGCGCACGGGAACGCCACGTCGGACGACCGTTACAGGATGGGCCTGACGCTGGAGAAGCTGGGCCGGACCGACGATGCCATCGCCGACTACGAAGAGGTCTTGAAGGAGGCTCCCGAGCACCTCGGCGCACACCTGCAGCTTGGGGAGCTCCTGGCCCAGGAAGGCCGACACGACGAAGCGGAGGCGCAGTTCGAGTTCCTCGTCGCGCGCTACCCGGGCAGCGTGAGCCTGCAGCTCTACCTCGGTGGGCGTGCCGAGACGAAGGGCGATTGGGCGAAGGCCATCGACAACTACCGGACGGCCCTGAAGTACGCGCAGGACCCGTCGCAGGCTGTCGAGCTGACGAAGCGCCTGGCCGCCATCCGGGCCATGTGTCCGGATCGGCAGTTCCGGAACGCGAGCGTGGCGATCCAGCTCGTCGAGCCCCTGCTGCGGACGAGCGAGCAGCGGGATCCAACCGTCCTGCACACCCTCGCCGCGGCCTTCGCGGACATGGGGCGCTTCGACGACGCTGTGCGCACCGCCGAGGAGGCGCTGGCGTTGGCGCGGGAGAAGGGGATGACGCAGCTCGTCGCGGAGCTCGAACCGCGGCTCGAGGCCTACCGCGCGGGGCGCGCCGATCCCGACTGACGCCAGGGGCGACGCCCGACGTCTGCCACCGTCGACACGTCTCCCCGATTGATCCGCCGGGCACCTCCCTCGTACCTTTTCTGCGCTCCCCGCAGTTCCACGAACGTCGTCGAGGTATTCCGTGTCCGGCCATAGCAAGTGGGCTACGATCAAGCGCAAGAAGGCGAGCATCGA
>CAZPZU010000200.1:0-2653 GCA_964591135.1 uncultured Gemmatimonadaceae bacterium | reverse complement strand
TCTCGATGAGCGCCAATCCGACCGTCCAAAACGAATTGTTGCATTATCTGGAGGCGTTGGAAAAAGCGGCGTAGCACGCGGGACTCGGCGGCGGTTTATGCAACGATAGGGTCAACGGGACAGCTTTCAGCTGCCCGGAGGCTACGAGGCTGTCGAAGTAGTTCTTGAGGCGGGTAACCATTGGGGAGTAACGGATTAGTAATCCGATTTCGATATTCCTGTGTTGGGCGGCTTCGGTGAAGTTGGCTGATGAGACGAGGGCCGCTTTCCGGTCGATGACCACGCACTTCGCGTGGAGGCTTCCACGCTCGCTTGCGCTGATTTCGAGCGAGCGTGGGTAGTAGTACAGGTGCGGAAGCTCGGGCCAGGGCCAGTGCTTATCGAGGAACTCGCGAGTGAATGCCTTGATGATGTGCTCTGCGTCTACCTGGTAGTCGCGCCGAGGTATGTCAAAGAATAGGCGTACGGCAAGATTCGGAACGGCGAGCATACGCTCATGGAGGGGACCGAATATGTGCTGGCCATTGTGGATTGCATAGCCGGCGACCAGCACTTCCTCGTCGGCGTCGGAGAACAGTGTTCGTACGACGGCGGCCGTTTGGCGAGTCGGAATGGTTGCAAGGGGCGGCCCAGACAACACTAGCTCGAATACGAGACTGGGGTCGGGGATGCTTTCGCGGGTCTCTGCAACGGCTGTCACGAGCAGCGCAATCTGCGGCAACGTGAAGCCCTGTTCTTGAAGGGCATTCAGTGCCGCGGCGACAGGGCCGGCGTGACTGCCGGCTATCTGTGCTACCGGGTGATGGGTCACCGAGTGAGATAGGGAGCCGTCGTGCAACGCGTCGACCAGCGCCCGGAGGGCGGCCGGCGAGAGTGCGTTGAAGGCTTGGAAGGTCACGGCGTGAAGAACTCCGCGCCAAGGGCTTCGACGGTGGCTGTTACCAGTGCCCGGTCGAGGAATTCATTGCGCTGCTCGCAGGAGGTCTCTGCGATGAGCAGGCAGCCGTGGCAAGCTGCGCCGTTCAGCGGCTGGTGGTCGTGCTCCATGGGGCGGTGGTAGGCACAAACGGGGTCATTCGAGCACAGTGCGCCGAGCTCGATGGCACGGCGCATGTGCTTGGTGATCTCACGTCCGGTCTGGATGAGACCGCCCAAGGTCCCCTCGGTGTCCGGGGACCCGGTATAGATCAAAATCCCGTAGCGACCTGGCATGGCGTAGACGCGCTCTCGCAAAGAGGATGCTGGATAACCGCATTCCAGGGACATGGCCGTGAGCAGGAGATGGGCTAGGGAGTGAAGCAGGGTGTAGGGCAAGCCGGGAAACTCACGGCTTGATTGCTCGTGGTCGCGCTTCCAGATTGCGAAGCCAGCACGAAGCACGTTGCCCCGGTCGATAACTGCTGGTCGCTTCAGCCAGGCGTCGATCTCATCGGCTTTGAATTTGAGGAAGATTCCCTCGCCATGATTCTCGACGGCAGGCAACCAGGCTGCGTCCGCCGCAAGAGGCGCGGACTTGACCCCCAAGTCAAGCTCACCATCGATGTCCGCCCCAGCGGCCTCGAAGCGGGTGAAGCCCACCTGAGCGATCACCTCGCGCAGGCGATGAACCAAGACGACACGCTCCACCTTCTGGGTTGCACTGCTCTGCCACTCCGCAGGCGGCAGGGTGCGGGCGTAAAACTGTCCGTCGGGTTTGTCGACTCCGAGCTCGTCTTTCGCTTCCGCCAACGCTTCGAACTCGACCTCTTTGACGCTCCGGTCGGTTTCGCGCATTCCTCCGCGTGCGCGGGCAATGGCAGCCATCACGGCCTCGTCTTCGAGGCCTTCGAGCTTCGCTGCAGGTGTGGGCTTGCTGCGGATTCGCTGAAGCTCGGCGGGCGTTTCCACGTCGCTTAGAAAGTCATCTCAGAGTGCCCGGACCACATCATCCACAGGACTGCGGGTATCCGGAATCGAGATAACCGAAATGAGCTGCGGGAAGTAGGCATTGGTCGCCGTGCGAGTCAATAGGCGGTTGGGCTCGCCGCACTTCTCCCGGTTGCCAGGCCCGAGCCAGGGGCGATCACCAGCGCAGTTGCCGAGCGCCTTCAACTGGAGTCGCGCCGCGTGGCTCATGGAGCGGGACGCGCCGCAGTCACACTCGATGTAGATGGCGTCCAGGTCTCCGCTCGTGCCGCGCTCCTCGACCCACAAGTCACGGGTGCAGCCAGCGGTACCGTGGACAAACACCGACCAATCGATATCGCCGATATGGCCTTTGGTGCAGGCGCGGACGAAGCGGACGGGAACCACCGTCTTGCGTTTGCCGTCCTCATCCCGGAAGCGGCCGTTGTCCAGGGCATTGATGTGCACCAGGCGGCGGCGACGGTGTCCCTCTGGGGCAATCTTCGCTTCCTGCACGATGAACCACTGGGGAAACCGCCAGGCTACCACGTCCGGGTGCTGCCCTTGGGGCGCGTCGTCGGCACGCGGAGGAGCACGCAGCGTCAACCGCGGCATGCCGAGGCGCTCCGCCAGCTTGGCGACGAGGCGGGGCTCCTCTATCACTGGCAACTGGCTCCGGTCGTGGCGCCAGTGGTCCAGTCCCGCGATCATGACTGAAGTCTCCGGAAGGTCCACCATGGATCCGGGCCCAAAGGTCGTGATCATCTGG
>CAZPZU010000199.1:0-2682 GCA_964591135.1 uncultured Gemmatimonadaceae bacterium | reverse complement strand
CGCCGTACCGCTCGATCTGCTGGGCGTGGAGTGCCAGAAGCATGGCTTCCGTGAGCCACCGCGGCTCTTCCACGACCGTGTCATCGCTCACTTCGCAAGCTCTCGAAACACTCCGTCGTACTCGGCCATGATCTCTTCATGGGCGGCGACGGCTTCTGCGAGCTCGTCCGAATGAGGAACGACCCGAAAGCCCCCGAGTCCGTCCTCGATCCAGTCCAGCCGCTGACCCGCAGGAATGCCAAGCCGCCGGACGACCTCAGCGGGGAGCGTGGTCACTATCGAGGCCCCCTGGGCCCGCGTGGTGCTAGAGAGCGTGGACATGGCGCCTCCCGTAAGTGTCACAATAGTCGCACCTAAGAACCTAGTGCAGTCCCAGCACGGGGGTCAACGCTTCTCAGGTTCTCCGTCTCCCCTCCCGAGCGACCTGCCGCAGCGACCCGGAAATCCCACACCCTCAGGGCTGAGACACTCCAGATGCGTTGTGGCAGTACCGGCATCGTCGAATTGAGCCCCTCGTGACCTTCTGGGCATCCTCGATTCGCTCCGGCCAACCCGCGATCATGCGTCGCCCGTTGTAGATGACATACGCCTTTCCATCCATCACCGCTCCTCGAGGGGGGCAACAGCCTGCACTTCGGGACCCTCGTAGGGAAGGCAGGGCGAAGGGATGCCTCGACGGGACTCCGACGAAGGCGCAAGCGGAGGTCCTCGCCGTGGATCAAGCTCGTGAGAAACCCTGGTTCATGCTGGCGGGGAGGGTCCAGCCAGTTCAGTGTCTCGGCGGTCATGAGGTTCCGTCCATCGGACAGTTCTTGTTCCCTCAGGACGCCCGTCCTACGTTGGCCTTTGGACGAAGAAGGCGCTTACATCCCACCCCTCTGGTGCCGCCTCTCATGGGCTCCAGGGTCTCCCACTTGCTGGGCGAACTGAGACGCCGGAAGGTCTTCCGTGTCGCGTTGGCGTACGCCGCCGTAGGCGTCGCACTCGTCGAGGCCGCCGATCTCATCTTCCCCTAGACTCGCGCTTCCGGACTGGACCGTGACCCTGGCCGTGGTCCTCCTTCTCATGGGCCTGCCCGTGGCCCTCCTTCTCGCCTGGGCATTTCAGATCGTCCCGGAGGATCCGATCCGGACCAAGACAGCCGCACCCGGGGGGGTGTCGGCCCAGAGGGGTGTGGCGTCCGACGACCAGGTCAAGCCAGTCCGTGACTCGGACCTCAGAGCTACCTGCGTGTCATTTCCCACGAGCATTCCCCAGGCGTTCTCACGAGCATTACCCACCTGAGCGGGTGAGTTTCTCACGAGCTTTCCCCAGGTAGAACTCGAGATTCTCACGAGCTTTCCCCACCCCCCACAGAGCTGAACTCCGCATCTTCGCGTCTTCCTCAAAGCCAGGGAGGCGCAGGAGATGAGCTAACGGGAGGTCGCGATGTGGGAGGTGCTGAACGTGCTCCGTCGGATCGACCGGCCGAGAGCAAGTCGTCCGTGGCCCGAACGACGGGCCATGACCGGAAGACGATCGGAAGCTACGCGGCGACGGCCGATCCTGAGCTGCCCCGTGTACGTCTGGGGTGTGCCCACGGCGGATCCTCGAGGGAGCTTTCGTCAGGCGTGTCCGCGGCCGGCAACGCCTCGACGTCGGCACGGAGGGCATCGTCGTCCTCACAGGCAATGGCGAGAAACGAGGAGCGTTTGTCTGCGTCCAGCACACGGGCCGCGCCGAAGAGCGACGTGACTCGCTCCCAGCGCTCGTTCATCCCACCGGCCTCGCCTGTGGCCAGGCGCGCGCCGTCGCCCAATCCCGATCCACGGATCTCGGGTTCAATTCGAGGGCGCTGGCCACCTCCGGTACGCTCAGCCCTGCAGCAGCGCTTCGACCTGTTGATGCAGATCCACGACGCGCTGAACCAGCTCGACACCAACCTCAACCAGGCCATCGACGCCCGCGACGCGCTCCAGAAGGCGATCGCCGACGGAACCATGACCGGCGACCAGGCGAAGAAGGCGCTGGACGACCTGAACCGGGATATCGACGACCTGGTGGATCTCAAAATCCAGTCCGGTGAGGGCGCGCTGGTGTATCCCGGCCGGCTGCGCTCCTGGCTGACCTCCATCGCGACCCAGGTGGGTCTGGCCTTCGTGCCGCCCACGCCCGCGATGGTGCAGGTGGCGGATGGATACATCCAGGATGCGGACGCGGGGGTCTCACGTCTGAAAGCCGACATCGCCGCGGCCCACGTGCCGATCACCGACTAGGCGGTCGACGCGGGGTGACACCCGGAAGCTGGTCCGGGCGCATCGTAGGCCGTGCTTGCCTGTTCACTGGAGTACGAAACTGGAGTATGTGGCGGGTGTGAAATCCCGCTTGCAAGCAAGACGCCTGGTCCGGCAGAAGGTGCTGCCGGGCCAGGCTTCTTCGCTTCCTCGACCGTTGTTGCTTGAATCTGAAGCGGGACTTGGAAGCGCGGCGAGCTCACCGCCAGCCAGCACCGTGGTCGCGGTCCCAGTCCTCCCGGCCGGATTGCGGATCCACGTGCTCAGTCAGGTCAGCTCGATCATGTACGGCCTGCATCGATCAGCTCGTCGGCTTGCTCCTGTCATCGTTGGGGTCGAACGAGGAACCAGGCCCTAGCAGCCCGTGGTAGAAATCGAGGGACTGGCGGCAGTACTGTTGTATGCGGAT
>CAZPZU010000198.1:0-2694 GCA_964591135.1 uncultured Gemmatimonadaceae bacterium | reverse complement strand
AGAGGATTCCCCCGCTCAACCGCCAACTTCCCGCGCTTTCCAACCGCCGCTCACAAAGACGCCGAGGATGGCGACGGAACAGGGGCCGGAGCGCCTCCGGCACGGTGAAGACGAGGTGGAAGTAGGGCACGGGTAGAAGCTCTGCTTGACGCGCCTCTACCCAGCGCGCCGAGGCCAGGGCCTGGCACTTCGGGCAATGACGGTTGCGGCACGAGTTGTAGATCGGCGTCTCGTACGCGCACCGCGGGCAGCGGTAGAGGTGGCCTCCCAGGGCCGCGGTCCGGCACGCTTCGATCGCCCCCAGCACACGGCGATGCTCACGACGCATCGACGCGCCGTAGGCCGCGAGGAAGCTCTCTCCGAAGCGTCGGACGATCTCGGCCACCTCAATCCCAGTCGAGGCAGCCACCGATGCTCGAGCGTCAGCCGCCGGCGATCAGCTGCTCGATCGGGAGTCGGTCGAGGGGGCTCAGCACGGCGGCCACCCGGCTGGGGCTCACCCGGGTATAGATCTCGGTCGTCTTGAGACTCTTGTGGCCCAGGAGCTCCTGGATATGGCGCAGGCTCGCACCCTGCTCCATCAAGTGCGTTGCGCAGCTATGACGTAGGACGTGCGGTGTGACCCGTTTGCGCAGACCCGCGGTCTTGGCCACCCGGCGCACCGCTCTTTGAACCCCCCGTGGATCGATGGGCCGGTCCTTGGTCTGACCGTAGAACAGCCAGGGGCCCGGCCGGTAGAGCTTCCAGTACTCCCGCAGGACGAGAAGAAGTTTGCTCGCGAGGATCACCACCCGGTCCCGGCCACCCTTGCCCTGTCGGACCCGAATCGACATCGACTCCGAATCGATGTCCTGTGGCTGAAGATGCGTCGCCTCCGACAGTCGTAGCGCCGCCGAGTACAACGTCATCATGATCGCTCGTGTCTTCAGTGACATCGGAGCCAGGAGCAGGCGCGCCACCTCGGTCTCGGTGAGCACGGCCGGCACTGGGTGCTTGCGCTTGCGAAACGGCATGCCCTGGATCTCCAACGGTCGCTCCAGCACGTGCCGGTAGAAGAACTTGATCCCGCACAGCGCCTGGTTTGCCGTCGACCAGGCACACTTGCGACGCTCCGTCAGCTCCAGGAGGTACGAGCGCACGTCCTGTGCCCCCAGCGTGTCGGGCGAGGCACCGAAGTGCTCGGCGAACCGCCGTACCGCCCCGATGTAGGCCACCACCGTCTTCTCGCTGAATCCCCGGAGCCGAAGCTCCTCCTCCATCCGACGACGTAGAACACTCATAGCGAAGCCTCCTTTCATAGAGAGTTGTCCACGAAAGCAGGTTACCGCGCCGGCTCCCGCCGAACGGTCGGAACAAGCTGGAAACTAAATGTTTTTGAAAGCTACCGCGGAGCGGTTTAGTTCAACGGGTGAGTAACCGAACGGGCTCGCCGGGATTGCGAACTCCGGTGGGTCGGATAGGTCGGCGGCGGTTCCGGTGCTCCATTCGGCATCCTCCTGCAATTACTGGCTCTTTGGACTCTATACGAGGCTGGACGACACTGTCAACGCGAACTCTCGGGGTTCGCCTAGGCAGATTTTCGCGATTCGGATAAGCACAGACGGGAGGGCCCGATCGGAGGGTGGTGCGCAACCTGACGTCACTCTGCACGCTCCTCTCAGAGATCCAGGGCATCTGCGGGGCTCTGGACGCCACGGCCGCCCCGGTTGAGTACGTGGGTGTAGATCATCGTGGTTGTGACACTGCGATGGCCCAGGAGCTCCTGGAGGGTGCGGATGTCGTAGCCCTGGGCGAGGAGATGCGTGGCAAAGCTGTGGCGCAGCGTGTGGCAGGTGGCCGGCTTGGGAACGCCGGCTCTCCGGACGGCGGTTTTCATGGCCTTCTGGATGGTGCGGGGGCTCATATGGTGACGGCGGAGGGTTCCGTCCTCGCGGTCTCGGGCGAGTGTGGCCGAGGGGAAGACGTACTGCCAGCCCCACTCCGTGGGCGCGTTCGGGTACTTGCGGCCAAGAGCGTTCGGGAGGGCGACCCGGCCGTAGCCGGCCCGGAGGTCCTGCTGGTGGAGCTGCTTCACGCCCTCGAGGTGCCTCCGTAGCGGCGCCTCGAGTCTCGCCGGAAGCATGGTCACACGGTCCTTCCCACCTTTGCCGTCTCGCACGGTGATCTGGTGGTAGGAGAAGTCGAGATCCTTCACGCGGAGGCGGAGGGACTCTGCCAGACGAAGGCCTGAGCCGTAGAGCAGCAAGGCGACGAGCCTCGGGGCACCATCGAGGGCGGCGAGCACACGGGCCATCTCCTGAGGGTGGCGCTTGCCGTGGAAGAGGATGAACTGGCGGATCCAGTGGACGTAGGCCTTCTCCGTCTTGGGGCTCATGTGTCGGACGCGGATCGCTTCGCGCACTCGAGTGAGGAGCTTCGGCCCGGCGGTTGGGCGGTCCGGTGGGCTGTGGGTCGTCGTCATGGCGTCCTCGTGCACGGCCGGGGCGGCCCGGCTCTGCATAGGAGGACGCGATTCGTGTGCGGGATCTCCCGCCGCAACGCTTGAAGGGCCGCTTGACTTCTGTTTGTATCTGGCGTAAATTCGGCGTAGATCAAGCGACTTTGGAGAGAGGAGGACGAGGAGCCCCGCTGGGCCTGCATCGCCGCCGGCGAGCGCGAGCCCCGCCTCGTGCTCCAGGCGCCGGACCTCGCCTA
>CAZPZU010000197.1:0-2702 GCA_964591135.1 uncultured Gemmatimonadaceae bacterium | reverse complement strand
TCGCTGGGTATCGAGACGCTGGGCGGCGTGATGACGACCCTCATCCAGCGCAACACCACGATCCCCACCCGGAAGGCCGAGGTGTTCTCCACCGCGGAGGACAGCCAGACCACGGTGGAGATCCACGTGCTGCAGGGCGAGCGCAAGATGGCCCTCGACAACAAGACGATCGGGAAGTTCCAGCTCACCGGGATCCCGCCGGCACCGCGCGGCATGCCGCAGATCGAGGTCACATTCGACATCGATGCCAACGGCATCCTGCACGTCGCCGCGAAGGACCGGGCCACAGGCAAGGAGCAGAAGATCCGCATCGAGGCCTCCAGTGGGCTTTCCGACGCCGAGATCAACCGGATGGTGAACGAGGCCGAGAGTCACGCCAAGGAGGACGAGGAGAAGCGCTCCCGGGTCGAGGCCCGCAACCAGCTCGACTCCCTGGTCTATCAGGTGGAGAAGGACACGGGTGAATGGGGCGACAAGGTCTCCGAGGGAACCCGGACCCACCTGAACGAGATGGTGGAGAAGGCCAAGGAGGCCCTGAAGGGTGACGACCTGGCGGCCATCAATTCCGCCCGCGACGCCCTGATGCAGGCGTTCAGCGCCGCCGGCCAGGAGATGTACCAGAGCAGCGCCCAGGAGGCGCAGCCCGAAGCCGACGCGACGACCGAGGAGGAGCCCGCCGGAGCCGGCGCGGGTACGGGTGACGGAGCCGGAGCCGGGGCCTCCGGCGACGAGGACGTGGTCGAAGCGGATTACGAGATCGTCGAAGAGGACAAGTAGAGGCCTGCCGCGGATCGTGGGGCGCGCCCGGGACAACCCTCGGGCGCGCCCCGGAATCCAACAGGTGTCGTTGGCCGCCGGACCCGCGTCCGACGGCTCGTGTATGAGATCCTCGACGATCGGACGGGCGTGGGGTCCGCCGACGCGAGCCACAGCAGGATTCGCAAGGAGCCGAGATGTACGACCCGCTTCGGGCCAAGGCCAAGATCGCACTGTACACGGTGATCGCTTTCCTCTTCGGGCTGGGCCTCGCCAGCGGCATGGGCTGGACGAGCGCGTCGCACGCGATGCCCACCGTGGACACCGTACAGCGGGTGTCCACGGAGGCGGTGAAGCCCGCGGCCGACTTGAGCGAGGCCTTCGTCAACCTGGCCGACGCCGTCACTCCGGCTGTCGTCCGCATCGAGTCCAGGCGCCCCGTCCAGGCGGCGAGCCGTCAGGTTCCCGACGTCTTCCGTCGGTTCTTCGACATCCCGGAGGGCGACCAGGAGGCTCCGCCGTCCCAGGGACAGCTGGCCGGCGGTAGCGGCTTCATCGTCTCCGACGACGGCTACATCCTGACCAACAACCACGTGGTCGAGGGCTCCGACCAGATCCGCGTGTACCTTCCGGACCGGCGCTACTTCGACGCGGAGCTCATCGGGAACGACCCCTTCACCGACGTGGCGGTGATCAAGATCGACGCGGGGACGCCGCTGCCCACCATGAGCTTCGGCAACTCCGACGACGTGCGGGTCGGGGAGTGGGTCCTCGCCATCGGCAACCCGGGCTTCGGGAACTCCACGCAACTCGACTACACGGTGACGGCCGGGATCGTGAGCGCCCGCGGGCGGGGCCTGGGCCTCCTCAACCGCGATCTCCTGCAGGACCCCAACTACGGACGGGACCAGGCGGGGTTCGCCATCGAGGACTTCATCCAGACGGATGCGGTCATCAACCCGGGGAACTCCGGAGGGCCCATGGTGGACCTGAACGGCCAGGTGGTGGGCATCAACTCCGCCATCGCGTCGTCCACCGGCTACTACCAGGGCTACGGCTTCGCGATTCCCGTCAACCTCGCGCGTCGCGTGATGCAGGACCTCATCGAGTACGGCGCGGTCAAGCGCCCGCTGATCGGCGTGACGATCCAGGACGTGAGCGCGGAGGACGCCGAGGTCTACCACCTGCCCAAGGTCTCGGGCGTGTTGGTCCAGGATATACGCGAGGACGGCCCGGCCGTGGGCAAGCTGCAGCCCGAGGACGTCATCGTCGAAGTGGCCGGAGAGCCGGTGGGCTACGTGGCCGAGCTCCAGGCGAAGATCGCCGAACACCATCCCGGTGACCGCGTGACGCTCAAGGTCTACCGCAACGGAAAGCCGATGGAGGTCACCCTTCGCCTGGACGAGGCCCCCATCAATGAGCGGCCGGTCCAGACGGCGGAGCGCACGGTCCACGCCGAGGAGCAGCTGGGGATCAAGGTGGAGACCCTCGACGCCGAGCTGGCCGACCAGCTCCACTACGGGAAGGCGGGTGGGGTCGTCATCAGCGACGTCGCCCGCGCCAGCCCCGCGTACCGCCGCGGGGTCGGCGTCGGCGCGAAGCTCGTTCAGGTCAACGACACGCCCATCGAGACGCCCGAGGACGTCCGCTCGGCGCTGCACGAGGTCGGTCCTGGAGAGATCGTCTCGCTGCACCTCGAAGACCAGGACGGCGTGGGCCGCGTGGTCAACGTGCGCATGCCGCAGCAGTGACCGTCGACTTCGACATCGCCGATTCGGCCAGAGGGGCGCCGGCAGATCGCTGCCGGCGCCCTCTCTTTCGGTTCCGGCACGCGCCCACGCGACGTTGTTAGGTTTCCGGAACGGGTTTTATCTTTCGCGGGGCACGAACCCTGCGAAAGTGGCGGAACTGGTAGACGCGCGAGATTTAGGATCTCGTGGCCCCGT
>CAZPZU010000196.1:0-2781 GCA_964591135.1 uncultured Gemmatimonadaceae bacterium | reverse complement strand
CGGTGCATCCCTCCCGTTGACCTATGCGTCAGTTATTGTCTGACGCCTCCTTAGGCGGAGTCGCGGCATCGTCCGGCGATTCGTAGCCCGTACGATCGCGGTGCGAGTCTCTTCTAGCCTGGCAAGGAGTCTCTTTCCAAACGGATCCGCCCAATGAAGCCAGCATCCATCCAGTAGATGTCCTGGTTTCCGTTGCCCGGGCTGTCGATCTGCTTCATGAAGTCCGCGTACGTCAAAGCTTCTCCGGCAGCGGGCGGGTTGCCATTGGTCCGATTACTGCAGAAGAAGAGGTACCTGCCGTCCGGTGAGACATAGGGCCGAGACTCGCTGGCGCTAGTATTCACGCGGGTTCCGAGATTCACAGCCGGCAGCCAGTTCCCATCCGCACCTCTGAAGCTCACATACAGGTCATTTCCCCCAAAGCCGCCGGCGCGGTCCGAATCAAAGAGCAGGAACTTCTCATCTGGAGAGACAAAGGCGTGAAACTCGTTTGCTTCAGAGTTGACGGCGGTTCCGAGGTTCTCGGGAGCTTGATTGACTCCTTCCCTCATGACTGAACGGTAGATATCGAAGCCGCCCACTGAGTTCTGGTAGTTCGCGGCAAAGTAGATGTTTCCGTTCAGCGCCACGCCAACGAACATCTCCATGTTTTCGGTGTTGATGACGGAGTCGAGCGGTTGCCCCGGGGTCCACCCATCCCCGCTGCGGTAGGACACGTACAGGTTGCTGTTCTCCCGGCGCTGACCACCGACAATGAGCGCCTCCGAGAAGTCGAAGAACACCCTGTCTCCAGATGGAGCCACAAACGGATATACGCTACCAAGCCCCTTGGTAAACGAAGCCGTGCTTGGACCTACCCACCCTCCATCGTCTCGCCGCAACGTCAGGATCATCGACGTGTAATCTGGGCCAGCTCTCGTGAAGAACACCTCCTTCGAATCTGGCGTAATGGTAATATCGAGCTCGTGCGCTCCAGTAGAGATCAGGCCCGGTGCGAGCAACTGGGCAGTGTCACCCATCGGTGGCGCATCCAGGACCCCTCCTCCCGCCTGAGAGCTCTCGCGGCCTTGCACGCACCCCAATCCCACAAGAAGAAGGCCAACCACACAGCGGAAGTGAACCCTCGGGACGACCATGTCATGCTGCAAGTCCTTGGCAGTTTGCCGAAACGATGCCATCCGACCTTCCTCCTGCCTCGATCACGAGTACGTCCTACCCGTCAACTCAACTCTCCCGCCTCACATGGCTCCTCATCAGGAAGAATGACGTGGCTGCTGGTACAAGGCGATTTCGCCTAGACACAATGGAAGGGCTGGCCTCCTGCGATCAACGCGGATTAGCGTCCGTTGTGCAGCGAGCGCCAGAGCCACATGCGGCCTTCGAGCCGCACCGCGAAGGAGACCAGCCCCATGTCCACTCCCATTCTCTGGGTCGGCCTCGACGTCCACAAGGACTCCATCACCTCGGCCGTCCTGCGTGGCCGAGACCTCGAGCCCATGCGCGTCGACCGCCTCCCCAACGACCACCACAAGCTACGTCGGTACTTCACCCGCCTCGCCACCGCCGGCTCCGTCCGTGCTTGCTACGAGGCCTCCGGCGCGGGCTACGTGCTTCAGCGCGCCCTCTCCGACTGGGGCTTCCCCTGCGAACTGGCCGCCCCGTCCCTCATCCCCAAACGCCCCGGCGACAAGCGCAAGCACGATCGCCGTGACGCCATCGAGCTCGCCCGTCACTACCGTGCCGGCCAACTCGTGCTCATCCACGTTCCCAGCGAAGAGGACGAGCGGGTCCGCGACCTGGTCCGTTGCCGCGAGACCTTCCAGCGCGAGATCATCAAGTCACGCCACTATGTCCTGAAATTCCTCCGCAGGCGAGGCTTCGTCTATCGCGAAGGAACCCACTGGACCACCAGTCACCTCCATTGGATCCGCCGCATTCTCCAGCCCGGCACCCTCTCCGACGAGGACCGGACCGTCCTCACCGAGTACTTCGCCCTCCTCGAGTACAAGCTCCAACGCAGAGACGAACTCGATCGCAGCATCGAGGCCCTTGCCCTCACGCCGCGCTTCAAGCCCGTCGTCGACCGCATCGCCTGCTTCCGGGGCTTCAAGACCCAGGCGGCCATGGTCCTGGCCACCGAACTCGGCGATGTGCGCCGCTTCGACAGCCCTCGTCAGCTCATGGCCTACGTCGGCCTCACTCCTAGCGAGCATTCCTCCGGTGAGCGCCGACGACAAGGAGCCATCACCAAGGCCGGCAACGCTCGCGTACGCCACGTCCTCATTCAAGCTGCCTGGCACTATCGCAAGCGACCCGCGCTCAGTGCCAGTCTCAAACGCCGACAGCAGGGTCAAGATCCCTCCATCATCGCGCATGCCTGGAAGTGCCAGCATCGACTCTTCAAGGTCTTTCACCGATTGGCTGCCAAGAAGCCTCGCCAGGTCGCCGCTACTGCTGTTGCCCGTGAACTCGTCGGGTTCCTCTGGGCCATCCTTCGTGAGCTCGACGTCTCTCAGCTCCAGGAGGTCCATCACGCCGCCTGACTACCCTCAACGGGGGAGTGCCCGGGGCACGATAGGAGAACGCCCGCAAACGTTACGGGGTCCCGCTTCGTGCCTAATCCCCGAGTCTAGACTGGGTCAGCTCCCGACGAATCCGTCTCGTGATGCGCTGGGCCTCCACAGGCCTAATCATCGAATATCAGCAGGATTCATCGTCGAAGACGCCCCGGCCTCCCCCATTCATACTCCCGCTTATTGACACGCCCTTCCATATCAACGT
>CAZPZU010000195.1:0-2783 GCA_964591135.1 uncultured Gemmatimonadaceae bacterium | reverse complement strand
GCCGAGAATCGATACGATGGTTGCGCACCGTCTGGGTGCCTTTCGTGGTGAGGAACCTTCTGGCGAGAAGTCCCTGCAACGTAAGGCCTCAGGCGGTGTTTTTCATGCCCCTATTACGGCACGATTGCAGGATCCGGGTTGAGTTAAGGCACTGAACCCTTCTTGGCGACTCCGGACTCGTGACCAGGTACTTGGGAAGCTCACGAAGGCTTTGACCGCGACCGCACCCGGGAACGCTTCTCAACGTGTCACTTCCCGCCAGCTTGATCCACCCGTTCTCACGAGCTTGATCCACCCCCCTGTGACTTCCTGAGTGTTACAGCTTTTGTGGATTTTTCGCTACGCGCTCTTCCTCCTCCTGGGGGTGGGTGGGGGTGGTGCCCCGGGCCTCTGGCGGCTGCGGTAGCTGTCGCCCTCGATGACGATCTGATGGGCGTTGTGGGCGAGCCGGTCGAGGGCGCTCTGGGCGAGGATGGGGTCATCGAAGAGGGGGATCCACTCCTCGATGCTGCGGTTGGATGTAAGGACCGTAGAGGCGCGGCGGTGGCGCTCGATGATGACCTCGTAGAAGTCGCTGGACTGCTGGGCGTTGAGGCGCCGAAGCCCGAAGTCGTCGATGACCAGGACGTCCGGGGCAAGCAAGGAGCGGATGACACGCTCGGTGGAGTTGTCGGCGCGGGATTGATGGATCATGCGGAGCAGGTGGTCTGAGCGCAGGAAGAGAGCCTTGTGGCCGGCGCGGCAGGCGCTATGGCCGAGGGCGCAGGCGAGGAAGGTCTTGCCGACGCCGACGGGCCCGAGGAAGAGCACGTCCTCGCGCTTGTCGAGGAACGAGAGGCTGAAGAGGTCTCGGACGCGGTCCCGGTCGAAGGTGACGGGGGCATCCCAGTCGAAGTCCTCAAATGTGTGGGGCTCGCTGAAGCCAGCGCGGTCGAGGCGGTTGGAGAGGTTCTTGTGCTCCCTGCGGTCGATCTCGTCCTGGAGGGTGAGCTCGAGGAAGTCCAGGGGCCCGAGGCCCGCCTTGACGGCATAGGCGGCGCGGTCGGGGAGGACGGGGACGAGGCCCGAGAGCTTGAGCCGCTTGAGTACGGCCTTGAGCGGGGGTTGGACGTCGTACATGGGGTCAGTCTCCTTCGGAACGGTGATGGGTGAAGCTGTCCGGAGCGCGCAGGAAGCGGCTCTGGATGGGGATGATGCGGGGGTCGCGATCCTGTCCGGAGAGGAGGTCGAGCTGCTCGAGGTCCTGGCGCACGATGGACTCGACGCGTCGGACGTTGAGGAGCTCGAAGGCGAGGGCGCGCCGGCAGGCAGCGTCCACGCGGGGTGGGCCGAAGCGGTTGGCGAGCCTCAGGAGCGCCTGGGCCTGACGGATCTTGGTCCAGGGCAGCTCGCCGGAGAGCAGCGCCTCCATGAAGCGGCCGATCTGAGGCCCGAGATCCTGGGCCTGGCGGATCATGCGCTGGGGGTCACGCAGCGTGTAGGGAGTGAGCTCCTTCGGGTAGTCGTCGTGGTCAGTGGAGCGGCCCCCGGGCGGCCGCCTCTCGTGCGTCTTGATCAACTCCCCCTTGGCGTAGACACGCACGAGCTTGCTGTCCCCGCGGACCGAGACCTTCTGGCGGAGGTAGCGGGTCGGCACGGAGTAAAGCGCCTTCTCGAACTGGATGTGGTGGTCGGGATGGACGGTGCACTCGGCCCAGGTGGGCGGGTCGTAGCGCTCGCGAGTGAGCGGCAGGAGCTTGTCGCGCTCCTCGTTCTCGAAGACGAGCAGGGGTCGTTTGCGGGTGGTGCCGTGGATCCTCATGCCCGCGGTCTGGAGGCACCAGCGGACGGCCTGCTCCTGGACGTGATCGCGGTCACGCCAGGTCTCGCCCCGGAAGAAGGCGTCCCGGACGTAGGGAACCTGGCGCTCGACGACGGGCTTGCCGGTCGGCATCCGAGGCGGTGCCGGATCGATGGTGAAGTTCCGATACGCTGCGTACTCCTCGAACGTCCGCTCGAAGGCGGGCTCGTAGCGATCTGCCTTGGTGATGGCAGCCTTCAGGTTGTCCACCACGACGCGACGACTGACGCCCCCGAGGAAGGTCCAGGCGTCCTCCAGCCCGCCGATGAGGCGGGGGATCGTCTGCTCGTGGGTGACGAAGACGAACTGGTGGCGGCTGAAGACGAGCACGACGACCAGCGCCCACAGCACACGCCGCCCACCGCTCGGGGGATACGGCACGAGGCCGAGGCGACCGAAGTCTACCTCGGCCACCTCGCCCGGCGCGGACTCGGCCATCCGCACGGTCAGGCGCTGGCGTTCGCCGAAGCCGCAGTGGTGGACCGCGAAGCGGTGCAGCGAGCTGTAGGGGACCACGATGCCTTGGCGGGCAAGGAGCGTATGGACCTTCGTGAGCCGCAGGCCGCGCTTCTGTCCGAGCTCGGCTTCCTCAGGCTTCAGCCACTTCTTGATCCGCTCCCGGTGCGGGAGCAGCAGGGCCTCGACCTCGCCCGGGGGCCGACCGCCTGCGGGCGAGTGCCGCGCCGCCACGGCCGCTGCCAGCGTCTCCGTCGGCTCGTCCGTGCCCTGTCGCCAGCCCAGCTCCACGGCTGTCGCCACGTAGCGCCGGATCGTCGTCCTGCTGTGGCCGGTCGTCCGGGCTACGGACGACTTGTCCTCGCCCCGCCCGATCCGACGGAGCACGTTCAACACCTCCCACATCGCGACCTCCCGATAGCTCATCTCGCCCGCCTCCCTGGTCTTGAGGAAGGCGCGAAGATGCGGAGTTCAGCTCTGTGGGGGG
>CAZPZU010000194.1:0-2800 GCA_964591135.1 uncultured Gemmatimonadaceae bacterium | reverse complement strand
CCCCAGCGTGGCCCCACGGTGAACAATTGCATGTTTGCCTCCATGATGATTGCTTGTCTGCCCCTGACTCTACTATATTCTTGCCGCTGATCGTCTTGCAGGGTGCTCGAACACCGTGCCGACTGGAGGGTTCGCCGTGTCCTATCGGCCTCGAATCGCCGATGAAGAGCTGACGCGCCGCCTAGCATCGACCGGCGCGGTCGTCATCGAAGGACCGCGGGCATGCGGTAAGACAGCGACCGCGCGACAGGTGGCGAAGAGTGAGGTGCTTCTCGATGTAGACGAGAACGCTCGGCGAGCGATCGGGGTCGATCCATCGCTGGTGCTGGCAGGGGAAACTCCCCGGCTCATCGACGAGTGGCAGGTCGAGCCAGGAATCTGGAATCATGTCCGGCGGGCAGTCGACGATCGTGGTGCTTCTGGGCAGTTCATTCTCACCGGTTCTGCGGTGCCCGCCGACGACATCACCCGACACACCGGCGCCGGTCGGCTCACCCGACTCCGTATGCGCCCGATGTCGCTCTTCGAGACTGGCCACGCATCCGGTGTCGTCTCCCTCGAGGAACTGCTCGCCGGAGTTCCGCCTCGCGCGCCGGAAGCCGACCTGGGGATTCAGGATCTGGCCGAGCTGGTGTGCGTCGGAGGCTGGCCGGGTCACTTGCGGCGAACGTCGGAGCAGTCGATGCAAGCCAACCGAGACTACATCGAGGAGATCCGCCGGGTCGATGTCGGGCGAGTCGACCAGACTCAGCGCGACCCCGAGAAGGTCGGGCGGTTCATCCGGTCCCTTGCACGCAACGTGGCAACCTACACTTCGGTCGCAACCATGGCCGCCGACGCCGGTGGCTCTGATGGCGCGTTGAAGGACCACACAGCCCACGAGTACATGTCGGCCTTCGAGAGACTCATGATCATCGAGGACCAGCCCGCCTGGGCGCCTCACTTGAGATCCAGGTCGCGGCTACGCAGCACGCCAAAGCGCCATTTCGTAGATCCATCCCTGGCCGTGGCCGCCCTGAGGGCGGCACCCTCAGGACTCCTGAAGGACCTCAACCTGCTTGGCTTCCTCTTCGAGTCCTTGGTCGTGCGCGATATGCGGGTGTACGCGCAGGCAGCCGACGCCGAGGTGCTTCAATACCGCGACAATACCGGGCTAGAGGTGGATGTGGTGGTGCAAGCGGGCGACGGACGGTGGGCCGCGTTCGAGGTGAAGCTCGGACCCGGCTGGACGGACGAGGGCGCTACGAGCCTATTGAGGTTCGCCAGCCGCGTGGACACCACGAAGTGCGGTGAGCCGACCGTCCTCGCGGTAATCGTGGGAAGCGGTTACGGCTACGTGCGGGAGGACGGAGTCGGGGTGATCCCGATCGGCGCATTGGGGCCCTGAAGACGTTCACTGGAGTATGCACCGGGAGTATGCAGACGGTGTGAAACCACGCAAACGGACACACGAGATTCAACATCCGGAACCCCGAAGACCCTCGATACTGCACGAGATTCGACACGCGGGCTTCCGCGGTCGGATCCATGGGGTTTAGGGGGTCGCCGGTTCGAATCCGGCCGTCCCGATTGAGGTAACACGTTGCCCCGCTTGATGTTCCGGCCTCTGGCGGGGCTCCCCCGGAGCGAGTGCCACCTCGTCTCCCGATACTCCACGTTCCCGATCGAGCGCTCTCCCTCCTCCTGGCCCTCGCCGCCCTGGGCCTTCCCGTCGCGCTCGGCCTCGCGTGGGTCTTCGATCTCACCCATCGGGCCCCGAGCTCCCGCCCCATCGTGCGCATCGGAGCACGCTCCGGACCCGGCCCGGGGGACAAGGGTCGATACGGCCATGTCGGAGGAGAAGCGGTATCTCACGGAAGTGGGGCTTGTCGAGAAGACGGCACCCGTCTCGAACCAGCGTGGGTTGGTCCACGCCATCCAGCGCATCCATACCGAGCGGAAGAGCAGCGTCGTCATGCTGGACGAGATCCATCACGACCTCGCGCAGAACGCTGACATCCAGTGGTTCTCGGTCCACTGCGTCAACTCCAGCATGCTCCATCCGTATCCCGACGCCGCATGACCGTCCGGTCCGCCAGCCCACCCAATTGCCCGACTGCCCGGATCTTTCTAGGATCATGATGGCATTGGGTGGCCCCCCGGGGCCGCCGAGGACGCGCCCATGGTTCGCGAGGCCGCGACACGAGCTGAGCGGGCGCTCCGGGTGGTGGCGGATGCCGTTGCCATGGAGCTCTCCGTGGCGATGCCCCGACCGGAGCGGATCGCTCTGGGCTGCTCTAGGCTGGCCTGTGCCCTGCCACCTGCGTTGACCGACGCGGACGTCGCCGACCTCGGGGGCGTCGCCCGCGCGTTCCACACCCGTTCCGGCAGGGAGATGCTGCCGGCCGTCGACCTCCTCGCGGACGCGGCGTGCCGTGCTCGCCATCCCGCACCGCTGCTTCTCTCCCTTCTCGAAGCCCAGGATCCGTCGATCCGCACGCGAGCCCTCGAGTTGATGCTGCGGCTGGCGCGCGACGGTGTCCTCGACATCGACGTGGGACTCCTGTCCGATGTCGCCGACACCCTGGGCGAGGTGGCCGCTGCGGAGGAGGCGGCGCCGTTGCTCAGGGCCTGGGGTCGCCTCGCGGCGCACGCGCGGCGGAGCCAGAACGTGGAAGAGGTCATGCTCGACCTCTTCACAGGGCCTGCGACGCTCACCGTCCGACGTCTCGCCGCTCGCTGCCTCGATCTCGACGGTGCCCTTCCCGCCACCCACCTGACGCGTCGTGTCTTGGGTCACGGGGTCGTGGAGACCCTTCAG
>CAZPZU010000193.1:0-2808 GCA_964591135.1 uncultured Gemmatimonadaceae bacterium | reverse complement strand
TCCCAGCGGCTGACGAAGAGCGAGGCCACCGAGTCGATCTTCGGGTCGAGTCCCGCCGCGATCCGCCGTTCGATGCCCCGCATGTAGGCCTCGGCCGCCGCGATGTAGTGCGCCGGCGAGAACAGCAGGGTGACGTTCACCGGCACGCCGGCAAAGATCGATTCCTCGACGGCCGGAAGGCCGGCGGGCGTGCCCGGGATCTTGATGAACAGGTTGGGGCGCTGGGCTCGGCGGTGCAGCTCCGCGGCCGCGCGTATGGTGGCGGTGGTATCGTTGGCCAGGAGCGGCGACACCTCCAGCGAGACCCATCCGTCCACGCCACCGGTGCGGTCGTGGACGGCGCGAAAGACGTCGGCGGCCCGCACCAGATCCTCGACGGCGAGCTCGAAGAAGAGCGTCTCCCCCGCCTTGCCTTCTGCCGCCTTCCTGCGGATGGCCTCGTCGTAGAAGTCACCCTTCTCGAGTGCGTGATCGAAGATGGTGGGGTTGGACGTCAGCCCGGTCACCGACATCTCGTCGAGATAGCCCAGCAGCGTGCCGTCACTCAGGATGCCCCGGGTGATGTTGTCGAGCCACAGGCTCTGACCGAGCTGGTGCAGTTGTCGGGTCGCCTTCATGGTACCTCCTTTCGGCCCTCTACTTCGGCTCCTTCTTTCCCATCTTGCTGATGATGAAGAACAGCAGCACCACCAGCACCCCGATCACCCACATCCATCCGCCGCCCCACCCATTCGTCCATCCGTCTATGTGGTTCATCTGATGCATTGCAGGTTTCCTCCTGCCGCCGCTGGCTCTTCGACCCAGCATCCCTGGCGCTCGTAGTGCCGATGCAACCGGGTCTCGTGGTCTCGCGTCACCAGCGACGCCTCCGTGCATTCCGGTGATCGTTTGACGGCTTGAGGGGAGAGGTTGACGAAGACGAGCGACTCGCTCCAGCTGATGCGCTCGATCCAACGCGGAGACACGGGGCGATCAAGACCTGTCTCTCTTGGAGCCAGTGTCCCGTGTCTTGTTTGCATTGTTCAGCATTGTGCGGTTCCTCTTGTCGCCCGAGGTCATGCGGTCTGTACCCACCATCCCACGACATGGGCGCGGGCCGGAGCGCATCGTGGGCGGATGCGGCACGGCCGACGCTGATCGTCGCGTGGGTCAAACCGAAGACCGATATGACGTTACCGGCCTGGCGGGCCACTTCCCATCGTTCGAAAGGATGAAACACGACCTAGTACGAACAGGGGAGCCGGCACGCTCTGCGCCGTCGGGACCTACTCGTGCTCCGCTCGAGGACGCGCGGCGCTGCTTGCACCCAGCAGGGCAGGGAGGTCGTAGGTCACCAGATCGCCGATGCGCTCGACCGTGACATCGGCCGCGGCGTAGGCACCGAGGACGTCGGGGTCGTGTGCGTAGTGCCCCTGACGGGGGAATACCGTCGTCACGCGATCGCGCCAGATCCTCTTGACCATCGTCAGGAGGCGCAGCTTGTCGTCGATCATGACGTAGTGTCGGGCCGGATAGCGCCTCTCCACGGCATCCAGGATCTGCTCCTTGTGGATGGAGACCACCACCCGACCTTCCACCGCCGCCCACAGCCCGGAGCGCTGGATCTTGCGCGGCTGGAACACCACGTCGCCATCCGAGAGGATCACCGTGGATCCGAAGGTGCCCAGATGGCGAAGGACGTCGAGGGCACCGGGATAAAGCCGGCTCGCGAAGGGATAGTCGAGCAGAAACGACGACATCAGGAGCAGCCTGGTGTCGCCCACGTGCTCCAGGCGGTAGCGCTGCAGGGCGCCCAGATAGTCGGCGTACTCAAGCTCCTTGCGCAGTTGTTCGAAGATCGTCCAGTACCGATCCCGGCTCGCGGGGCCGAACTCCCGCGCCAGGTGATCGCGCAGATCGTCCTGCACGCGGTCGTTGTCCAGCAGCGTGTTGTCGCAGTCGACGAGGAACACGACCCCATCGGCCGTGGTCATGCGGTTCCCCCACCGGGTGTGGGGTTGTGCCAGCTGCCGTGCTTCCGGATGAGCGCGTCGGCCTCGGCGGGTCCCCACGTGCCCCGCTTGTACGGAAGCGCCTGCCGATGCTTCTCGAGAACGGGATCGACCACCGCCCACGCCGCCTCGACCGCATCCTGGCGGGTGAAGAGGGCTCCGTCGCCGACCATGGCATCGCTCAGCAGTCGCTCGTAGGGTGCCTCTGCCCCCAGAAGCTCCTCGCTCAGGAAGAGCTCCCGTTGGTCGCCGACGAACTCCTTGCCGGCGCGTTTCACGCGGGCGGCCAGGGCGACGGCGGCGTTGGGCGAGAGCCGGAAGCGCAGATAGTTCGGCAACTCGGACGGTTCGGCCGCATCGCCGAACAACCGCGCGGGTGGCGGCTTCAGCTCGACGATCACCTCCCCTGCCGTCTCGGGGAGGCACTTGCCGGAACGCAGGTACCACGGCACCCCCTCCCACCGCCACGAGTCGATGACGAGTCGCACGGCGCAGAAGGTTTCGACGTCGGAGTCCGGGGCCACGTGCGGCTCCTTCCGGTACCCGACGTACTGGCCGCGTACCAGGTCGCGCGGCTTCAGTGGCCGCATCGCTTCGAATACCTGGGCCTTTTCGGTCTGGACGGATCCGTACCCCCGGTAGGTGGGCGGCTCCATGGCCAGCAGGGCGACGATCTGGAACAGGTGGTTCTCGACGACGTCGCGCAGGCAGCCCGCCGTCTCGTAGAACGCGCCGCGGTTGTTCACGCCGAACTTCTCGGCAAGGGTGATCTGGACGCTGGCGACGTAGTTGCGGTTCCAGATGGGCTCGAGGAAGG
>CAZPZU010000192.1:0-2858 GCA_964591135.1 uncultured Gemmatimonadaceae bacterium | reverse complement strand
GGCCATCAACGCGTACCATGACGGGGACTTGACAAATGCGGCCTCATAGGAGGGGGCTGAGGCTGGAGTGGCCATCGCCCTATGTCCGTCCCCCTGAATGGCTTCCACAGGACTCACCCTGGTGGCCCGAAGGGCCGGCGGCAGGGAGGAAAGGCGACGAGTCGGCGTGTTACCCGATTTGTTACTCGCGGGACCCTGGGGGCTTGGCCAATCGCCGGGGGGGCTGTGGACAGCGCCCAGAGGAAGGGACCGCAACCGGCGACCCCGCGTGCGCCTCAGGCCATCTACTCATCCACACCAGCCTGCTCGCTCAGACCTCTGAAGCACTCCTGGAAGAGGGCCTCGAACGTGCTCACCTCCTCATCCGCCAGCGCCTTGAACTCCCGCGTGCGGGCCCGCTTCGACAGCCGGCCATCACCCTGCCGGAGGAAACGATGCAGTTGGTCGATCGTCCGGTCAGGCATGTCGACCACTCGCTGCACGCCCACGCAGAAGCGGTCGTACGCCTCAAGGTACGCGACACCCTCAGGAAGATCATGAAGCACGGTCTCCTCCACGCGTCGGTAGAGGAACTCAGCGTGAAGGGTGGCGTCGAAGTATCGGTAGTAATCGGCAGTGTCGTTGCGTACCTCGACATTTCCGCGGTCCGTCGGGCGCCAGTCGATGTACGACAACAACGGCTTCGAGTGGCTCTCCAGCACCTCGCGGTACTCGGTGATGTGCCGCAGGATCGCAGCGCTGATCGGAAAGACGACCGCCGGCGGGCCGAATCCGGCAACAGCCAGCACGTGGTGAATCAGCCACCTGTGAAGACGTCCGTTACCGTCTTCGAAGGGATGGACATAGACGAACCCGAAGGCGACCGCGGCGGCGACGATGATCGGATCCAGACCGGCCTTGATCGCGTTGTCGGCATAGGTCACCAGTCCCTGGAGCAGAGTCTGCAAGTCCTCGGGACGTGCACTGATGTGGTCGGGGATCGGATCGCCGCTGACCCGGTCATGGCTCCCAACGAATCCTCCCTCCTTCCGTAGACCAAGCGACACAAAGCGGTCGTCTCCGATCACAATGCGCTGCAGTCTCTCCAACTCGGCGGTGCTGAGAGGTATGAGGCCCGCTTTCGAAATCGTCTGCCCCCACCGAGCGGCGCGATCATGCGACGGTTGCTCTCCCTCGATCTTGAAGCTGGATCGGCTGTCGCTCAGCAGCAGAAAGGCGGCAGCACGAGCCACGATGTCCGGGTGCGTGCGACCGAGGACCGCGCGTGCAGCTTCGTCGAGCTTCTTCTCCCGCTGCTGCTCAAGGGCAGGGGTCCGCCGCACCAGCGGGCAGAATTCTGGAGGACCGGGGAGGTTGTTCACCACCTTGTGGCGCGACGAGCGTTGACCGTCCGAGGAAACGTATTGGTGTTTGGGATCCACGGCGGGCACGGACTTCACCTTGCCTGGATCCGGGACGTTCAACTCCGCGCCCGTCAGCCACTCGTAGAGAAACCAGAGGCGGCGCGCGTATACCCCGGTCGGCTTCGCGCGGACCACGGCTGCGATCTCCTCGGAAGGAACGCACCCGAAAAGCCGCTTGAGCACGCCAAGGTCTACTCCCTCCCACTTGAGCGCGAACTCCAGTTGCCCCGCCAAGGACTCCTCTGGGGCGTGGCGCGGTGTCAGAATCAGCCACTCGTCCGTCACCGACTGGTGGTGACGCAGGGCGATGGCCGCCAGGCGGGTGGGCAACGGAACCGCCAGATCGTACCGGTCCCACAGCGCGGCATAGCCCGTTGGCCGGGCCGGCTCCGGGAGCACCCGCCCATGAAAAACGGTCACCGGCCCTTCGTTCCACTCACCCATGTGCGCCGTCCCAGAAAAACGTTCACCCCTGCGGTGCCATGGCCCAAGCATGAAAAATCATCACCTACAATGAAATAACATCACCTACAGTCATTAGCAATGAACTTTCGTCACCATATGAGGCCAGGACGCAGCCTCGCACCGAGACGCCGAACGCGATCGCACCGATGGCCCACGCCCGCCACCGCCCCCCACGCAGTGGTGAGGCTGTCTTCCACCAAGCGACCCTCCTCCGCCCCGAGCGCTGGATCCGGCTCCAGGCCGTCCTTCAGCGTCGCGTCCTCCGATACTTCCGTACCCACGAGCTCCTCGACGACTACCACGCCTTCGGCATGCTCTCCTGGCAGGGTTCCGGTGGGTTCAGCATCGATGCTTCCGTGCGCATCGAGGGCGACGACCGCGCCGGACTCGAGCGCCTCCTCCGCTACTGTGCCAGGCCCCCCTTCGCCCTCGAGCGCCTCCATGCCCTCGCCGGGGTCGCCCCTCTCTCCTCTCCCGACGCGCGGCTCCTCTATCGCTTCCCCAAACCCGGGGCACCCGCCGCAGGCGGGTCCGACGGCCGGACCGAGATCCTCCTCTCTCCCCTCCAGTTCCTCGAGCGCCTCGTCGCCTTCGTGCCCCCGCCCCGCATGCACCGCCACCGCTACCACGGCGTCCTCGCGCCCCATGCCGGCCTGCGCTCCGCCGTCGCCGCCATCGGCAGATCCCCTGCCGAGAGGCCCAGCCTCGCCGACCCCGAGCCAGCTCATCTCGCCCCCGGCTCCCCGGACGACTGTCCTCGGCCTGCCAGCTCCGCCCGCATTCGCTGGGCCGTGCTCCTCGCTCGCATCTACGAGATCCTGCCGCTCCTCTGTCCAGCCTGCGGCGGGTCCATGAGCATCCTCGCCTTCCTCACCGACCCGCCCGTCGTCTCCGCCATCCTCCTCCACCTCGAACCGGGGCCCCCGCGCAACGTATGATACTGATACAGGCCCCTCCTGGACCTCCCGGCCTTCGGGAGGAACGATGAGA
>CAZPZU010000191.1:0-3043 GCA_964591135.1 uncultured Gemmatimonadaceae bacterium | reverse complement strand
TCTTCACCATCGAGCCCCGCCTCACGGTTCCCGGCAGAGGGGTGGTGACCATCGAAGAGATGGTCCTGGTGACGGCCACGGGTGCCGAGTTCCTGGCGGAGCCGCAGAAGGAGCTGATCCTCATCGCATGACGGGCGCCTCTGGAAACAGGGTGCGTCGCGGGGGGTGCTCGACGCCGAGGCGGGCCGTGCTGTCCTCGCTGCGGCCGGGCACGGGGATACGGCGCCCAGGCGCCAGCGAAGCAGGGGGCCCGGCGGCCGGTGGGGTCGCGCAGCCGCCGACTCCTTCCTGGACTCGCCGAACCGAGCGGGGTCGGGGGTAGGGAGCCCGACCTGCACTCCACTCAGTACGTGGCATGCGCAGGCCGCACATCCGCGGTGCGCCAGGCGACGTCCAGGCGCTGCCGCACCGCCCCGGCCTCGTCGGTCTTGCCCTGGGCCTCCAGGGCCTGGGCCAGACCCAGGAGACTCCAGCCGTTCTCCGGGTGCCTGGCCAGGTCACCCCTGAACATCCGTTCGGCGTCCGAGGCGTTCCCTCGTTCCAGAAGGATCCGCCCGTAGACCTGCCGGGTCGGGACCGACCACGGCGGCGGCTCGTCGTAGGTCAGATCGTCCTCCAGCGCGATCGCCCGCTCCAGTGGGGCCACCGCGCCCTGCGTATCTCCGGCTGCGTGGTGGATCTCCCCCTCCAGCGCGAGCGACCCCAAGGTCAGGATCGACCTGGCGGGGTTCCACCAGATGAGGAAGGGCTCGATCCCCGGGGAGTCGACCCTCGCCTGAAGCAGAGCCAACTCTTCTTCTGCGTCGGACGCGCGACCGGTGCGCAGCAGGGCCATTCCACGGGCGAAGTGCCAGAAACCCACGGCGAAGTCCAGGTTCGCCTCCGGTGCCGGCTCGGCAAGGATCTCACGCCACATTCCGAAGCGCACCATCACGCGAAGAGGCAGCACGAGGTAGTTCTGGAGTCCCCCCAGCTCCGGCACGGTCGTCATGTCCATGTCCACCGCCTCCGCCCCACTGCGCGCCGCATCCAGGGCCTCGGCACGGCGGCCGGCCATGTCGGCGGCGAACGCAAGGAAGTCATAATTGTGCGGATAATACGCGAGCGGGTACAGGCCCCGGGGCTTCTCCGCGTGGATGTAACGTTCGTCGGCGTGGGTGGCGCGGTGGTTGAGCTCGATGGCGTCCACGTAGCGCCCGACCCGGATGAACACGTGTGCGGGCATATGAACGATATGGCCCGCGGACGGCATGAGATCCGGTAGGCGCTCGGCGCACGGTATCGCGCGTCGGGCATCCGCCTTCTCGACGGCATGAATGTAGAAGTGGCACGCGCCGGCATGGTCCGGGGAGCGCTTCACCACACGTTCGAGCGTGGCCAGAAGCTCCTCGGTGCCGGGCCGAGGAGAGAGGTCGGCGTTCCAGTAGTCCCACGGAGCCAGGTTCATGAGGGCGTCCGCATAGAGAACCTGGGCGTCGTCGTCATCCGGGTATCGCCGAGCGACAACCGCCATCGCGCGCGCGTAGGCCGAGTCCAGAGCGGCTCGGTCGGCAAGCGGCTCCGGCCCGTATCGCTCGTCCAGTGCATCGATATACGCACGCTCCACCTCCGACGCGCCCTCCTTCAGGGCTCGGGCGTGGCCGATGGCGTCCCAGGCCAGAGCGCCACCGGCCGAGTCCATCACGGCGTTGATGTTCGGACCGGAGGCGAAGGCGATCCCCCACCAGCACATGGCGCATTCGGGGTCCCACACCAAGGCCTGCTCGAAGGAGCGGATCGCCTCCTCGTGGTTGAACCCGTAGGTTAGGCGCAGGCCTTGGTCGAAGTAGGCCTGGGTCCGCCCGACGTCGGTCGAAATGGCGTGATGATGGTCGCCGAGACCGTCGAAGAGAGGGACCTCGTCCTTGGGGGGACGGGAGCATGCGGCGAGAAGAGCCAGGGCGACGAGCAGCGTACGCACGGCAACCTCCATTCATGGGCAGGTCGCCAATCTAGGAAGCCGGCCACGCTACGCCAACGCGGACGAATTGCCTCCGCCAGCAGGATGCCGCCGGTCCGAACCCGGGGTCTTCCGTCTAGTCGGAACCCTCCTCCCCCTTCAGTTGCGAGGCATGGCGCACAAACGCCACTAGGGTGCAAGGTTGGTGTGGATCACGACGCCCGCACTCAGCGTCCGGTGGACCGGACACCTGTGCGGGCCGTTGTGCCGTTGAGGTCCCGGAGCTCGCCCAAGGTCGAGGCGGGCGCCTCGTGTGGCACGTACCGCCCCGCCCACGCCGCGAGGACGTCACCGACGTACAGGGACCCGCCCATGGGTCAGCAGGTGGTCGGCGTCGTCGAGGGAGACGAAGCTCTTCGGGTGGCGCGCGGTCCGGTAGATGCGGGCGGCGTTCTCGACTCCCACCGTCTGGTCCACGGGTGAACGGAAGATCAACAGGGCCGCCCGAGGTCCCAAATGGCGTCTAGCATGCGCTGCTTGGTGAGATCCTGCACGAAGTCGCGGGTCACCGTAAATCGCCTGCCGGCCAACACGACCTCGGCACTGCCTCGCGCCTCGATCTCGTCGAGGGATCCCTCGAAGAGATGCGCCACGTGGCCCGGATGGAACGGCGCCCCCACGGTAGCCGCGGCCCTCACCGAGGGGATGTGGCCGGCGGCAGCGAGCACAGCCGCCCCACCCAGGCCCCCGGTTCGGTGCCCGACGTCGTCGCCCGTTTGAAGAAGATGATCGCCCAGAACGGCATGATGGTCATGGGCACTCTCAGCCAGGGGGAAGGTGCTGTCCATGACGGGGCTGGACGTGCAGTCCGAAACGCTCTTCGTCGGCAACCCCCAGGTGGACAAGCAGCTCTTCAGTGCCGATCCGGGCGTGGGCCTGGTGGTCCCGGTGCGCGTGAACGTCTACGAGGACGCGCAGGGCCACACCACGGTCAGTTATCTGCCGCCGTCTACGCTGCTGAAGGAATACGGCAGCCCGAAGATCGACAAGGTGGCGCAGATGCTCGACACGAAGCTGCACGACATGGTCCAGATGCTCGGATCC
>CAZPZU010000190.1:0-3051 GCA_964591135.1 uncultured Gemmatimonadaceae bacterium | reverse complement strand
GCTGGCGCTCACCGTCGCCGAGGAGTGCGCGCGGCGGGGGCCCGACAGCGTGCCGCGATCCCTCCGCCACGTCATCGAGGCGTCCGTGGCGCTGGCGCGTAGCGCGATCCGCGACGGGTCGCGTTCAGAGCACGCGGAGGAGGACGGCGCTCAGCCTCCGAGCCGCGCCACGGCCTCCCGTCCCTCGCGGACCTGAGCGACGTCGTCGTCACCCTTCCGGGTGAGCGTCACGAAGTGGCGCCACCGGTCCAGCGCCTTCGCGGTGTCGCCCTTGGCCTCGTACGCCTTGGCCTGGATGTAGAGGCCTCGCGGACGGTCGTACGAGAAGATCAGCGACTGGGCGTAGTGGATGGCCTGATCGAAGCGACCGGCCTCCATGGCCATGTCCGCCAGAGCCGCGCGGGCCCGGGCTCCCGCCTGGCCCGTGTCGTTCGCATGGCGGACGAGAGTGGCACGGGCCTCCTCCAGCCGCCCGCGCTTCCAGGCGGCGATCCCCTCCAGCACGTCGGCGAGGGCCGTGACCGCCTTGGCGGCAGGCTGGTTCCCGTCCTTGCTCACCTGATCGGCGTGGCCACGTAGGTCCGCCACGACGGCTGCCAGATCCGCAGCACGCCCCTCCCGGGCGTACATGTCGCCCAGGAGGGCGGGGCACGGGCTTCCCGCCCAGGGGCGACACAGCGAGGGGCCGTCCTTCTTCGCCCACTCACCCGCCGGGGCGATACCCCACTGGACGTACTGATGTCCCAGGAGGATGCCGGTGTTCTGGGGCGAGAGCTGGGCGTCCCGGGCGAGGGCGAACGCTGCGTCTTCCGCTCCCTGTGACACGCGGTCCCACACGACCCACGGATCGCGGCTCGATCCCTCGAGGTCGCCGAGTACGGGCTCCGTCATCTCGATGCGGTCGAACCGGTCGGTGGTCTGTCCGTACGTCCCCATGAGGATCTGGGCCGTGCGGGCGTTCTGGTTCCGAAGGTCGTCCAGGGCCGCCGCAGCCTCGGCCGAATCCCCCAGAAGGAGGGGGATGGCGATCCGCTGCGTCTCGACGTCGCGCTCGGCGCCTCCGAGCTCCAGGAACCTCCGCCGCGCCTCTTCGGCCGCGGGGCGGTCGCCCCGGAGGATGGCGACGTCCACCACGTGCACCCAGTACGGGACGAAGCCGGGATCGAGGGCCACCGCGTGGTCGAGAGCGTCCTGCATGTCGGCGAGGGTGGCGTACGTGGCCTCCGAGACGTGGATGTAGGTCTCTGCCAGGAGGAACCACGCCTCGGGGTCGTCGGGGTACTTCTGGACGGCTTCCTTGAGGACCGGCAGGCCATCGGCCGAGAGGTGGTTGAGCGCGTCCCACGCCGACATGATGAACTGGTAGCGGGGCGGGAGGCTGGCGGCGTGGGCCACGGCCTTCTCGCCGTAATCGCGCATCTTCTCGCTGCTCACGTCCTCGAGCCAGCCGTACGCCTCCGAAAGGCGCACGAGGCCGATGGCGAAGGAGGTGTCCTGGGCCACGGCCCGCTCGAAGCTCTGCACCGCCTCGGCGAACTCGCCCTTCCGGTAGTAGCGCTCCCCTTCCAGGAAGTCACGCAGCGCCGGGAGTGACTCGGTGGTGAGGGTCTCGGCCGTGAGGTCGCCGGCGCCTTCGCGCCCCGTCGTCTCCAGGAGCGAGCGCACCGTGCCCACGGCCAGGTTGTCCACCAGGTGGAGAACGTCGTCCGTCGCGCCCTGGGCCTGGCCGTTGGCCACCTGCTCGCCGGTGTCCAGGTCGTACACGTCCGTCACCAGGCGCACGTCGTCGCCCAGGCCCACCACGCTGCCCACCAGGGCGTAACGGGCCCCGGTGGCGCCCGCGGCGCGGAGGGCCGCGTCGAGGTCCGCGTCCTTCCCCTCGCCGACCTGCTCTTTCCAGCGCGCCAGCACGGTGCGGGGGTCGATGGTGCGGAAGCCCCCGACGCCGTCGAGGTTGTTGGACAGGAGGTCCACCATCCCCTCCCGCCAGATCTCCAGGTTCTCGCCGCGGACCTCGAAGGGCACCACGGCGATGCCCTCGGAAGCACCGACAGCGCTCGCCTCCGTGGGGCCGAAGCCCAGCGAGCGGCCCCGGAACCCCACGTACATCCCGGCCCCACCGAACAGCAGCGACAGCGCCACCACTCCACCCAGGATCGCCCGCCCCCACGTGAGGTGGGGCAGCTTCCCGGCCCGGAGGCTCTTGAGGGCTTCCGAGGGCGCGATTTGCCAGTCCGTGGGGATCTGTCCGGCCTCCTCGGCCGCCGTGGTGCTGGGAAGGGACTGCACCCATGCGGTGGCGAGGATGATGATCAGGCCCACGAGGAGGAGAAGGACCGACACCGGCAGGACCCAGGCCGGCAGCTCCAGCGCCTGGGTCAGGACATCGGCGATCTGGAGGACGGCCCAGGAGGCGCCGAGGTAGACCAGGAGCACCTGGACGATGCGGGCCCGCTTGACGCGTTCCCAGAGAGGGGGGGTAGGCATGGCCGCCAGTATAGGTCGTGACCGCGAGCTTTCGAAAGCTCCGCGAGGCCGGCCGGTGCTAACGCTTCATCGCCAGCGTGACGCCGTCCCCCACCGGAAGCATGCACAGGCTCACGCGATCGTCTCCCGAGAGGTTCGCGTTGAAGGCGCGGATCGCCTCCGTGGAGGCGTCCCGTACCTCGGGGTCGACGACCCGCCCGCTCCACAGCGTGTTGTCCACCAGGACGAGCCCACCGGGACGCAGGAGACGCAGGACACGCTCGTAATACGCGGGGTAGGGTTCCTTGTCCGCGTCGATGAACGCGAAGTCGAAGGCGCCCGCCTCCCCGGCGGCCAGGAGCGCGTCCAGCGTCTCGAGCGCCGGCGCGAGGCGGAGGTCGATCTTGTGCGCCACACCCGCCTCGGCCCAGAAGCGCCGGGCCACCGCCGTCCACGTCTCGCTTACGTCGCACGCCACGAGCGTTCCGTCATCTGGGAGCGCCAGCGCCACCACGAGCGAGCTGTACCCCGTGAACGTGCCGATCTCCAGCGCACGGCGCGCTCCGATCGCCTCCACCAGCAAGG
>CAZPZU010000189.1:2041-3167 GCA_964591135.1 uncultured Gemmatimonadaceae bacterium | reverse complement strand
AAGCGGATGCGCTTGAACTTCCCGCAGTGGCACTCCCAGTCCTTCACCGGACCGAAGATGCGCTCGCAGAAGAGTCCGTCCCGCTCCGGCTTGAAGGAGCGGTAGTTGATGGTCTCGGGCTTCGTGACCTCACCGAACGACCAGCCCCGGATCTCTTCCGGAGAGGCGAGCTTCACCCGGATGAAATCGAAGTCGGCGCTGCGCTGTTCGCGGGTCCTGGGAAAATCGATCATGTCGCTTACTCTTCCTCGCCCAGAGTCACGGAAAGTCCGAGAGCCTGCAGCTCCTTCACCAGTACGTTGAACGACTCGGGGATCCCGGGCTGTGGCAGGTTGTCACCCTTCACGATGGCCTCGTAGACCTTCGAGCGTCCCTGCACGTCGTCCGATTTGACGGTCAGGATCTCCTGAAGCGTGTGCGCGGCGCCATAGGCCTCGAGCGCCCACACCTCCATCTCCCCGAAGCGCTGTCCGCCGAACTGGGCCTTGCCGGCCAGCGGCTGCTGCGTGACGAGGGAGTAGGGCCCGATGGAGCGCGCGTGGATCTTGTCGTCTACGAGGTGGCTCAGCTTGAGCATGTAGATCGCGCCCACCGTGATCGGGAAGTCGAAGCGGCGACCGTTCCGTCCGTCCCGCAGCCAGACCTTTCCGTTCGGGAGGATCTCGGCGTGCTCGAGCATCTCGACCACTGCCTCGTCCAACCCGGACTTGACGCTCTTGCGGCCCCGAAGCTTCTGCACCGCCGGGAAGACGTCGCCCGTCTTCTCGCCCTTGCGCTCCGCGATCTCGTCCGCCGCGGCCAGCAGGTACTCGACCAGCTCGTCGAAGACCTTCTGCTGGGCCTTGGTGAGGTCGACGTTCAGGTAGGCGTCCAGCGACTGGCCGATGCCCCGCGTGTGCGTGGCCGGATGCGTGCCGTTGCCATTCGTTCCGTTACCGCCCTCCGCACCGGTCATCACGACCGGAACGAGGGACGTGGCCGAGATCATCGACTCGATCTCGCCGATGCCGGCCGGGACCGCGGTCTTGAGGTTCAGGCCGCCGGCGGCCCACTTGAGTCCGGCGAGCTTGAGCAGGGCGCCCACCTCGTTCTCGGTGGCGCCCTGGAACGCCGGCGTCTTCGCCTC
>CAZPZU010000189.1:0-2031 GCA_964591135.1 uncultured Gemmatimonadaceae bacterium | reverse complement strand
CGAAGCCCAGGATGCGGGCCGCCCATCCGAGGTGGGTCTCGAGGATCTGTCCCACGTTCATGCGGGACGGCACGCCCAGCGGGTTGAGGACGATCTCGACGGGCGTCCCGTCCGGGAGGAACGGCATGTCCTCCTCGGGCGCGATGCGAGCGATGATCCCCTTGTTCCCGTGCCTGCCGGCCATCTTGTCGCCCACGGAGATCTTCCGCTTCTCGGCGACGTAGACCTTCACGAGCTGCACCACGCCGGGCGGCAGCTCGTCCGGCTGGAACACCTTGTCGATCTGCTCTTCCGTCTTCTCGCGCACGCGTTGGATGCGACGCTGCGCCTCCTCGACCACACGTCGGATGCGCTCGTTCGCGTCCTTGTTGACCATCTTGAGCGTCGCCAGGTCGACCTTGTTGAAGTCGATGTCGTCGATCTGCTCCTTGGTGAGCTTCGTGCCCTCGTCGAGGACCGACTGGACGGTGCCCTTCTTGAGAAAGAGCGACACCGTCTGGCGCTGCAGGACGTCGCGCAACTCCTCGTCGCGCGCCTCGGCGATGCGCTGGATCTCCTCGCGCTCCAGGTTGCGGAACTCGCCGATCTTGGCCCCGTGCTCCTTCTCCAGGAGGGGGTCGTCGATGCGGCGGGAGAAGATCTTCACGTCGATGACCGTGCCGCTCATGCCCGGCGGCACGCGCAGCGAGGAGTCCTTCACGTCCTTCGCCTTCTCTCCGAAGATCGCGGTGAGCAGCTTCTCCTCGGGGGACAGCTCGGTCTCGCCCTTCGGCGTGATCTTGCCGACCAGGATGTCGCCGCTCTTGACGCGCGCGCCGATGCGCACGATGCCGCGCTCGTCCAGGTCGACGAGGCTCTCCTCTGCGACGTTGGGGATCTCGCGGGTGATCTCCTCCATCCCCCGCTTGGTGTCGCGGACGTGGAGCTCCAGCTCCTGGATGTGGATGGAGGTGAAGACGTCGTCCTTCACCAGCTTCTCGCTGATGACGATCGCGTCCTCGTAGTTGTAGCCGTACCACGGCATGAAGGCGACGAGCACGTTGCGACCGAGCGCGAGCTCGCCGTTGTCCGTGCTGGGGCCGTCGGCGATGATGTCACCGGGCTGTACCTCTTCACCCGCGCGCACCAGCGGCCGCTGGTTGATGGCCGTGTCCTGGTTGGTGCGCCAGAACTTCTTGAGGCGATAGCGGTCGAACTGGGCGAGCTTCGCCAGCGGCTGGTCGCCGACGCCCGGCTTCGCCGTGCCCGTGTCGACGACGATCTCGTCGGCGGTCACGAGCACCACGGAGCCACCCCGGCGCGCCGTGATCACGGCTCCGGAGTCCGTGGCCACCTTTCCTTCGAGCCCCGTGCCCACCAGGGGCGCATCCGGGTACAGGAGCGGAACGGCCTGCCGCTGCATGTTCGAGCCCATGAGAGCCCGGTTGGCGTCGTCGTGCTCCAGGAACGGGATCAGCGCCGCGGCAACCGACACGAGCTGGTCGGGTGCCACGTCCATGTAGTCGATGTTCTCGGGGCGCAGGAGCGGGAAGTCACCTCGCTCCCGGCAGAGCACGAACTCGTTCCTGAACGAGCCATCGTCCGTGAGGGGCGCGTTGGCCTGCGCGATGCGGGCCTCCTCCTCCTCGTTCGCCGACAGCCACTCGATCTTGCTGGTGACCTTGTCGTTCTTCACGACCCGGTAGGGCGTCTCGATGAAGCCCAGCTCGTTGATCCGGGAGTAGCAGGTCAGCGAGGTGATGAGCCCGATGTTCGGACCTTCCGGCGTCTCGATCGGGCACATGCGGCCGTAGTGCGAATAGTGCACGTCGCGCACCTCGAAGCCGGCCCGCTCCCGGGTGAGTCCGCCCGGCCCCAGCGCGCTCAGACGGCGCTTGTGCGTCATCTCCGCCAGCGGATTCGTCTGATCCATGAACTGGCTGAGCTGGCTGGACCCGAAGAACGCCTGGATGACCGCGGACACGGTGCGCGCGTTCACCAGGTCGTCGATGTTGATCTTCTCGGGGTCCGTGTTGATCGACATGCGCTCCT
>CAZPZU010000188.1:0-3255 GCA_964591135.1 uncultured Gemmatimonadaceae bacterium | reverse complement strand
GCCTGTGGAAGCGGCTGGACCGCCCGAACGTGATGATCAAGGTGCCGGCGACCGACGAGGGGATCCCGGCCATCCGCGAGCTGCTGACGGAGGGTGTGAACGTCAACGTCACGCTCATGTTCGGCGCGGACGCGTACCGACGGGTGGCCGACGCCTGGCTCGGTGGCCTGGAGGCCTTCCACGCCCAGGGGGGCGACCTCCGCCGGATCGCGAGCGTGGCCAGCATCTTCGTGAGCCGCTTCGACGTCATGGTGGATCCCATTCTCGAGGGTATGGCCCGCGACAAGAAGCCGGAGGAGCGCGACCGTATCCTGGGCCTGGTCGGCGAAGTGGGCATCGCGAATGCGATGCGGATCTACCGAGACTTCCGGGAGGTCCGTGCGAGCCACCGCTTCCAGCGCCTCGCCCGGGAGGGCGCGCGTCCCCAGCGGATCCTCTTCGCCAGCACCAGTACGAAGGACCCACGCTTCAGCGACGTCCGGTACGTCGAATCCCTCATCGGACCGGACACGGTCGACACCGTGCCACCGGCCACCCTCGATGCCTTCCGTGACCACGGGCGGGCGCGGGAGACGCTGGCGGCGGACGGCGACGGGGCGGAAGGGACGCTCGAGGCCCTCGAGAGCCTGGGGATCTCCCTGCAGGAGATCACCGCGCGCCTCCTGGACGAGGGCGTGGAAAAGTTCGCCCGCTCCTTCGACGAGCTCATGGCCACCGTCGAGAAGCGCCGCGACGGCGTTCTCGGCCCCCTGCTGGACCGCACCACCGTGACCGCCGGGCCCATCGAGGAGGACGTGGAGCGGACGCTCGACGCCTGGCAGCACGACGAAGCAGTGCGCCGCCTGTGGGAGCGCGACGCGTCCCTGTGGACGGGGAGCGACGAAGGCCGCTGGCTCGACTGGCTCGACATCGTGGACACGGAGCTCTCGGACCTCGACCGGCTCGTCGCGTTCGGCGAGGAGGTGCACGAGCGCGGCTTCACGCACGTCGCCGTGCTGGGGATGGGGGGATCGAGCCTCTTTCCCTGGGTGCTGTCCCGGACTTTCGCGCCGCCCCCAGACGGGCGGACGCTGCACGTGCTGGATTCCACCGACCCCGCCCAGATCCGCGCGTTCGCCGCGAAGCTCGACCTGGAGCACACCCTCTTCGTGGTATCGAGCAAGTCGGGCTCGACGCTCGAGCCTAACCTCTTCGAGGCGCACTTCTTCGAGGCCCTGGCCGGGATGGTCGGCGCCGAGGAGGCGGCGTCGCGGTTCGTCGCCGTGACGGACCCGGGCTCGCCTCTTGAAGAGAAGGCCCACGAGCGTGGCTACCGGCGTGTCTTCCACGGCGTGCCGGGCATCGGCGGGCGCTATTCGGCGCTCTCCGACTTCGGCCTGGTACCCGCCGCGGCCATGGGGCTCGACGTGCGGGGCCTGCTCGCCAACGCCCAGCGGATGGTGCACGCCTGCGCCGCCTGCGTGCCCGCCCGGCAGAATCCCGGCGCGCTCCTGGGCGCCGTCCTCGGCGTGGCCGCGCGCAGCGGGCGTGACAAGGTCACGCTCGTGGCGTCGCCCCCGCTCCGGTTCCTGGGCGCCTGGATCGAGCAGCTTCTGGCCGAGTCCACGGGGAAGGGGGGCAAAGGCCTGATCCCCGTGGACGGCGAGCCCCTCGCCGGTCCGGAGGCGTACGGAACGGACCGGGTGTTCGCCTACCTCCGGCACGATACCGGGGCGGACCCCGATCAGGACGCCGCGCTGGACGCCCTCGCCGAGGCCGGCCATCCGGTCGTGCGCCTCGACGTGGCCGACGTGGCAGACCTCCCGCAGGAGCTGTTTCGGTGGGAGGTCGCGACCGCGATGGCCGGCGCCATCCTCGCGCTGAACCCCTTCGACCAGCCCGACGTGGAGGCGAGCAAGGAGCAAGCGCGGCGGCTCACCGAGGAGTACGAGCGCACCGGGCGCATGGCCGACGAACCGTACTTCTTCCGCCGTGAACCGGTCTCATTGTTCGCCGACGACCGCAACCGCGCGGCGATCCAGGGCGGCCTCGCGGGAGAGCCCTCGCTCGGAGCGTACCTCCGTGCGCACCTGGCGCGCCACGGCACGGGCGACTACGTCGCGCTCGTCGCCTGGGTCGAGCGCTCGGAGGCGAACGACCGGCTGATCCAGGAGGTCCGGCGGCTGCTCCGTGACCGCCTCCGGCTCGCAACCTGCGTCGGCTACGGTCCGCGCTTCCTGCACTCGACCGGCCAGGCGTACAAGGGCGGCCCGAACACCGGCCTGTTCCTGCACATCGTCGGGCACGACCCCGAGGACCTCGAGGTGCCGGGCCGGCGAGCGTCCTTCGGCGTCGTGAAACAGGCGCAGGCACGCGGCGACCTCCGGGTGCTCGCCGAGCGCGGGCGCCGCCTCATGGGCATCGACGTGGGCGACGATCCGGTGAAGGGCCTCGAGGCACTCCTCGCCGCGGTTCGGGAATCCGCGTGAGCGGCGTCGATGGGGTGGGGAACTCCCCCATCGAGCTGTTCGTCGTGGACGTCGACGGTACGCTGCTCACGCCGGACAAGGAGCTGACCGATCGGGCTCGGCGCGCGGCCCACCAGCTGCAGGAGCGGGGCGTGCGCATCGCGCTCACCAGCGGACGCCCGCCGCGCGGCATGCGCATGCTGATCGAGCCTCTCGCGCTCCGCACGCCCCTGGCCGGGTTCAATGGCGGGATGTTTGTCGACGAGGACCTGGAGATCCTGAAGGAGCATCTCATCGAGCCAGGAGCCGCGCGCGACATCGTCGAGCTCCTCGACGAGCGGGGCCTCGACGTGTGGGTCTACCGGAAGGGCGAGTGGTACGTGCGCGATCGGGACGCTCCGCACGTGGACCGGGAGCGCGCCACCGTGGCCTTCGACCCGGTAGTGACGGCGGAGCTCGACTCCAAGCTGGACGCGGCCGTGAAGATCGTGGGCGTCAGCGACGACCACGAGCTCATGGCGCGGGCGGAGAAGGACGTGCAGCGTCAGGATGGGCGCGTCTCGGCCGTGCGCTCCCAGCCCTACTACCTCGACGTCACGCATCCCGACGCGAACAAGGGAAGCGTGGTTCGGTTCCTGTCCCACCACCTCGACGTGCCGCCCGAGCGCATCGCCACGATCGGGGACATGCCCACCGACCTGAGCATGTTCGAGGCGGCGGGCCTGAGTGTCGCGATGGGTAACGCCGACCGGGACGTGCGGGCGCAGGCACGCTTCGTGACCGCGTCCAACGCCGAGGAGGGGTTCGC
>CAZPZU010000187.1:3073-3265 GCA_964591135.1 uncultured Gemmatimonadaceae bacterium | reverse complement strand
CGTGTCGTGGACGGCGGGCGTGCAGTACAACTTCTGAGGTCGCGGGGGCGGGGTGAGGATCCCCGCCCCCGGTGACGACCGCGAGGGTCGCACGACCGTATCGGCCGTAACGACCCTCACAATCAGACTACCTCAAATGCCGGGGGCGGGAATCGAACCGAGGCCCAGCCGACGTGAGCGAGGAGCGGCCGC
>CAZPZU010000187.1:0-2973 GCA_964591135.1 uncultured Gemmatimonadaceae bacterium | reverse complement strand
CCGCGACGACCCTCGCGATGAGTCGAGCACAAGTGCCGGGGGCGGGAATCGAACCGAGGCCCAGCCGACGTGAGCGAGGAGCGGCCGCAGGCCGCCCGCAGCTCCACCCGCATGCGGATCGGCGGCGCAGCTGCCGAGACGCGCGGGTGAGATTCCGGCCCCCGGATACGCCCGCGAGGGTCGTCCGACCGTATCGGCCGCGACGACCCTCGCGATGAGTCGAGCACAAGTGCCGGGGGCGGGAATCGAACCCGCATGCCCTTTCGGACAGCGGCTTTTGAGGCCGCCGCGTCTACCGTTCCGCCACCCCGGCTGGTAGGATATTCTACCACCGAGCCCCAGTGCCGGACATCCATGAGGCACCCGCCCGTCCGGATCGGACGACCGGAGTCTCCTTGAGATGCCGATCGTTGAGGGCTACGAAGGCTCCCCGCAAGCGCCCCCTTCCAGCGTGCGCCCGTCAGTTGAAGGGCCCGCCCAGAACGAGTCGGAACGTCGTGACTCCGCTCCCGACGCGATAGCTCACGCCGATTCTGGGTATCGGCAGCCCCGCGACCTTCCAGGGAGTCATCGTTCCGAGCGTGACGCCGAGCTCCCATTGGAGGTCGACCGAGAGCGGCTTGCCGTAGAAGCGGATGAGCTCCGGGCTCATGAAGTACAGGTAGTTCATGAGGAACACCCCACCGTCCACCGCGTGGCCCTTGAGGGAGAAGCCCAGAGGATGCCTCGCATCCAATCCCGACTCGAGGGCCCCGAAGTCGTCACCGAACTCGAGCTCCGTCGTCGTGTATCCCGCGTAGACCAGGCGATTGCCCAGGTACAGATCGAAGCTTCGCCAGCCGAAGGTCGCGAGGCTGCGCGAGCCTGCGGCGAGGATGTAGTTGACCCGACCCTCCGAGAAGTCGCGTCCGACGCCCGCGGCGACGAAGGGCATGAGCCGCCAATTCTCGGCGACCGCGAACACGGAGCGCAGTTCGGGAACGATCGCCAGCGTCGCCAACCGATCGGGCAGACCCGACTCGAGCGCGTCGCCAAGCTCGAAATCGTAGAAGCCGAAGGTGACCGGTATCCGCATCTCCAATCCCCAACCGCCGGTCGAATCAGAACGCAGGGTGAAGCCCCCTGCGACACGGTAGACCTGGACGGTCCCGCCTGAGGACGAGTAGAGTCCGGAGCCCAGGTGCGTGGAGAAGGCGTAGTTCGCCTGGGACTCCTGCCGTGCGGTGCCCGTTTCCTGAGCGACCGCCGATCGACAACAGGCGAGGAGGCCGGTGAGGCGAACTGCCCACCGTCACCCACGTGCGCCAAGCGCGGCTCCGCATCCGTGCATGACGGGTCACGCGGCCGACCGGAGCGGCGCGTCCATCAGACGGCAATCCGAATCCATCGGCTGATCCGGCGCTGCAGGCCCTCGTAGCGCGGGAACAGCTCTTCGAGCTCCGACAGATCCTCGATCCAGCGACACAGGCCCGCGATGACGATGAAGTCCGGCAGTCCGAAGAGGGACGACCATCCCGCCACTACGAACGCCACCTCTCCGTCCAGCGCGAAGCTCCGGTTGTTCTGGTTGTGGGATCCGACGGTGAAGAACAGGGCCACGCGGGTCCGTTCCGCCGGCGTAAGCCCACGCATATAGTCGAGGATCACCGGGTGGGCGAGGGGGAGCAGCGTCTCCGACAGGATTCGGTAGCTCCGATACTCGCCGTCGGCCAACGCCTGGTTCTGGAGGGCGATCTCCCTGAAGTATGCCACCACGGCAGGCCCGATGTCTGGCCGGGAAAGCAAGGCGTCCCACGCTTCCGCAGTGGCGAAATAGTTGGCCTTCAGGTGGAGCTTCGGTCCCTCCACGGTCTGATCGACCTCGTAGGGTCGATCGAATCCACTGTCGGTCAGCGCCCGAGACTCCCTGCGCAGCTGATCGATCACGTCCGGATGGAATCCGTACAGCTCGCGCAGCCACGGAGTCGCATCCAGGTTGGCGAGAAGCGCCTCCATCTTGCCGGGAATGTCTCCCACGCTGAGGCGCGATGCGTACAGCCCCACCTTGAGAAGCCCCCCCTGGCTCTCGATCTCGGCATCCAGGATCCGGCTGGCGACGACCAGCCTGGCCAGGACTTCCTGGGCCCTCGACATCTGAGGGAAACCGGCGCTGGGTGCGTTGTCGATGGCAGGAGCGATGATCAGGGACCGTCCTCCGCGGAGGGCGTGACCGAGCATCATCGATGCCCAGAACTGGGATCCCCAGATCGAGTCGGGAGCCTTGATGACCGAACCGGGCGGCATGAGGGTGTAGAGCGTCGCCTTGAGCACGGTCACCGCCTTGAATCGAAAACCGATCTGGTTGTGGAGCTGCATGTCCCAACCCCACTCGCCCCACTCCGCGAGGCTGTCGGCCACCATCCGGTCGTAGTCCGGGTGCCGCGGCTTCGGCCTCAGCTCCCACGGAATCTCGTCCTCCTCGAAGCCCTGGTTCAGGAGGAGCCGGCGCGCGGAACCCTTGAGGGACAGCAGGATCGGACCCTGAGCCATCATGGCCCGGTCCTCCCACGACGCGCCCACGTAGTGCTCCCCCACCCCCATGCCCGTGTAGATCGCCATTCCCTTATACGGATCGGCCTCCGTCACGTCGTAGAAGGCGATCTTGCGGTGGTCCCTCATGATGACGTCGGAGAGCCCCATGAAGAACGGAAACAGATCCGCCGTCCAGAATGAGGGATCGGCCGGATTCGTGACGTTCACATGGACCTTGACGAGGTTCTCGATCCAACCGTCCTCGAAGAGGAGAGCGTGGGCCTGCATGAGTTGAGATTCGGCGACCGCTCGTCTCAGCTCGTCCTGGATGCCGGCAATCGAATCCTCCCAGGCCCGGTATTCATCCCCGAGGTCGATTCGGTGATGGAGCGGGTCCTGCAGCAGTTCCAGCCATAGCCGTCCGCCGTTGGCCTGGAAGTACATCTGGTCGATGAAGATGAA
>CAZPZU010000186.1:0-3378 GCA_964591135.1 uncultured Gemmatimonadaceae bacterium | reverse complement strand
CAGAGGCGATCACCTCGGTGTCCAAGGTGCCTCCCAGCAGTCGAGTCTGACTCAGGGGACCCAAGCGGGTCCCCACCGCTCGAGTGCGTGGTCCCGGCTACGCCCGGTCGGCGGTGGGCGCATTGTGATTCGCAGCAGAATCCCGAGATTGTCAGGTAGTTCCCCGGGAGGTTCTGCCAGGAGGCTTGGAATGGGGCCGCATTTCAATATCTGGGGGCGTCCGAGCGAGGCACTTCGTAAGGCCCGGGTCGCGTTCGCTGTCGTGCTCGCTGTGGCGTTGTCCGCTTGTGCGGGACCCAAGCGGATTGTGGCCTTCGGCGATGTCCATGGCGACCTCGCGGCCACACAGACGGCGCTCCGTCTGGCGGGCGCGATTGACGACCAGAACCGGTGGATCGGTGGTCGGATGATCGCAGTGCAGACGGGCGACCAGCTCGATCGAGGTGATGATGATAGGGCGATCCTCGACCTGTTCGAACGACTGCGCGTGGAGGCGGCCGCTGCGGGTGGAGCGTTTCATGCCCTACTCGGCAATCACGAACTCATGAACGTCAGGGGCGACCTCCGCTATGTGACCGACGGAGGCTTCGCCGACTTTGCCGAAGACCCTGATCTCGATCTTGATGATCCGCTGCTGGCTGAGTTCGAACCCCACCAGAGAGGCCGAATGGCCGCGTTCCTGCCCGGGAGGCCGTACGCTCGTCTTCTGGCGAAACGAAGCCTGATTCTCCAAGTGGACGGCACCGTCTTCGTCCACGGTGGAGTGCTTCCCGACCACGTGGCGTACGGGATCGATCGCATCAACCGAGAAACTCAGGACTGGCTTCGAGGAGAGACGGGGTTCCCGGAGATCCTGGCGGGTCCTGACAGCCCCCAGTGGAGCCGACTCTACTCCAGCGATCCGGATTCAGTGGCGTGTGAGACCCTGTCGGAGGTCCTGAGCCGCCTGGAGGCTCGACGTATCGTGGTTGGACACACTGTACAAGACGGTGGGATAGGGAGTGCCTGTGAAGGTCGGGCCTGGCTCATCGACACCGGCATGTCGGCACACTACGGAGGACGGGTCGAGGTTCTGGAAATCCTCGGCGATTCTGTCCGTGTCTTGAGGGCCGCCCGATGATCGCGTTCAGAGCGGGAACTGCCTGACCGGGGTTGGCTGCTGGCGCGGCATGCTGGGGGGTCAGGAGGCAGCGCGAAGAGCGACGAGGTCATGGGAGCAGATCGCTTGGGGTCATCGCTACCCACAACGGGGCAGTCCCTCAGGCCACCAACGCCTGCACGCCCCTCCGCTCCAACGTGAACCCGACCCGCTCGACGACCGCCGTGAGCTCCCGCCGGGTGTAGTCGTCAATCTGCATGCCCGGCGGACGGATGAACGTCGTGTCGATGATGCCCCGCTCGTGGTACACGTGCTTCCGGTAGGCCAGACCGATCCTGGGCTGGAACTCGTACCGGATGAGGGGCATGTACCGATCGAAGATAGCCGCAGCGCGAGCGTGATCACCCGAGCGGAACGCCTCGTAGACGCCCACCAGCACCTCAGGCCAGGCGAAGCCCGTCATGATGCCCCGAGAACCCCGCTGGAGTTCCTCCAGGAAGTACATGCCACCGAGGCCCCCGAAGATGCCGATGGAGTCCGGGGCCGAGGCCTGGATGCGGCTCATCTTCGCCAGCACCGGGTAGTCCTCGAGCTTGATGTAGCGCAGGCCCTCGATGTCGTTGCCCATGCGCGCAATGAGCTCGGCGGACAGGAGCGTCCGGAACGACTCCGGGAAGTCGTGGATGGCGATGGGGATGTCCACGGCCCCGGCCACTGAGGCGTAGTAGTCAAAGATAGCCTGGTCGTTCTGCACCGGCGGGGGCGCCACAAAGGCCCCCGCCGCGCCCAACTCCTGTGCCTCCCGGGCCTGCTCGATGGCGCCGGCGGCGCCGAAGGCCAGGACGCCTACCCACACCGGGAAGGCGCTGGCGGCCTGGTCCACGGTCGCGGCCACCACCTGCCTCCGCTCGAAGCCGGCCAGACGGTGGGCCTCACCCATGAAGCCCAGCACACTCACACCGTGGGCGCCAACCTCGACTTCGAAATCGACGAGCCGGCGCATGCTGACCTCGTCGACGGCGCCGTCAGCGGTGAAGGGTGTGGGGAGGATAGGGAGTACGCCGTGGAGGTCCATGGGACTACCTCGGAGCCACGAAGCGGCCGGTGCCCGGCTCGCCGGTGACATCACCGTTCGCGTATACACAGCGGCCGCCGAGCCACGTGGAGACCACGTGCCCCCGGACCGCACGTCCGTGGTACGGGCTCCACCGCACGGGGCAGAGCGTCCGGGTCTCGTCCACGGTCCACTCGGCGTCCGCGTCGAAGATCACGAAGTCGGCGTCGGCACCCGCCTCCAGGCGGCCCTTCTGCTTCAGGCCGAACACGTCGGCAGGACCGGATGCCACCAGCTCCAGGAAGCGCTTCAGGTCGATGCGCCCGGTGGCCACCCCCTCGCTGTACAGGAGCGGGCCCAACGTCTCGACGCCGGGTAGGCCGGCGAAGGCGTCGAAGATGTCCGGGGTCTCCTTCAGGTGCAGGGGATAGGGCGAGTGGTCCGACGTCACGATGTCGATGCCGCCGTCGTGAAGCAGCGACCACAGCCCGTCCACGTCTTCCCGGGTGCGCAGGGGCGGATTGCACTTGGCGCGTCCGCCCTGTTCGCGAAGGGCGTCCATGGTAAGGAGCAGATACTGGAGGCACGTCTCACCGGTGGCCCTTACCCCCTGGCTCCGGTTCCACCGGATCAGGTCGAAGGTCCGGGGAATGGTGCCGTGCACCATGTGCAGATGGGCGCCGGTCCAGTAGGCTATCTCCAGCAGGCGACCGGCGGCTTCGGCCTCCGCCACGGGCGGCCGGCTCAAGGCATGGTGGATGGGCGCCGTGTCGCCGCGCGCCCGGAAGGCATCTGCCTGGGCGAAGACGATCTCCTGATTCTCCTGGTGCGCCGCCACGGGTCTGCCCGTCCTGGCGATTTCCTGGAAGGCCTCGTAGAGCCGTCCGTCGGGGATGCGGGGAAAGCGCACGGGGTCCACCTCGATGGTGGACACCTTGAAGCCCGCCGCGCCGGCCTCGGCCATCTCCGCGATCAGGCTCAGGTCTCCCGCCGGCGGGAAGGTGGCGTAGAGTGCTACGTCCACGACGGCCTCCGTCCCCACGTCCATCACCTTCGCGAGGAACCGCTCCCGGCTGTTCACCGGGCGTTCGGGCCTGTCGAAGGGCATGTCGACGATGGTCGTAGTGCCGCCCGCCGCGGCGGCGTGGGTGGTGGCCGTGATGCCCTCGTCCAGGGAGGAGCGGGTGTGCACGTGGGCGTCCACGAAGCCCGGCAGGACGAGACG
>CAZPZU010000185.1:0-3394 GCA_964591135.1 uncultured Gemmatimonadaceae bacterium | reverse complement strand
GTGAGTAGAACGCCGACAGGCTGGACGAGTTGCTGCAGAACATGCAGCGCATGCCCCCGAACCCGAAGGCGCTGGCCCCGGCGACGAAGAACGGTCGCTTCTCGTCGTAATAGGTCTCGTACGCGGTGAGGTTGAGGGAGGCCGGATCGACTTCCACCTGCCCGAAGTCGGGATTGAGGGTCGCGTCCAGCGTCAGGTTCGACGTCAGCAGGTACTTGACGTCTCCGCCCACGCTGAAGTGCCCTTCGCGATCGTCGTGGTACGGATCGCCGCTCTCGCCGCGCGCGAAGGTGCCGCCCGCCACGGCGTAGGGCAGCAGCTCGAACTGGCGTGGCCGGTGGGCGATGTCCAGTCCGGTGACGTCTCCGTAGAAGGCCGGGCCGCCCGACGCGTTCCGCGGCCAGAACGACCACATGTCGCGCTCGTTGAGATGATCGACGTACCGCCAGATCTGCAGGCCCCACACCTGGGCCGTGTCGCGGGAGAAGCGGAGCTGGCTGTAGGGGATGCGCATCTCGGCGGTCCACCCCAGCGAATCCACCTGCGTGGCCGCGTCCCAGATGGGATCCCAGGACGGGTCGCCGTTGAACTGGTCGCCCTTCACCCCCATCGGGTTCACCTCGAACCAGGCGTCATCGATGTGGTTGTGGTAGGGGTCCAGATCGACGACGAGCTTGTCGGTCGTCAGCGAGTTGAACGACCCGTTGTCGCCGCTGGCGTCCAGGAGCTGGTCACGGCGGGCGAGGGGAGCCACCACGCCGCCCGGCTGGCTCATGCGGGCGCCGATGTAGAGGGCGCCGTCGTCGTAGAGGAGGCGCACCTCCAGGGGGAGGGAGGCGGGCGCGCCTTCGGCGGGCTCGTACTGCCGGAAGGACGCGACGGGCGCGGCCGTCCGCCAGGCCGCCTCGTCCAGCTGGCCGTCGATGGAGATGGGTCCGTCGGCGCGCGTGGCGCTGGCGACCGGCGGAGGCGGCCTCGTCTCCGGGGCGACGGCGGTCTGCGCGGACGAGGGAGCCGGCAGCGAGGCAAGGGCGACGAAAGCGCCTGCGCGGAAGGGGTGAGTGTTCATCAGATCATGTCGAAACGGACCGAGCCGATCCGGGAATGTCGTGTTGGCTGTGTTCTGGTAAGACAGCGCGAAGGCGCCGGTGGTTTGCAGCGACCTGCGCGATCGGTGGCCACAGCCTGGGCGGCGGGATCGCGATGGCCTACGCGGCTCGCGACTCGGGCGCGCCGGTGGTTGCCGCACGGGCCGCACCACGGGACATTGAGACATGACCTGAGCAGCGGAGGATTCCCGACGAACCGTCAGCACTCGCCCTCGGACGACCCTCCCAGCCGCGACGGATCCCGCGAGGATCCCGTTGGCCGGCCTCCCGATCTCTTCTCCGAGCTCAAGCGCCGCAAGGTGTACCGCGTAGGTGCGGGCTACCTCGCGGTGGTCTTCGGCGTGCTCCAGGGGGCGGACCTCGTCTTCCCGGCCCTGGGGCTCGGCCCTCGGGTGTTACTCTCATGGCGTCCCCCCTTCGTCCAAGCGCTCCTGGACCAGCTCCAACGCCCGGCGCGCGTCGGGCACCCGGGCTCCGGTCCGCTCCTCGTAGGTGAAGGGGTGGCTCGCCGCCTGTAGGATGCGCTTGCAGTCCGCGGGCGCGAGGGTGGGGTCCAGAGCCTTCATCATCGCCACCATGCCGGCGGTAACCGGCGCCGTCGATGAGAGGGAGAGGAAGGGCCGGTATCCAGCGGCGTCCTCTCCCCGCAAGAGCGCCGCGTACGGCTCCGTGAACACCACGCTGTAGTCGTAGTGGAAGATGTTCACGTCGGGCTCCCGGTCGTCGTCTCCCGAGCGGGGGCCGATGCCCGAGGGGAACAGGTTCAGGGGGTGGGGATAGTGGATGAAGATGACGGCGACCCCGTTCTGGACCGCCTTCTCGACGGCCGGGTCCAGCACCGCCCGCCCCATCTTCGAGAACGCTCCGGCCGAGTACGTCACGGCGTCGAGATCGTGGCTCACCGCCCATTCCAGGGCCCGGACCATGGCCCGCACCCGGCTCGCCTCGTCGGAATCGTAGGTCCCCAGGGCGTAGACCTCCGCCTCCGGCGCCGCCTCCTTCAGGGCCCGGGCCATCCAGGAGCCGTGGTGCGCCTCGGTGCGGTACGCCGCGCCCCATTCCCCCGTCTGGAAGTTCGCTCCACCGGCATACAGGTTTCCGAGGGCGTCCAGGCCGAAGGAATGGTCCAGGATGCCCACCTTCACCCCGGCACCCCGGGAAAGCTCGTGGGCCGCGCGGAGGTTGTGGACGGAGAACCACGTCTCCCTGGAATTGGCGCCGGGAAAGACGAGAACGTCCGGTGCATCCACGCGGCGGGCGACCCGACCGGCGCCCATCGCCAGGAGGGCCAGGACGGCGAGGGCGACGGTCCGACGATAGTGCATGGTGCTCGAGCTCCATGGGTTCTTCGGAGGGTCGGACCTCCCTACGGTGTGATCCCGCAGTTGTGTCAGATCCGGGAGGACCCATGGCCCGGGAGGAGGCTGGGAGAATGTTGCGGCGTGCCTCTGCGTAGAGGATGCGAGGAGGCGGTCCCATGATGGCGTCCGTGAAGGCGTTCCTGAGTCACCTCCGACTCCGCGCGCAGGAGCAGGCCCTCTCAACGATCCCGGTGGGCGTCCTCCCGTTGGTCGTGGCCGCGGGCGGTGGGGGCATCGCCGGCCTCGGAGCGGCCGCCAGCCTCGTCGTCGTGGGTGCGGTCGTGCTGGGGTTCTTCGGCTTCAGTCTCGTCAACTGGCGATGCCCACCCTGCGACCGGTACCTGGGGCAGCGTCTCGATCCTCGGGAGTGTCCATCCTGTGGGCAGGAGCTGCGCGACTGGCCACGACAGGGGGGTGCGCCTCCCAGCGTCCGCATGGTGTCGGAAGTTGAGTCGTGGCGCGGGCCGAGTCCTACTCGATCGGGATGCGGCTCGCGTTCTCCGACAGCCACTCCGAGAAGCTCTGGAGCTCCGGATTGAGCATCCGGGAAGTCTCGACGGACCTCAGGCCCCGCACCGCGTCCTCGAACTCGGTGTGGTGCTGGAACATGTTGCCCAGGTCGTCCGCTCCTGGGAAGCCGAGGGCCCGGTACGCGTCCGGTGAGATGTCGGCGTGCTCCACGCGTTCGCCCACGGCTTCGGTGAGGGCGGCGGCCATCTCCGCGCCGGACAGGTGCTCGCCGGCGACACCCATCACGCGGCCGATCCACTCGTCACCGCCCTTGAAGACTCCGTAGGCGCACTTGCCGATGTCCTCGGTGCCGATTCCGGGAAGCTTGGCGCCGCCCATGGGAAGCACGAACCGGAGCACGCCGTCCTCGCCCCGCTGGGGGCCCATCCCGAAGTGGATGAGGTTGTCCCAGTA
>CAZPZU010000184.1:0-3396 GCA_964591135.1 uncultured Gemmatimonadaceae bacterium | reverse complement strand
ATTCGTGTCGCGCGCACGGTCGTGGGAGGGAAGACCGTATACGAGGGGTGAGGGGCTCTGGCCGGCGGCGGCATCCTCTACTCATTCGTCTCGCATGACACGCACCGGGTCCACCGTTGCCGCTCTGCGGGCGGGGAGCCAGGCGGCGAGATACGCGACGCCGCCGAGGAGCGTGACCGCAGCCACCAGTGACGGCAGGTCGATCGCGCCCACCCCGTAGAGCGCGCCCCGAAGGGCACGCCCGGCGAGCCAGGCGAGGAAGAGGCCTGCTCCCACGCCGGCCGCCACGATGCGCGATACACCTGCGAGCTCGCCTCGGAGCAGGCGGGCCCGGCCGGCTCCCAGGGCCGCGCGCACGCCGAGCTCCCGCGTCCGTCGCGCGACCGCGTGGCTCACGACGGCGTAGATGCCCAGCGCCCCGAGCAGGAGGGTTACGCCGCCGGCGAGCGCCGCGAGAAGCGCGAGCGTGCGGGTTGGCTTCAGTCCCCTGGCCGCGACCTGGCCAAGCGTCGCCACGCGTGAGATCGGGGCGCCGGCGGACACCGACCAGATCGCCTGCTTCAGGTCGGGCATCAGGGCCGCGGGCTCCTGCCGCCCGCGCACGACGGCGTACATCGTGCGCCACGGCCAGTCGCGGTGTGGGACGTACAATCCGGGGAGAACGGCGCGAGTCTGTCCGTTCTCCATGAGGTCGTCCACCACCCCGGCGACCGTCAGCCACACGCGGTGCTCGGCCCCGTAGAACCTCTTGCCGACCGCCGACTCGCCCGGCCAGTAGGCCTGGGCCGCGGCCCGGTTGACGACGACCAGCTCGGGAAGCTCGTCCCGGTCGTCCGAATCCGTCGGGATGCGGCCCTTGATCAGTCGAGCGCCCATGGCCTCCAGGTATCCCGGGGTGACGAGCCGGTGCCAGGCGACGGGGTGGGCATCCCCTTCGGCGAACTGCCACCCTTCGGGTGTCACGGTGCTGCGACTGTCACCTCCCCCGAGGGGGAGACGCGAGACGAAGCCCACGGCCTCGACACCGGGAACGTCCGCGAGCGCCGCCCGAGCGTCGCGGAAGAAGCGTGCGACGTCGGCGTCCGCCGGGTAGGCCGCGGGAGGCGCCGTGACGCGGAACGTGACGCGACGGGGGGTGGCGAAGCCGGGGTCGACGTCGCCCAACTCGAGAAGGCTGTGGCCGAGAAGCCCCATGGCGGCGATGCCGGCGGTTGCCATCGCGAGTTGCGACGCGGACAGCACCTCTTGGACCCGGGTCAGGCGACGGCGGCCGGAGGTCCCCCGTCCACCGGCCATGGCGCGGGCGGGGTCCCGCCGTGCGGCGTGGAGGGCCGGGACCAGCCCGGCGGCGAGCGTCGCGAGCGCGCCGAGCCCGAGCGCGGCTGCCGCCCACCGCATGTCGATGCCCAGCCCCCACTCGGGCAGCGCCCCCGGATACCAGCGCTCGAGTCCCCGTACGAGGCTGAAAGCGACCAGGAGGCCGAGGGCGCCGCCGGCGAGGGCGAGGATGGACACTTCGACGAGGATCGTGCGCGCGGTGCGCAGGCGCCCGGCACCCAGCGCCGCGCGCACGGACAGCTCCCGCTCCCGCCCCGTGGTGCGCGCCACCACCAGGTTCGCGACGTTGGCGCAGGCCACGAGCAGGACCAGCAGCGCGGCACCGAGCGCCACGAGGACGGGCGTGCGCCGATCGGCCGTCCGCTCCCTGGCGAGCGGAGGGATGGAGGCGCGCTGCGCGCGTTCCGCGGTGAACCACGCGGGGTTCACGTCGCCCATCCGACGGGCCCATGCGACCATGTCCCGCCGGGCATCGTCGGGGCGGGCCGTGGCCTGGAGTCGCCCGACGGCCTGCATGAAGTAGGAGTCGCCGTAGTCGTCGGAGGTGGGGTCGATGACGACCGGAACCCACACGTCCACGCCGGCTCCCTGAAGCGGCAGGTAGCCCTCGGGCATGACGCCCACGACGGTGCGCCGCAGGTGCCCCTCCCCCCCGAGCGCGACGCTCCTGCCGACGACCGCGGGATCGGCGCCGAAACGCTCCACCCACAGCGTGTGCGACAGCAGCGTCACGGGCTCGGCGCCCGGGCGCGCGTCACCCGGGAGGAAATCTCGTCCCAGGGCGGGGCGGACGCCGAGCACGTCGTGGAGGTTCGTCGTGGCTTCGCAGGCGAACAGCTCCTCCGGCTCGCCGCCTTCCTGCAGCACGAGCATGAGCCCGCCTGCCCCCGCCACCCCCTCGAGCGACGGGAAGCCTTCGTCCGCCATCTCGACCATCTGGCGGCTCCAGTTCTCTTCGGGCCAGACCGCGACCAGACGATCTCCCCCGGGGAACGGGAGGGAGCGCAGCAGATACGTGTCGACGAGGCCGAGCGCCACGGTCGTGGTCCCGATTCCCACCCCCAGGGTCGCCACCACGGCTGCCGCGAAGCCCGGCGACCGGGTCAGGGCGCGCAGCGCCCAACGCACGTCCGAAGACATCCCCCCTCCCATTCCGGCTCGAGCCGCCTGCACGAACACGTCCCACCACTCCCGCACGATCGCGCGTGCGAGATCCACACCCAGTCGGAAGGCTGCAGCGAAGCGCCCGCTCAGCCCGCGAGCCTCGCTCAGTCGCGTCCGAGCCTGATCGACGAGCTCCACCCCGTACGCCCGACGGAATCCGGGCGGGAGCAGCCGCGTCGTGAGGCGGTAGAGCCCCATGTCCCTTCAGGCCCCGCCGGCAGGCTTCAGCGACTTGGCTCGCGCGATGTCCAGCAGCTCCGCCAGGCGAGCGACCTCCGCACGAGCCGCCTTGCGGCCTTTGGACGTCAGCCGATAGAAGCGTCGGCGCCCATCCCCTTCCTGTCCCCGGGGCGGGTCGATCTCGTCGATCCAGCCCCGGCGGTCCAGGCGCTTGACGGCCCCGTAGAGCGTGCCCGGGCCCATGTCCACCCGTCCGTCCGTGCGTTCGAGCACGTCCAGGCGGATGCCGTGACCGTGCTTCGGTCCGTCCACGAGCGCGAGGAGGATATGGAACTCCGCGGGTGGCACGACGTCGTCGGGCACGAGGTGGTCCTCCAGAGGAAATATCGCCACACGATACTACGTCGCTCGATATTGTTGGATAAGCCGGGAGCCGTCAAGGTTGCCCCTGCGGGCACGTCGCTTGTGTGCGTTCCTCCGGGGTCGTACGCTGGCGGACCGAGGCGGCCGCCCCCGGCCGCCGGAACCCGGCAGCGAGAACGAGATGCGTATCCACGCGGCGCGAACGACGATGCTTCCGACCCTGTGCGCGGCCGCTCTGGCCCTGGCGGCGCCTCTCTCCGCCGGCGCCCAGGAGTCCACCCGCCTCGAGCTCGCGGGTCTGGAGCGTCCCGTGGAGATCCGCGTGGACCGGTGGGGCATCGCGCACATCTA
>CAZPZU010000183.1:0-3497 GCA_964591135.1 uncultured Gemmatimonadaceae bacterium | reverse complement strand
TCGTTCTTCGCCAGGTTGCTGGCGATCGTGTAGATCCACGTGGAGAACTTCTTCGTCTGGTCGAAGCGCTCCAGGTGCCGGTAGACCCTGACGAACGTCTCCTGCACGAGGTCCTGTGCCCGCTCGCGGTCTCCGATCGTGCGGTACACGAAGTTCAGGAGCCGCTGATCGTACCGGTTGACGAGCTCCCCGAACGCCCGCGCATCGCCCTCGAGCGACGTCTTCACGACGTCGTTGTCCGACATCTCCTTCAGGCGGCGGCGGTGCTCCGACGCCTCGCCCGGCTCGCGCCGGACGGCGCCCCTGCGCTTGGTGCTCTGCCTGGCCACGTCGTCACCTCTCTGTTCGCGTTCCCGGGGGGTCGGTCCGCCGCTTTGGCAGTATCGCCCTCCACCCGTACCAGCGATGCACGGCGCGTGCCACCTCGCAAGAACCGCCGCACCACGCGCCCTGTCCGCCGCCCCGTCCCATCTATATGACGTCCGAACGGAGCAAAATGGGACACGGCGCGCAGGCCGCTTCACGGCGCCGCTCTCCCCCGCCCCACGACGAACGCAGCGGCGTAGAGGATCGTCGCGACACTCTTGCAGTCCACGATGTCTCCCCTACGCACCATCTCGACGACCTCCGAGAAGCGGAACCGCTCCACCTCCACGAACTCGTCGTCGTCCAGATTCGAGACGCCCTCCTCGAGGCCGTCCGCCACGAAGAGGCGAATCGCCTCGTCGGTGAAGCCCGGTGTGGTCAGGATCCGCGTCAGTGCGACGAAGCGAGATCCCCGACGACCGGTCTCCTCCTCCAGCTCCCTGGCCGCACAGGCCTCCCACGGCTCGTCGGGCCCCAGGGGCAACCCGGCGGGGACCTCCCAGATGTAGCCGCCGGCGGCGTAGCGGTACTGCCTGAGGAGAAGGACCTCCGGGTCCTCCTCGTCCACCGATCCGAGCACGGGCAGGATCGCCGCCGCACCCGGATGACGGATCATCTCCAACTCGCCGGACGACCCGTCCGGAAAGCGCACCGTGTCGACGCTCAGCTTCACGATGCGTCCGTCGTGGACCATCCGGCTCGCGAGCCGGCCGGGCTCCGCTTCTTCGCGCACGGATTCCTCCAGGAGTGGCGGGTGGCGTCCATCCGCGTCCCGGCTCGCTTCAATGTTGGATACGACGGCCGGCGGATACGGTTGCACGAATGTGGCGGGGCGCGCCCCGCCGGACTACCCGACGGACACGACCTCGACCGGGCCCACGGCGAGCTGCTCGAGCGCCGGAGCGACCACCTCGGCGGCGCCGACCACGACGACCTGGGCCTCGTACGGCCGGACGTGGCGGCGGCCCACCTCCAGTGCCTCGTCGGTCGTGACGGAGCGGATGCGGTCCCGATACGTCCTGTGGTAGTCCTCGGGCAACCCGAACACGACCTGCTCGACGATGCGGCTGGCGACCTGCCCGGTGCTCTCGAGGCGGAGCGGGAAGACACCGGCGATGTAGTCGCGCGCAGCTACCACCTCGTCGTCGATGGGGCCCTCCTCGACCAGCCGCTCCAGCTCCCCCAGGATCTCGCGGACCGCCGGAGCCGTGACGTCGCCGGCCACCGCCGTGCTCACCTGGAACGAGCCGGGGCGACTCCTCAGCGAGAAGCGCGACCGGACCCCGTAGGTGAAGCCGTTCCGCTCGCGGAGGTTGAGGTTGAGCCTGCTGGTGAACGCCCCGCCGAGGAGCGTGTTCAACACCGAAAGCGCGTAGACGTCGGGGTTGGACCGCTCGACGCCCACGTGGCCGACACGGATCTCGGACTGCACCGAGCCGGGTCGATCGACCACCCAGACCCGGCGCTCCCTCGTGGCCGGCACGACCTCGAATTCCTCGCGGGCGGGCGGGCGCCCCGACCAGCCGCCCAGCCGAGCGCGCACGAGCGCCTCGACCTCGGCGACGTCGACGTCTCCGACCACGACCATCCCGCTTGTGGCCGGCCGATACCACGCAGCGGCGTACTCCGCCAGATCCTCACGCACGAGTCGCTCCACCGACGCGAGGGAGCCGCCCAGCGGGCGGGCGTAGGGCACCCCCGGAGCGAAGATGTGGTGGGCCGCCCGGTCGGCGGCGAGCGAGGAGGGATCCATCGCACGCTGTCGGATCTGCGCGAGCTGCTGGTCGCGCGTGCGCGCCACCTCGTCGTCCGGGAACTCGGGCTCGAGGATCGCCTCGGCCAGAATCCCCATCGCCTCGTCCAGGCGTTCCGCCAGGCAGGAGAGCGACACCGTCGTGCCCTCCCATCCGGTCGACACACCCAGGCGCGCGCCCAGCCGCTCCAACGACTCCGCCAGCTCCGTCCCGCTCCGCCGCTTCGTGCCTCCCTCCAGGGCGTCGCCGGCCACCACGGCCAGCCCCGCACGTGCCTCGTCCAGCGACGACTCCCCGGCCCGGACGAAGAGGTTCGCGCTCACGACGGGAAAGCCGCCGGTGCGGGCCACCCGCAGGTCCAGCCCGCCCCCCAGCTCCCGGTGGTCCACGTCGGGAAAGTCGAAGGGCCGGATGGCGGAGGGCGCCGGGGGCCTGCTGCGATCGACGCGCGTCATCGGCTGCTCTCCGGCTCGTAGACCAGGACGGCCCGGTTGTCCGGCCCGAGGCGGTTCGCGGCGAAGAGGCGCACGTCCTCGACGGCGACCGCGCGCAGCCGATCCACCTCACGGTTCAGCCGCTGGGGCTCGTCGAAATAGAGGTCGAACATCGACAGCAGGTCGGCCCGCTCACCGACCTGCTCGAGGCCGCGCACCAGGTCGGTCTCGGCGACCGCGACCGCACGCTCGACCTCGTGGCCGTCCGCGGTCGCGAGTCCCTCGAGCTCCTCGCTCAGCGCCGTCTCCAGGGTCGCGGGCGAAGCCCCCGGGTACCCCGTCGCCCAGACCAGCATCATCGACGCCCCGGTCAGGAGTGGGAAGGCGTAGGAGACAACGTCCTTCGCCACGCGCCGCTCGCGCACGAGGCTCCGGTACAGGCGCGAGGCGCGTCCCATCCCCAGGACCGCGCGCGCCACCTCGGCCACGGCGAAGTCGTCCGAGGAATAGGGCGGGATGCGGAACGCCATGATCACCCGCGGCAGGGGTACGTCGCTCACTACGTGGTCCCGCACGGTCTCGCCGATCAGGGGCGACAGGTCCGACTCGCCCGGGATCGGCGGCGGCGGAGCGCCGGCCGGAATGTCCCCGAAGTAGCGCCCGATCGTGTCGATGATGCGGGTGGCGTCGAAATCCCCGGCGACCGTGAGCACCGCGTTGTTCGGCACGTAGAACGTGCGGAAGAACGACGCGACGTCGTCGAGGCTCGCGGCGTCCAGGTCCTCCATCGAGCCGATCACCGTGTGGTGGTAGGGATGGCGCTCGGGATAGACGAGCCGCTGCAGGCGCTCGTCCCAGTCTCCGTATGGTTGGTTGTCGTAGCGCTGCCGCTTCTCGTTCTTCACCACGTCGCGCTGGTTGTCGAGCTTCTCCTGGTCCATGG
>CAZPZU010000182.1:0-3499 GCA_964591135.1 uncultured Gemmatimonadaceae bacterium | reverse complement strand
CTGAGTCAGACTCGACTGCTGGGAGGCACCTTGGACACCGAGGTGATCGCCTCTGATCTGCTGAGCATGGATCGTCAGCAACATGCCTAACCTGGAAGGTTGACACGCTGGACACACGAATACACATTAATGTGTACACATACACAAACGGGTGATCCCATGTCCAGAACGAACATCGACATCGACGATGCCCTGCTCACGCGCGTGATGCAGCGCTACCGCCTCCCCACCAAGAAGGCCGCGGTAGACTATGCGCTCCGCGCCATCGCCGGGGCGCCGATGACGCGTACCGAGGCTTTGTCGATGGAGGGTACGGGTTGGGAGGGCGACTTCGGCGAGCTCCGCGACGCCCGGCCAATCGAGCGCCTGTGATCCTGGTCGATACCTCGGCGTGGGTGGAGTACTTGCGGGCGACCGGGAGCCTCGTGCACAAGGAGGTTCGGAGGCTGATCGAGAGCGAAGCGGACCTCGCGACCACGGACCCCGTGGTCATGGAGGTACTCGCCGGAGCCCGTGACGAGGACCACGTGAAGGATCTGCGCCGCCTCCTGATCCGGTTCCGCCACCTGCCGGTCGAGGGGCTGACGGACTACGAGGACGCTGCCACGGTGTATCGGTCGTGTCGTGCGGCTGGTAGCACGCCGCGCTCGCTCGTCGACTGTCTCATCGCGGCGGTGGCGATCCGGGAGAACGTCAGGATCCTGCATCAGGACCGCGACTACGACACGATCGCGGCCCACACTCAGTTGCGCTTGCACGAGCCCGGCTCGGACGCAACCGAATAAGAAGGCACGGAGCGTCGAGCAAGTCACCCTGGCCCCCTCAGACCTTCGCAGTCCGCCGGCCTCGCAATGAAATCAGAATCCTGCGCCTCAAGGAGAGCGAGCTCATTGATGAGCTGGTGCATCATCCCCGGAAGTTCGGTCTGACAGACGTCACCAATCAGGCTTGCGATGGGTGTTTTGAAGACTACGGTGGAACTCCCGTGCTGAATCCGGACGACTACTTGTGGTGGGACGCGGTTCACTTCACCCGCGTAGTCCACAGAATCCGCGGGGTCGAGGCGGCCAAGCTGGTTCTACATGACGACGATGATCATCGTCGTGATCATCATGACGCGCGCGGCGAGAACGGTGGGCGCTGAACCCCTAGCCACACTCGCCGCAGCGCGACCCAGAAGAGGCGATCGCGGTCCTTCAGGCGCACCGTCCCCTTCTGTCGCTGCAGGACCGTCAGCTGCTGCCGGAGGGCCAAGTTCTCAAGCGCTAGGTTCTGCCGACTCCTCAGCCCCGAAGGCAATTCTGATCCAATCCCCCATCGCCACCCGCTTTCACCGAGTCGTCAAGAACCCAGTAATCTCGGGGCTGATGGGGTTTTGGCTACCCACACCGATCACGGCTCGTGCTCGAAGCCCTCGTAGACGATCGCGTAGGCGATGTTCTCGCAGTCCCGATCCGTACCGCCCTGGGCTCGCACCTCGGCCCGCCAGGACGCAGTGACGACCGCCTTGATCTCGTCGATGATGGACGCAGCAGCGTCGGAAGTCAGGCCGAAATGCCGGCAGCCTGAGATGAGGTTGGCGCGACTCCCCCAGCGCTCCCGGCCGGGCAGAGCCCCACAGATCATCGCGAGCTCGCGGTTGTCAGCGCTTGCGGCGCTCGACGCGACGAGATCGAACGCGGGCGAGAGTCGCCAGCCGCCTGTGGCCGTTCCGATCACCGCGTGATTACGAGGATGATCGTCCAGGTTGGTCACGAGCGCGTTGAAGACCATACGCCGGAACAACTCGGTCACGTCGACCTCGGGCTCATTCGAGATCCGGCGCAACAGATGGGCGAGCTCGAGGTAGGACCACCTCCGCCGGTCGAGGACCGACTCGTCGAGGCCGAGGAGCGTGTGCGCACTGAGGTAGAACCGGCGCGTCTCCCCACCGGGAGCCGGTGCCTGGTCGAACCGCTCGACGAGGATCGTGGGCCGGCCGGCCACGTTGAGGACGCGACTCCGTGGCACGCGGATCCCGCATCGAGCGGCGAGACCGAGGTACGCGCCCTCGGTGACGGCATTCACCCGACGATCCCCTCGTGCCGTCAGTTTCGCCACCCAGAGCTGGCCTCGTTCGTCCACCACCGATGCTTTGGGGCGGGCGCCACCAAGGCCGCTGCTCGGATCGAGCAGGTCGGCAATGTCGGCCTGCAGGGGTCCAGACTCGCCGACCGCCTCGGCCTGCAGCGTCTCCGCCGCCTCACCGAGGCGCTCGAGATCCTCCATCGTGTAGACGCGGACCCGCGGTGTGGGCGCGTCTGGTCGTGGTCCGTAGCGCAGCGCGCCGACCCGCTGGTCGGACGCTTCCAGCAGGTAATCGAGCTCCGTCCAGTTCCGGCCGGGTCGGCCACGCTCCAGGACCATGCGGCCCCACCGGTCAGGGGCCGTGTCGCGGAGGGCCCCGAACATGCCGCCGATCTTCGTGGTCGTGAACTCCTCCTCGCTGAGGGGGAGGTGTACCGGATCGAGCGGCAAGGACTCCGGGCGCTCCAGATACGAGCGTCCGTAGACGAGACGCCCGAGCGGGCCAGCCGCGGTCGGTTCGAGCTCGTAGCGCGCCGCGACCACCGGGCTCCCGCTGCCCGGTAGCTGAACGAAGACGAACGTGCCGGCGCTAGAAGTCACGGCTCAGGCTCCCCTTCGGCCGGGCGATCCGGTTCCGTTCCGCGGCTTCGCGGATCAGTCCCTCCTGGTCGCGTGCGGGATCGGCAAGGAGGTGTACGTCCTCGAAGAGACCGAGCACCCAGAGCGTCGTGAGGTAGAAGCCGATCGCCGTGCCGGGCGCTCCCTGCTCGATGCGGCGAATCGTGTGGAACGTCGTCCCGACTCGGGAAGCGAGGTCTTCCTGGGTCATGCGGCGCCGCATGCGCGCAATCCGGATCCCCTCCCCGATGCGCACGAGCTGGTCCAGTACCGAACCGGGCAGTGCCTCTGTGGTCTTCATGCCTATACTATCCTATAGCGATAGACTGTATAGCTATAATATAATATAGCTCTATGGCTTAACTGCCAAGCCTGCAAAACCTGTGGGTGGCGAAAAATTCGTCCGCCGCGAAATTGCTGGCCTTTCGTGGCTTCAGTGAGAGCAGGCGTCGATGGGAGATCGGGTCCGCATCGTGGCGTGGAGCGTCGCTTCTGCACTTAAGAGCCGAGGGGATCTCGCGCTTGAGAACGTGGCACTTCGCCATCAACTGATGGTGCTCGGTCGGCAGCCCGGAAGGGTGCGGCTCAAGGTCCGTGACCGACTCTTCTGGATCTGGCTGCGCCGTCTTTGGCCAGGCTGGCAACGAGCCCTCGTTCTCGTCCAGCCGGCCACGGTCGTGAAATGGCACCGGAAGGGGTTCCGGGCCTACTGGCGCCGAAAGAGCGGACGCCGGCGCGGCCGGCCGAGAATCGATCCCGAGGTCCGGAAGCTGATCCGCGACATGTGGCGTGCGAACCCCACCTGGGGCAAGCC
>CAZPZU010000181.1:0-3731 GCA_964591135.1 uncultured Gemmatimonadaceae bacterium | reverse complement strand
CGCCCGCCAATCGGATCAGCGTCTGCAGGTCGACGGCATTGGCCGAGCCCAGCCGATAGTCCAGGATGCGCCGCGAGGAATACCGGTGCTGGAGGGTGAGGAAGCGGTACGGGCCCAGCTCGTAGATGAGCGACGTCTCGGCGCCCACCTCCCACGAGCGGTCGATGCGGTCGTCGCGGTAGCGGCCGTACGGCGCGACGTCGAGGGTCATGCGCGGGTGGAAGGTGAACGGTCGGCGGTATCCCACCGTCAGTCCGTACTGCTTCTCCGGCGGGTCGACCAGGGACAGGATTCCCGTCTGGAAGGTCGTCGTCGTGCGCAGGGAGCGCGCGCTTCCCCCGAAGTTGCGGTTCGCCCACTGGACGCTCCCGGTCAAGCCACCCCCGGCCGAGACGTAACCCGCCTCGCCCGTGAGCAGGCGGGGCGGGTTCTCCTCCACGCGGACACGGACGCGCACCGTCGAGTCACGGGGCTGCTGCGGCACGTCCACCAGAACCAGGCGGAAGAGGTCCAGGCCGAAGAGGCGGCGCTGGCCCTCCGCCAGCCGTTCGGCGGAGAACCACTCCCCCTGGTGGAACGGGAGGGCGCGAAGGATCAAGTCGTCGGAGACGCCGTGGTTGCCTTCGGTCTCGACGGTCCCGATGCGGGCGCGCGGGCCGGGATCCATGCGCACGGTCAGGTCCACGGCGGCCTGGGCGGAGTCGATGGCCGTCTCGGCGCGCGCTTGGGCGAAGGCCCACCCCCGGTTCCTCCACCAATCGAGCACGTCGCCCACGATGCCGGAGCGCATCGCTTCGGTGAAGCGCTCGCCGACCGGTGCGCCGTGGTGGTGGTCGAAATCGCTCCACGCGGACCGCAGGGAGTCGGGAAGCGCCGAGGCCGGGTCACCGCCGTCCGGGGTCGTGAACCGCAACGTGCGCACCCTGATGGCGCGGCCCTCCGTGACGATCATGTCGATGGCCACGCGGTCGTTCTTCGCGTCGAAGTCCACCTCGTAGCGGATGTCCGTGCCGATGAATCCGTTCTCGGCGTAGAAGCGCCGGATGCGGGCCACGTCGCGCTGCAGGTCCAGCACGGTGAACGGGTGGGGCCGCGGGTCGGAGATGAACGGAAGGAAGGAGAGGGCGTCCTGCACGCCGGAGAGCGGGCCGGGTGGGCTCAGCACCATGTGGGCGAGCAGCCTGGACTCGGGGAAGCTCCGTCCGTCGGGGAACGTGAAGTGGAGCGAGCCCACCTGCGTGCGATCGTCGAAGACGTGGTAGGGGATCTGCGCGTGCCCCGCCCGGGGCGTGGCGAGGGTGGCCAGGAGACCGGCGCGGAGCAGGGCGGGGCGGAGTGTCCTCATCAGTACGCGTACTTGGTGCGGAAGAAGAGGCGGAGCGCCGATTGGCCGCCCTGCACGTTTACCAGCAGCCAGCGGTACCACGTGTACTCGATCTCCACCTCGGTCCCGCGCAGGCCCTGGTCCTGGCTGGTCGCGTCGGACCCGCTGCTGAACGAGAGCGGCTGCTGGAAGCCGACGAAGAGGCGCGGGTTGACGTACCGGCCGGCCACGAGGGTGGCACCTCTCAGGCCGGTCTGTCGGATCTCGACGACGTCCAGTCCCACGGCCTGTTGCGCGGTCTCCTCGAGCGCGCCCGCCACCCGCCCCAGCGCCAGCTCCTCGCCGGCGCCCAGGATGCCTCCCGATCCGCTCCCCGACCCGGCATTGCCGAACTCGGCCGCGCTCGACGCCGGTCGGCCCGTGGCCAGGTACGAGAGGATGTCCGCGTTCTCCATCGAAGGCTGGGAGCCCAGGGTGAGGCTCAGGTCGTTCGCCTCGCCGCTCACGTCGAGGGTGATGGTGGCCTCCGCCTGGCGGGGATCGCGGGAGGACGGGACGTCGTAGCTGGCCTCCGCGTTCACGCGCCAGTCCAGGGGGGATCCGTTGAACGTCACCGAGCCGCTCGCGATGGAGAAGCGCCGCCCGAACTGCTCCACGTAGCTGCGCTCCGAGAGGGCCTCGATGGTCCCGAACAGCTGGATCGAATCCCCGGGCTGCTTGCGGACCTCCACCGAGCCGTCGACCTGGACGCGCAGCTCGGGCTGTGTGCGCCGGCGGACCCACACGTCGTTGCCGATGTCCACGTTCATGTGGATGCTCCACGGCAGCAGCGGATCGGCCGGCGTCGCCGTGGAGCTCGGGGGGCGATACCCGAAGTACGACTCGAGCATCCGGTAGTCCTCGGGCGTGAGCTCCACCGGGCGGACCGATACGCCCTCGCCGAGCTCGTCCAGATAGACGTCGGTGGTCTCGAGCTGGACGGATCCCTCGACCACCGGCGCGCCCAGGTCGCCGGACAGGGTGAGATCGCCGGTGGTCCGCAGCCGGGTCCACGCGTTGTCCACCACCTCGAAGCGGCGCATGTGGATCTCCAGGTCGAACCCGGGGCGCTTCAGCGGAGCCAGCGCCACGTCTCCGGTGACCTCCGCCGAGCCCTCCGACGTGGCGGTCAGCGAGGGCACGTGCACATGGTCGCCCGCGAACTCGAGCTGGCCGCGGACGTCCCGGTAGGCCACGCCCTGCGCGGGGATCTCCAGGTGGCCGTTCGCCAGCGATGCGTCTCCGGTCAGCCGCGGCTCCGACAGCGTGCCCTGCAGGCGGCCGTCCGCGGTGAGCTCCATGTCGAAACCCTGGACGCCGAGGGGGCCGAGGAAGGGCGTGACCCAGCCCATCGAGAACGACCGCGCCGAGATGTCGAGCGCCACGTCACCCGCGCCCGGCGAGGCGGTGGCCCCGCCGGCCAACGCGACCCTGAAGGGGATCGTGCCGCGCACCCGCAGCGGATCGCCCTGCGCGTCGGCCATCTCCACGTCCACGGACAGCTGCGGACCCTCTGCGGGCCCCACCGTCACCGCTGCGGTGGCTTCACCGATGCGTGCGGCCAGGCGCCCGTCCAGGGCGACGGCGCTCGCCGGTCCCGTCACGTGGAGGCTGCCGTCGAGCACGCCCGCCAGTCGCTGGACGCCGGCGAGATCCGCGAATCCGCCCACGGGGACGGAGTCCAGTCGCACGGTGAGATCCTGCGTGCCCGAGCGGTCGAGGTGCCCGTCGAGGGCGATGCGGCTCCGGTCCGCCGTAAGCTCCAGGCCTCCGGGGTCGATGCGATCGCCCCACCGCATCGTGACCGGCCGAGCGAGGCGCCAGCGACGCGAAGGAAGGTTCACGTTGAGGCTGTCCAGGTGGAGCGTGCTGTCCGAGGGCTGGGTGGTGCCGACGACGCGCACGTCGTGGCTCTCGTCGAGAACGGCGCGGGCGCCGAAGGACGCCCCCGCCGAATCGTAGTCGACCGTGCCGTCGATCCCCTGCAGGACCGTCGCCGCGACGGAGACCTGTCCCCCGTGCAGCTCGACGTTCGCGCGCGTCAGCCGCCCGTTGCGCAAGCCGGTGGAGAAGTCGGCGTGCAGGGTATCCGCGGCCATGGCGGGGCCGATCACCCCGCCGGCCCCGAGCGTCCCCTCCACGTGGACCATCCCGTCCCGTCGCGTCGCGCTCGCGCGCAGCCCGGCGCCCCGCGTCGACAGCGGAGCCATCCCCAGCATCTCGGCGACCGCGGCCACGCTGTCCGCCTCCAGCCGGACGTCGATGCCCGGCGCTCCCGCGGTGTCGGCCGCTTCGAGCGTGTCGAAGATGGGTAGCCACCCGCTTCCTCCGCCGCGCAGGAAGTTCGAGGCGACCGAGAGCGTGTCCA
>CAZPZU010000180.1:0-3740 GCA_964591135.1 uncultured Gemmatimonadaceae bacterium | reverse complement strand
GTCTGGAGCGTCCCGTGGAGATCCGCGTGGACCGGTGGGGCATCGCGCACATCTACGCGGAGACCGAGCATGACCTCTTCTTCGCTCAGGGGTGGAACGCCGCGCGCGACCGGCTCTTCCAGCTCGAGCTGTGGCGACGGCAGGCCACCGGCACCGTGGCGGAGATCCTGGGCCCCCGGGAGATCCAGCGGGACGTAGGCACCCGCCTGTTCATGTTCCGGCGCGACCTCGACCAGGACCTGCGCCACTACCACCCCCACGGGGTCGAGATCGTCGGCGCCTACGTCGCGGGGATCAACGCCTACATCGCGCAGGCGAACCGGAACCCCGACCAGCTGCCCATCGAGTTCCGCCTCCTCGGCATCCGTCCGCAGCCGTGGACGCCCGAGGTGGTGATCTCGCGGCACCAGGGGCTGCTCGGCAACATCGGGGAGGAGCTCGCGACCGGACGGGCCGTAGCCGCCATCGGCCCCGAAGCGGTGAAGAGGCTCGAGAGCTACGGACCCGGCGATCCGGACCTCACGCTCGACCCCGCCATCGACGGCGTAGCGCTCTCCCAGGACATCCTCGCCGTCTACGACGCCTTCCGGGGCAGCGTCCGCTTCCGTCCGGAAGACATCGTGGTGGAGCATCGCGGGGACGCGGACGCCTTCGCCCTGCTGGAGCGCGCCGCCGCGGCCGCGGCCTACGCGCCGGCCTGGGACCCCGCGGTGGACGTTGGCTCGAACAACTGGGTGGTGAGCGGCCGACTGACGGAGAGCGGCTACCCTCTGATGGCGAACGATCCGCACCGCGCGCAGAGTGCGCCTTCCCTGCGCTACTGGGTGCACCTGGTCGGACCCGGCTGGAACGTGATCGGCGGGGGGGAGCCGAGCCTGCCGGGCGTGTCCATCGGGCACAACGAGCACGGTGCCTGGGGGCTGACCGTGTTCGCGACGGATGGCGAGGATCTGTACGTGTACGACACCAATCCGTCCAACCCGAACGAGTACCGCTACCGCGGCGAGTGGGAGCCGATGACGGTGATCCACGAGTCCATCCCCGTGAAGGGCCAGGCCGCCGTGGACGCCGAGCTCAAGTACACGCGCCACGGGCCAGTCGTCTTCGAGGACCGTGCGCGGCACAAGGCGTACGCGGTGCGCGCCGCGTGGATGGAGATCGGGGGCTCGCCCTACCTCGCCTCGCTTCGCATGGACCAGGCAACGACGTGGGAGGAGTTCCGCGACGCGTGCAACTACTCGAACATCCCCGGCGAGAACATGGTGTGGGCGGGACGCGACGGGACGATCGGCTGGCAGGCGGTGGGAATCGCGCCGATCCGGAGGAACTTCAGCGGGCTCGTGCCCGTGCCCGGCGACGGACGCTACGAGTGGGACGGCTACCTGCCCATCAAGGCCAAGCCCCACGTCCTGAACCCGGAGCAGGGGTACTTCGCGACGGCCAACAACGACCTGATCCCGCGCGACTACCCGTACATGGCCGCCATGGGCTACAGCTGGTCGGACCCGTACCGGTGGATGCGCATCGTCGAGGTGCTGGGCAGCGGCCGGCGCGCCTCGATCTCCGGGATGACGCAGTTGCAGACCGACGAGCTGTCGATCCCGGCCCGACAGCTCACGCCGCTCCTGGAGGATCTGCACGCGTCCGACGACCGGACCGAGCGGGCGAGGCAGCTCCTGCTGGGCTGGGACCACGTCATGCGCAAGAGCTCCGTGGCGGCGGGGATCTACGCTGCGTGGGAGGGACAGGTTCGTCGGCTGGTGACCGACGCGCTGGTGCCGGAGGGCGCGCATGTGAGCTTGTCGCTCCAGAAGACCGTCGAGACGATCATGGTCCCACCGGGCGAGCTGGGGCCGAGTCCGACGGCCGCGCGCGACCGACTCCTCATGGTCGCCCTCGGGGCAGCCGTGGCCGGCCTCACCGAGAAGCTGGGCCCCGACATGGACGGGTGGGCGTGGGGGCAGCCGAGCTATCATCACGCCACGCTGCATCATCCCCTGGGCAACGCCGTGGACGCGGCGACCCGGGCCAGGCTCGAGGCCGGGCCGCTTCCCCGTGGGGGCTACGGCTCCACGGTGAACGCCACCGGCAACGGCGACAACCAGACCTCCGGCGCGTCGTTCCGGATCATCGTCGACACGGGCGACTGGGACCGGGCCGTGGGCCTGAACACTCCGGGCCAGAGCGGCAACCCCGACGATCCGCACTACCGCGATCTCTTCGAGAGCTGGGCCAACGACCGCTTCTTCCCGGTCGTGTATTCGCGCGATCGGGTCGATGCCGCCACGGACCGGATCTACCGGCTCGCGCCGGCGGGCTGACAGCGGGTGGGGCGGGTGACGTAAGATGAGCGCGACCGACCCACCTCATCCCGAAGCCGAGGCGCATCCGTGACCGTCACGCCCCATGCCATTCCGTTGCTCGCCGCCGCGCTGATCCTCACCGGATGCGCGGCGGAAGCCCCTCCGGCCGCTCCTGCCGACCCCTCCGTGCTCATGGACGCCGACCGGGCGTTCGCCGCCGCAGTCGCCCAGGGCGGGACGGACGCATGGGTATCATGGTTCGCCGCCGACGGCGCGCAGATCGTGCCGACCGCCGGTGAGATCCGTGGGTCGGACGCCATCCGCAAGCTGATGGCGGCCCTCGACGACCCAGCCAACAAGCTCACCTGGGAGCCGGTCCGCGCAGACATCGCGGCCAGTGGCGACCTCGGGTGGACGACCGGCACGTACGTGTCCACGACGACGCTCCCCGACGGAACGACCAGCGAGGGAGACGGGCGCTACGTCACGATCTGGCGGAAGCAGGCTGACGGCTCGTGGAAGGTCGTGATGGACCTGGGGAACCCGACGGGCCGGCCGGCAGGAGGCTGAGGGAAGGTGGCGCCGGGAAGTCCCGGCGCCACCCTCCCCTTCACTCGGAGCCGAGGACCCGCACCGGATCGACGCGGCTCGCGCGCCAGGCGGGGAGGAGCGAAGCGAGGAGGGCCACCACCACCAGCGTGGCCGCGACCGACACGAAGGTCGCCGGGTCGGAGGGCTCGACGTCGAAGAGGACGGACCGCAGCGCACGGGACGAGGCCGCCGCGGCGGCCAGTCCGGCGACCACGCCGATCCCCACCGGGAGCGCACACGTCGCCAGGGCCGTGCGCAGCACGCCGGTCCGGGATGCGCCCAGCGCCACCCGCACGCCGAACTCGGGCGTTCGCCGACCCACCGTGAAGGCGGTGACGCCGAAGACGCCGATGGCGCCGAGCGCGAGGGCCAGCGCCCCGAAAGACGACAGCACGAGGGCGAGGAAGCGCGTGGTGGCCGCCGAGTTTCCGAACACCTGGGCCAATTCGTCCAGACCCCTGACGGGCACGTCCCGGTCCACGGCCCACACCGCCTGCTTCAGCGCCGCCGCGTGCTCCATCGGCGCCGAGCCCCGGACGCGCGCCACGATCCAGAACGACATGTTCCACCCCCACTGCCGGTGGGTGAAGTACATCTCGGGCCTGGGCTCACGGGCGAGTCCGTGCTGGCGCACGTTCCCGACCACCCCGACGATCCGGTAGGCGTCGCTCGTCGAGGACGGCGTGTGCACGGTGCGGCCGATGGGGTCCTGGCCGGGCCAGAACCGGTCCACGAACGCCTGGTTCAGCACCGCCACCTTCTCGTCGTCGGCGCCGTCGGTCGCCTCCAGCAGCCGTCCGCGGACGGGGCGCATGCCCACCGTCTCGAAGTACCCGGGCCAGATCA
>CAZPZU010000179.1:0-3750 GCA_964591135.1 uncultured Gemmatimonadaceae bacterium | reverse complement strand
CATCTGGTCCTCGTAGTCGGCGAACGCCTGGTACCACTCGAGCATCGTGAACTCGGGGTTGTGGAACCGGTCGATGCCCTCGTTTCGGAAGTCCTTGCTGATCTCGTAGACGCGGTCGAGACCCCCGACCAGGAGCCGCTTCAGGTAGAGCTCGTCGGCGATGCGCAGGAACATGGTCCGGTCGAGGGCGTTGTGCAGCGTCACGAACGGGCGCGCCGAAGCGCCGCCGTAGAGGGGCTGTAGCGCGGGCGTCTCCACCTCCAGGAACCCCTCGTCGTCCAGGAAGCGGCGGAGCTCCGTGATGACGCGGGCCCGGGTGCGAAAGACTTCGCGCACGTCGGGATGCACGGCGAGGTCGGCGTAGCGCTGGCGGTAGCGGGACTCGGTGTCCGCGAAGCCCGAGTGCACGGTCCGCTCGCCCGTCTCCGGATCGACCTCGACCTTGCCGAACGGCAGTGGCCGCAGCGACTTGGTCAGCAGCGTCCACGCCTCCACCCGGACCGTGACTTCCCCCATGCGGGTGCGGAACACCGGGCCTTCGACGCCGATCCAGTCGCCCAGGTCCAGAAGGTCGAGGTCCGCGAAGGCCTGCTCGCCGAGGACGTCCTTCTTGAAGTAGAGCTGGATCCGCCCGGACACGTCCTCCAGGTGGGCGAACGCGCTCTTGCCGTGCGAACGCCACGCCACCAGGCGCCCTCCCAGCCGGACCCTCCCTCCCTCCCCGGGCTCGCCGAGCGTGCCCGCCGCTTCGGCCTCCTCGAAGGCGGAGGCCGCGGCGGCGGCGCGGTGCGTCGGCCCATAGTTGTAGGCGAACGGCTCGATGCCCCGGCCCTGGAGAGCCTGCAGCTTCTCCCGTCTGGCCCTCAGGACCTGGTTGAGATCTTCCATGGCGTTGGCTGGGGCTACGCCGCCGACGCGGCGCCGAACTGCTTGAGATAGGCCTCGATGAAGGGGTCCAGATCGCCGTCCATGACCCTGTGAACGTCCCCGACCTTCAGCTCCGTCCTGTGGTCGTTGACCATCGTGTACGGCTGGAAGACGTACGAGCGTATCTGCTGTCCCCACGCGATTTCGGTCTTCGTGGCTTCGAGCACCTCGCGCTCCTTCTCGCGCGCCTCGAGGGCGTGCTGGTAGAGCGCGGCCCTGAGCATCTTCATGGCGGTCGCCTTGTTCTTGAACTGGGACCGCTCCTGCTGGCAGGCCACCACGATGCCGGTGGGCTCGTGCGTGATGCGCACGGCCGAGTCGGTCTTGTTGACGTGCTGGCCGCCCGCGCCGGACGCGCGGTAGGTGTCGATACGCAGGTCGCCCTCGTCGATGTCGATCTCGATGGAATCGTCGACCAACGGGTAGACGAAGACGCTCGCGAAGGAGGTGTGGCGCCTGGATTGAGCGTCGAAGGGCGAGATGCGTACCAGCCGATGGACGCCGGCCTCCGCCTTGAGGTATCCGTAGGCGCTTTCGCCCTTGATCTCCAGGGTCACGCTCTTGATGCCCGCCTCTTCCCCCGGCTGAATGTCGAGGATGTCCACCTCGAAGTCGTGCCGTTCGGCCCAGCGTGTGTACATGCGCATGAGCATCTCGGCCCAGTCCTGCGACTCGGTGCCGCCGGCACCGGGGTGGATCGTGACGATCGCCTCGAGGTGATCGTCCTCGCCCTGGAGCATCGTCTTCAGCTCGAGCGCTTCGACCCCGGTGGTCAGAGCCTCGAGGCTCCGCTCCCACTCGGCCAGCAGCTCGGCGTCCGATTCCTCCTCGAGCAGCTCGGCCATGGCGCCCAGGTCATCCGCCCGCCTGCGCAACTCCGTCCACGGCTCGACCCAGGCCTTGATGCGATTCGCCTCGCGGATGGTGTCCCGGGCCTTTTCCTGCTTGTCCCAGAAGCCCGGCTCGGCCATCGCCCGATCCAGCGCGTTCAGCTGCTCCCGGCGGTTCTCGATGTCAAAGATACCCCCTGAGCTCGGAGACCTTCTCTTCGAGCTCGGCGAGTCTCTCCTGCTGTTCCTTGTTCATGGCTCCACCGGTTCGGGAACGCACGAGAGGGGCCGTCCGCCCGGGACGGCCCCTCCTCAGGCCCAACGGACCGAAATATACGGGCGCCGCCACCAGGCATCAACGCCACGGACGCGCGATCCCGAACGATCTCAGAACACGCGCTCTCCCTTCGCGAGCACGTCGTTGAGCGCTTCGGTCCAGTAGTCGTTCTCCCGGGCCATCTGCTCGCCCACCTGCTCCACGTACTCCTTCCACGACTTCCGGATCTCGTCCTCGAAGTCGTCCTTGAGTGTCCCTCGGGCGAGCGCCCGCTCGTGCCGCTCCGGGTTGTACATGATCATGTCCGACACCAGGACCCGCGCCAGGCGGCGCGCCTTGTCCTTCGGATCGCGCTTGCCGAGGGTGAACGCCCCTACGCCAGGCGGTGGCGAGGCGGGCCTCGGCTCGGCCTCGCGGTGGACCTCCGCCGGGGGCTCCGGGATCGCCGGCGGCGGCTCCGCGTACGACGGGGGCTCCGCTTCGACGGGGGCTGCGGGCTCGGCGGAACGAGGTGGCTCCGGGAAGGACTCGGGCGCCTCGGCCGTCGGCTCCCCGAGATCCATGGGCGCCGTGGTCGGCTCGAAGTCGAAGGGCGTCTCGGAGAAGGTGACCTCCTCCCGGACCTGGTCGGAGCTGGTCTCGACGGTTTCCAGCGGCTCGAAATCCAGGCTGCTCGTGTCGATGTCGGGATCCCGTTCCACGACCCAGTCGTCCGTGGCGCCGACGGACGTCTCCAGCGGGGCCTCGGGCGGGAGATCCTGCCCCTCGAACGAGGCCTCCTCGGCGCCTCGGGTCGTCTCGCTCTCGGGCTCGGCGGCGATCTCGGGCGCGGGCGAGATCTCGAACTCGGGCCGTGGCGTGATCCACGGCTCGGGCTCCACCTCGGCGGGAGGCTCGGTCGCGGCCGCCGGGAAGTCGGTGCGCCAGTGTTCGGCCGACTCGTCGGCCGCTACCTCCCGGGGCTCCTCCGGCTCCGGGGCCTGGAAGTGCGGTTCCTCGTCCACGATCGGCTCGGGCGCGGCGGGCGGAGGAGGCTCGAACGGCGCTGCGGCTTCGGCCACGGGCGGAGGAGGCTCGGCCGGCGCTGCGGCTTCGGGCGCAGGCACCTCTTCGGCGACGGAGGGTGGAGGCTCGATCTCGACGGCAGGGGCCTCGACCGGTGCGATCTCCGCCTCGGGTGACAGCGGAGGGAGTGGAGGCGCCACCTCGGCCGGACGCTCGACCCGGAAGATCGCCGAGCAGGACGAGCAACGGGCCTTCACCCCTTTCTCGGGGACCTTGCGGGGATCCACCGGGAAGGACGTTGCGCACGAAGGGCACTGGACAGTGATGACCATGGTCAATCCATGTCTCCAGATGATGGCCTCAGGTGGAAGCTTCGGTCGACGGCTCGGCGCTCTCCGGCGTCGCCAGGGTCTCCGCGTCCTCGGCGGAGGCCGTTTCGAGCGTGGGAAGCTGATGGCGGCGATCGACCACGTAGACCGAGCCAGGCAGCGACTTGGCGTAGGTCTTCATCTCGGCGGCGAGCTCCGAGATCTGCCCCGTGTGCTCGAACGACTGGAACTGGTTCGTCACCACGCCGATGGACAACGTCATCAACGGGATGCGGTGAATGTGGCCGCGCCGGTCCTTGCCGAGGAAGTACCCGGCGCGCCGGTCCTCCTCGGTGTACTGGTAGGGGATCAGCTCGTCGAAGAGCTGGATGATCTCGTCGCA
>CAZPZU010000178.1:0-3761 GCA_964591135.1 uncultured Gemmatimonadaceae bacterium | reverse complement strand
ATGATGTTCCCCTACCCCTCGGCCGAGGGGCTCCACGTGGGCAACATCTACGCGTTCACGGGTGCGGACGTGCACGGCCGCTACCAGCGGATGCGCGGACGCACGGTGTTCGAGCCCATCGGCTTCGACGCCTTCGGGATCCACTCGGAGAACTTCGCCCTGAAGCGGGGCGTGCATCCCATGGACCTGATCCCGTCCAACGTGCGCAACTTCACCCGGCAGCTCCGGCGCACGGGCGGGATGTTCGACTGGAACCACGCCGTCAACACGACGGATCCCGCCTACTACAAGTGGACGCAGTGGATCTTCCTGCAGCTCTTCAAGGCCGGGCTGGCCGAGCGCAAGGAGGCTCCGGTCAACTGGTGTCCCTCGTGCATGACCGTGCTGGCCAACGAGCAGGTCATCGGGGGTGCGTGCGAGCGGTGCGGCACCCCGGTCGAGCAGCGGCGCATCGCGCAGTGGTTCTTCCGGATCACGAAGTACGCCGAGCGTCTCCTCGACAACCTGGCGACGCTGGACTGGTCGGACACGACCCGCGCCGCCCAGACCAACTGGATCGGCCGGAGCGAGGGTGCGCGCCTGCGCTTCCCGGTGCTCGACGCGGACGCGAAGGAGACGGGCGGCACCATCGAGGTGTTCACCACCCGTCCGGACACCGTGTTCGGCGCCACCTACATGGTGCTCGCCCCCGAGCATCCCCTGGTGGACGCGCTGACCGACGAGGCGCACGCCGCCCGGGTCGGCGCGTACCGCGAGGAATCCGTGCGCAAGGACCTGGTCGCCCGGCAGAAGGTGGACAAGACGAAGACGGGCGAGTTCACCGGGGGCTACTGCCGCAATCCGGCGACCGGCGAGCCGATCCCGGTCTGGATCGCGGACTACGTCCTGATGGAGTACGGCACCGGCGCGATCATGGCGGTGCCCGGCCACGACGAGCGTGACTTCGAGTTCGCCACCCAGTTCCACCTGCCCATCGTGCGGGTCGTCGCCGGCCCCGGCGAGGACGCGGACACGCCGCTCACGGAGGCGTACGTCGGGCAAGGCGTCCTGGTGAATTCCGCCGCCTTCGACGGCACCGACGTGGACGACGCCGTGCGCGTGGTGACGGCGTGGGCCGAAGGCCGTGGGTGGGGTGAGGGGACGGTCAACTACCGGCTGCGGGACTGGTGCATCTCCCGGCAGAGGTACTGGGGGCCGCCGATTCCGATCATCCACTGCGCGAAGTGCGGCTCGGTCGCGGTCCCGGAGGAGGACCTGCCGGTCGTGCTGCCCCGCGTCGAGGACTTCAAGCCGGACGACACCGGCGTGAGCCCGCTGGCCCGCGTCGAGGAGTGGTACCGGACCACCTGCCCCGAGTGCGGGGGCGAGGCGCGCCGCGAGACCGACGTGTCTGACACGTTCCTCGACTCCGGATGGTACTTCCTGCGCTACCCGTCGACCGACTTCGACGACAAGCCGTTCGACCAGGTCCTGACGAGGCGCTGGCTGCCGGTGGACACCTACATCGGCGGCAACGAGCACGCGGTGCTGCACCTGCTGTATTCACGCTTCCTCACCATGGTGCTGCACGACCTCGGATACCTCGACTTCGAGGAGCCGTTCACCGTCTTCCGTGCCCACGGGCTGATCATCGCCGAGGGCGCCAAGATGTCGAAGAGCAAAGGCAACGTCGTCGTCCCCGACCCCATCATCGAGGAATTCGGCGCGGACACGTTCCGCACGTACCTGATGTTCATCGGGCCGTTCGAGAGCGGCGGCGACTACCGCCAGGAGGGAATCCAGGGGCCGCACGGCTTCCTGCACCGGCTGTGGGACACCGTGCTGGCTGCCGAGGACGGTGAGCCGGACCCGTCCGTCGAGCGCAAGCTGCACCGGACCATCCGGCAGGTGACCGAGCAGCTCCCCGACCTGCAGTACAACACGGCGATCGCCGCGATGATGGAGTACCTGAACGCCGCGAGGGCCGGGGGCCGCAAGGCCGTGCGCGCCGAGGTCGAGCCGCTGGTTCCGCTCGTCGCCCCGTTCGCGCCCCACCTGGCCGAGGAGCTGTGGGAGCGTCTGGGCCACGAGGGCACCATCTTCGACGGTGCGAGCTGGCCGGAGTACGATCCGGCCAAGACCGTCGAGGACACGGTGAACTACGCGGTGCAGGTCAACGGCAAGCTGCGCGGCACGGTGGCGGTGGCCCGCGGGATGGACGAGGCCGAGGTCGTGGCCATCGCCCGCGTCGAGGAGAACGTCGCGCGCCACCTGGACGGCGCGACCGAGCGCAAGGTCGTCTTCGTGGAGGACCGTCTCGTGAACTTCGTGGTGTCATGAATCACATCGAGCGCCTGGCCATCGACGCGGTCCGTGTCCTGTCCATGGACGCGGTGCAGAGGGCCAACTCCGGACACCCGGGCACGCCGATGGCGCTGGCGCCCTTCGGCTACGTCCTCTTCCACCGACACCTGCGCCACAGCCCGAGGAATCCCGGGTGGCCGGATCGGGATCGCTTCGTGCTGTCGGCGGGGCACGCATCCATGCTCCTCTACTCGCTGCTCCATTTGAGCGGGTACGACGTGAGCGAGGACGACATCCGCGCCTTCCGCCAGTGGGGCTCCGCGACCCCGGGACACCCGGAGCACGGGCACACCCCGGGTGTCGAATGCACGACCGGCCCCCTCGGCCAGGGTGTCGCGATGAGCGTGGGGATGGCGCTCGCCGAGCGCTGGCTCGCGGAGCGCTTCAACAGGCCCGGTCACGAGATCGTCAGCCACAACACGTGGGCGCTGTGCTCCGACGGCGACCTGATGGAGGGCATCAGCCACGAGGCCGCGGAGCTCGCGGGCCGCCATGAGCTCGGCAAGCTCACGTGGATCTGGGACGACAACCACATCACGATCGAGGGCCGCACGGAGCTGGCGCGCTCGGCCGACCAGATCCGTCGCTTCGAGGCGTACGGCTGGCACGTCATCGACGTGCACGACGGCAACGACCTCGAGGCGATGGACCTCGCGCTGGAGGAGGCCAAGCGTGAGACCGAGCGTCCCAGCCTGATCGTCCTGCGCACGGTCATCGCGTACGGCAGCCCCAACAAGGCGGGCACGGCCGAGGCCCACGGCGCTCCGCTCGGCCAGGCCGAGATCGACGCGACGAAGGAGAAGCTCGGCTACCCTTCGCTCGAGCCTTTCTGGGTCGACGACCTGGCGCGGGAGCACTGGAGGGCGTGCGTGCGGAAGGGCGAGCGCCTCGAGGAAGCGTGGAACGCGCGCTATCAGATCTACCGGGCGGAACACCCGGACGAGGCGAAGGAGCTCGAGCGGGCCATCACCGGCCAGCTTCCGGACGATTGGAACGCGGACGTCCCGGACTTTCGGTACGCGGTCAAGGCGGACGCGACGCGGGGGTGGTCCGGCAAGGTGCTCCAGGGTCTCGCGAAGCGCATCCCCAACCTGGTGGGCGGCTCCGCCGATCTCGCTCCGTCGAACAAGACCGACATCAAGGGAGCGGACGACCTCCTGCCACAGACTCCGGGTGGGCGCGTCGTCCATTTCGGCGTGCGCGAGCACGCGATGGGCGGCGTCATGAACGGTATGGCGCTCCACGGAGGCGTACGCCCGTTCGGTGGGACGTTCCTGGTCTTTTCCGACTATATGCGCCCGGCGATCCGCCTCGCGGCGCTCATGGGCCAGCCCGTCGTCTACGTCTTCACGCACGACTCGATCGGCCTGGGCGAGGACGGCCCGACGCACCAGCCCGTCGAGCAGCTCGCCGCCCTC
>CAZPZU010000177.1:0-3848 GCA_964591135.1 uncultured Gemmatimonadaceae bacterium | reverse complement strand
CATGGACTCCCTCCGCACCCACGCCATCCGCATCGAGCGCCTCGGCGGGCCCGAAGCGCTCGTCGAGCGCCAGGTACCCGTGGGCGCGCCCGGTCCGGGCGAAGTCCGCCTGCGTGTGCTCGCCGCAGGCGTCAACTTCGCGGATCTCCTGATGCGCGTCGGCCTCTACGGGACCGTGCCCCCCCGTCCGTTCAGCCCGGGCTTCGAGGTCGCCGGCGAAATCGAAGCGGTGGGGGATGCCGTCACCGGGTGGCGCGTGGGCGACCGGGTGGTGGCGCTGCTCCGTCACGGCGGCTACGCCCATCACGTGCTGGTTCCGGCCCGCCAGGTCTTCCGCCATCCCGACGCGCTCTCACCGATCGAGGCCGCCGCCGTCCCCGTCGCGTTCCTGACCGCCTGGGTCTGCCTGTTCGAGGCCGCGCGTGCCCGCGCCGGGGAGACGGTCCTCGTGCTCGGCGCGGCCGGAGGCGTCGGAACGGCCGCGGTACAGCTCGCGGTGCGCGCCGGCCTGCGCGCCCTCGGCACCGCCGGCGACGCGGGGAAGCGAGCCTTCGTTACCGATGAGCTCGGGGCCAGCACCTGCTTCGATTCTCGCGGCGACTGGGAGCCGGACGTGCGCCGCGCGGTGGAATCCGGCATCGATATCGCCCTCGACCCGGTCGGCGGTCGCGCCACCGCGGCTTGCCGGCGTCTCCTCGCCCCCCTCGGCCGACTCGTGTTCTACGGCCTCAGCGACGCCTTGCCGGGACGGAAGCGCGACTGGCCGCGCGCCGCGCTCGCCTGGCTGCGCACCCCGCGACTCCACCCGCTGTCGCTGGTCGAGCCCAACCTCGGGGTGTTCGGCGTGCACCTGCTGCACCTGAAGGATCGGGAGTCGATCCTGGCCCCGGCCCTCGCCGAGATCGTCGGTGCCGTCGAGCGGGGCGAGGTCAAACCCGTGATCGACCGCGTCTTCCCGCTCACGCGGGACGGCGCCGTGGCCGCGCACGAACGCCTCCACTCCCGGCGGAGCGTCGGCAAGGTGGTGCTCGCGGCCGAAGCGAGCGACGAGTTCTTCATCTGAGCTTCTCGTCCTTGCTTCCCCCTCAGCAGCAACAGAATTTCCTTGTTGGCGGGCAAAGGAATTGGCATGGGCAGTCTCTTCTTCCCGGAGCCTTCCCTTTGGCTTCTTGGAAAGACCCTCCCTCCTCGCGGTGCGACCGCCCGCTCGCACCGCCTGTCCTTCTCGTGCCTTCCCTCCCGTAGCACCGCCACAAGAAGGGCCGCATCATGAATGCGCGCTGCGTCACTCCGGCGATCCTACTCCCCCTTTCACTCGTTGGCTGTTCAAAGGGAGGCGCGCGGTGGACCGGCACGATGGAAGACAGTGCAGGCGTTGCCAGCGTGAGGAACACGGAGGCCGCCATCTGGCGCCCCGGGGAAGAATGGACGCTCGAGGAGGAACTGAGGATAGGGGTGGTCGAAGGCGACGATGAGTACCAATTCGGGGCAATCGTGAGCAGGGGAATCGCAGTGGATTCCCATGGGCGCATCTTCGTGCTCGATGCTCAGGCCCAGAAGATCAGGGTCTTCTCAGGCCGAGGAGAGTATCTCCAGACCATCGGGGGTCCGGGTGGCGGCCCCGGTGAATTCGCACGTGCCAGCGTCGCTCTCATGGGCCCGGGTGACACGCTGTTCGTACCAGACCTCCGAAACCGACGTATGAACCGTTTCTCCCCCGACGGCTCGTTTGTCGGCAGTTCGAGATTTCCACCGGAGGGCGGGTCCTCTGTTGCCTTCAAGTCGAACGGCTCTGGCGTGGTAGCCGAACAAGTCAGCCCCCTGGTCTACGGCAGGGCTTGGCCGGATCACCCGCAAGATGTCATCGTCACCTGGACATCCGACGGCCCTCGTTCCGACACCCTGGCAGGCTTTCCGTCAGGACAGACGTGGTTCGTGGAGGGGGGTGCCATCGATGAAACGTGGTATGCCCCCGAGTATTGCTGGGAGGTCACCAATGACTCGAGGGTTCTCATTGGCAGGAATGACGACTATCGCTTCGGAGTCTTCTCACCCGGCCACCGATTGGAACGAATCGTCACCAAAGCGTACGAGCCGAGACCGGTGCGCAGTCAAGATGTCGATCGGGTGAGATCCCACCTGGAGAATCGATGGAAGGGCATGGGGGCTTCTCCCACCCAGGTAGCGCAGTTGTGGAGCGAGCAACATTTCAACGAGTTCCTTCCGGCCTTTCGAACGCTTGATGAGGGTCCGGCGGGCACGATCTGGGTTCAAAGGGTGACACCGCCGTCGGAAGTGCTGGAGGACGAGGGGCTCTCGTTCACCTGGCCATCAGATTGGGTTGTCAGGGGGTTGGAGGTGTTCGACTCCGAAGAGCGGTACCTGGGAGTGGTCACAATGCCGCGACGCTTCACTCCATCCGTGTTCCTGGGGGACCGGATCTATGGAGTCCGGCTTGGTGAATCCGGCGTTTCCTACGTCATGAGACTTCGGGTCGTCGGGGATATCGGCGATCCATCCCGAGCGCCGCAAGAACGCTGACACTTACCCCGAGGAGCAAGCGCGAGGGTGAGCCGACAAGCACACCCACCTTCGGGTTCGCCGGGAGGCCGAATGAACGTCGTCCTACAGCCGGCTTCAGGGCCGGTGCCTCAGAAGCACTACAAACGCACGATCAGAACACCCGTCGACCTGAAGGAGATCGAGCACCTTCTCCCGTCCGATGTCGCCGCACGGCTTCGTGCGCGTCATCCGTCGGGCAAGGCCCCGCTCTGGCGGGCTGTCCACGCGAACCGCGCACAGTGGGGAAAGCTAGGGGACGGTGATCTGGTACTCTTCTATCGGCAGGGCGAGTTCTTCGCCACGGCGAGGGTCACGGAGGTAGTGGAGGACGGCCACCGTGTTGCCACCCGCTTCTGGGTGGAGGACCCCAACGACGGACAGTTCGACCTGCTGTTCTTCCTCGACGAAGTGAAGCCCGTCCGAATTCCGTGGGGACCGATTCGGAACGCTATCGGGTGGAAGGAGAACGCCGTCGTCCAAGCACTGACCGTGCTGACCGAGGAGCAGGCCCGTCGGGTGCTACCGCTACTCGACTCGGAAACACCGGCGGCGGAAGACGAGGCAGCTGCCGAGGCGGTAGAAGCCGCCCTCGAGAGACGTGTAGGCGGTCAGGAATTCGCCACCTCCGCCGCGGCGCGGAAGGCCGTCGAGGACTACGCCATGCGGATGGCCACCCGGTACTTCGAAGTCCGGGGCTTCAAGGTGATCGACCGTTCGCGAACCCAGCCTTTCGATCTCGAGTGCCGGAGGGGGGACCGGCACCTCCTGGTGGAAGTGAAGGGAACGCAGACCCCTGGAGACGAGATAGTTCTCACCTACGACGAGGTAAGACAGGCGCGGGACAGCGACTCACCGATGGCGCTGTTCATCCAGCACGATGTTGAACTCGGTCTGGACGGTGTACGACTGGAGGCTTCCGGAGGCCGCAGCCGGGTCGTCGAGCCCTGGATCCCCAAGCCCGGGTCGCTCACGCCGATCGCCTACCGGTGCCGGATCTCCTGATGGAAGGCAGGTCGTGCTCGACGGAGACGTGGAGGGCGTAGTCGACGCCGATCTCCAACCCAGAGGAGCTTCCCCTCCCTACCCAGCTGCATCAAGACCGCTCTGAGGACCCGTAGAGCGGAGGGGGCGGGATTCACCTCCGGTGCGCCTGCGGCGCATCCTCGGTGCGCTCGTCGGTGGGCGGCAGGATCTGCCGAAAACGTCTCTGCTCCAGAGCGTCGACCCCGCCATGCGAGCTTCTGCGAAGCTCGCGCGGGTTCGAACGGGCGGATGCCGGAAGCACG
>CAZPZU010000176.1:0-3962 GCA_964591135.1 uncultured Gemmatimonadaceae bacterium | reverse complement strand
AGCAAGAACTGCGAGTTAGGCAGCTATTCTCCTGGCCGCCGACCGACAACTTCTAGCACTGGAGAGGAGAAGAAGACCGTCGACGGGTCCCGAGACCGCTCTTCCCACTCGGCAATAAGGCCATCCAGGATCTCCCCGGCTAAGTGACCTTTGTCGACGAGCGTTGGCAGGAGTTGCCTCAACAGCGTGTCGGGCCAGCGCCAGTCCGGCGTGGCAGGTCGGATCGCCTTCGTGGCCACGCCCAGCTCAACGTCGAGCCCCGCCCCGTCGAGTACCCCGGGGAGGACACACCCGATCTCAGGGTTGCCGCCACGCTCCCCTGCCGCAGCCCGCATGAGCGCTTCTGCGATGAGCCCGAAATGCTCGATGGGCGGATGGATGCGGATGTGCCGGTAGTTGCAGAACTCAGCCAGAGCGCACGCGCGGCCTGGCCGGAGCCACTTCGCGATTCGAGTTGCGAGCGCCCTGGCCTCCCGCTCTGGCAGGTACATGAGCACCCACCGACCATACACACCGTCGACACTCTCCGAGGGGAGATCGAACTGCTCGAGGTCGGCTACTCGTGCCTCCACGTTTCCCAAGCCGGCCGCCTCTGCTGCCTCGCGCAACCGGGGAATCGATCTCTCGCCATCCCGATCAACGGCGATGATGTGGCCCGTCGGCCCGACTCTCCGTGCCAGATCTAGCGTCGTGAAGCCTGGCCCGCAGCCCAGATCCACCAACGTGTTGCCCTCGCCGAAGCCGGCTCGGCTCAGCAGCCGCTCGTTCTCCTCCTGCCAGACGCGGTGTTGCTCGCCGAGGCGCTGCAGCTCTTCGTCACCATATCCAAACGGGTACCGTTGACCACCCGTAGCTGACATCAGCGTCCACCTTCAGGTGAGGCACTCCGGGCCCGGATCGCCCAGCGTTCCTTCGTCCGAATAGGATCTAACGTCTTCGGCGCAAACCTGCGTGAGCAACATGCTCGGCCGGGGTTGTGAGCTGCAAGGAGAACAACCCCGGACCCCCCAAGCTGACCACGTCAGGGCGCCCCACGTGAACAGTAGCAGAGAGGAGTACATCGGGTGTCGGATGTATCGATAGATCCCTGTCGTGACGATGCTCCCAGTCTTCTCCCAGCCGAACCGAGAAGACACCTCATCGCTTGGACGGAAGCCCCCCAGCCGCTGTAGCAGGCGAAAACCCCAGACGACGAACACAGCGGAGAGGCTAAGGAGGAACCAAGAGGCGAGTTGCCGGGCGCCCAGCGGATCACTGAACCAGTGCGGACCGTTGAGGATGGTCAACGCCAGCACTGCCTCGAACACGAAGAAGCGGAAGAAACCATGAGCCTTCGGGTGGAGAAGAGACCGCCTCGACACCCAGATGATCAGACTAGACCCAAGGGCAAAGAAAGCACCGGAGATCATGGCCCCATCTCGCACCTCGCGACCAACGGTCGTCGTCGCAGCTTACGCCTACTTCCGGACTTCGTGCCGAAGTGCAACCATGCCACTCTTGTATGCCTTCACCTCCAACAGGTGAAGCTGCACGTCCTTGTCGAGTCCTTCGAAAAACGATACGCCGTCACCGATCAGGATGGGCATGATCGAATACCGGACCTCGTCGGCCAAGCCGAGGCGAAGGCACTCACCGGAGACCGCACCACCTCCCACGAACCAAATGCTGCGGAACGCTGGTTTCAGTCGCCCATTCACAAAATCTCGAAGATCGCCGGAGTAGAACTCCACAGTGGCCCTGGGCTTTGGCAGCTCACGGCTGGTGAGGACGAAGACGGGCTTGTCGCCGTACGACCAACCGAATCCCTTCGCCTCAAAGCCCAAGGCGGTCTCGTACGTCCGCGATCCCATGACGTAGCAGTCGATGGTTGAGAGAAGCGCGGCGGCATACTCCGGGTCCAGGTCCTCACCGTCTTCGAACCGGTCCGCGGTTTCTAGCCAGTCTACGCTCCCGTCCCTCCGGGCAATGAAGCCGTCCAGGCTGGCCGCCATATGGATGGTCACACGCGTGTCAGCATTCCCCATCGTCACGCCCTCCGCAGAGTGCCCTGCGTCCTGGTTTCCGTTCCGCCCCCTGCCGAGGCGGTACAATGCGCTGAGGTTGCTCCCCGCAGCGGCGCCGCGCGTCCCGATCCGGCTCGATCGTTCGCCGCCACCGAGCCTACTGACAGTGCTGCTCGATGCAACGCCGGCATCTTGAACGCCCGCTCGCCCCTAACGACTTTGCGATTGTGCTGCGTGAGCTGGGCGGTTGGCCGGGATCGTAGGCTGTCAGGCGAACCACCCCGGATCCCAAATGCCAACCACGTCAGCGAGAAACGCTAGTTATGGGGCCGGTGCCATCCAGCATACGCCGACCGCCGCTACTGTCGCCCTCGCTCGAGCACCGCCTTGACCAAGATCGGCACGTCGTACTCCCCCAACCCGATGAAGAGGATCGTGTCGCCTCTCGACGACAACTCCGATTGGTGGTGCACCGGGAGCGGTGAATGTACCACGCCCTCTAGGACACCTTCCGAACTGTAGAGATCGAACTCGCTGCTGGGCTGCTTAGGGTCCCTTCCGACCTGAACGAGTACACGGCCCCCGTCGATACCATGGATGGACTGGATCAGGACGGGCGCGAAGTTCCCCGGATTGCGCATCTCATGGCGGGCCAGACGGACGTCCTCCCGTTGCTGCGCGGTGAAGTCAGGCGTGCGATGCCGCGCTTCGACGCGGCGCAGCGTGTCTCCGCGGACGGACAATTGCGTAAGGCCAAGGGAGTCAGTGCGAGCAAGCCAGATTGAGTTTCCGTCCGTCGATATCGTCCATCGCAGGAACGACCGCAGTTGAGCTACTCGTTCCGCGACAGACCCCGGTCGAAGGATCCCGGCCGTCGCGATGTCAGGCACCCTGAGGCTAAATGAGTCGATCGGCGTCGTTAGGGTGTCGGTGCGGAAGAACTTGATGGTCGGATATCCGCCCGAATGGTCGAAGATGACGCCGTCTCTGACCCGGAACGGGCGCATGGGACCGTTCGTCGAATGAGCGTCGAACCTCATCGAGCGGACGAAGTTGCCGTCGAGATCGAACACTTTGTAGTAGCCGTCGATCGCGCCCTCGACCCACACCTCCCCGCCAGGGCCGACACTCAATCCAGTGGGGTAGAAGATTTCACCCGGTCCTGGGCCAGACCGAGCGACCGTCTTCACATAGGTACCTCGGGCATTGAATAGCGTGAGCGTTGAAGCCCTATTGTCGAGGACCCACGCCTGCCCCGCCTGGTCGAGGGCTACGGCGAAGAACGGCCCGACGAACTGGCCTCCCGGCGGAGCGTCGACGCCTCCAAGGCGCCATAGCTCACGGAGTTCGAACTGCGGGAGATCCGAGGGAGAGCCAGCGAGGTTCACGACCCGCGGCACGCCCCGCACCGAGTCAATAGCGACTGCGGGCGGCTGTTGGGCCCGCGCCGGATTCGCTGCCAGGACCAGCAGGATGTAGGAGGTGGTCGCCAGGAATCCCCTGCGCCTCCTCGGTGCATCGCCAAAGTGCCCCAAGCTCATCCGAACCCCCGTCTACACAATCCCGCGGATCGACCTGCCACACAACGACTTTGGTTCTTGCTGCGCACCACCATGCTGACCCGGGCTGCGAGGTGCAAGCCGAGTAGCCCGAGACCCTCAGCGCTCGCCGCGCGGCAGCAAACCCCTGTTAGGCTCACCGCAGAACGGCAAAGCAGCTAGGAAGGCATTGTACGGATTAGAACGGATAGGGTCACTGCCAGGTTCGCCCCGCCGTGGATGAGCCACGGGCCCAGGATCGATCCAGAACGAATTCGGATCCACCCCGAATACGACGCGCCAACAAAGACCAGGACCAGAAATGGCCATTGCATGGGCATGATGAACAACAGCAAGAGGTGGGGGGCCAGAAAGATCACTGACTGAATCAGATTTGCCTTGAGAACGGACATGCGCCGAC
>CAZPZU010000175.1:0-3992 GCA_964591135.1 uncultured Gemmatimonadaceae bacterium | reverse complement strand
GTCACGCCGGGGCTCTTCTCACTCCTCGGCGTGCGGCCCGCCCTGGGCCGGGGCTTCCAGACCGACGATGCCGCGCCCCTCGCGGGCGACGTCGACCCGAGTGCCATCCCACCCGCCGCGGTCATCCTCAGCTACGACACCTGGGAACGTCAATTCGGCGGCGACGAGAATGTCGTCGGACGCTTCATCCAACTCTTCGGCAACCAGGTGGAGGTGGTCGGGGTGATGGCGCCGGGCTTCAAGCTCCTGATGCCGGCTGATTCACGGATGGTGTCCGACGTGGACGCCTGGTTCACGCCGCGTGTCGACATGGTCAACTACGACCGTCGGCAGGCGATGTTCGAGGTCGTGGGACGGCTGCGCGACGGCGCCACCCTGGGCCAGGCCCAGGCACAGATCGACGGGGTGGTCGCCTTCGTACACGACATCAGTCCTTCTGGCAAAGGAGCCGGGTACGACCTGCGCGTGGTCGGCATGCAGCAGGACGTGGACGCCGAGGTGCGCCCCGTGCTTCTCGCGCTCCTGGGCACCGTCTTCTTCGTGCTGCTCATCGCGTGCGCCAACGTGTCGAATCTCATGCTCGTGCGCGCTTCCTCGCGGACACGGGACACCGCGGTCCGGGCGGCGCTGGGTGCGAGCCGCACGCGGGTCGTCCGCCAGATGCTCACCGAGAGCTTCGTCCTGGCCTCCATCGGGACGTTGGCCGGCGTCGTCCTCGCCTACTTCGGGATCCACGGACTGCTCGCCCTCGGGCCCCCGGAGTTCCCGCGTATGGACACCGTGTCCATCGACGCCACCGTGCTCGCCTTCGCGTTGGTGGCCACCGTGGGCGTGGCCTTGCTCTTCGGGCTCGTGCCGGCGGCGCGGGCAGGCCGTACGGACGTGGCCGAGGTGCTCAAACAGGGAGGGCGCTCGGCCGCCGTCGGCCGCACGGGATCTCTGCGCACCGGGGTGGTGGTCGCCGAAGTGGCCCTCTCGGTGGTGCTGCTCATCGGTGCCGGCCTGATGATCCGGAGCTTCATCGCGCTGCAGCGATCCGATCCGGGCTTCGACACCGACTCGGCCCTGACCTTCCAGGTCCAGGTGCAGGGCTACGACCGCGAGCAGCGACGCATCTTCATGGACGCGCTCCGCGACCGGCTTGGCGCCCTTCCCGGCGTCCAGAGCGTGACCGCGGCCACCATGCCGCCGCTGATGGGCACGTCGGCGCTGGGCCGGTACGGGACCCGCGAGGCGCTGAGCGACGACGCGCTCTATGGTCAGGCGGTGTACCGGCTCGTATACCCGGACTACTTCCGCACCATGGGGACCCGCCTCCTCGAGGGCAGGGACTTCGACGCGTCGGACTTCGCGGGTGACGGAGCCACCACCGTCATCGTGGACCGGATCGTCGCCGCCCGACTGTGGCCGGACGAGAGTCCGATCGGGCAGACGCTGGTGATCCGCAGGGGCCCCGAGCCGGAGTTCGTGCAGGTGGTGGGTGTCGTCGACCACGAGCGATCCGAGTCGCCGGCCTTCGACAGCCAGGAGGCCGTGTACTTCAACGCTCGCTGGGGCGGGGATCCCGGCACCGCCGGATGGGTCGTTCGAACGGCCGGAGTGGAGCCGACCAGTCTGGTCCCCTCCGTACGGGCCGCGGTAACGGAGCTGGACCCTCACGTTCTCGTGACCGACCTGAGGAGCATGCAGCAGGTGGTACGGGAGGTCACGGCGCCGACGCGCTTCGCCCTCGTGCTGATCGGGATCTTCGCCGCCCTCGCCCTCGGGCTGGCCGGCATCGGGGTCTACGGCGTCCTTTCCTACATCGTGCGCGAGCGCCGCGCGGAGATCGGGATGCGAATGGTGCTCGGCGCCCAACAGTCGACGATCCTGGGCATGGTCATTCGGCAGGGGCTGGCGCCCATCGTGACGGGTACCCTGCTCGGCCTCGTGGGCGCATTCTGGCTCACCCGCTTCATGGCCAGCCTGCTCGTGCACGTGGAGCCGTTCGATCCCCTCACGTTCGTCGCCATGGCGACGCTGTTCGGAGTGATCGGCCTGATGGCCGCTATCGTCCCGGCGCGCCGGGCCGCGCGCGTCCATCCCATGGAGGCGTTGCGCGACACCTGAGGCGGAAGCGGTTCGGCGCCCTGGTGACCCGTGTCACGGGACCGCCACCCCCATCTTCGCTGCGAGCGCCACGAAGTCGGGCTCCATGCGCACCGGCGCGAACGCCGGGTCCCTGAAGACGAAGGGGAGGGCGACGTCGCCTCCGTCGTATGCCCGCTGGAGCCAGCCCAGGGCCTTGCCGTGCTCTCCCAGGCGGACGTACGCCACCGCGATCGACGTCGCCGGGAGCTGCCAGGACGGCCGGGTGATCCCGTCCAGCGTCGCGACGGCCGCCGCGCGGGCGGATGGATCGCCGGCGGAGCGTGCCACCTGCTCGAGCACTCGGACCTCCGGTCCGACGAGCTCGGCATAGCGACGATACGCGGCCGCCGCATCGGAGGGACGCCCCGCTTGCATGTAGGCCTCGGCCAACGCCGCCTGCCCCTTCGGGAACGTCGGGTCGAGCCGGGTGGCTCGCTCGAGCTGCGTGATGGCCTCGGCGGTCTTCCCGCTGTACCGGAGCAGCTCGCCATACGCCTCGTTGAAGCGCGTCGAGAGCGGGTCCAACTCCAGCGCGTGCCGCTCCGCCTCGAGGGCCTCCTCCGTCCGTCCGCTCGCGGCGAGCGGCTCGGCCAACCAGTCCCACGCCTGTGCGTACGACGGCTTGAGCCGGATCGCCTCGCGCAACGCGTCCTCGGCGGCCGAGAGGTCGTACGCGATGTGCAGGCGCAAGTCCCCTAGCGCGCCGTGTGCCTCCGCGACCGTGCTGTCGAGCGCGAGTGCCCGCTCGGCCGCGGCGATGCCCAGAGGACCGCTCTCCCGCGGGGAGACGTCGGCGTAGAAGGGGAGGACGGTGTACGTGAGCGCCCGCCCGGCGTAGGCGAGTGCGTAGCTCGAGTCGATCGCGATGGCCCGGCCGAAGAGGTCGAGAGCGCTGCGCAGGTCTGCCTCGCGCCGGCGGGAGAAGGCGTCGATGCCGCGCAGGTAGAGATCGTAGGCCTCGACGTTCCGGGTCGGGATCGCCGTGATGCGCGTCTCCTCCTGCGGCCGGATCGTTGCCTTCAGCGACTGCGCCACCCGGCGCGCGACCTGAGCCTGGAACGCCAAAAGCCCCTGGACGGTCAGGTCGCCGTCGTACACCTCCGCCCACACGTGCTCGTCCGTTGCGCTCTCGATGAGCTGGACGTTGATGCGCACCTCCTGACCCACGCGCGCGACGCTGCCCTCCACGATCCAGCGCGCCCCGAGCTCATGGCCCATCGTGGGCATTGCGGCACGATCCGGCCCCGGCTGGTAGCGCATGACGGAGGAGCGCGAGATGACGTGCAGGTCGGAGATCTTCTGGAGCTGTGTGAGGATCTCGTCCTGGACCCCGATCGCGAAGAAGGCGTTGTCGGGGTCGGAGCTCAGGTTCTCGAGCGGGACCACCGCGATGGTCTTGTCCACCGCGGCAGGCGTCGTGCCGGAAGAGGCGGAGCGCGCGATCCACCCGGCGCCGATGCCGACGACGAGCATGACCACCACCAGCGCGACCGTCCGGGCCGAGAACCACCGTTGGGGAGTCGGAGTCTCCGACGCCTGGGCCTCGTCGCCACCAGGCGACCGCTGCACCCCCTCCGGAGTGAGGTCGAACACCCATGTGAGACCGACGGCGACCGGGAACCCCACCGCCGCGAGCCCCACGACGAGCGCGAGTGCCCAGTCGGGGAGGCGCAGGACCGGGAAGATGACGTCCGCCGCCTGGATCGCTGCAAACGACGTGGCGATGTAGACGAGCGCGCCGCGCACGACCTTGCGTCGCTTGAGCTCCTCCAGAAGGGACGGTCGATGGCTCATGGTCGGGGGGCCGGCGGGGACATCCGGCAAAGATGTCGGGCCCTCCAGAGGTGCGCCACCGTTCCGTC
>CAZPZU010000174.1:0-4031 GCA_964591135.1 uncultured Gemmatimonadaceae bacterium | reverse complement strand
CACCCGAGCGAGGCGCGACTTGCCTACGCCACCGCCCCCGTTGAGAAGGAGCACGGCGGGGCCGGTGGTGGGATCGAGGAAGTCGAGAAGTCGCGCCAGCTCGCTCCGGCGTCCCACCAGCGGAGGATCCTGGGCGAAGAGGCCTTCATCCATGCCGAAGTCTACCCCCCATCCACGGCGCCCGACAGGCGAAATCCGCCTCCCTACGTAGCAGCGGTCCGTCTCCTACGTACTTCGACCTTTGTTCCTGACAGCGATTGCGGATCGGACGGGTGGGCGTCCCGGCGCACCGTTGAAGGGTCGGTGGGCGAGTGGGTGACCACGCCCACGGCCTTCACACGGAGGACGCATGGCCATCCCGATGATCCTGTTGGCGTTGCTGGGGAGCTCCGTGGCCAGCGCCCTCGTGCCCGTCATCAACGCCGAGGCGCTGGTCCTGGCGGCGGCCGCCGCCGTTCCCCACCAGCTCGCCCCGTTGGTGGCCACCGTAGCGGCGGTTGGGCAGATGGCGGGGAAGGTCGTCCTCTACCGGGGAGGCCGCGGCGTGGGTGCCCGGGCGTCGGCGAAGAGTGGGAAGGCCTCGGAGATGGCAGCTCGGTTCCGAGACCGTCCAGGAGCCCTCACGCTCCTCTATGTCGTCAGCGCCATCGTGGGAATCCCCCCCTTCTACCTCATGTCCGTGGTGGCGGGCATCGCGAGCCTCCAGCTGGGCGTCTTCCTGGTCCTGGGCTTTCTGGGTCGCTTCCTCCGCTTCTACGCCCTGGCCGTCGTCCCCGGCCTTTTCTGACACCATCCGGGAGCCAACCATGCCTTCCAGACCCTCGTACCACGCGCTCGTCATCGGCAGCGGCGTGGGTGGTGCCGCCGCTGCGCACGCGCTGGTGGAGGCCGGCCTGCGCGTCCTCATGATCGAGCGCGGCCCCCGAGTGCACCGGGACGCGAGGAACTGGGCGGGCGACGCCGTCATGGAGCTGAGCCCGTACTACTCGACGGAGGACCCGTGGGAGGTGCGCGGTGACGATCAGGGTCGGATCGGCTCGTTCCGCTGCGTCGGCGGACCCGCGGTGTTCTACGGCGGCGTGGCCCTCCGCTTGCGCGAGCACGACTTCCTCCACGACGCCGAGATCGTGGGCAATTCCGGTGCTTGCTGGCCCTACGGCTACGACGAGCTCGAGCCCTACTACGCCTGGGCGGAAACCCTCCTGGAGGTAGGGGGTGACGATGCCGGCGATCCGTCGGCGCCACCGCGGTCCGGGCCGTACCCACGGCCCGCGCTGCCGCCCCGGGGGCCCGCGCGGAAGGTGTGGGCCGCCGCCAGGTCGCTGGAACTCACCCCTTCCCTCCTTCCCCTGGCCATCCGTCACGCCGACGCGCCGGGCCCCGGGGAGCCCTGTGCGCTGTGTGGCACCTGCGATGGGTACGCGTGCGCCATCGAGGCCAAGCGGGAGCCCAGCAGCGCGATCCTGCCTGGCCTGGAGGGGCGCGGCCTCACGCTCCGCCCCGAGACGGAGGCCGTGCGTCTTCTTCGCCGGGGAAGCCGGGTGGTGGGGGTGGAGTGCGTCGACAGCCGGACCGGGCAGCGATGGATCGCCCACGCCGACCACTACGTTCTGGCCGCCGGCGCCCTGGCCTCGCCGCGCCTGATCCTCGCGTCGGGACTCCACAGCTCCAGCCCTGCTCGGGACTGGGTGGGCCGCTGCCTCATGCGCCACTGCAACGGGATCGTCTTCGGGCTCTTCCCCCACCCCCTGGAGGGGTCGAGGGACTTCCACAAACAGGTGGGCTTCTTCGACCTGTACGGCGGACTCGACGGTGCTCCCAAGCTGGGGTGCATCCAGTCCATCCACCCTCCGCCTCCCGGGATGGTGCGCGCTCGGATCCCCGGGTGGCTCGGTGGGATCGCCGAGCCGCTGGCGGACCGGTCCACCGGCCTCCTGGTCATCGCCGAGGACCAGCCTCGCCGCGAGAACCGGGTCGAGGCGGACGCGCGCCGCAGCGACCGCTTCGGCGTGCCCGCCGGCCGCGTGACCCACCGCTACACGTGGCGCGACGCACACGCCCGACTGGCGCTGGCTCGGGTGGCCCGGGCCGTCCTGCGCCAGGCAGGCGCCCGCATGACCCAGGGCGTGCGCATCCTGACCTTCTCCCACGCCGTGGGCACCTTGCGGATGGGCGTGGACCCGCGGTCGTCGCCCCTGGATGCGTCGTCCCGCTTCCGGGGGGTGGAGAACCTGTGGGTCACGGACGGGAGCTTCATGCCCCGCTCCGGCAGTGTGAACCCGAGCCTCACCATCGCCGCCAACGCCCTCAAGGCGGGGGCCCACCTCGCCGGCACCACGGTGCCGGAGCGCTTCGCGTCCCGGAGCCGGACACCAGCAGCGCTCGCCGAGGCGACCGGAGTTGCCCGGTGAGCGCCCTGGCTCGGGGTTTCGGGCTCGGGATCGCCATCCTGGGCACGGGGCAAGCCGCCCGAACCCACGGACGGAACCTGGCGAGGTGGTTCCCGGGCGTGCGCCGATGGACCGCGAGCCGAAGCGCGGCCCGCGCAGTGGCGCTCGCGGCGTCCACCGGCGCCGCCGGCCACTTCGGGAGCTACCGGGACGCCCTGGCCGACGAGCGGGTGGACGCCGTGTTGATCACCACGCCTCCGGCGTCCCACCTCTCCCTGACCCTGGACGCGCTGCGGGCTGGTAAGCACGTCGTCGTCGAGAAGCCCGCGTTTCCACACTCCGCCGATTTCGACCTGGTGGAAGAGGCGGAGCGGCGGTTCGGGCACCGGGTCCTGGTGGCGGAGAACTACTTCTACAAACCGGCCCTGCGCCGGCTGCGCGCCCTCGTGGCGTCGGGAAGCCTGGGCCATGTCCGCTTCGTGCAGATCAACGCCATCAAGCAGCAGCTCGCGGCGGGGTGGCGAGGTGACCCCGCGCAGGCGGGGGGCGGCGCCCTCTTCGAGGGCGGGGTCCACTGGGTGGATTTCCTGTCCAACCTGGGGATGGATCTCGTCCGGGTGCGCGCCCACCTCCCCGGATCCCTCCCAGGCTTCGAGCGGAGCGCCGTCCTCGTAGGAGACTACGCGCAGGGAGCCGTGGGCGTCCTCGCGTACTCGTGGGAGATCCCCGGCACCCTGCGCGGGCTTCGACTGTCGCGGATCTGGGGCACGCGAGCCTCGGTCCTCTTCGAGACCAACGGCCTCTTCCTCGTCCGCACCGGGCGGCGGCCCGGCCTCTGGATCCCCGACCCCCGGGACGTCCTGGGCTACCGGGCCATGTTCTCCGACTTCCTCCGCTCCCTCGTCACCGGGGAGCCTTCACGACTCACCCTCCGCACGGCGCGGCGCGACATCGAGCTCATCGAGCAGGCCTACGCCGCCGTCCCCTCCGTTCCTTCAGTCGAGGAGATGATCCCATGACGTTCCTGATCCAAGCGCTGGTCGGCCTGGCCGTGGGTGCGCACATCGCCACCTGGGGCATGTACAAGGACTCCATCCACGAAGGCTTCACCCGCACGAAATACGCCCGCAGCATCGTCGTGGGCATGGTCCTCGCCCCCATCGGTGCGGCCGTTGCAGGGGTGGACGTCGCGCACCCGTCGGGGGTCGTGCTCCTCTTCGGTCTCACCTACGCCCTGGAGCGAGCCGTCACGGAGTTCTGGAAGACGTTCATCCGCGACGAGGACCAGTCCAAGTACTTCATCCCCATGCAGTTCCACGTCATGGGCCGGGTGGTGCGTAGCCCCCTGGCGAGGGTGGGAGTGGGGCTGGGCATGGTCGTGGTGGCCGTCGCCCTCCTTCTGCTGGCTCGCTCTCTCGAGCCCGGGCCGGGCGAGCCGTCCTCCCTCCTGCGCGTGATCCTCGTGGCCAGCGTGGGCGGATGGTTCTCCGCCTTCGGAGGCGCTTTCAAGGACGCGCCCATCGAGGGCTTCGAGACCCTGAAGTTCTTCCGGAGCCCCGGCGTGGCCACGGTCTACGGCCTCGCCGTCTCCTGGTTCACCGACAGCTATCCCCTCGTCGCCCTCACGGCCATCGGCTTCAC
>CAZPZU010000173.1:0-4114 GCA_964591135.1 uncultured Gemmatimonadaceae bacterium | reverse complement strand
CGGAGCGTTGCCTTCAAGGGAGCCGCGTACGTCATGTCGCGCTCGATGCACTCCTCGACGGAGTACTTCGGCTCGCCCAGCGCCGCGCTCACGTACTCGAGCGTGAAGTTCTCGTTCACGTCGGAGATCGGGAAGATCTCTCCGAACACCCGGTCGAGCCCGAAGTCCCACTGCTCTTCCGGATCGGGCTCGCTCTCGACGAGCTTCTCGAAGGAGCGGAGCTGGACGTCCAGCAGGTTGGGCATCGGCATGACCGAATCGAGCTTCGCGAAGCTCACGATCGGCCGTCTGTCTTTGCGCAGCAGTTCCAACGTGTGTCCCCCTTACAGGATCCCCGCTCGGCGGGGTCCGGGCGTCTCGGGTTCTACTGGAGCGTCAAGCGCGGGAATCCCCGGTCCAGGGACGCACCCCTTCCGGGGGGCGCCCGTGGCGGGGACCCTCGCGCTCGACCCTCGGCCTCCGCGACCGTCGCGGAAGGCTGGGATCCGGAGCGATCGCAGTTCTCTCACGAACTGGCGTATCTCCGATCCTTTTACTTCAGAGCGACTGCCGCTCCGACCTCTTCCAGCTTGGCCTTCATCTGCTCGGCGTCGGCCTTGCCCACGGCCTCCTTGACGGCGTTGGGCGCGCCGTCGACCAGGTCCTTGGCCTCCTTCAGCCCGAGACCCGTGATCTCGCGCACGACTTTGATGACCTGGATCTTCTTGTCGCCGGCGCTCTCCAGGACGACGTCGAACTCGTCCTTCTCCTCGGCCACTGCGGCACCGGCGTCGGCGCCCGCGGCCATGGCCACCGGCGCGGCCATCGCCTGGACGTTGAACTTCTCCTTGAACGCCTCCACGAACTCCGAGAGCTCGAGCACCGTCATGTTGCCGATCGTGTCGAGCAGCTCCTCGTGCTTCGTCGCCATCTCCTGCATCCTCCTGACTGGTTCCGGCCGTCGCCGGCGATTGGGTTGACCCTGTTTCGTTCACCAGGGACGCGCCCGCGTCCCCAAACACTGCCCGGGATGCGGGCTAATCACCGGCCTGTTCGCGCTCGGCCTTGAGCGCGTCCAGGAGGCCGGCCATCTCCTGCAGCTTCGCCTCGAGCGCCATCGCCAGCATGGCCATCGGTGCCTGCATGACACCGGCGAGCTGGGCGAGCAGTTGATCCCTCGGCGGAAGCTTGGCGAGCCGGTCGATCTGCTCGGGCTGGAGAACCTGGTTCTCCAGGATGCCGAGCTTGAACGTCGGCTTGCTGTCGTGCTCCTTCGCGAAATCGGTCAGCGTCCTGGCGGGGGTGACCACGTCGTCGTAGCCCAGGACGACCCCGGTCGGACCGACCATGCCCTCGAAGATGTTGGGCAGCTCGGTCTCGCCGAACGCGAGCCGGGCCAGGCGGTTCTTCACCACCACGTACTCGGCGCCCGCCTCCCTCAGCGTGCGACGGAGCTTGGTGATGGACTTGACGTCCAATCCGGTGAAGTCCGTCAGATAGACCACGGGAGCCTTGGTGATGCGCTCGCGCAGGTCCGAGACGAAGGACTCCTTCTGCGTGCGGTTCATCAGGCCCTCCGATACAGGTTCGGGTCGATGGAGACGCCCGGACCCATGGTGCTGGAGACCGTCACGCTCCTCACGTACGTGCCCTTCGCGCCCGACGGCTTCGCGCGCACGATCTGATCCATGAAGGAGCCGAGGTTCTCGGAGAGCTGGGCTTCGGAGAACGAGACCTTGCCGATCGGCGCGTGGACGTTGCCCGTCTTGTCCACGCGGAACTCGATCTTGCCGGCCTTGATCTCCCGCACCGCACGCTCGACGTCGAGGGTCACCGTACCCGCCTTGGGCGTCGGCATCAGCCCGCGGGGGCCCAGCACCCGGCCCAGGGGTCCGACCTTGCCCATCAGGTCCGGCGTCGCGACGCAGACGTCGAAGTCCAGCCAGCCGTCCTTGATCTTGTCGATGAACTCCGTACCCACGTAGTCGGCGCCGGCTTCCTCGGCCTCCGAGGCCTTGTCACCCTGGGCGATGACCAGCACGCGCACAGCCTTACCAGTACCGTGCGGAAGCACGACGGTTCCGCGTACGATCTGATCGGCCCTGCGGGGATCCACGCCGAGGCGGGTCGCCACCTCCACCGTCTCGTCGAACTTCGCGAACGCGAGCTCCTTGACGAGCTTGACCGCCTCGTTGGGAGGGAACTTGGCGCCCGCCGGCACCGCCGTGCGCGCGGCGGAGTATCGCTTGCCTAGCTTTGGCATACGTTCCGAGCCGTCTCGTTCACCCTCCCACCGCTGGCGGCTCTCAGTCGGTGGTGTTCGGGTGGGAGCCCTGTGCTCCCCCTGCTTTCATGCTTCGTCCTGCCAGCCGTCCGCACCTCTTCTTCTGGCCTCAGGCTTCGACTTCCACTCCCATCGACCTGGCGGTGCCGGCGATCTGCTTCATGGCACCCTCGACGTCGTTGGCGTTGAGATCCGGCATCTTCGTCTCGGCGATCTGGCGCAGCTGGTCCTGCGTCAGCTTGCCGACCTTCTCGCGGTTGGGAACGCCCGAGCCCTTCGGGATTCCCAGGGCGCGCTGGATGAGCACCGCCGCGGGCGGCGTCTTCGTGATGAACGTGAAGGAGCGGTCCGCGTAGACGGTGATCTCGACGGGGGTCGTGATCCCCTGCTTGTCCTGGGTCCGTGCGTTGAACTGCTTGCAGAACTCCATGATGTTCACGCCGTGCTGGCCCAGAGCGGGCCCCACGGGCGGAGCCGGGTTGGCCTGGCCACCCGGTACGTGGAGCTTGATGAACCCAATGACCTTCTTCGCCATCTCAGTAGCCCTTCAGCTGTGTGTAGTCGAGCTCCACGGAGGTGGGCCGGCCGAACAACGACACCTCCACCTTGACCTTCCCCTTGTCGTCGTAGACCTCCTGGACCGTCCCCGAGAAGTCGGTGAACGGGCCCTGGGTGATCTCCACTACCTGGCCGACGTGGAAGGGGATCTCCTCGCGTGCCGCCTCCTCCTCGGGGGCCTCCACGCCGAGGATCTTGTTGATCTCCTCGTCCCTCAACGGCTGGGGCGCCTTCCCCGAGCCGACGAACTTGATCACTCCCTGGATGTTGTTGATGGCGTGCAGGGTCCGCTCGTTCATGGCCATGCTCACCAGCACGTATCCGGGATATAGCCGCTTCGTGACCGTCACCCGCTTGCCGTTGCGGATCTCGACCACCTCCTGCGTCGGAACCAGGACGTCCCGGATCTCCTTCTCCTCGAGCTCACCGGCCTCCTCTTCGATGCGACGCTGGATCAGCTTCTGGACCTTGTTCTCGTGTCCAGAATAGGTCTGCACCGCGTACCAGCGCGTCTCGACCGTCACGCCCCGAAGATCCCCATGATCTGCGCGAGGAGGAATCGGATGACCGAGTCCATCCCCCAGATCACCAGCGAGATCACGACGGTGAACGCGATGACCACGAGGGTCGCGTTCTGGAGCTGGTCCCTGTCCGGCCAGGTGACCTTCTGCAGCTCCGTCCACGATTCCTCCAGGAACGTCCGCGTGCTCTTGACCCTGTCGACGACGGCCATGGCCTACTTCGTCTCTTTGTGCATCGTGTGGTTGCGGCAGCGGGGGCAGTACTTCTGGTACTCGACCCGCTCCGGGTGCAGACGCTTGTTCTTCGTCTGCGAGTAGTTGCGCTCCTCGCACACTGTGCAGGCGAGGATGATCTTGTCGCGCATGGGTGTCGTCGCTCCTCTGGTGCCACGTTCTCTCTTCTTGGTGGCGGGACCCGGGGGCCCGCCGGCTGCGACTCGACCGCTCGGCCGCGGGTGAATCGCATCTTCTTGCTTGCTCCGGGTGCCTCTCTCCGCCGCTACGCGCGGCGGAGTCTCGCTGCAGCCGGCGGGCCCCCGGGTCCCTCAATCCGTATGTCCTGCCGCGGCGCCGGCGGTGCGTCTGTGGGGCCGCGGACCTTTCTGTTGTTCTCGCGTCTTCTCGTTGTTCCTTCTTCCCGCTTTGCCGGCGGGCTCTGCCCGCGGCCTCCGGCTTTCCCTTCTATTCGTTCGGCTACTCCAGGATCTCGGTCACCACGCCGGCACCGACGGTCCTGCCACCCTCGCGGATGGCGAAGCGCAGCTCCTTGTCC
>CAZPZU010000172.1:0-4192 GCA_964591135.1 uncultured Gemmatimonadaceae bacterium | reverse complement strand
GTGAACGTGCCGATCTCCAGCGCACGGCGCGCTCCGATCGCCTCCACCAGCAAGGCCATGAGCCGGCCCTGCTCCGGGGCGATCTGCATGCTCGCGTTCTCGAGCGCCGCGGTCTCCTCACGCAGCCGTCGCAGCATGGGATGCTCTCGCACGGAGACGCGCACGAGGTAGTCGTTCAGCTCCTCGGTGAGCGGAATGGAGTGTCGGGTCATGCGCGCCTCAGGACGGGGGAAGCGCCCATACGTCGACCCGGTCGAGCGCGATGTAGGGCACGGCCACCCTTCCGCGGCGCGTGTCGATCCCGATGTCCGCGGGCCCGCCGGGCACGCGCACGAGCCTGACCGTGCCGTCGTCTCCGACGAGGCACAGGCTGGAGTCACTCTGGCTCGCCACCAGGAGCCGACCACCGAACGGCTCCACGCCATCGAGGCGGCCGGGCGTCGCGCGGGGACCTACTCCCTCGGGAGCCGAACCGGGACGCCAGGCGTGCACGCGCCCGGACGGCTCCCACGGCACCGTGACCAGCATGCCGCGCGCTGGGTCGAACGTGATCCCGTTGGGCGCGCCCAGCCGGTTTCCTCCGCGCACTTCCGAAGCCTCGTGGTCGGCGATCCGGTAGACCGTGTTGCGCCCGGTGTCCGTGACGTAGAGCGCCGAGTCCGGCCCCAGCGCCACGTCGTTCAGGAAGCCCGGCGAGAACGACGACAGGTCGATGAACGTGAGCTGCGCGCCGCTCCGCCGGTCGAAGCCTTGCACCCCGTCGATGTCCACGACCCAGAGCGTGTCTCCGACGATGAACATCCCCCGCGGAGCGTGCAGCGGCGCCTCCGCCGATCCACGGGCGAAATGCAGGGAGTCGACGCGGCCGGTCTCCGCCGAGACGCGCGCGACGAAGCCGTTGCCGTCCCGCTCTCCGCTGCCGCCGTTCATGTTGCCGACGAACCAGACGTCCTGGTCGGGGTCGTAGCGCACGGACTCGGGGCCCGAGAAGCCCTCGATGGTGGCCACCCGGTCGGCGACGGTCTGCACCCCTCCGGCCACGGCCGTCACCGGAGGGCTCCACGCCGCTTCCGATCCTCCGCACGCGGACGTCGCCATCGCGCACGTTACCGCCACCACCGCCAGCCCGTCGCGCCGCATCGCGCCTCCTCAGTCGGTTTCCAGGGCCCGCCAGCAGTACCATGCCGCGGCGCTCCGCCACGGCCGATACGGCTCCCCGAGGGGAAGCAGCTCCTTTTCCCCGGGCGTCTCGTCCAGCCCCAGGATCCGTGCGTACCCCGCGCGCACACCCAGGTCGCCCGTCGGCCACACGTCCGGCCGGCGGAGCGCGAAGATCAGGAACATGTGCGCGGTCCACGGCCCGATGCCGCGAACCGTCGTGAGGCGCGCGACCACGTCGTCGTCGTCGAGCCAGGGCAGGGCCTCCAGCTCCAGCGACGCCGCCCTGTCCGCGAGGTCGCGTACGGCGGCCAGCTTGCCGCGCGACAACCCGGCCGCCCGCAGCCGCTCGTCGGGCGCCTTCGCGACGGAGCGCGGTGTCACGCTTCCGCCGCACGCTTCGACGAAGCGGCCGTGGATCGTCGCCGCGGCCGCACCGGCGAGCTGTTGATAGAGGATCGCACGCGCCAGGTAGGGAAAGCCGGGCTCGGCCACGCGGGGCAGTCGGGGCGGGCCGATGCGCAGGACCCAGGGCCCGAACGCCCCGTCGGCGGCGAGCGCCGCGTGCGCCTCCCGGGCCTTCAGCGTCGGCGGCTTGCGACGGCGGCGCGGCCGCGTCACTGGACGCCCAGGCGCATCTCGAGCCAGCCGTGGGCGAAGCTCGCCGGGTCCACGCCGGATACGGCCGCGGTGCGCTTCTGGCCACCCTCGAACCAGGTTACCTGGAGGCTGACCCGGTCCACCCACGCGGGGAGCCCGAAGTGCACGGGCGTCGCCCCCTGCGAGGAATAGCCCCCGCCGGCGTCCACGAGACCTGCCGCGATGAATCCCTCGGGGTGGGCCGCCGCCGGCGCCGCCTGCAGACGCACGGTCGCCCCGGCGCGGAGCCAGCGCCCGTCCTGGTCCTGGACGGCGACGGCGAGCGACCGGGCCCCCCGCTCCGGCGGCATACCATTCACGTAGAGGGGGTGCGTCCCCTGGTCGGGATCGTTGTTCGCCAACGCGAGGTCCAGGTCGCCGTCAAGGTCGAAGTCGGCCCAGCGCACACCGTGGCTCGCCCCCTTCTCGAGCATCACCGGCGGCGTCACGTCCTCGAACGTTCCCCCGACGTTTCGGAAGAGGTGGTCGGCGGCCTGCGGCTCGCTCGACAGGAACGTGCCGACGTAGAGATCCTCCCAGCCGTCGTTGTCGTAGTCCCCCCAGGCGGCCGCGACGGAGTGATGGTCCCCGGCCAGCGGCGTGCCCGGCGCCACGTTCACGAACGTCCCGTCCCCCTGGTTCTGCCAGAGGACGTCGGGCCCATAGCACGCCTCGAAGAGGTCCAGATCGCCGTCGTCGTCGTAGTCGCCGACCGCGACGCCCACGCCGCCCTGGGCCGGCGCGCGGCCCGGCGCGTTCATCCCCAACGCCACCGCCACGTCCTCGAAGCGGCCGTCGCCCTCGTTCCGGAAGACGCCGTCCTCGTCGCCGTCCTGATTGGCGACGAAGAGGTCGAGATCACCGTCCCCGTCCATGTCGAACCAGACGGCGCCCACCGTGCGACGGGAGTCGCCCACCCCCGACGCGTCGGTGACGTCCGTGAAACGGCCTCCTTCGTTCCGCCAGAGCCGGTTGGGCTGGTCGCGGAAGGCCACGAAGAGGTCGAGGTCGCCGTCCCCGTCGTAGTCGATCCACGCGGGTTGACGGGTCACCCCCACGCGGTCGAGCCCCAGCTCCGCTGCCACGTCCACGAAGCGGGCACCTCCGTCGTCGTTGCGGTACAACCGGTTCGCCGTCCCGTCGGCGCCGGCGAAGCCGACGTAGAGGTCGAGGTCGCCGTCCCCGTCGTAGTCGCCCCACGCGGCGGCCCTGGTCTCGGGCTCGTCCGCGAGCCCCACCTGCCCGGCCACGTCCGTGAAGACGGCCGCGTCGTTCCGGTAGAGCCGGTTCGCACCGCCCCGGAAGCCGACGAAGAGGTCCAGGTCACCGTCCCGGTCGAAGTCGGCCCAGGCGTTGGGCTGGGCGCCCGGGGCCGCGAACAGCTCCGGCTGGGCGGGGCGAAAATCGGGCGGGATGGCCATCTCCGCAGAGGGTGCGGCGCCGCCTCCGGGCTCCCCGCCTCCGCAGGCCGGGAGGCCGACAGCGAGGAGCGCGCCGACGAGGGGGCGGAGGCCGGTCGGCCTGGTCACGATGCGTATCGGCATGGCTTGGCACGTCAGAAGAGGCTCGGCAGCCCCGGGGTGTCCGGGTGGGCGAAGAAGATCATCGCGCCGAGCACCACGAGCTGGATGGCGATGAAGGGAATCACGCCCCGGTAGATCGCCGTGGTGGGGATCCGCTCCGGCGTCACACCTCTCAGGTAGAAGAGGCTGAAGCCGAACGGCGGCGTCAGGAACGACGTCTGCAGGTTCACGGCGAGGACGATCCCGAGCCAGGTGCGGTCGATGTGGAGGATGTCCGCGGGGATCAGGATCAGCGGGACGATGATGAAGGCGATCTCGAAGAAGTCGATGAAGAACCCGAGGAAGAACACCACCAGGTTCACCACGAGCAGGAAGCCGAGCGCCCCACCGGGCACGCCCGTGAGCGCATCGGCGATCCACAGGTCGCCGTCGAGCCCGCGGAAGACGAGCGAGAAGGCCGTGGAGCCGATCAGGAGGAACACCACCATGATGGTCAGGCGGCTGGTCTCCTCCATCGCGGCCTTGAGCGTGTCCAGGGAGAGCTGACGGTTCAGCGCCGCCAGGACCATGGCGCCGACTGCGCCCAGCGCGCCCGCCTCGGTAGGTGTGGCGACACCCGCGAAGATGCTGCCGAGCACGACCACGATGAGGATGAGCGGGGGCATGAGGCTCACCACGACGCGCCGGAACAGCTCCATCCCCGACGAGCGCAGCTCGGGCGGCAGCGCGGGAGCCACGTCCTTCCTGAAGAACGCGAGCACCACGACGTACACGGCGTACAGGCTCGTGAGAACCAGGCCTGGCAGGAGCGCCGCGCCGAACAGGTCGCCCACCGACACGCCCATCTGGTCGCCGAGGACGATGAGCACGAT
>CAZPZU010000171.1:0-4223 GCA_964591135.1 uncultured Gemmatimonadaceae bacterium | reverse complement strand
GAAACTACCTTGCGTGACAAGGTAAACCTGCCCGGAGGATCGAAGCGACGCGCGTCGGCCGCGCCGCGCCGCCTCCCGGCGCGGCGTGGAGGGGACGTGCCCCGACGGCGTACGCGACACCCCGAAGAGTTCCTTCCCCTGAGCGCTCCGGTGCTCAACATCCTGCTGGCCCTCGGCTCGGGACGGCTGCACCCCTACGGGATCATGCAGGCCATCGACGAGCGCACCGGCGGGAAGGCGGTGATCCTGCCCGGTACCCTCTACACCTCGATCGCCCGCATGCTGGAGCAGGGTCTGATCGAGGACGCCCCCGACCGGCCGGATCCCGAGGACGACGATGCGCGTCGTCGCTACTACCGGCTCACCGAGCTGGGTCGGCGCGTGGTCGCCGCGGAGGTCGAGCGCCTCTCCGTGCTCATCCGGGTCGCCGAGGAGCAGCACCTCGTGCCGCGCGCGGCTCCAGCGGGACGCGAGGCGCACTGAGGATGGGGCGTTCGACGCGCGACCGGGCCGCAATGGCGGTCTACCGCCTTCTGCTGACGGCGTATCCCCGCCGCTTCAGGGAGGAGTTCGGCGAGGGGATGACCGAGGACTTCCTCCGGCTCCGGGCGGAGGCGGCCGTCACCGGACGGGTGGCGAGGACGTGGCTGTGGATACGCGCGGCGACGGACCTGCTGCGCACGGGCGTGGCGCAGCGCGTGGCAGGTCATCACGGACAGGACGAGTGGACGACGACGACGACGGGAGGTGGGGACATGCTCGGCGACCTGATGCAGGACCTGGGATACACGCTCCGGACGCTCCGCAAGAGCCCGGGGTACGCGGCGGTGGTGGTGGTGACGCTCGGTCTGGGGATCGGCGTGAACACCGCGATGTTCAGCCTCGTGGACGGCGTGCTCCTCGCGCCGCTGCCGTACGCGCAGGGGAACCGGATCGTGCACGTCCGGCAGGAGCAGCCGGCGATCGACGACCCGGACATGGCGTTCTCGGTGCACGAGATCGAGGACTACCGCGCGGGAAACCACACGCTGACCGACCTCGTGGAGTACCACGGGATGACGTTCACCCTCCTCGGCCAGGGCGACCCGGAGCTGGTCGCCACCGGGGTGGTGTCCGCCCGCTACTTCGACGTCCTCGGGATGAAGCCGATCCTGGGGCGCACCTTCACGGAGGAGGACGACCGCCTGGGCGCCGCCCCGGTCATGATCCTCTCGTACGAGTACTGGACGAGCCGCTTCGGCGCCGACCCGGACGTCATCGGCCGGGGCTACGTGATGAACGGGAAGGTGCACACGGTCATCGGCGTGCTCCCGCCAATCCCGCAGTACCCGGACCAGAACGACGTCTACATGCCGACGTCCCAGTGCCCGACGCGCTCGAGCCCGGACTTCATCGCCAACCGGCGCGCGCGCATGATGACCGTCTTCGGCGTCCTCCGCCCGGGCGCGGACCTGGAGGCAGCGGAGCACGACCTGTCCTCGCTCGCGCACCGGATCGCCGCTGATCACCCCGACGTCTACCAGCCGGATGTGAAGGGCTACGACGCAGCGGTGACGCCCCTCAAGGAGGACCTGGTGGCGCGGGCGCGGCCCACGCTCCTGATCCTCATGGGCACCACCGCGCTCGTGCTCCTGATCGCCTGCGCCAACGTCGCCAGCCTCGCCCTCGCTCGTGCCGTGCGCCGGGGCCAGGAGCTGGCGGTGCGCCAGGCCCTGGGCGCCGGCCGCGGTCGGCTCGCGCGCCAGCTCCTCACGGAGAGCACGGTCCTCGCGTTGCTGGGCGGCGTGCTGGGGGTGGTGCTGGCTCGTGGCAGCCTGGGCCTCCTGGTGAAGTTCGCCGGCCGCTTCACGCCGCGCGCGTTCGAGGCCTCGGTCGACGGGTCCGTGCTCGCGTTCGCGTTGCTGGTCTCCCTGGCGACCGGCCTCTTCTTCGGGTCCGTGCCGGCCCTGCGCCGGGCCGCCGGCGCAAGCGCGACCCTGGGCCGCACTCGCTCCGCCGACGCCGGACCGGGCGCCCACCGCGCCCACGGCTGGCTGGTGGCGGCCCAGGTGTCGCTGGCGTTCGTGCTGCTCATCGGCGCCGGGCTGCTGGCGCGCACGTTCGTGGCGGTGTCTTCGGTGGATCCGGGCTACCAGCCCCGGCACGTGCTGTCCGCCCGCGTCACCCTGCCCATGCGCTACTTCATGGGAGACGAGTCCACGGACGACGCCTTCTTCTCCGAGCTGGTGCGGCGCGTCGAGGCGCTGCCGGGCGTGCACCAGGCGGCTCGCGTGCAGAGATTGCCGCTCTCCGGTTCGTCCTTCCGCACCGGCCTGGAGACCGAGGAGACCGCCGACGCCGGACCCGACGGATACGTGCAGATCATGCCCGTGCGGGTGTCTCCGGAGTACTTCGAGACGTTGGGCGTCCCGATTCTGGCCGGCCGTCCGCTGACCGAGGACGACCGCGACGACCCGGAGCGATCGGTGGTGCTGACGCGTTCCCTTGCGGCCCGGCTGTGGCCCGGCCGGGACCCCCTCGACCGCCAGGTGCGGGTCTGCTCGTTCAACTCGGGCACGTGCGGAGACTGGCTCACCGTGGTGGGCGTGGCCGGCGACGTGCGCATGGAAGGCCTCGACCAGGACGCCACGCCCGCCCTCTACCAGGCGGACAACAGCCACACCTGGGGCGGTGGTGATCTCGTGGTCCGCGCGGACGGCGACCTGGGCGCGCTGGGGCGTGCAGTGACGGAGGTCGTCCACCAGCTCGAGCCGGACGCGCCGGTCTCCCGGCTGCGCACGCTCGAAGCCTACGTGGCCGACGCCGTCGCGCCCCGGCGCCTGACCGCCGCGCTCATGGGCATCTTCGCCGCGCTCGCCCTCCTGGTCACCCTCGCGGGGGTGGCCGGCGTGGTGGCGTTCACCACCAGCCGGCGCACCCACGAGATCGGCGTGCGCCTCGCGCTGGGGGCCGAGCCGAGGACCGTCCTCGGGCGCGTGCTGCGTGTGGGAATGGTGCCGGCCGCGGCGGGCCTGGCCGTGGGCGCCGCGGTGGCCGTGGCGGCGTCCGGCGCGCTGGCGCACGTGGTTTGGGGCATCCGACCCACCGACCTCGCCACGTTCGTGGTCGCGGGGGCGACGCTCTTCCTGGGCGCCCTGCTGGCGTGCTGGCTCCCGGCACGCCGGGCGACGCGCGTGGATCCCTGCGAGGCGCTGCGCATGGAATGACGGACGCTCCGGGGCTCCCGGCCCCGGCTCGACCCGCAGGCCCCGTTTGCGCATTGTTCTTGCACGTCCGAGGGGGACGACGATGCGGACGGAGCCGGTCGCGGCGGGATCGCCGTGCCGGATCGCGAGGAGCATGCGGATGGACGAGCAGAGCGGAGCCTCCGGCGGGAGGCCCGCCGGCACGACGAACGAGAGATCCAGCGAGGGAGAACAGCCCAAGCGCAAGAGCCGGCGGGGAGGGCTGCTCGCCCTCCTCGCCCTCATGGTGATTGGCGCCCTGGGCGTCGGATACTGGTACGTGAAGCTGCGCGGTGTCGTCTCCACCGACGACGCGTACGTGGACGGCGACCGCGCAACAGTCACCACCAAGATGTTGGGTCGGATCGACAGCCTGTGCGCCGACGAGGGCGACACGGTCCAGGCCGGTGAGCTGCTGATCCGCCTCGACGACGCCGACCTGCAGGCCCAGCTGGCGCAGGCGAGCGCGCAGCTCGACCTCGCCCGCAGGAGCGTGAAGCTCGCCGAGGTGACCGAGGCCCGGACGAAGGACGACTACGAGCGCGCCTCGGTCCAGTTCGAGGGGAACGCGATCCCCCGCGAACAGCTCGACCACGCGCGCGCGGCGCTCGAGTCGGCGCAGGCGGAGCACGCCATCGCCCTCGCCCGTGTCGAGACCGCACGCACGACGGTCGACGTCGTGCGCCAGCACATCGACGACACGCGCGTCACGGCCCCCTTCACCGGCGTCGTGGCCAAGCGCTGGCTCCTTCCCGGGGACGTGGTCCAGCCCGGCCAGCCCGTGTTCACGATCTACGACGTCGACCGCGTGTGGGTCACGGCGGTCTTCGAGGAGACCAAGCTGCGCTTCCTCCCGGTCGGCACGCGCGTGGACATGACCGTGGACGCCTATCCCGACCGCACCTTCGAGGGAACGGTCATCCTGATCGGCTCCGCCGCGGCCTCGCAGTTCTCGCTCATCCCGCCCGCCAACGCGTCGGGCAACTTCACCAAGGTCAC
>CAZPZU010000170.1:0-4354 GCA_964591135.1 uncultured Gemmatimonadaceae bacterium | reverse complement strand
ACGCGGACCACCGTCCCCTGGAGTGGGAGGACACCCAGTACAAGCCGGACGACCTCTTCCGGAAGCGACACCTGAAGGAGAAGGTCGAGGAGGCGGTGGCCCAGCTGCCGGAGCACCACCGCATCGTCTTCGTCCTCCGCGAGCTGGAGGGGAAGACCTACGAGGAGATCGCGGACATCACGGGATGCAACCTGGGCACCGTGAAGAGCCGCCTGAACCGGGCGCGCAACAACTTCGCCCAGATCATCGCGCCGATGATCGACTGACCCTGCCTGGGGTGGAGGGGACGGGGGCAGCCCCGCCGGCTCTCGAGCCGGCGGGGCTGCGGTGTCGATGGGGCCCGTTCGTGATGGAACCCGCCCGGCGGAGTGGCAGTATCACCCGACGAACATCGGTCCGTCGGACCATCGCATCCGTTGGTGAACAGGGCGCAGGAGGGCTCAGCCTTCATGACTTGCGCGGAATTCGTCGAAGGCTTCTCGGAATACTACGACGGTACCGCTCCCGAGGCGCTCGTCCGGGAAGCCGAGGGCCATCTGGAGCGTTGTGCGTCCTGCCGGAGGTACCGGCGTGTCATGGAGCGGGGCGCAGAGTTGCTGCGTGCCCTTCCCGGGCCCGAAGTCAACGAGGACTTCGTCCCCCGCCTGCGGCACCGCCTCTACCACGTCGACCAGGAGCCCTCGCTCCGGGGCCACACCACCTCGGGGACGACCGCCCTTGCGCTGATCGGCATGGCCCTCCTCCTCGCCGCGGCCGCATGGTCTCCGGCCCTCTGGCAGGGCGTGCCCACCGTCGAGCTGGCCCCCATCGTCGTGTCGCGGCCACACTCCATCGTCCGCCTGCGCGCACTCGACTCCTTCCCCGGCCGCTTTGGCCAGAAGACCCCCCGGGTGTTGCAGGCCGGGCTGTGGGACGACGCGCCGGCGCTGCTCTTCCAGCGCTCGCGTCTCTATCAGCGCTACGAGGCGACCTCCGCGATCAGACGCACCGGGCTTGAGCAGGACCGGTAGCCGGGCCGCGCCCGACCTGCCCGCGTCCCTGGCCGGCGCCAGGGGCGGCGCGTTCTACCTGCACGGCGACGACGAATTCCGAAAGGAGGAAGTCGTGCGCGCGTTGGTGGAGGCCCACCTGGACCCGGCCACGCGTGACTTCAACTTCGACCCGCTGCGGGGCTCCGAGGTGGACACGGAGACCCTAGCCTCGGTGCTCGGCACGCCGCCGATGATGGCCGAATGGAGGGTGGTCGTCATCCGCGAGGTCGAGGGGCTGGCCTCGAGCGCGCGCTCGCGAGACATCCTCCTCCAGTTCGTGGCCGCTCCTCCGCCGGGTCTGGCGCTCGTCCTGTCCTGCACGGTGCCCCAGGGCTCGAAGGCGAAGTTCTACCGGGAGTTGGCGCGCACCGCGCGCTCCCTCGAGTTTCAGCCGATCACCGCGGCTGACGTCCCGGGATGGCTGATGGTCAGGGGCCGCGACCGGTTCGGCATCGAGATCGACGTCGACGCCGCACAGGCTCTGGGCGCGGCCATCGGCCCGAACCTGGGTGTGCTCACGCAGGAGATGGAGAAGCTGAGGGACTTCGTCGGGCAGCGCGCGCGGGTCACGGTCGCCGACGTGGAGGCGGCGGGGACGTCCCTCCCCTCGCAGGATCGCTGGCGCTGGTTCGACCTGGTGGGCGACGGGCGCCAGGAGGAGGCGCTCGCCACCCTCGGCGTCCTGATGGGACAGGGAGAGAGCGGCGTGGGGCTGGTCATCGGCCTGACCACGCACTTCCTGCGCCTCGGAATCGTGGCCGAGGGCGGCGCGGGCGCCCTGGAATCCGTGCTCCCTCCGCACCAGCGGTGGCTCGCCAAGCGCCTGGTCGCGCAAGCCCACCGATGGCGACCCGAGGAGATCGACGACGCCCTCGAGGGCCTGCTGCGCGTGGATCGTCTGCTCAAGGCGAGCCCGCTGTCCGACGAGCACCACGTCGAGGAATGGCTGCTGGGTCTGCTGGCCCGGACGGCGGCGGCATGACGCGCTGGTTCCGATGGGCGCTCGCGATCGCCCTCCTCCACCCGGCGGCCGTCGCGGCCCAGCAGCAGCCCCTGACGCTGGACAACGTCGAGGAGCTCGCGCGCATGGGCCGCACCGAGAGCGCCAGGGAGGCCCTGCGCCGATGGTGGGACCGATCTTCCTCGGAGGCTTCGCGGAGAGACGCGCAGCGCGCGCTGTGGCTGCGCGGCAGGCTCACCATGGACCCGGGCGAGGCGGCGATCGACTTCCGCCGCCTGGTCGTCGAGTACCCGGGAGGGCCTTACTCCGACGTGGCTCTCCTGCGTCTGGCACAGGCCGCGTTCGCCCAGGGGGACTCGGCGCAGGCGGCGCGGGACGTCGGACGGCTCGCGCAGGAATACCCGTCGAGCGCGGTTCGACGGGAGGCGGAAGCGTGGCTCGCCTCGGCCGGATCACCGCCGCCTCCCCCCGCACGCACGAACCGGGCCTCCCCGCCCGACGTGAGGCCCCCACCGGGGGCCGCCGCCGTGGGTCCCTTCTCCGTGCAGCTCGGGGCATTCGCGGACCGGGGTCGGGCCGAGGCGCTGCGTCGCCGGGCGGCGGAGGCGGGTCTCGACGTCCGCCTCGCGACCCTCCCCGGCAGCGAGCTGGTGAGAGTGCGCGTCGGGAGGTTTGACTCTTCCGAGGAAGCCCATGCCATATTGGAGCGCGTGCAGGGCCTGGGCTTCACGACGACCGTAGTCAGGGACGCCAATCGCGAGGAGCGGTCCGGAGGATGAAACGGCAGCAGACGGAGCGGGCGCAGTGGTCCGTCCTTCTCGCGGAAGACAACGATGACCACGCGCTTCTCATCGAGATGGCGCTGGAGCGCGCCAGCCGGCTTCCCGTCGAAGTGCATCGTGCCCGCAACGGGAACGAGGCGGTCGAGCTCGTCCAGCACATGACGCCCGACCTGATCCTCCTGGATCTCAAGATGCCGGGCCGCACGGGGCACGAGGTGCTGGAGACGGTCAAGGCAGACGAGATCCTGCGCCGGATCCCCGTGGCCGTCCTGACGTCGTCCGATCGCGACGAGGATGTCGCACGGAGCTACGGGCTGGGCGGGAACCACTTCATCACGAAGCCCGAGGACCCTGCCGAGCTCGAGGTCAAGCTGCGCTCGCTCCTGAAGAACCTCGAGGAGCTCCCGTCGGTCCGGCGCGGGACCGGCGGGCTCGATCCGACGGCCATCAGTGCGGAAGGTCCGGGCAGCCTCGAGCTGCGCACGGCCCTGCTCTGGACCAGCGTGGTGGTGGTCCTCCTGGCGCTCGCGGTCTTCGCGTACGCGCTGGGCGTCTTCTGATCGACGATCCGCCGGGACGCTAGCGGACCGTTGGTACGCTACACCCCCGCGAGGACCCGCTCCATGCGTGCGCGCACGTCCTCGGCCAGAGGACGCATGTCGTCGCGGCCGGCCACGCCGAGTTGCAGCACAGGGTCGAGGATCGACACCACCGTGGTGCCCGCTTCCTCCCCTTCGTAGACGACGACGTTGCAGGGTAGGAGCAGCCCGATGTCCATCTCCTCGGTCAGGGCGCGGTGCGCCAGGGGCGGGTTGCACGCCCCCAGGATCCGGTACGGCCGGAAATCCACGTCGAGCTTCTGCTTGAGCGTGCTCTTCACGTCGATCTCGGTGAGGACGCCGAACCCTTCCTTCTTGAGCGCTTCACGGACGCGGGCGTCGGTCTCGTCCACAGGGGCGTTCACGATCTTCTTCAGGCCGTAGGCCAGATCCGTGCTCATCGCTGCTCCACTCGTTTCCGGGTGCGGCTCCAGCACCTCTACCCGACAAGAAGCTACGCGATCACGGACCGCGCGGTAGGTGGACACGGGGTCGCGACCCCCCTCGCGATCGACCGATGGTCGTCCCGAACGCTTGTGGTGAGCGGGTGGAACGCACGATGTTGCAGCCAGTCCCCGCTCCCCCTCTCCCCGCCCGTGGCGCACCCATGAGCACGGAAACCGAGCACGACGCCGGCCGCGGCCACGGATTCGGCACCGGTCCGGTCTTCCTGGCGAGCATCAGCACGATCCTCGGGGCCATCATGTTCCTGCGGTTCGGCTACGCCGTCGGAAGCGTCGGGCTCCTCGGCTCCCTGCTCATCATCCTGGTGGGGCACGCCGTCACCGTGCCCACCGCGCTGGCGATCGCCGAGATCGCGACGAACCGCCGCGTCGAGGGAGGCGGAGAGTACTTCATCATCTCCCGTTCCTTCGGTTCCACGATCGGAGGGGCCATCGGACTCAGCCTCTACATGTCGCAGGCGATCTCGGTGGCGTTCTACATGATCGCGTTCGCCGAGGCGTTCAGCCCGCTGGCGGG
>CAZPZU010000169.1:0-4629 GCA_964591135.1 uncultured Gemmatimonadaceae bacterium | reverse complement strand
ATCTCCATCGCCGCGGCCGTGAGACGCGCCTCCGTGTACCGATAGGCCGCCGCGGAGTCGCCGTCGACGGAGCCGAAGTTGCCCTGACCGTCGACCAGCGGATAGCGCAGGCTGAACGTCTGCACCATGCGCACCATCGAGTCGTAGACCGCCGCGTCGCCGTGCGGGTGGTACTTGCCGAGCACCTCACCGACCACGGACGCGCTCTTCTTGTAGGCCCTCCCGGGGGAGAGCCCCAGGTCGCTCATCGCGTACAGGATGCGCCGATGCACGGGCTTGAGCCCGTCGCGCACGTCCGGCAGCGCCCGCTGCACGATGACGCTCATCGAGTAGTCGATGAACGACTCCCTCATCTCGTCTTCGAGGAGACGGGTCAGCACCTTCTCGCCGCCGCCGCCGCCCACGAGATCGAGCTCATCAGCCATGCTTGTCCGGTCCTGATCGAGTTCTTCGTCTTCCCCGGCCCGTCGGCCGGAAGGTCACAGCTCCTGACTCAGCCCCACCCATCCGCACGTTTCACACCTGCGCCGCATCAGTCGCTCCCCCAGCAGCGCCGACAGCAGCCGCTGCCATCCCCGTCGCTTGACCCGCCGGGTGACGTTCCCGCAGTTCGGGCAGCCGTCGCCCACCGCGCCCACCACTGTCCGCTTCCGGGCCGACCAGCCCAGGAGGAACCAGAGCGCCAGGCCGAGCAGAAGCGCAACGACCCCCGCCACGAAGCGGAAGGCCGGGACGCGGAACTCGCTGCGGCCGAGGAGCGCCGCCACACCCAGACCGAGGCGTCGCACCACCACCGTGACGGCCCCGGTCGACAGCTCGAGGCCCATCACCACCAGCGCCGCGGACCCGAAGCCGAGGCCACGGCGCATCAGAGGGCGATGATCCTGCGGACGAGGGGCACGCCCACGCTCCAGTGATCGGCAGTCCACACCGCCGGTGGGACTGGTCGGCAAACGCCAAGGGCACCCCCCGCCGGGGTGCCCGTCGGACGATGCTCCATAGACGTGGAAAAGTAACCAAAGACAGGGCTGTGGGCAAGGCCGAAAACCCGCTCCGCACAACGCTTTCCGGGATTTCCCGCCTTACGAAACCATGTCGGTTCCGCAAGGCGAAGCCGGCCCGCTCTTCCGCTCCGTGGCATCCTGACCTCGAAGGAGCCGCTGGAGCGGGCGTCACGCCACCGCGACGAAGTCGACCAGCTCCTCGAGCCCCGCCCCCGCGAGGATCCCGCGCAGCGTGCCGCGCACGCCGGGCTGTCCGACGGCCGCGAGGTGCAGAACGCCCGGGAGCGCGAGCCCGCCCCGCGTGTCGAGGACCGGCGCCCCGTGGATCTCCTGGCCGATCTTGCGCGGATCGACCTCGACGAAGGCCCGCACGGACACACCGTCATCGGCGAGGGCGCGCGCGAACCGTTTGCCGACGGGTCCGGCACCCCACACCGCCACCCCCCGTCCCCCGGCGAGCAGCGTCCGCCGAAGGTGGTGGACCTTGCAGGCCACGAAAGCCTCCGGGGCGTAGGCGGTCGCCGTCCTGTGCAGCCGATGCGGCCCTTCCCGCCACCGCAGGAGCACCTCGGGCACGTTCGCGAAGCGCCCGCCCCCGCGCCACAGCCTGAGAACCAGGTCGTAGTCCTCCGGCCAGCCGCGGTCCCGGTACCCGCCGGCACGTCCCACCGCTTCCGCGGCCATGAAGAACGCGGGGTGCGCCAGCGGACATTCGACGAAGAGCGAGCGCGCGATCCGGTCGGGCTCGTCGAGGTCGTTCAGCCACCGCTCGTAGCGGCGCGCGCCGTCGCGGACCGCGGCACGCGGGAAGTAGCGTACGCGCGTGCCGCAGGCGGCCAGGGTCGCGTCCGACTCCATCAGCGCTCGCTGGCGCTCGAAGCGTCCGGGCTCGCTCACGTCGTCTGCGTCCATGCGCGCGAGCCAGCGGCCGCGTGCGGCGGCCCGGGCCCGCTCGAGCGCACCGACGATACCACGCGCCTTCTGCCGGAGCACGCGAGCCCGGGGGTCGTGGCGCGCCCAATCCGCCAAGAGGTCCGGTGTGGCGTCGGCGGAGCCGTCGTCTACGGCGAGCACCTCGAAGTCACCGTCCGTCTGGGCCTCGAGGGACGCGATCGCCTCGGGGAGGTGCGCCGCCCCGTCCCGCACGGGGAGGAGGACCGACGTGGGAGGCGGGGCCGCTATCCGCGTTCGTCCTTGCGGAATAGGCCCTGCATCCCGGTCTGGATGGCGCGGGCCCCTCCGATGCCTACGGCGAGCGCGAAGGCCAGACCTACCGCGGCGAAGGCGATGAGGAACGCACCGAGAATGATCTGACGGGCGAAGCTCAGCTGCCAGAGCGCGAGCGCTCCGACCAGCGACAGCAGCACCCCCTTGAGGATCTTGGCCGCCAGCGTCGCATACTCGAAGCCCTCCTCCTCGAGGGCCGCCGCCGCGCGCACGGACACGACGTTGCTGAGCAGGAGGCCGATCCCGACGATGAGCGCGACCACCCCCAGGTTGGGGAGGTAGAAGACCGTGCGGTCGATGAGCCGGGACAGGACCGACAGCCCCCAGATCTGGAAGGCGTTGTCCAGGAACACCAGGACGATGATCACCATGACCACCCCGCCCACCAGGTCGTAGATCGCGGCCCGCACGTCTCCCTTCGCCAAGGCGGTGCGCCACCCCACCCGCCCGCCCAACCGGTCGAGCCGCAGCCAGACCAGGACCCGGACCAGGGCCCGCTTGGCCACCCAGCCGAGCAGGACGCCGATGGCCAGCACGAACAGGCCCGCCGCCAGCGTGGGGACATAGCTCCAGAACTGGTCCGCGAAGTGGGCCAGGGGGCCCTCAACCTGACTCTGCATTTCGGATCACTTCCTCGAGAAGAAGACACGCTCGAAGCGCCGCACGCGCTGCTCCTCCACCTGCCGCACCGCCACCACGGGATTGCGTCGCTTCCGCGAGAGGTAGGCGGGGAGGGTCTCGCCGAGCAGTGGGAAGTGACCGCCGCTGGGCGCGCCGATGAGCACGAGGTCGCCCGCCCGCAACGCCTGCGCCAGCCCGCTCGCCAGCTCCTTGCGTCGAAGCACTTCGACGTCGCCGGCCTGACCCCCATGCTCCCATGCCTGGGTCGCCGCCTGCTCCACCGCGCGGGCCTCGGAGTCGGTCGCCTCCGTCTCCACGACCGTGATGGGCAGGGCTTCCGCGTCGAACCACGTCCCGAACCCGGGGGCCAGGCTCGCGGCCAGCCCCGCGTTCGCGCCCGGACCGAGGGGAACGACCACCCGGTTGACCTTCTCCGGCCGCACGTTGCCGTAGACGACTCCGACCTCGCACGGCGCGTCGCGCAGCACCCGCTCCACCGAGGTCGCCACCAGCCGCTCGAACCACGACTCGAGCCCCGGCTGGCCCATGACCAGGAAGTTGCACTCTTCCTCACGGACGGTCTCGACGATTCCGAAGCTGACCCGGCGTGAGATCTTCACCACGGACCGCGCGGCGACGCCGCGCTCGGCCGCGTAGGCCATGGCCTCCTCCAGCAGCGGCGCCAGCTCCCGCACCCGATGCCGCCCGGTGAGGAGAGCCTGTCCCTCGGGAACCTCCGCGACGGCCATCACCACCAGCTCCCCGGCGTGCTCGCGTGCCACCGCCATCCCGACCTCCATGAGCGACTCCATGGACTTCGGGTTGGAGAGGGCCACCAGCACCGAGTACTCCTGCCGATGGAGCCGCTCCATCCACAGGCCCCGCTCCTCGAACGCCGCTTCCCGGTGCCGGGCATACCCGCGGTAGACGCCGGCACCCATCCCGACCCACACCAGCGCGGTCACCGTTCCCAGCGGATAGTGGCGCAGGAGGAAGAAGGAGAGGACGAGCATGCTGACGATGGCCAGCGCAGGCGTCAGCGGCACGAACGGCACCCGGAAGCCCCGGTCCAGATCGGGGCGGATCCGCCGCAGGCGGATGAGGGCCACGTTCACCTGGACGAAGAGGAAGAGGAACATGATGTCGGCCGCGGCCGCCACCTGCTCGATGGGCAGCAGGACCGCCATCCCCACGACGAGGACCGTGGACGTCAGGATGGCCCAGTGCGGCGTCGCTCTCAGCGGATGCACCGAGCCGAGGAACGGCGGGAGGTTGGCGTCCCGGGCCATAGCGAAGGCGACACGCGACGACGAGTAGATCGTCGCGTTCAGCGCCGACAGCGTGGACAAGAGCCCGCCCACGAGAATGAGGATGCCGCCACCGCCCACGAACTGGTTGGCGGCCGACACCAGCGCGAGCTCCTTCTCCTGGCCCAGGTAGTCGGCGACCGCCGTCCCTGCCGGAGGCGTCGTGCCGCCGATGGCGACTGTGGCCACCAGGAGGTAGATCGGCACGACCACGAGGAGCGAGATGAAGATGGCGCGGGGCACGTTCCGTTTGGGGTTCTCCACCTCCTCGCTCGTCTGGGCGATGATCTCGTAGCCCTCGAAGGCGATGAAGGTGAGCCCCATCGCGGCGAGTACCGCGGCCCACCCCTTCCCCAGGAACGGCTGGAAGGACAGCTGCCACTGGGGCCGGCCGGACATGACCCACAGCCCGGCCGCGATGAAGGCGCCGATGATGAGGATCTTGCCCACCGTGACGATGTTGCCGGCCT
>CAZPZU010000168.1:0-4657 GCA_964591135.1 uncultured Gemmatimonadaceae bacterium | reverse complement strand
GATCCACGTCATCCACCAGCTCCTGAAGGCTTACACGCTCTTCCAGAAGGACGAGAAGTACATCATCGCCGACGACGGCAGCGTCGTCATCGTCGACGAGTTCACCGGCCGTCAGATGGCGGGTCGTCGGTGGAGCGACGGGCTGCACCAGGCCGTCGAGGCGAAGGAGGGGGTGGAGGTCCGCGGCGAGACGCAGACGCTGGCCACCATCACCATCCAGAACTACTTCCGGATGTACGACAAGCTGGCCGGCATGACCGGGACCGCGGAAACCGAGGAGAACGAGTTCCACCAGATCTACAACCTGGACGTGCTCGTCATCCCCACGAACCGCCCCGTGGTGCGCGACGACCGCAACGACCTGATCTTCCGCACCAAGCGCGAGAAGTTCAACGCGATCATGGACGAGATCGAGCGGCTCCACAAGATGGAGCTGCCCGTGCTGGTCGGTACCACGAACGTGGACGTGTCGGAGACGCTCAGCCGCATGCTCAAGCGGCGAGGGGTCGTGCATCAGGTCCTCAACGCCAAGCACCACAAGAGCGAGAGCGAGATCGTGCGGGACGCCGGCCAGCCAGGGGCCGTGACGATCGCCACGAACATGGCCGGGCGCGGCACCGACATCAAACTCGGTGCGGGCGTGACGGAGGCGCGGACCGTGGCGTGGGCGAAGGCCAGGGGGTTGGACCCCGAGGAGTTCCTCCCCGTCGACCCCGTGCGGGCCGAGAGGATGGATCCGTCCGACGACGACGAGCTGCTGGAGGACGGCGGGCTGCACATCGTGGGGTCGGAGCGGCACGAGTCGCGGCGCATCGACCGCCAGCTGCGCGGTCGGGCGGGCCGCCAGGGAGACCCCGGCGCGACCCAGTTCTTCCTCAGCCTGGAAGACGACCTCATGCGGCTGTTCGGGTCCGAGCGGATCGCGAATGTCATGGACCGCATGGGTGCCCAGGAGGGCGAGGTCATCACCCACGGCCTGGTCACGAAGTCCATCGAGCGCGCCCAGAAGCGCGTGGAGATGAACAACTTCGAGGCCCGCAAACGGCTGCTGGACTACGACGACGTCATGAACCAGCAGCGCGAGGTCATTTACGACCTCCGCCTCTTTGCCCTGGAGGGCGGCGAGGACCTCAAGGGCGAGATCTGGGAGATGATCGAGCACTCGGCGGAGGACGCGATCGCCGAGTACCTCCCGCCCGGAGCGCCCCAGGAGCGCTGGGACCTGGCGGGGCTGAGGCGTCGGATTCTGTTGGACCAGTTCGTGGTCATCGGCGAGCTGCCCGAGGAGAACGACACCGACCGCGACTACGACCGCGACGAGGTGGAGCAGTGGGTCGTCGAGGGGCTCAGGAGCTCCTTCCACAAGAAGCTCGACAGCCTGGACGAGCACGCCGAGCCCGTGATGAGCTTCATCATGCTCAGCGTGATCGACGACAAGTGGAAGGACCACCTGTACGACCTCGATCACCTCAAGGCCTCGATCAGCTTCCGGGGATGGGGGCAGAAGGATCCGCTGGTCGAGTACAAGCAGGAGGCCTACGAGATGTTCGTGGACCTCATGACCGATCTGCGCAAGAGCGTGGCGCAGTTCTTCTACAGGGCGCAGTTCGGCCCGCCGCAGCCGCAGCGACGCCCGCCGCCGCCGCTCAGCTACTCCGGCCCCGAGGACCAGCCGGGAGCGGAGCTGGCCCAGCGAGCGGCACGTCTGCAGCCGCTGAGGCGCCAGCAGCCGATCCACGCCGCACGGGCCGCTGCCCAGGGTGGGGTGGACGAGTACGGGATGGCCAGGAGCGCGCGGTCCGACCTTCCGGGATCGGCGGCCGCCATGGCGGGGCTGCCGGCGGCGGCGGGTCTGGATCCGCGTGCCCTGCAGACCAACCGCGGCGAGGACGGCGAGCGCAAGCACCAGCCCGTCACCGCCACGAAGGAGCCCGGGCGGAACGACCCCTGTCCGTGCGGGAGCGGCAAGAAGTACAAGAAGTGCCACGGACGGTAGGAGTGTCCGCGGCCGGGAGGTGACCGGAGCGTCGACGGGGGGGCGCTCGGACCGCCGGGGACCCGGATCCGGCGTCCAGGGGTATGAACCTCTCGCCCTAACCGGGCCTGCCTCCTTAGGTTAGCGGTGCCATGGCGACGGCCACGAAGACTCCCGGCCCGACGCCCACCATCCGCGGTCTCCCTCGCCCCCTCGCGCGCGCGCTGGAGGCGTACGCGGATCGGCTGGACGTCGACAAGATCCGCGAGGCATACGACCTCGCGGCGGACGCGCACGCCGGACAGAAGCGTGCGTCGGGGGAGGACTACGTCACCCACACGGTCGAGGTGGCCACGATCCTGGCCCAGCTCCGCCTCGACACGGCGTCGATCGTCACCGGGCTCATCCACGACACCGTGGAGGACACGGCCCTCTCGCTGGCGGACGTGGAGACGCGCTTCGGCGAGGAGGTGGCCACCATCGTCGACGGCGTCACCAAGCTGGGCCGGGTCCAGTTCAGCTCGGCCACCGAGCAGCAGGTGGAGAACTACCGCAAGATGCTGCTCAGCATGGCCGAAGACGCGCGGGTGATCCTGGTCAAGCTGGCCGATCGCCTCCACAACATGCGCACGCTCGAGCACCTCCCGTCCTCGAAGCAGCGGCGCATCGCGCTGGAGACCCGGGAGATCTACGCGCCGCTGGCGCACCGCCTCGGGATGGCGGCCATCCGGTGGGAGCTGGAGGATCTGTCCTTCAAGTTCCTGGAGCCGGAGGCCTACGAGGAGCTGCGCAGGAAGGTGAAGCAGCGCCGCAGGGAACGGGAGCGGCAGATCCTCGAGCTGCAGCGGCCCCTCGAGGAGGCGCTGACGGAGGCCGACATCCCCGCCGAGGTCAGCGGTCGCCCCAAGCACCTCTGGTCGATCCACCGGAAGATGGTGCACCGCAACCGGCCCTACGAGGAGATCTACGACCTCATGGCCATGCGGGTCACCACGGACTCGGTACAGAACTGCTACGCTGCCCTGGGCGTGATCCACAGCCGATGGACGCCGATTCCCGAGCGTTTCCACGACTACATCGCCACGCCCAAGTCCAACATGTACCGCTCGCTGCACACCACGGTCTTCGGGCCGGGGGGGCGGCGCTACGAGATCCAGATCCGGACCGAGGAGATGCACCGCACGGCGGAGTACGGGATCGCGGCGCACTGGCGATACAAGGAGGGACTGGAGGGGCAGGGTGGTGGGGCCGGCCGCGAGGAGAGCGAGGTCGACGACGCGCTGACCTGGTTCCGCCAGGTGCTCGAGTGGCAGCAGGACACCCGCGAGCCGGAGGAGTTCATGGAGTTCCTCCGGATGGACCTCTTCCAGGGCGAGATCTTCGTCTTCACGCCCAAGGGCGAGGTGAAGGCGGTCCCGCAGGGCTCCACGCCCATCGACTTCGCCTTCAGCGTGCACACGGAGGTCGGGCTACACTGCGCCGGCGCGAAGGTCAACGGGCGCATCGCGCCGCTGTCGCGTGAGCTGCGTAACGGCGACACCATCGAGATCATCACCAACCCGCGCCAGCGACCCAACCGCGACTGGCTCGCGTTCGTGAAGACGTCGCGGGCGCGTCAGCGCATCCGCCAGTGGATCCGCAAGGAGGAGTTCGACTCGGCGCTCAAGCTCGGCCGCGAGTTCCTCGACCGCGAGCTGAGGAAGGCCAAGCGTACCCTGCCGACGGATCCGCACGATCTGCTGGGGGCGGCCCGGGGGCTCGGGTACCCCGACTTCGAGCACGTGCACGCCGCGCTCGGGCGGGGTGACGTGGGTCCGACCGCCGTGATCAAGCAGCTCTTCCCGGACCACGATCCGGCCGAGGCCGCGCAGCGCCCGCCGACGGCCCTGGAGAAGCTCGCGGAGCGGCTGCGCATATCCGGGCGGGGCGTCCGGATCCAGGGGATGGACAACCTGATGGTCCGCTATTCCCGCTGCTGCCAGCCCGTGCCGGGCGACGCGGTGGTCGGGTACATCACGCGGGGCAGGGGGGTGAGCATCCATCGCCAGGATTGCCCGAACGTGCTCGCGCTGTCGCGCGACCCGGAGCGTCGCGTCGAGATCGAGTGGGCCGCCGAGAAGGGAGACCGCTTCTTCGTGCGCCTCTACATGCGGGGCACGGACCGGAGGGGGCTCCTCTCCGACGTGGCCAAGGCGATCAGCGACACCGGCACCGACATCCAGCACGCCGACATGCGCACCGGGGACGGCGGCATGACCGCCGAGTTCGTGGTGGAGGTACAGGACCTCACGCACCTGGAGAAGGTCCGCCGCGCGATCGGGCGCGTGAAGGGCGTGCTGGCGGTCGAGCGCCGCGAGCACTTCGACGACGAGGACCTGGGCTGGGCGTAGATTTGGCGGACTTCGAACTCGTCTCCCCGCACCGACCCTCCGGCGACCAGCCCCGCGCCATCGAGGAGCTGACCGAAGCCCTCGCGCGCGGCGACCGCAGCCAGGTGCTCCTCGGAGCCACGGGCACGGGCAAGACGTTCACGATGGCCCACGTCATCGCGCGCCACGGTCGTCCGACCCTCGTGATGAGCCACAACAAGACGCTCGCCGCGCAACTGTACGGTGAGCTCAAGGCGCTCTTCCCCCACAACGCGGTCGAGTACTGCATCTCGTACTACGACTACTACCAGCC
>CAZPZU010000167.1:0-4662 GCA_964591135.1 uncultured Gemmatimonadaceae bacterium | reverse complement strand
TCGGCTCGCAGATCAGCATGAGCCTCCTCCGGTGGACGCCACCGCCCGACGGCGCCCGCCGGAGCCCGACGGACCTCGGCTTCCGCCACCGCGTCGCGGACCCCGACGCCTGGCGCGCGTGGCTGCGAGCCTCCGCGGGCGTGGACGCGCCGGAGCTGGAGCTGGTGAAGCGGACTCTGCGCGTGAAGGACAATGGCGCTCCGGTCATCCAGCCCGCGCCCGTCCGTGAGCGTGTGGTCGAGGTCCCGCCACCGAGTGCGCCGGCGCCCAGCGCGCCGGTGCAGGCACCCGTGGCCGAGGCACCGGCGCCCGCCCCGGCCGCCGCGCCCACGGCCGAGGCGGCTCCCGGTGCGACGGACCCGGTCGCCGCGCGCGTGCTGCAGATCGTGTCGGAGCAGACGGGCTACCCGCCCGACATGCTCGCCCTCGACCTGGACCTGGAGGCGGACCTCGGGATCGACACGGTGAAGCAGGCCGAGATGTTCGCGGCGATCCGTGCGGCGTACGACATCGAGCGCGACGACAACCTGGCGCTGCGGGACTACCCGACGCTCGGCCGCGCCATCGAGTTCGTGTACGAGCGCAGACCCGACCTACGCTCAGCGGCCGTGGCGGCCGCGGGCGTGGGGATGGAGGCGGCTCCGACGGCCGTCGCCGCGACGGCCGTCGCGGCCGCGATGCCGGCCGCCGCGCCCGAGCCGACCGACCCGGTCGCCGTGCGCGTCCTGCAGATCGTGTCGGAGCAGACGGGCTATCCGCCCGACATGCTCGAGCTGGACCTCGATCTGGAGGCGGACCTCGGGATCGACACGGTGAAGCAGGCCGAGATGTTCGCGGCCATCCGCGCCGCATACGACATCGAGCGCGACGACAACCTGGCGCTGCGGGACTACCCGACGCTCGGCCGCGCCATCGAGTTCGTGTACGAGAAGCGGCCCGAGCTGCGCGGGGCGGCGGTGGCGGCTACGGCGGCCGTCGTCGCCGCGACCCCGGTCGCGGCCGAGGCGCCGGCCGCCGCTCACGCTGCGTCGACCACGCCGGCCGCCACGCCCGACGTGAGCGACCCGGTGGCGGTGCGCGTGCTGGAGATCGTCGCGGAGCAGACGGGCTATCCGCCCGACATGCTGGAGCTGGACCTCGACTTGGAAGCGGATCTGGGCATCGACACGGTGAAGCAGGCGGAGATGTTCGCGGCGATCCGCGCGGCGTGGGACATCGAGCGCGACGACGATCTGGCGCTGCGGGACTACCCGACGCTCAAGCGTGCCATCGAGTTCGTGTACGAGAAACGCCCCGACCTGCGTCCCGGCGCCGCGGTGCCGACGGGGAGCGCCGCGCAGGCGCCCGCCGCCGAGGCGTCGGGCACCGACGTGGCCGCGCCCGAAGCCGCGGCCGCAGCGACCACGGAGCCGACGAGCGGCCCGCCTGCGGCGGTCTCCGAGCCCGCGGCGTCGACCGAGCGCGGGCCGGTCGCCTCGATGGAGGCGGCGCAGGCCGTTCCCCGGCGCGTGCCGGTCTCCCGCGTGCGGCCTCCGGTGGACCGCTTCCCCGTGACCGCGGTGACCCTCGGCGAGGGCTCGCCCGTGCTGGTGGTGCCGGACGAGGGCGGCGTGGGCGTCGCGCTGGCGGAGCGGCTCCGGCGCATGGGCGTCGACGTGTTCCTGGCCGACCCCTCGGCCGCGACGGACGTGCTGCTGGCCGAGGTGGCCGCCTGGCGCGCCGACCGGAAGGTGGTCGGCCTTTACTGGCTGCCGGCCCTGGACGGGGTGCTCCCCGCCGAGCTGGCCGATCCCGACGACCGAGCCGAGGCGCTCCGGCGACGGGTGAAGGTGCTGCACGCCCTCGCGCGCGCTCTCTACGACGACCTGGGCGACCCGGGGAGCTTCCTGGTGTCCGCGACGCGACTGGGCGGGCGCCACGGCTACGACCCCGAGGGCGCGCTGGACGTGGCGGGTGGCGCGGTCACGGGGTTCACCAAGGCATTCGCGCGGGAGCACCCCGACACCGTGGTAAAGGCCGTGGACTTCGAGCCGTCGCGGAAGACCGCCGCCCTGGCCGACGTCCTCCTCGACGAGACGCAGCGGGACCGCGGCGTGGTCGAGGTGGGCTACACGGCCGGACATCGCTGGTCCGTCGGGCTGGAGGAGCGGCCGGTGGACGTGGACGAGGCCCCGCGTGCCCCCGACCAGGTGCATATGGTGACCGGCGCGGCGGGGAGCATCGTTTCGGCCATCCTGAGAGACCTGGCGCAGGACGGTGGGACGTACTGGCTCCTGGACCTCGCTCCGGAGCCCGATCGCGACGACCCGGACCTGGCGCGCATCGGACCGGACCGGGAGGGGCTCAAGCGCGAGCTGTTCGAGCGCATGCAGGCCGGAGGCGGGCGGGTCACGCCCGTCCAGGTCGAGCGCGAGCTCGCGCGCCTGGAGCGTGCCGCCTCCGCGCTGGACGCCATCCGGGCGATCGAGGAGGCGGGAGGAACGGTCCACTACCGCAGCCTGGACCTGCGGGACGCGCCCGCAGTCACCGACGTCGTACGCGAGGTGGTCGAGGCACACGGGCGGGTGGACGTCCTCCTGCACGCAGCGGGCCTGGAGATCAGCCGCGCGCTGCCGGACAAGTCCGCCGAGGAGTTCGCGCGGGTCTTCGACGTGAAGGTGGAGGGATGGTTCAACCTCATGGACGCCCTCGGGCGGACGCCCATCGGCTCGGTGATGGCGTTCAGCTCCATCGCCGGCCGCTTCGGAAACGCCGGCCAGACGGACTACGCGGCCGCCAACGATCTCCTGTGCAAGGCGGTCTCGGCCCTGGGGCGCACCCGACCCGAGACGAAGGCGACCGCGCTGGACTGGACCGCGTGGCGGGACATCGGGATGGCGGCGCGCGGCTCGATTCCGGCGATCATGCGGGCCGCGGGCATCGACATGCTGGCCCCCGAGGCCGGCATCGCCGTCGTGCGCCGCGAGCTGAGCGTCGGAACGCGCGGGGAAGCCGTCATCGCGGAGGGGCTCGGGGTCATGCTGGCCGAAGATCCGGAAGCGGCCTGCTTCGACGTGTCCTTCGAGGAGATGGCACGGGCGGGCGCCGGCCCCATGCTCGGCCCTGTGAAGACGGTCAGCCCGTACTACGGCGTGGTCGTCGAGACGGAGCTGGATCCGCACACGCAGCCGTTCCTGGACCACCACCGCATCGACGGCACCGCGGTGCTGCCCGGGGTGATGGGGCTGGAGGCGATGGCCGAGGCGGCCCGGTTGGCCTTCCCCGAGCTGCGCGTCGCCTCGCTCGAGGAGGTGGACTTCCACGCGCCCTTCAAGTTCTATCGCGACGAGCCGCGGTCGGTGACCGTGCAGGTGGCGTACGACGCGGACGGCGAGGACGTGCTCGGGCGCTGCCGGGTCCTGGGCACGCGCGCGCTGGTGGGGCGCGACGAGCCCGAGGTCACGACGCATTTCACGGGGACCGTCCGACTCCGCTCCGGGGAGCCCGGAACGGGCCGGGAGCGAGAGGTCCCCCTCGCCGAGGCGGGCGTGGTCGAGGCGTCGACCATCTACGAGACGTACTTCCACGGGCCGGCGTACCGCGTCCTCAAAGACGCGTGGCGGGCCGAGGGGATGGTCGCCGGACGGTTCGCGGTCGACCTGCCGGCCAACCACGAGCCTCCGGACCGTCCGACGTTGGTCTCGCCACGTCTCGTGGAGCTGGCGTTCCAGACTGCCGGGCTCGTGGAGATCGCCACCGCCGAGCGCATGGGGCTCCCCTTCGGCTTCGAGCGCCTCGAGCTTCTTCGTCCCGCAAACGGCGAGGTGGAGAGCGCGGCGGTGGTCCGGCAGCGTGCGGAAGGCGCTTTCGACGTGGAGGTGGCCGACGTCGAGGGGAGGGTGGTCCTGTCCCTCGAGGGCTACCGGACCTCGGTGCTCCCCGGGACCGTGAGGGCGGCGGACTTCGCCGCGCTGCGAGAATGAGCACCCCGGCGGCGCTCGTTCCCCTCGGGGCAGTGTGTATGCAGGAGGCGGACGCCTCGGCCGTTCCGGACCACGACGCCTGGCTCACCCCGGCCGAGCGGCAGTGGCTCGGCGAGCGGAGCGTAGCCAAGCGGCGGGCCGACTGGAGGCTGGGCCGGTGGGTGGGGAAGGGGGCCGTCGCCTGCGCGCTTGATGCGCCCGAGCTTCCCCCGGACCAGGTGGAGATCCTCGCCGAGGCGAGCGGAGCCCCGACCGCGCGCATCCGTGCCGGCGTCGGGTGGGCGGAGGTGTCGCTGTCCCTCAGCCACTCCGGGGGCGTCGGCTTCGCGGCCGCGCTCCCCGGCCGTGTTCGTCTCGGATGCGACGTGGAGGCGATCGAGGCGCGTAGCGACCGGTTCGTGGACGACTACTTCACCCTCGACGAAGCCCTCTGGGTCCGGAGTGAGCCCACCGAGCGGGACGTGCGCGCCACCTTGATCTGGAGCGCCAAGGAGTCGGCCCTCAAGGCGCTGGGAGAGGGGCTGCGCCTGGACACGCGTAGTGTCGAGGTCCAGGGCGAGCCGCCGCCCCCGGACGGTGCCTGGGAAGCCATGTCCGTCCGGGGTCCGGCGGGCATCACGCTGACCGGCTGCTGGCGGCGCGCGCGCGGCTTCGTGTGGACGATCGCGCTGGAGGACGCGCGCTGGTGGTGACCGGGGGG
>CAZPZU010000166.1:0-4681 GCA_964591135.1 uncultured Gemmatimonadaceae bacterium | reverse complement strand
CCGTGTCCGGCCATAGCAAGTGGGCTACGATCAAGCGCAAGAAGGCGAGCATCGACGCCAAGCGCGGTGCGGCCTTCACGAAGTTGATTCGCGAGATCACCGTCGCCGCCCGCGTGGGGGGCGGCAGCCCCGACTTCAACCCGCGCCTGCGCCTGGCCGTGGACACGGCCAAGGCCGCGAACATGCCCTCCGACAACATCGACAGGGCGATCAAGAAGGGCACCGGCGAGCTCGAGGGCGTGCACTACGAGGAGGTCTCGTACGAAGGGTACGGCCCGGGTGGGGTGGCGATCTACATCGAGACGCTCACGGACAACGCCAACCGGACGGTTGCGGACATTCGCCACACCCTCGGCCGCCATGGGGGATCGCTGGGCACCACCGGGTCGGTCGCCTGGCAGTTCGACCGCAAGGGCCAGGTGGTCGTGGACGCCGACCGCCACCCGGAAGAGGCGGTCTTCGAGGCCGCCATCGAGGCGGGGGCGGACGACCTGGTGCGCGAGGACGACGAGTTCATCGTCACCTGCGATTACACGGTCTTCAACGAGGTCCAAGAGGGCATCAAGGCCAAGGGCATCGAGGTGTCCTCCGCCGAGCTCACGTGGATCGCGAAGAACGAGATCGCCGTCGCCGGGAAGGACGCCGAGAAGCTGATCAGACTCCTCGAGGCCATCGAGGAGCTCGACGACGTCCAGAAGGTGCACTCGAACGCCGACATCGACGAGGCGGCCCTCGCGGACGTCTGACGTCCGGCCATCGGAGGCGTGACCATCGACGACGACGGACGTGGAGCCCGGCCCGGGCCGGTCCTGATCCTGGGGATCGACCCCGGCACCGCCGTGACCGGCTACGGCGTCGTCGCCCGGCAGGGTGGCGGCGCAGTCTCGTTGGTGGAGTGCGGCGTGATCCGCACCTCGGCGGGCGAGCCCCTGGCGCGCCGCATCCGCGAGATCTATCTGGAGATCGATGCCCTCCTCGAGCGGCACCGGCCCTTCGCCGTCTCGGTCGAAAACGTCTTCCAGGGCAAGAACGTGCGCAGCGCGCTCACGCTCGGCCACGCCCGCGGGGCGATCCTCCTCGCGGCGGCGCTGCGCGACGTGCCCATCGCCGAGTATACGCCCGGTGAGATCAAGAAGGCCGTGGTGGGTACCGGCCAGGCGACCAAGGACCAGGTGGGCTTCATGGTGCAGCAGCAGCTACGACTCCGCGAGGCACCCTCGCCCGCCGATGCGGCGGACGGCGTGGCCGCCGCACTCTGCCACTGTATGGCCGGGAGCTTTCCCCGATGATCAGCCGCCTGAAGGGCATCCTCCTGACGCGTGATCCGGAGGGCGTCGAGATCGAGACGTCGGGCGGGGTCGTGTACGAGGTCGAGGTGCCGCTCACGGTGCTCCAGCGCCTCCCGACCCCGGGCAACGCGGTGGAGCTGCGCATCGCGCAGGTGGTCACGGACAGCTCGATCGCGCTGTACGGCTTCATCGACGACCTGGAGCGCACGCTCTTCCGCCGGCTCCTGACGGCCTCGGGCGTAGGCGGCAAGCTCGCATTGGCGATGATGAGCGCGTACCGTGCGGACCGCCTGGCGCGCGCGTTGGTCGAGAAGGACCTGGCGGCGCTGCAGCAGGTCAGCGGCGTGGGCCGCAAGAAGGCCGAGAAGCTGGTCGTCGAGCTGGCGGACAAGGTGGCGGACCTGGCCGTGGGCATGCCCGGGCTGGACGGAGCCCCGGCTGCCGCCGGCGCGCAGGAGGCGGTGAAGGCGCTGGTGGCCCTGGGATACTCCTTCGCGGATGCGGACCACGCGGTACGCCAGGCGCTGGAGGACGGCGCCGCCGGATCGAGCGCCGACGAGATCATCCGCAGGGCGCTCGGCTACCGTGGAGGTGGCCGATGAGCGCACAAGACATCGGCCCGCTCGTGGAAGGCGTCAGCGTCGTCGTTCCCGCCTACAACGAGAAGGAGGCGGTCGCGTCGAGCGTGCGCGAGCTCCGCTCGGTCATGGAGACGCTCGACCGGCCGTGGGAGCTGATCGTTGTGGACGACGGGTCGACGGACGGCACCGGGGACCTCGCGCGCGGAGAGGGAGCGAGTGTGGTGCGGCTCGCGCGCAATCTCGGCTACGGCGCCGCGCTCAAGGCCGGCATCGAGCGGGCGAAGCACGACCTGATCGTCATCACCGATGCCGACGGCACGTATCCCGCGGCCGCGATCCCGACGCTGCTCGAGCACGCCGACGACTTCGACATGGTGGTCGGCGCCCGCACCGGGGCGGAAGTGCACATTCCGTTCGTACGCCGCCCCGCGAAGTGGTTCCTCGGACGCCTGGCGGGCTACCTCGCCGGCCAGCAGATCCCCGACCTCAACTCGGGGCTGCGCGTGGTGCGCCGGAAGATGGTCGAGCGCTTCGAGCACCTCCTTCCCTCCGGCTTTTCGTTCACGACGTCGATCACCCTCGCGGCGCTGTGCAACGACGCGCTCGTGCACTACCACCCCATCGACTACCGCACGCGCGCCGGGGACTCGAAGATCCGGCCGTCGCACGCCTTCGACTTCCTGATGCTGATCCTGCGTACGGTGGTGTTCTTCAACCCGCTCAAGGTCTTCCTCCCGGTCGGCGCCGTCCTCTTCCTGGTGGGCTTCGCCAAGTTCCTGTGGGACCTCCTGCTGGTCGGGAACTTCTCGGAGACGGTGGTCATGGGCTTTCTCGGTGCGGTGATCGTCTGGTGCGTCGGGCTGCTGTCCGACCAGATCGCACGCGCCGGGCTCGGCCCGAGGATCCGGTAGGACCGGCTCGTGTGCGGCATCTGCGGCGCGCTCCGGCTGTCCGCTGCCCCCTTCGACCCGGACGGCGGCCTCCTGGACCGGATGACCGACACGCTCGCCCACCGAGGCCCGGACGACCGCGGCACCTGGCGTGACGAGCGCGTGGCGCTGGGGGCGCGCAGGCTCTCGGTCATCGACCTGACGCCGGCCGGGCACCAGCCGATGGCCAACGAGGACGGCTCCGTCCACCTCGTCTACAACGGCGAGGTGTACAACTTCCTCGAGTTGGCCGAGCGTCACGACCTGCGCGGCCGCGGGCACACCTTCCGCTCGCGCACCGACACCGAGGTGCTCCTCCACCTGTGGGAGGAGCTCGGCGTCGACATGGTCCACGAGCTCAACGGGATGTTCGCCCTCGCCATCTGGGACGCCCGCGAGCCCGCGCTCTACCTCCTGCGCGACCGCTACGGCATCAAGCCCCTCTTCTGGCAACGCGACGCGGAGCACTTCCGCTTCGCGTCGGAGATCAAGGCGATCCTCGCCGACGCCCGCGTCCCGCGCGCGGTATCGCTCCAGGCGATGCACGACTACCTCGGCCTCGGCTACGTCCCCGGGCCGCAGACCGCGTTCGAGGGCATCCACGAGCTTCCGCCCGGCCATTGGATGCGCGTCGGCGCCGACGGCGACACGAGGGTCGAGCGTTACTGGGACCTCCCCTCCGTGGAGGACGTGGACCTCGGTGAGGAGGCGGTCGCCCGCCGCGCGCTCGAGCTCATGGACGAGGCCGTCCGCCGCCGCCTGGTGGCCGACGTCCCCCTCGGCGTGCTCCTCTCCGGAGGGATGGACTCGAGCACGCTGGTCGCGCTGATGCGCCGCCACGTCTCGGAGCCGATCCGCACGTACTCGGTGGGCTTCGAGGACCCGTCGTTCGACGAGCGGAGGGCCGCCCGCACCGTGGCGGAGGCGTTCGGGACGGAGCACCGGGACGTGGTCGTGACGCCCGAGCGCGTGCGCGCGATGCTCCCGGGCTACCTGCGTTGGATCGACGAGCCCTACGCCGACGGCTCGGCGATCCCGACGTGGTACGTGGCCGGCCTGGCGAAGGAGGAGGTGGTGGTGCTCCTCTCCGGCGAAGGGGGCGACGAGGTGTTCGCGGGCTACGAGACGCACGCCGCGTACAAGGCCGCCCGTCTGGCCCGCCGCGTCCCGCGCTTCGTGCGTGACGGGCTCCTTGCGCCGCTGGTGCGCCGGCTTCCCGTGTCGCACCACAAGCTCAGCCTCGAGTTCCGGATGAAGCGGTTCCTGGGCGGGCTGGACCTGCCTCCCGCCGACGCGCACCTGTGGTGGCGCGTCGTCCTCACGGAGGCGCGCAAGAGAGCCCTCTACGCCCCCGCCGTGCTGGAGGCGCTCGAGCCCGAGCCACCCGAGCGGTGGTTCCGGGAGGCCTTCGCCCGGTCGGGCGCGGCCGACGAGCTGAACCGGCTGCTGCACGTGGACGCCGCGGTCTTCCTCCCGGACGACCTGATGATCAAGAACGACCGCATGACGATGGCCCACTCCCTCGAGGCCCGCGTGCCGTTCACCGATCCCGAGCTCACGGAGTTCATGGCGCGGGTGCCCGCGCGCATGAAGCTGCCCGGGATGGAGAAGAAGCGCCTGATGAAGCTCGCGATGTCGGAGATCCTCCCGCCGGAGATCCTGCGCAGGAAGAAGATCGGCCTCGAGATGCCGTACTCGCGCTGGCTGGCCGACGAGCTGAAGGACGTCCTCCTCGACTACTGCGGGGCGGAGCGGGTGGCTGCGGTCGGGCTCTTCCGCCCGGAGGCCGTGCGCACACTGGTCGACGAGCACCTGGCCCGGCGCCACGACCACGGCCGGCCGCTGTGGGCGCTGCTGAACTTCATGATGTGGCACGAGCTGT
>CAZPZU010000165.1:0-4803 GCA_964591135.1 uncultured Gemmatimonadaceae bacterium | reverse complement strand
AGGAGGTCAGCGACTACCTGGGTGACTCCCTGGGGCTCTCCCAGGAGGCGGCCGCCACCGGCGCGGACGTGATCGTCTTCTGCGGCGTCCACTTCATGGCAGAGACCGCCAAGGTGCTGTCGCCCCGCAAGACGGTGCTCATGCCCGATCTGCGCGCCGGCTGCCCCATGGCGGATTTCGTCACGGCGACGGCGCTGCGCCGCCTCAAGGCCGAGCATCCGGACGCGGCGGTGGTCGCCTACGTGAACTCGACGGCCGAGGTGAAGGCGGAGTCCGACGTATGCTGCACGTCGTCGAACGCCGTGAGGGTGGTGGAGTCGATCCCGCGGGACAGACCCATCATCTTCGTGCCCGACCGGAACCTCGCGAAGTACGTCGAGGAGCGGACGGGGCGCGACAACATCATCGCCTGGGACGGTTATTGCTACGTCCACGACGACATGGTGCTGCAGGAGCTCGATCGCGCGAAGAAGGCCCATCCCGGGGCGCTCGTCGTGGTCCACCCCGAGGCGCGCCGGGAGCTGCTCGATGTCGCGGATGTCGTGACGTCCACGTCCGGCATGGTGGACCTGGCCGAGAAGCACGACGCGATCATCTTCGGCACCGAGCGGGGGCTCGTCGACCGGATGCGCCAGCGTTTCCCCCACAAGACGTTCGTGCCGCTCTCGGGCGCCGCGGTGTGCGGGAACATGAAGCTCAACACGCTGGCCAAGCTCGCCTGGAGCCTCGACCACCGGAAGCACGAGGTGGTCATGAGCGAGGAGGTCCGGAAGGGCGCCGAATCGGCGCTGCGACGCATGCTCGATCTGTCGGGCGGCTGGACCGCCCCGACGCAGGAGGAAGAGGCGCTCGAGTTGGCCGGCGTCCGACCCTCCGGATGCGGGTGCGCGTGACCCGATGAAGGTCCGCACCTTCACCGGGGGCGGCTTCGCGGAAAACGGTTATCTGGTCGCGTGCGACGACACCGGCACGGTCGTCGTGGTGGATCCGGGCGCCACCGCCGGTCGCATGGCGGAGGCCGTCCGCTCCGAGGGCCTCGATCTGGCGGCCGTCCTCCTCACCCACGCCCACCTCGACCACATCGAAGGCGTCCACCTGATCCGGGCGGCGTTCCCGGACGTGCCCATCTGGATCCATCCCGCGGACCGGAGGTTGTACGCCGCCCTACCGCAGCAGGCGGCGGCCTTCGGGCTCCAGGTCCCTCCCGTACAGCCCGAGCCGACGGACGAGCTCGAGCACGGCCAGCGGTTCACCTTCGGCGACTGCACGCTCGAGGTGCGGCACACGCCCGGCCACGCCCTCGGCCACGTGATCTTCGTCGCCGAGACCGGAGAATTCGCGCTGGTGGGGGACGTGGTCTTTCAGGGCTCCATCGGACGCACCGACCTGCCGGGCGGGGACCTGTACACGCTCATGCGCTCGATCCGCGAGCAGGTGCTCACGCTCCCCGACGCCACCGTGCTCCATCCGGGACACGGCCCGGCGACCACGGTGGGGGCGGAGCGCACGGGCAATCCCTTCCTGGTCCCACACTTCGGGGGACGGCTGGCGTGACGGAGCGGGGCGGAGGCGCGGCGCTGTCGGTGGCCGTCTTCGCCTCCGGGGGGGGGAGCAACCTGCAGTCCCTCTTCGACCACCAGCGCACGGATCCCCCCTGGCGGATCCGCCTGGTGGTGGCGGACCGCCCGGGGATCGGGGCGCTGGAGCGTGCCGAGAGGGTGGGGGTGCCCTCCACGGTGATCCGCACGAAGGACCGCGACCCGGTGGACGTAGCGGCCGACACGCTCTCGGCGCTCGAGACCCATGCCATCGACGTGGTCCTCCTGGCGGGCTACCTGAAGCTGTTGCCGGCACCCATGGTCTCCGCGTTCCGCCGCCGCGTCCTCAACATCCATCCGGCGCTGCTGCCCGCGTTCGGGGGGAAGGGGATGTACGGAGTCCACGTGCATCACGCGGTCCTCGCCTCAGGCGCGCGCCTGAGCGGTCCGACGGTCCATCTGGTCGACGAGGAGTACGACCGTGGGACGATCCTGGCGCAGTGGCCGGTGCCCGTCCTCGTGGACGATACGCCGGAGACGCTGGCCGGGCGGGTGCTCCAGGCCGAGCACCGGCTCTACCCGCTTGTGGCCGACCACGTCTGCAGACGGATCCTGGAGGGGCGCGAGCCCGAGCCGCTGGCGCTGCCGGGGGAGGCGTTCACCCTGGTGGGCAAGATGTCCGACTCGATGCTGGCCCGGTCCGGGGGCGTGCGTCCGGCGACGTCGCCTTGAACAACCTCGAAGAACTCCGATCGAAAGGTCTATCGATATGAAACGGGCGCTGCTGAGCGTATCCGACAAGACGGGCATCGTGGAGCTGGGCCGTGGGCTCGCGGAGCGGGGGTGGGAGCTGCTCTCCACAGGAGGCACGGCCGCGGCGCTGCGGGAGGCGGGCCTGGAGGTGCGCGACGTGGCCGACGTCACCGGACACCCCGAGATGATGGACGGCCGGGTCAAGACGCTGCACCCGGCGATCCAGGCCGGGATCCTGGCGCGACGGAGCCACGCGCCGGACATGGCAGCCCTCGACGAGCACGGCTACGGCACGATCGACCTGGTGGCGGTGAACCTCTATCCGTTCCGCGAGACCGTCGCGAAGGGCGGGGTCGGCGTCGCCGAAGCCATGGCGAAGGTCGACATCGGCGGGCCCACGATGATCCGGGCGGCCGCGAAGAACCACGCGGACGTCTGGGTGGCGGTGGACCCGGCTGACTACGCGACCGTCCTGGAGGCGCTGGACGGGAGCGGCGACGGGGCCGCGCTCCGCCGCACCCTGGCCGCGAAGGTGTTCCGCCACGTGGGTGCCTACGACGCGGCCGTCGCGGCGTGGTTCGAGGAGGGCTCGGGCTCGGAGGCGCTTCCGGAGGATCTGCCCCTGGGACTGCGACGCGTGCAGACGCTGCGTTACGGGGAGAATCCGGATCAGGGGGCGGCGTTCTACGGGTTCGGCGCCCAGGCGGGGCTGACCGCCCTCGCGCAGCTACACGGGAAGGAGCTCAGCTACAACAACTTCCTGGACCTGGACGGTGCGCTGCTCTGTCTCGCGCCCTTCGCGTTCTCGTCACGGCCGACGGTGTGCATCGTCAAGCACACGACACCGTGCGGGCTGGCGATGGCGGACACGCTGGCGCGCGCCTACGAGAAGGCTCTGCGCTGCGATCCCGTGAGCGCGTTCGGCTCCGTGATCGCCGTCAACCGGGCGGTTGACGCCGAGACGGCGGAGCTCCTCTCGAAGCTGTTCGTGGAGTGCATCGTGGCGCCCGCCTTCTCGGACGAGGCGTTCGCGACCCTGAGCGCGAAGAAGAATCTCCGGCTGCTCACCTTCCCGGGCCTGGCGACGGCGCTCCCCTTCGAGCCGGAGGGGGGAGGGTGGATGGAGCTGGGCGAGTCCGAGCGGGTGGCCGGACGCTTCATCGCGGCGCATGGGCGCCTTCCGGCGGGCCGCGTGCTCCGGAGCGTCTACGGTGGGATGCTGGCACAGACGCCGCCCACGCCGCCGTTCTACGGCGTCGACGACGCGACGTGGAAGGTCGCGACGAAGCGCGCGCCGACGGACAGCGAGCTCGACGACCTGCGCTTCGCCTGGGCCGCGGTCTTCGGGGTGAAGTCCAACGCGATCCTGCTGGCCGGCGGCGGTGCGACGCTGGGGATCGGCGCCGGGCAGATGAGCCGGGTGGACTCCTCCCGCATCGCGGTGCGCAAGGCGGCCGACGCCGGGATCAACCTGGGCGGATCGGTGCTCGCGTCCGACGCCTTCTTCCCCTTCCGCGACGGTGTGGACGCGGCGGCGGAGGCCGGCGTGCTCGCGATCGTTCAGCCAGGGGGGTCGGTCCGCGACCAGGAGGTCATCGACGCCGCCGACGAACACGGCATCGCCATGGTGTTCACGGGCCGGAGGCTCTTCCGCCACTAGGGGTGGGGCGACGCACGACCGCGACGCTCCCCGCCGCGGTCGTATCCGCCAGCAGCCGGGATACGGAGGCCTCCAGCGCCGGCGGCGCGAAGTAGCCCACCACGCGGTGGCGCACGATCCCGCGCCGGTCGATGACGAAGGTGGTCGGGATGCCGGCGATCCCTCCGAACGCACGCCGGAGTGGCTCCGTGACGCGCCCGACCGGATAGGTGACGTGGCGCTCCCGCAGGAACGTGCGCACCGGGCCCACGCCGCCGACGTCCACCGACACGCCGAGGACGACCAGATCGTCCCCGGCGTGCCGCTCGTGGAGCTTCTGCATGGAGGGCATCTCCACCCTGCACGGGATGCACCAGGTGGCCCAGAAGTTCACGACCAAGACCTTCCCCTTCAGGTCCGCCGACCGGATCGTGTCGCCGTCCAGCGTCACCAGGCTGAACGACGGTGCGGGTGTGCTCGAGGGAGAGAACCCCACGAGCGCGCCGAGCTGAGGGCCGAGGCGGATCGCCACGAACACCAGCAGGGCGACGGTGACCAGGCGCTCCAGCCAGACGAGCGCGCGCTTCCAGGCGGGGGGCGCCGCAGGATCCGGGGGTGTGGCCGAGGTCATCGAATTGCCTTCCTTCGTCGTCTTCGCCGGCCAACATGGAACCCACCCGCGACGGGATACGTTCCCACGACGATCCCCGTTGCTCCGGTTGCGCCGGGCCTTGGCCGAGTCGACAGGTGGACCGCCCTTGGACCGCCCCTCGGGTCCACGTATTCTTGGATCCGTCGCCTCGGACGCCCGGCGCCTCGGAGGGGTGGCAGAGCGGTTCAATGCACCGGTCTTGAAAACCGGCGGGCGCAAGC
>CAZPZU010000164.1:0-4817 GCA_964591135.1 uncultured Gemmatimonadaceae bacterium | reverse complement strand
CGTGGGCGAGGATGCCGCACCGCAGGTAGGCTCGGAAGTCCTTCTCGACCCACCATGGAACACCGTTACCGAGGGGATCGGCTTCGGCCGCCCGGGCGAGGAAGGTCTCGAGATGATGCTGGACGACCGGGTAGAGCGGCGTGGACTTCGGTCGTCGCGGTCGATACGTGGGTGAGGCGGCCGAACGGGACGGCCGGGCAGGTGAGGGTGGGGGCCGGAAGAGTCGCTTGGCCGGAGTCGCCATGGCCGACGGTGCCCCGGCGCGCCCGGCGACGCCATGAGCCGATCGGCCCTCGCCGGACATGCGGCGGCCGCTGGCGAATCCCACACCCCAGCCCACACCCTCGCGCCCCAAACGCCCCAGATGCGTTGCGGCCGTAGCGAGATCGCCGGATTGGTCCACTCACGCCCACACCGGTTCGACTCCCGCCGCCTCCATGATCGGCCCGGACTAACTGGCCCGGGCCTTTTCTTTGTTTCTCGGCGGGGGGAGAAGCCGCGCGGACTGCGCGCAGCGCAGGACGCAAAGCGGGGGTGGAGTTGATGGAAGGTGATGCGGATGTGGGTGAAGAGTTCTCCGCGACACGGTACGAAGAGGAGGCGGCGGCGCAGCAAGTCGCGTGTGGCCCGCAGCTGTCGAGGATAGACGTAGGCGAGGGGAAAGGCCCCGCCCCGAAGCAGCACGGCAATCTTGTGGGCGTCGATCTTGTCGTTCTTGGCCTTGCCACCGTGGATGGCCTTCATGTAGAGGGCGTGGCCGAGGACGAAGGGGATGGCTTCCTGGGTGCAGAGATCGGCGAGCCAGCACCAGCAGAAGATGCCATTCGACCCCGACGACCAGGTCGGCACGGTAGCGCTCAATGGTGCGGATGAAGAGCTCGGGCTCGCAGCGGAGGTTGCGGTGCACGAGAATTTCGCCCGTCTCGTGCTCCAGAGTGCAGACGTACATGGTTCGAGCGCGCAGATCGATTCCGCAGTAGTATCGATGCTGGCCGGTCTAGGGGCGCATGGTTCCCCTCCTGGGCGCGATGAGTGGGTTGCGCTCTCATCGTTTCTCCCGAAATCCGGGAAGGCCAGGAGGGGGCCTGCAATCAGTATCAAGCGGGGCACGTCACAGGAATGCGACGGCATCTTCAGGGCTCATTCGTAACCTCGACGGCTTGGCAGGCGGTGCGGCGCTCGTTGGCCGCCTCGCGTGACCACCGGCTCTCGGTGGATCCGCGTGTGGCGAGGGCCGTAGCCTGGGGCTTCACCTGGACGGTGGGCGTCGCGGGGGTGCTGTGGGGCTCGATCTATCTGTTCGTGGGCGTCCCGAGTGCATCGCTCTTTCCCTACGGCTTCTCTGTGGCGTCCGTGATCAACGCTCTCGCCTTCCGGGCACACCGGCGCCTGCCGCTCTTCGCCAAGGTGGAGATCGCCTTGATCCTGGTGGTGCCCATCGCCCTCAGCATCCAACTCGGTGGGATGGTGGCTTCGGGCGGTGTCGCCCTGTGGTCCCTTCTCGCTCCGATCGGCGCACTCCTGGTTCTGGGGTTCGAGTGGGGGGCCGTCACCTTCGTGCTGCTCGTCGGCATGACGGCAGTGTCGGTATGGGCGCCCGCGCTTCCCCTGCGATTCGTCCACCTGGGGCGGGGTGCCGTGAGCGTGTTCGCCTTCCTGAACGTCGTCGCGGTCTCTCTGGTGGCGTACTGGGCAACGCACATCTTCCTCAGCGTGACGCAGCGCCTCGCGCGCGAGCAGCAGCGGCTGCGGGAGATCGAGAAGGCCTACGTCGCCCAGGAGGTGATGCTTCGCCAGCAGGAGCGGCTGGCCACGCTGGGCAAGCTCAGCGCGGGCGTGGCCCACGAGCTCAACAATCCCGCAGCGGCCGCGGCCCGGGCCACCGGCCAGCTCGCCGAGGTGATCGACCGCCTGATCGAGAACGCCGCCGGGTTGCTCGGCCTGGGCATCAGCCGTGAAGGCGTCGAGTGGGTGCGTGCCCGGGCTGGGTCTCCGGTAGAAGACGATCCGATCGAACGGAGCGATCGCGAGGAGCGCATCGCCGTGTGGATGGAGGCTGGAGCCGTCGCCGACGCCTGGGAGCTGGCCACGGATCTGGCCGCGCTTGGATTCGAGGTCGAGGCGCTCCAGGGCGCGGCCGTGCGCTACCGGCGCAGTCAGGTCGTCGCCGCACTGAGGTGGATCGTCGATGTCGGGCGAGCCCGTGACCTCCTGGGTGAGGTGCGCACGAGTGCGGGCCGCATTTCGGAGATCGTCGGTGCCCTGAAGGGGTACTCGCACATGGACCGCGCGGAGACGGTTGCGGTGGATGTGGAGCGGGGCATCGATGACACGTTGACGATTCTCAAGGGCAAGCTCTCCGGTTTGGAGGTCGTACGCGAACGGGGCGAGCGCCTTCCGGTCATCGAATGTCGCGCGGGCGAGCTGAACCAGGTGTGGATGAACCTGATCGCCAACGCCGCCGAAGCCATGGACGGGTCGGGGACTCTGACGATCCGGACCCGCGCGGACGACAGACAACACGTCGTCGTCGAGGTCGAAGACGACGGGCCGGGCATCCCGGTAGATCTGGTGGATCGGGTATTCGATCCGTTCGTGACGACCAAGCAACCCGGAGAGGGCCTCGGCCTGGGACTCAACCTCACGCACCAGATCGTGGTGGAGCGCCACGAGGGAGCGATCTCGGTGGAGTCCGAGCCGGGCCGCACGCGGTTCGTCGTGCGGCTCCCTGTGGAGCATCAACATGAGCGGGAGGATTTGTGACCGAACGTCCCAACATCCTCGTGGTCGATGACGACGCGGAAGTCCTCGGCGCCATCCAACGCGATCTCCGTCGCCAGTATGCGTCCAGGTACCGGATCGTGCCGGCCAGGTCGGGCAAGGAGGCTCTCGAGTTGCTGGATCGATTCTCCCTGCGGGGGGAGCAGGTGGCGCTGGTGGTGGCCGACCAGCGCATGCCCGTGATGGCGGGCACGGAGCTGCTCGCCCGGGTGGGCGAGCGATTCGTCGGAACGCGCCGCGTGCTGCTTACCGCCTACGCAGACACGGAGGCGGCCATCGACGCCATCAACCGGGCCCGGGTCGACTACTACATCCTCAAGCCCTGGGATCCGCCCGAGGAGCAGCTCTATCCCGTGATCGATGACCTCCTCGACGACTGGCAGTCCGTGGGCCGGCGTCCGCGTGAGATCGGATTGCGCCTCGTGGGGGACCGGTGGTCGGTCGAGTCCCACGGGCTACGCGAGTTCCTCTCCCGGAACCACGTGCCGTTCCGCTGGATGGAGGTCGGCCGCAACCAGGAGGCGGATCGCCTGGTCGAGGCTGCTGGGCAAGTCCGACTTCCGCTCGTGGTGCTCGAGGACGGCTCGGTGCTCTCCAACCCCTCTCCCGACGTGGTGGCGGAAGCGGTGGGGATGCAACCCAGCTTCGATTCGGAGTTCTACGACCTGGTGGTCGTGGGCGCGGGTCCGGCCGGCCTGGCTGCCGCGGTGTACGGAGCCTCCGAGGGGCTCTCCACCGCCGTCGTGGAGGCCGAGGCGCCGGGGGGGCAGGCGGGCACGAGCTCGCGCATCGAGAACTACCTGGGTTTCCCGCAAGGGGTCAGCGGGGCCGATCTGGCACGCCGCGCCCTCACCCAGGCTCGTCGTTTCGGCGCCCAGTTCGTCACACCCCGCCAGGTGACGGGTCTGGGACGGGACGATCCGTACCGCGTTTTGACGCTCGACGACGGCGGGACTTTGCGCTGCTCGGCGGTCATCGTGGCGACAGGCGTCCAGTATCGGGAGCTCGACGTTCCCGACCTGGAGCGCCTGGTCGGGAAGGGCGTCTACTACGGCTCCACGGTCTCCGAGGCGCCTACGCTCCGGGGAGAGCGCGTCGTGGTGGTCGGCGGAGCCAACTCGGCCGGGCAGGCGGCCGTGCACCTCTCCCAGTATGCGGACGAGGTGGTTCTCGTCGTGAGGGCGGACACCCTGCGCAAGAAGATGTCGAACTATCTCGTCGAGCAGGTCGAGTCGATCCAGTCGGTCACGGTGTTGCTCGCGTCACGAGTGGTGGGAGTGGGTGGATCGTCTCGCCTCGAGGGTGTCACCCTCCAGACGGCCACCGGCCAGAAGGACGTCGCCGCATCCACCATGTTCATCTTCATCGGCGCACGACCACGGACGGAGTGGCTGAAGGGCGTGATCACCCGCGATGCGAACGGCTTCCTGCGCACCGGACCGGACCTCGTCAAGGCACAACGGTGGGGCCTCGAGCGCGACCCAATGCTGCTCGAGACCAGCGTGCCCGGTGTCTTCGCGGTGGGCGACGTGCGCTCCGAGTCGGTCAAGCGCGTGGCATCCGCCGTGGGGGAAGGATCCGCGGCGGTCCACCTGGTCCACGCCTATATGGCCGGTCTGTAGAGTTCCGCTACTCGGCCCTGAGTGCTCCCAGCGGATCGATCCGGGCCGCCCGACGCACCGGCAACCAGCTCGCGACCAGCGCAATCGCGGTCAGGAGGCCAGCCGCGCGGGCCTTCACCACGAGCGTCTGGGTGTTCGTGCCCGGATAGTAGATCGCGATGGCGGGCTGGCTGAGCGGAGGCTGACCTTCGGCCGATGAGGCCGCCGGGTCGCGAGGGCGAAAGACGGCCGGGCGCAATACCACAGGACGCACTCGAGGCCGGCACGGTCGCCACCCTCGATACGTGCGGAGGCGCCCTACCCCACGCAATGCGTGCATCTGGTCCAGGATGAAGTCACGCTGGGGTGGGCCGCGAGCAGGCGCGAGGGGCGGAGGTCGGTGGGGCAGGCCCTCACCCCACGCAACATGCGTTG
>CAZPZU010000163.1:0-4823 GCA_964591135.1 uncultured Gemmatimonadaceae bacterium | reverse complement strand
GGACTCCGTCGAGGACATCCTCGATGGCGCGCCAGCGGTCCCGGTCCACGGGCTCAGCCACCGCTCAGCTCCCGGTAGAGCCAGGCCTTCGCCTTCTTCCAGTCGCGGTCGACGGTCCGGGCCGAGCATCCCATGACTTCGGCCGTCTCGGGAACGGTCAACCCCGCGAAGAACCGGCAGTCCACCACCTGACTCAGCCGGGCGTTGAGCTCGGCCAGCCGGTCCAGAGCCTCGTCGAGCGCCACCAGCTCCTCCGCGTGCTCCTCGGGCATGAGTCGCCGTTCATCCAGCGTGATTCTTTGGAGCGCTCCTCCATGCTTTGCGGCCTTACGCCGCCGGGCGTCGTCGACGATGATCTGCCGCATCGCGGTGGCAGCTACCGCGAAGAAGTGGGCACGGTCGTTCCAGGACGCGTGATCGGAACCGGCGAGCTTCAGGTAGGCCTCGTGGACGAGGGCGGAGGTGTCGAGGGTATCGCCGGTCCGCCGTCGGGCCAGCTCACGCCGGGCGGTACGACGCAACTCCTCGTAGACGGCCTGGATCAACCCCTCCATGGCGGCGGATCGCCCATCGCGCAGCCCCTGGAGGAGTCGCGTGATGCTCTCGGGATTCTGCACGACGGACACCTCCCCATGAGACGATCAGGCCTCCTCCCCTGCTCCATGCCGAGCGCGCATGGCGCGATCCGCGGCGGATTCTCGTTTCCCGACGCGGGAGACCCATGGAGTGTGCTTGCCAAGAGGAGTGAGCACCGGATTGTCACTGTTCCCAGGATACGGAGGCAGAACCATGGCTACAAGCTGGTGGAAACCGGGTATGTGGATGATCGGAGCGTGCGTCGCCCTGCTCTCGACAGGATGCGGCGGGGATGGGCCGACGAACCCCAACGCAGTGGGGCCCGTTGGCCTGACCGCCCAACGCGCCCCGAAGGCTTCACCGCTCGGCGGGACTGCGAGCCTCCTCGTGACTGCGGGTCTCACCGTGGATGCCGACGGAAACACAGTGATCCCTGTGGCGGCCGACCCCTCGACGCCGCTCTACTATCGCCGCACCGGCCTACCGATCCTCGGACCGGACGGTCATCACGTGACGGCCGGGGAGTTCAGCGCCGTGCGCGGATCGATCTCGGTGAAGTGCCTCGAGTCGGGAACGCATGTCTCCCTGCATCTCCGGAATCTCATCCCCAAGGCGACCTACCGGATCTGGCTCCTGACCTTCGAGGAGCCTGGCTTCGACCTCGGCCCGCCTCTCGACTTCTCGCACCTGATCGGCGAGGGCGCCCTCGGCCCGAACGATCGCAGCTGGAACACCTTCACGGCCTCAGCCACGGGGGAAGGACAGATCACGCGAATCCACCCGGCGGGCCCTCTGTCCGAGACTCTGCCAGAGCCCCCGTACGCCAACGAGCCGGTGGGTTCGTGCCTCCTTGCCGACCAGTTCGAGTGGCACGTGGTTGCCGCCTTCCAGCAGCCTGGGCAACCTCTGGGTCGGAACGTCGGACCACCCGCCCTCTTCCTCGGCACGGCTGTGGAGCACTTCACCTTCATCTTCCGGTAGCAGCGGGTGTGGAGCATCTCGCAGGGCGTTTTCCATAGGTAGGGATACCTCTGGAAGGTGTGGGGGGGCGGGTCGGTCAGGAACCGCGTGATTGGGCGGATGCCGGTGGCTGGAGTGCCAGAGGTTCGGGTCCCTTCCGGACCTGAAGATCTGGACCCTGCGGAACTTCTGGGAGCGGCCCTCGCACCCGTCTATTGAGCGGTGGGATGGGCGCCCACTCGAGAACAGGCAGCCGATCTCGCCGGATCAGCGCGGGACCGCGCCGTTCAGGAAGACCTCCACCGGGTTCTCCACTATTGGTGGAGAGTCGGAGATCCTGGCCGCGGAACCGCCGCATGAGGATGTCCCCCTCGGCCGTCCCGATGAACTGCACGGCGCTGGTCTCGCAGTCGTTCGCTCCTTGGCTCCTGAGCCGTACCTGCTCCTGAGCCGTACCGCTTGCGAGATACTCACAGCATTTGCATACTAGCAGTATGCCAAGATTGAAACGACCGGAACAGAAGGCGCTGAACCGCGAGCTCGTGCTCGATGCGGCGGGGAAGATCTTCCGCGAGAAGGGATTTCATGCCGCGAGCCTGGACGAGATCGCCGACGAGGCCGGCTTCTCGAAGGGGGTCGTCTACTCGCAGTTCGGGAGCAAGGACGACCTTGCGCTGGCGCTCATGGAGCAGCGGATGGAGTGGCGTGTCGACCAGAGTCTGGAGCGTATCGGCAATGCGCCCCTGGATCAGACGCTGCGTGACATCTGGGACCGGAACCGGACGATCCAACGGGCCGACTGGAATTGGCCGTTGTTCGTTCTGGAGTTCCGGATCCACGCGGCGCGGACCCCCGACGTGAATCGCCGCTACCAGGCGCTGCACAGAAAGACCCTCGCACGGCTGACGCAGCTGTTCGAGGCGCTGATCTCGAGTGGAGGATTGACCCCGCTGCACGAGCCGGCGGACCTGGCCCGGTTCCTGTCCGCCTTCGACAGCGGCGGGGTGTTGGAAGTGCTGTCCGGGTCATCGGGAAGCACTATCGATATGGGTCGCGAGGCTATCCGACTGCTTCTGACGGAATCGGCCCCCGAGCCGTCGGGAGAGAAGGGAGACGATCGATGACTGTGACTCCCGAGGAAGTCCGGCGCCGGCTCCGGGCGTCGCTGGGAGTGCGTCTGCCGATGCACCGCGAGCGGATGGGCTGGTCCCGGGAGCACCTCGTCGCGTACCAGCGCGACGGTCTGCGGCGACTGCTCGCGCACGCCATCGCGAATTCGCCCTTCCATGCAGCACGCCTCCATGGCGTCCGTCCGGACCGCTTCGAGCTCGAAGACCTCGGGTCGCTGCCGGTCATGACGAAGGCGGAGATGATGGAGTCGTTCGACGACGTGGTGACCGACCGCCGGCTGACGCTTGCATCGGTGGAAGCGCATGTCGCGGCGATGGGTGACGTGCCAGAGCCGCTCCAAGGGGACTTCTTCGCGCTGACGTCCGGCGGGAGCTCTGGGCGGAAAGGTCTGTTCGTCTACGACTTCGACGGAGTCGCCGACCTCGTCGCCGAGCTGATCCCCCCAGGAGGTCCGGTACCACCCGAGAAGGTGGTGGCCTCCGTCAGCTCACCCTCGGGGGCGCACGCCTCGGGTCTGGGGGCGGCCCTCCGGGGCGGCCAGGGTCAGATCCGCGTGCCGGTCACGCTGCCGCTCGCCGAAATGGTGCGTCGGCTCAACGAGAGGCCGCCGGACTTCGTGTTCGGGTATCCGAGCGTGCTCCGCAGGCTCGCCCGGGAGCAGCAGGCGGGCCGGCTGTCGAGTCGGCCTGAGCGGATCACCGTCGGCTCGGAGCAGCTTGAGCCCGAGGCGAAGTACGAGATCTCCGCCGCCTTCGACGCACCGGTCTTCAACACCTACGGGACGAGCGAGGGGCTCTTCGGCACGTGCCCGCCGGGTACCGATGCGTTCACGTTTGCGACGGATTTCGTGATCGTCGAGCTGGTGGACGAGCGCAATGAGCCCGTGCCGCCCGGCACGCCGTCGGCACGGATCCTGGTGACCAATCTCTTCAACACGGTGCAACCCCTGATCCGCTACGCCATCGACGACCGTTTCGTGCGTCGCCCGGACGCGCCGGACCACGGTCACCTCGTGGCCACGGTGGAGGGCCGCCGGGGCGGCGGCTTCATATACGGCGACACGCACGTACACATCGTGACGGTGCTGGGGCCCGTGGTGAAGGCGAGGGGTGTCGTCGACTACCGTATCCGGCAGACGTCGGACGGTCTGGATGTGGAGGTGGTGGTGCACGGCGATGTGGACCCGTCGGCCCTCGAGGCAGACGTGCGCCGTGCCCTGTTGGAGGCCGGTCTCCGTGATCCCAAGGTCTCAGTCCGGATCGTCGATCACCTCGAGCGCGACCCGACCACGGGGAAGGTCCGACGCCTGCTACCGCTCGAAGCGTCGGCAGACATCGCGGGGGAGCGCGCATGACCCTCCCACCCCGCGCGCTGGTCGGCCTTCTCGCCATGGTAATGGTCCTTCTGATGGCACTCCTGGGCGCACAGGTGAAGGTCGAGTACATCCGCGAGGTGCTCAGGCGGCCCCGGGCGCTCGTCGTCGGGCTCGCCGGCCAACTCCTGCTCCTCCCGTTACTCGCGGCGGCGCTGTTCGTCGCGTTCCCTGCATCACCGGAGATCCAGCAGGGCGCGTTCATCATCGCCGCAGTGCCGGGCGGTGCGGCCTCGAACATGGTGACCTACTGGGGTCGAGGGCGGCTCTCCCTCTCCGTGGTGTTGACGGCTTGCTCAACGCTGGCAGGCGTCGTGACGATTCCGCTCTGGGTCAACGTCGGGTTGCGGTTGGCCGGAGGCGGAACGGTCCAGGAGATGTCCATCCTTCCGATGCTGGTGCGCAGCTTCGTGCTTCTGGTGGTCCCGCTGGGGATCGGCATGGCCGTGGGCGCGTGGAAGCCGGTCCTCGCCGAGCGGATGAAGCGCTTCACCCGACGCGTGGTGATCGTCATGATGATCGCCGTGATCGCCGTCTACATCTCCATCCGGTGGCCGTTCATCGTGGCGGAGTTTTCGCCGGCCGTCGTCTTCGCCGCTGTCCTGTTCGACGTGATCGCGACGCTCGGAGGGTGGGGTGTCGCACGCGGCTTCGGCCTCGATGGGAGGGACAGCTTCACCATCGGCATCGAGGTGGGGATCCAGAACGTCCTGATCGCTCTACTCGTCGTCGAGCTGTTGGAGCGTCCCGACCTGCTGCCATTCGTCGGCTACTACGCGCTGGT
>CAZPZU010000162.1:1906-5059 GCA_964591135.1 uncultured Gemmatimonadaceae bacterium | reverse complement strand
CACGTGAGGAGCAACTCGCCGGATCATAATGCAAAAGGCACGCAGTCACCCACGAACCCCCCGTAAGGGGTCCCAGGCTCCTACCGCTTGTATGCACAAGGTTTCAGGGTCTCTTTCACTCGCCGTCAGGCGTTCTTTTCACCGTTCCCTCACGGTACTATGCGCTATCGGTCATGAGCTCGTATTTAGCCTTGGAGGATGGTCCCCCCTGTTTCGACCGGGATTCCTCGTGCCCCGGCCTACTCGGGTACTCCAGCCACTCGCTACTCGCGTTTCGCATACGGGACTCTCACCCTCTACGGTCCGCCATTCCAGGCACGTTCCGCTACGCTTTCGCTCGCTTTCCCTGGAGCCCCGCAACCCCGCAGAAGTCTCCCCCCACGGTTTGGGCTCTTCCCGTTTCGCTCGCCGCTACTTCGGGAATCTCGTTTGATTTCTCTTCCTCCAGGTACTTAGATGTTTCAGTTCCCTGGGTTGGCTTCCCTTTCGGGATGACGCGGTATGACCCGCGCCGGGTTTCCCCATTCGGACATCCCCGGATCGACGCTCGCTTGCAGCTCCCCGAGGCTTTTCGCAGCTTGCCACGTCCTTCTTCGCCGGCTCATGCCTAGGCATCCACCCTGTGCACTTTCCCGCTTGACCGATGCTCCTTGAAGCCAGCCCTTTTGCACTCGCTGGCCCCAATTCCCCACCAGTCACACCAGAAAGCCGTCACTACTCCTGCTTCTTCTGTGGCTTCGGCTCCCATCCCCCGGACCACGCAGACCTTCGCGCTTAGGGGACGACAGCCTCACCTAAGGCTCTCACTTCCCTACTCCACCTCTGTTGTCAAAAAGCTCGTTGGGCTCCGCGACGAAGCTCCGGCACAGCCGGGGTTCTTGCGGAGCAGGTAAAGATAGAGAAACGAACGGGGTCGGTCAACGCGTCGGAATGGCTAGATTCCGCCTTCCTCCAGCAGCTTCTCGACCTCGTCGCCCGTCACGTGGAAATCCCCGAGCACCGTTCCGGACTCCGGCGTGTGCCAGTCGGACCCGCCGCTCTTCAGGAGGCCCGTGCTGCGGCAGATGGCTTCGAGCCGCAGCACGTCGTTCCTGCCGTGCGTCGGTCGGTAGGTCTCGAGGCCGCGAAGGCCCGCGCGGACGAGTGCCGGGAGCAGGGTGTCGATCACATCACCCGGGGGGTGGGCCCACACCGGGATGCCCTCTCCCTCCAGCACCAGCTCGACGGCCTGCTCGGGTGTGAGGAGCCGGGTGGGGACGAACGCCGGATGCTGGTCCCCGATGAGCGTGTTGAAGGCCTCCAGCACGGACGTCGCGTACCCTCGGGTCACCAGCGCCCGGGCCAGGTGTGGCCGCCCGATGTTCACACGCTCCGGGCCAGCGGCTCGTTCGACGTCTTCAAAGGTGACCTCGATACCCTGAGAGTCGAGCCGATCCACCATCTCCCGCATGCGCGCTTCCCGCAGCTCCCCCGCGCGCCGGGTGTGACGCGCGACCGCGGGCGCGATGGGATCCACGAAGTACCCGAGGATGTGGATGTCGCGCACGCCGAACGTGGAGCTGACCTCGATCGCCGGAATCACCTGGACGTCGCAGGCCGCTCCCGTGGCCCGGGCCACCTCCAGGCCCGCCGTGGTGTCGTGGTCCGCGATCGCGATGACGTCGAGGCGTCCTCGAGAGGCCCCCTCGACCACCTTGTCGGGGGTCCACGCTCCGTCGGAAGCCGTGGTGTGGATGTGGAGGTCGAGCCTCATTCCGTCACCCGGTCACCGTGCTCGGCCCGGCCTAGACGAGGGGGTTCCCGGCCGTCGCGAGCACGTCCTCCGGGTGGATGATCGCCTCGGGTGGAATCTCCTCCGGGGGCTCGTCACCCGCGTATTCCGTCAGGATCGTCACCTGGTCACGCAGCACCTTCAGGACGCCGCCCGCCACATGGAACCGCTCGCTCCCGCCACCGGGCGCCTCCAGGGAGACCTCACCCGCCCCCAGGAGCGCGAGGAACGGAGCGTGCCCGGGAAGGATGCCCACCTTTCCGTCCCACGCGGGTGCCACGAGCGCGGACGCGTCGCCCTCGTAGACGGTACGCTCCGGAGAGACGACCTTCACGCGCAGCACCCCGTCCGCCACGTCAGCCCTCCTTCGCCAGCTGCTCGCCGGCCGCGATGACGTCCTCGATGCCACCCTTCATGTAGAAGGCCTGCTCCGGCAGGTGGTCGAGCTCTCCGTTGGCCACGCGCTCGAAGGACTCGATGGTATCCTCGAGCTTCACGTACTTGCCCGGAATGCCGGTGAACGCCTCCGCAACGTGGAAAGGCTGCGACAGGAAGCGTTGGATTCGCCGGGCCCGGCCGACGATGATCTTGTCCTCCTCGGTGAGCTCGTCCATCCCCAGGATCGCGATGATGTCCTGAAGATCCTTGTAGCGCTGGAGGATCTCCTGGACCCGGGTGGCGACGCGGTAGTGACGCTCGCCGATGAACTGTGGGTCCATGATCCGGGAAGTCGAGTCCAGGGGGTCCACCGCCGGGTAGATGCCGATCTCGGTGAGCGCACGCGTCAGCACCGTGGTGGCATCCAGGTGTGTGAAGGCAGCGGCCGGCGCCGGATCGGTGAGGTCGTCGGCGGGCACGTAGATGGCCTGCACCGAGGTGATGGAGCCCTGACGCGTCGACGTGATGCGCTCCTGCAGCTCGCCCATCTCGGTGCCGAGCGTCGGCTGGTAGCCCACCGCGGAAGGCATGCGGCCGAGGAGCGCCGATACCTCGGAGCCCGCTTGCGTGAAGCGGAAGATGTTGTCGATGAAGAGCAGCACGTCCTGGCCCTCGCTGTCGCGGAAGTACTCGGCGACGGTCAGTCCGGACAGGCCGACACGCAGACGGGCTCCCGGCGGCTCGTTCATCTGGCCGTAGACCAGCGCGGTGGACTCGAGGACGCCCGACTCCTTCATCTCGAGCCAGAGGTCGTTGCCCTCACGTGTGCGCTCACCCACGCCGCAGAATACCGAGCGGCCGCCGTGCTCCTTGGCGATGTTGTCGATGAGCTCCATGATGATCACGGTCTTGCCCACGCCGGCACCGCCGAACAGACCGGTCTTGCCGCCCTTCACGTACGGAGCGAGGAGGTCCACGACCTTTATGCCGGTCTCGAAGATCTC
>CAZPZU010000162.1:0-1896 GCA_964591135.1 uncultured Gemmatimonadaceae bacterium | reverse complement strand
GAACTTCGGCGCTTCCCGGTGGATCGGCCAGCGCTCGACCTCGCCCGCATCCTCCCCGCCGACGGGACCGAGATGGTCCACAGGCTCGCCGAGCACGTTCAGGATGCGACCGAGCGCGACCTCGCCAACCGGCACCGAAATCGCCTGGCCCGTGTCGACGACGTCCATTCCCCGCATCACGCCGTCCGTCGAGGACATGGACACCGCGCGCACCTGGCCTCGCCCGATGTGCTGCTGCACCTCGGCGACCAGGTCGATCTCCTGTCCACCTTCGGTGGCCCCCTTCAAGTGGAGCGCGTTGTAGATCTCCGGGAGGTGCTCCGCGTGGAACTCGACGTCCAGCACCGGCCCGATGACCTGCACGACCTTTCCGATGTTCTGCTCAGCCATGGTATCCCTGTTCCGAAGCTCGGTGCGCCCTCGCCCTACTCGAGCGCTGCGGCGCCGCCGACGATCTCGGCGATTTCCTGTGTGATCTGGCCCTGGCGGGCCCTGTTGTATGTCCGGGTGAGGTTCTCGAGCATCTCCCCGGCGTTGTCCGTCGCGTTCTTCATCGCGGCCCGACGAGCTCCTTGCTCCGCAGCCGCGTTCTCCACCAGCGCCCTGTAGATGGCGTTGCGCACGTACACCGGGAGAAGCCGCTCCAGGATCATGTCGCCTGGCGGTGACATGATGAAGGCGTCCGCCGAGGTCGACGCGGTCTCCGGCCGGATCGGCAGGAGCTCCCACACCCTTGGAGGGGTGGACATGGCAGAACGGAAATCGGAGCTGACCACGTGCAGCACGTCCAGCTCGCCGGACTCGAAGCGGGCCCGAATAGGCCCGATCAGAGACTCGGCGTCCTCCACCGTCGGGTTGTCACCGATGTCCAGACGGGCCGTCTCCATCCGCTCGCCACGAAAGCGGAAGAAGGCGATTCCCTTCTTTCCCGCCACGTGGAGCTCGGTGTCGACGCCCTGACCGCGGAGCTTCTCGAGGAGGTTTCTGGCCTCCCGGATGAGGTTGGCGTTGAAGGCACCCGCGAGGCCACGGTTCGCCGTAAGGAGCAGGATGGCGGCCCGTCGGACTTCGGTCGGGCGCCTCAGGATGGGAAAGCGCTCGGCCAGGGCCGGAGAGTATAGCCCCCGCACGATCTCACCCAGCGCCTGAGAATAGGGCCTGGCGGCGTATACCCGATCCGTCGCGCGCTTGAGCTTCGATGTCGCCACGAGCTCCATCGTGCGCGTGATCTGTCGGGTGTTCTCCACCGACTTGATCCGCCGCTTGACTTCCCTGGCGCCAGCCACGTCGTCGTCCTCTCGAGGTGGGTACGGGTTCGACTCAGACCGCGGCCATGGCCGCGGCGCGCGTCTCTTCCTGAGCCGAGAATGTCTCGTTGTAGCCCTTTACGGCATCCACCAGACCCTTCTCGATCTCTTCCGTCAGCTGCTTCCCCTCCCGGATCGCGTCCAGCACGTCCTGGTGGTGACTCGCCATGTACTCGTGGAACCCCCGCTCCCACACGCGCACGCGCGAGACGTCGACCTCGTCCAGGTAGCCGTTCGTCACCGCGTAGATGACGGCGATCTGGTTCTCCACCGCCATCGGGTGGTACTGGGGCTGCTTGAGAACCTCCACGGTACGCGCCCCCCGGGCGAGCTGGCGAAGCGTGGCCGCGTCCAGGTCCGAGCCGAACTGGGCGAACGCCTCGAGCTCCCGGTACTGGGCCAGGTCCAGGCGCAGACGACCGGCCACCTTCTTCATCGCCTTGATCTGGGCGTTCCCGCCCACGCGGGACACGGAGATGCCGACGTTCACGGGCGGACGCACCCCGGAGAAGAAGAGGTCGGTCTCGAGGAAGATCTGACCGTCGGTGATCGAGATGACGTTCGTCGGGATGTAGGCCGACACGTCGCC
>CAZPZU010000161.1:0-5397 GCA_964591135.1 uncultured Gemmatimonadaceae bacterium | reverse complement strand
ACGGTACTCGTTCAGCGTGGAGGCGCCGATGCACTGCAGCTCCCCGCGTGCGAGGGCGGGCTTGAGCATGTTGGACGCGTCGATCGCGCCCTCGGCGGCTCCGGCGCCCACGAGCGTGTGCAGCTCGTCGATGAACAGGATCACCGTCTGGCTCTGCTGGATCTCGTTCATCACGGCCTTGAGGCGCTCCTCGAACTGGCCGCGATACTTGGTGCCGGCGATCACCGCCGCCATGTCCAGCGCCAGGACGCGATGGTCCTTCAGCGCCTCCGTGACCTCGTTGCGCGCGATGAGTTGGGCGAGACCTTCCACGATCGCGGTCTTGCCCACGCCCGGCTCACCGATCAGCACGGGGTTGTTCTTCTTACGCCGGCACAGGATCTCCACGACCCTTTCGATCTCGGTAGTGCGCCCGATGGTTGGATCGAGCTTGTTCTGGCGCGCGAGCTCGGTCAGGTCGCGGCAGAAGTGGTCGAGCGCCGGCGTCTTGGACTTCTTGTCGCCCGGCTTGGTCGCGGCGCCCTGCGGGGCGGCGCCGGAGCCGATGCCGGCGGGCTCGGAGGGCGTGACGTCGGATCCCAGTACCTTCAGCGTTTCGGCGCGCGCCTCTTCCAGCGTGACGCCGAGGGAGTTGAGCACCTGCGCGGCGATGCCCTTCTCTTCGCGGAGAAGCCCGAGGAGGAGATGCTCCGTGCCCACGTAGGAGTGGTTGAAGTCCCGGGCCTCGGCCATGGCGAACTCGAGGACCTTCTTGGCGCGGGACGTATAGGGAAGCTCCCCGAGGGCGATGGTGGCCTTCCCCTTGCGCACGGACTCCTCGACGCGCTCGTGGATCTGGTCGAGGTCGACGTTGAGGTTCGTGAGGACCGCCGCTGCGACGCCCTCTCCTTCCCGGATGAGGCCGAGGAGGATGTGCTCCGTCCCCACGTAGTCGTGTTGAAGCCGGATGGCCTCTTCCCTGGCCATCGCCAGAACCTTCCGGACCCGGTCGGTGAAGTTGTAGTTCATCTCACGTCTCGGCTGGCTCGCCTCTCCTCAGGCACGGGCGGAATCGTCGTCGTCCCCGGAGGATCCGGGTTGGACGTCTCCTTCGGTCGCGAGGATACGCCGCACGTACGCCGCACGGTGCGCATCGCTTTCGATTGGAGGGAGGTCACGGCTGGCGGCCTGCTCGAGGTGGGCAGGCTGCGTGAAGATCATGATCTTGTTGAGCGTGTATACACGAAGCCCCGGGAGGAGTTTCAGGCTCGCGCCGAGTCGGACCCCGGACAGCAGGTTCATCAACTCCTCGAACGAGAGCGTCCGGGCGTAGCGCAGCAGTCCGTACGCTCTCCAGATCTTGTCCTCGGTCACGGCGCGGGCGTCGCGCAAGAGCGTCTGGCGCGCCTTCGTCTCGTACTCGATCACCTGGCGCACGATCTTGTCCAGGTGATCGACCAGGTCCTCCTCGGTCTTCCCGAGGGTGGTCTGGTTGGAGACCTGGAAGAAGTTACCGACCACCTCGGAGCCCTCGCCGTAGAGGCCCCGGAAGGTCAGGCCTACCTGGGCGAGGCCCTGGAGCACCCGCCCGATCTCCTTGGTGAGGACGAGGCCGGGGAGGTGCATGAGCACCGACGCCCTCAAGCCCGTGCCCACGTTGGTCGGGCAGCTCGTCAGGAAGCCGAACTCGTGGTGGTAGGCGTAGGGGAGGTCCTGGCCGAGGTCCTCGTCCAGGCGGTCCACCATGCTCCAGGCGTCCTGGAGGCGCAGCCCGGAGACCAGGCTCTGGATGCGCAGGTGGTCCTCCTCGTTGATCATCACGCTGAGCGGATCGTGGTCCGTCAGGAGCACGGCCGCCCCTAGCGGGGGACCCTTGTCGGCGTCCCCCAGCAGATCCCGCGACACGAGCCGGCGCTCGAGGAGGATCCGGCGCGCCCGCACCCCCACGTCCGCCATCTGCAGGAGCGTTCCCTTCCCAGCGTTCGAGGAGGCGGCAGCCGACTCGCGGAAGCGGCGCAACACGGCCTCGCGGTCGTTGACGCGCGCCCTCGGACCGAAGGCGTGCCCCTGCAGGTTCCGCGCGAGGCGGACGCGCGTGGACAGCACGATGTCCGCGTGGTCGCCGCTGGCCTCCAACCAGGACAGGCCGTAATCGGGAATGGTGGTCAGGTCTTCCACGGGGCCCTCATCCTGCCGGCTCGAGGGTGCGGATCTGGTCCCGGATGCGTGCCGCCCGCTCGAAGTCCTCGGCGTCGACCGCCCGCTGCAGCTTCCGCCTCAGCGCCTCGAGCCGCTTCTCCATCTCTGTGGCGGACGGGTCGGGGGGAAGGTAGACCTTCCCCATGTGCTGGGTCCCGCCGTGGATGCGCCGCAGCAGCCCTCTCAGATGCGGCTCGAACGTCGCGTAGCAGTGGGGGCAGCCGAGCCGGCCGGTCTCGCGGAAGTCCGCGAAGGTCAGGCCGCAGAACGAGCAGCGCTCCTCCGACGAAGGGGTCTGGGCGGTGTCCTCCTGGCCCATCTGCGCCAGGAAGTCGGTCAGCGGGAAGTTCGCCGGCTCGGGCGCCGTCTCCAGCCCCTTTTCCGCGGCGCACTTCTCGCAGAGGTGGAACGTCGACATCTCGTTGTTCACGATCTGCGTCAGGTGCACGACGGCGTCGCCGGCCCCGCAGTTGTCACAGACCATGGCTCCTCCCCTGCTTCTTCCTACGGTATCCCACTCCCCTCGCTACCCCGCACCGTTGTCGTGGAGCCTTCCCCCGGCGAGCAGGAGGGTGCGGTCCCCCCGCTCGGCCAGCTCCCGGTTGTGCGTCACGATGATCATGGAGAGCCCCCGTTGCTCCCTGAGCCTGAACAGGAGGTCGTGGAGGCGCTCGCTGGTCTGGTTGTCCAGGTTGCCCGAAGGCTCGTCCGCCAGCAGAACCAGCGGATGGTTGACCAGCGCCCTCGCCACCGCCACCCGTTGCTGTTCGCCACCGGAAAGCTGTCGGGGCTTGTGATCCCCCCGGTCGGAGACCCCGACGGCTTCCAGGAGATCCCGCGCCCGGGCCCGGGCCGCCCCGAGCTCGTCGCCCGCCACCAGCGCGGGCATCATGACGTTCTCGAGCGCCGTGAACTCACGGAGGAGGTGGTGGAACTGGAAGACGAAGCCCACGTGACGGTTCCGCATCGCCGCGAGCGCCTCGTCGTCCAACCCGGCGACGGGCTTCCCCCCGAGCAGCACCTCGCCGTCCGTTGGCCGGTCCAGCGCGCCCAGGATGTGGAGGAGGGTGGACTTGCCGGCGCCGCTGGCGCCGACGATGGACACCGCCTCGCCCGCTTCCACGCGCAGCCCTACACCCTTCAGGATGTGGAGTTCGCTGCCGTCGCCCATGACGAAGCGTTTGTCGAGGCCGCGCGCCTCCAGGGGAGGTGCGGACGTCGCCCCGGGACGGTTCTCACTCATGGCGGATCGCGTCGACCGGCTCCAGGCGCGACGCCTGCAGCGCGGGGTAGATCGTGGCGGCGAAGGCGACCGCGACGCTCGCGACCACGATCTGCACCACGTCGCTGACCTGGACCGACACCGGGAGGTGGTCCACGAAGTACACCTCGGGTGGAATGGGGATCAGCTGGTAGCGGCCGAGCGCCCAGCTCAGGACGAGCCCCAGCACGGTGCCCGCCACCGTGCCTACCACGCCGATCCACGCGCCCTGGAGCACGAACACGCGCAGGATCCCCCGCCGCGTCATGCCCATCGCCTTGAGGATACCGATCTCGCGGGTGCGGTCGGAAACGACCATTACGAGGGTGCTGACGATGTTGAAGGCCGCGACCACCACGATCAGGAAGAGGATCAGCATCATCGCCAGCTTCTCGAGCTTGAGGGCCGCGAAGAGGGACCGGTTGGTCACGATCCAGCTCTCGACGTAGTAGGGGAAGCCGAGCTTGGCCTGGATCGCGTCGCCGATCTCGGTGGCCATCCCAGGGTCGACCGTGCGCACACCGATGCCGGAGACCTCGTCGGTGTTCTCGATCCCCAGGAGCTCCTGCGCGTCCTCGAGGCTCGTGTAGACGTTCTGGGTATCGTACTCGTACATCCCCGTGGTGAACGTGCCCGTGACCTCGAACAGCCGCGTCGCGGGCATGATGCCGAGGAGGCCGCGCTTGAGGTTCTCGAAGGCGTACACGATGAGCGTGTCGCCGACGAAGAGCTGCATGCGATTCGCCAACCCGCTGCCCACCAAGATGGGCGCGGCGCCGGACGGCGGCGTCTTCAGGTCGAGCGCGCCGTCGAGAATCTTGCGCTCCATCTGCGTGGCCGCGCCTGCGGCGGTGTCGACGCTGACGCCGTAGAGGGTGGCGGACTGGGTGTACTGGTCGCCCCCCTGCCCTCGGGTCAGCGCCACCTGGGTGAGCACGAAGGGTGCGGCGCCGACCACGCCTGGAACGGACAACGCGCTGTCCTTCACCGCCCGCCAGTCGCCCATGCGCAGGGAGCTGCCCTGTCGCAGGATGAAGATGTGGGGCGTGGAGTCGAGGATCTTGGCGCGCAGGTCCTCCTGCATGCCGTTCATCACCGCGATCACGACGATGAGGGCGGTCACGCCGACGGTTACGCCGCCCAGCGCGATCCACGTGATGAGCGACAGCAGGCCCCGGCTCCGACCACCACCAAGGTAGTGGCGCGCGATGAACCAGTGCAGGTTACGCATCGGCGCGGTCCGGGCTGCTGCCGTCGGGGGCCGTCACTCGTCGCTCCGCAGGATGGGGAACAGGATGACGTCACGAATGGAGGACTGGTTGGTCAGGAGCATGACGAGGCGGTCCACGCCCATCCCCACGCCCCCGGTCGGGGGCATCCCGTACTCGAGCGACCGGATGTAGTCCTCGTCGATCTGCTGGGCTTCCTCGTCGCCTTCGGCGCGCAGGAGCGCCTGCTCCTCGAACCGCCGGCGCTGGGCCAGCGGGTCGTTCAGCTCCGAGAAGGCGTTGGCGATCTCCATGCCGCCCATGTAGAGCTCGAAGCGCTCGGTGAGCGTCGGCTCGCCCCGCCTCGCCTTGGCCAGCGGCGAGAGCTCCCTGGGGTGGTCGAGCACGAAGGTCGGCTGGATCAGGCCCGGCTCCACCAGCTCCCCGAAGAGCTTGTCGATGAGCTTGCCCCGCCCCGCCCCCGCCAGCTCGGGGATCGACAGCTTCTCGGCGCGCCTGCGCAGCTCGCCGTCGGGGAGCTCGTGCACGTCCGCCGAGAGCGCCTCGGAGAGCGCGTCCACGAGGCGGATGCGGGCGAAGGGGGGCTCGACGCTGATCTCGTGCTCCTCGAAGGTGAAGGACCGCCGGCCGAGGACGCGGTCCGCGATATGTACGACCATACGCTCCACGAGAACCATCTGGTCCTCGTAGTCGGCGAACGCCTGGTACCACTCGAGCATCGTGAACTCG
>CAZPZU010000160.1:0-5518 GCA_964591135.1 uncultured Gemmatimonadaceae bacterium | reverse complement strand
CACCCACCTGTCCGGCGACCACTATTCCCCACAGTTCCGACTCTACGGCCTCGGCTTCTTCCACTACAAGGTCGGGACCGGCCCGCTCAAAAGAGACGGCCAGCCGCTGTACCCGGGCCAGGAGATCGACTACGCGCTCCTGTATCCCCTCGAAGGCCAGGAGATCTTCGTGGGCCCACGCGGCCTGCCCGCCCTGCGGAGCCACTCGAGCCTCGACCTCCGCGTCGAGAAGATGTTCGACTACCGCGGGCGCCGGTTGGCAGTGTCGATGGACGTCTTCAACCTCTTCCGCAATCGAGCGGTCACCGAGTTGAACACCGCGGTCAACAACGGACCCGATTACGGGTTCAGGACCAGCCAGTCCCTGTTCGGTCCCAGCATCGAACCGAACCAGTACTTCCAGGCACCGCAGGAGCGCGTGCCTCCACGGTCGCTCCGCCTGGGCGTGGCCTTCTACTTCTGAGAGGCGGTCGGCGCCCGCTTGTCTATCCGCCTCATTCGGACCGCAGGGCCTCGGACGGCTCGACGGCGGCGGCCCGCCGCGCAGGCACGAGCGAGGCGATCAGCACGACGCCCAGAAGCGCCGTAGCCACGCCGCCGAGCGCTACCGGGTCGACGGGGCTCAGGCCCAACAACATGAAGCGCATCGCCCGACCGACCGCCAGGGCGGCCAACCCCCCGATGACGATCCCGGGGAGCGCCAGGCCGAGACCTCCCCGCAGGACGAGGCCGAGCACGCGGCGGCGGCCCGCGCCCAGCGCCATGCGCACGCCGATCTCCCGGGTGCGGCGCTGGACCGCGACGGCCACGACACCGTAGACGCCGATCCCCGAGAGGAGGAGAGCGAGCAGGCCGAGCGCCGACGTGATCGACGCGGCAACGCGCTGCGGCAGGGTTCCGATCCCCGTGTAGCGGGCCAACGAGATCACCGGCGTGAGGGACAGGCTCGGGTCCACGTCCAGCACGGACCTGCGCAGCAGCGGCGCCACCTGCGCGATCCCCCCGCCGGCGCGGACGACCACGTAGCTGTTGGCCCGGTACTTCTGCCATGCCGGCACGTACACGAAGGGCTCGGCCGCATCCGTGATCATCTGGTTCTTCACGTCCTCGACGACCCCGATGATCGTGCGCAGCGGCTCCTTCGCGTCGGACGTGCCGAAACGGAGGCGGCGGCCCACGACGTCCTCTCCGGGCCACACGCGGTCTGCGAAGGCACGGCTGACGATCGCCACCGGCTCGGAGCCGTCGACGTCGCCGGCGTCGAACGCCCGCCCACGGAGAAGCGGCACGCGCAGGGTCTCGAAGTAGCCCGGGGACACGATGTTGAAGTCGACGCCCAGACCCCCGCGGCCATCCCCGTCGTCCCACCCCTCCGGGTATGCCGCCGTCCCGTGGCTGCCCATGTCGAGCGGAAGGTCGATGGACAACGCAGCGCGCTCCACCTGCGGGAGCTCGTCCAGGTGCTCCACCAGGCGGTGCTGGAACGCGAGACCCTCGCCGGGTCCGTACCCTTCCAGCGAGAGGTCGACCATCGTCAGGTAGGCGTCGGAGGGATCGAAGCCGGACTCCACCTCCGACGCCCGTTGCAGGGAGCGGAGGAGTAGCCCGGCACCGGTCAAGAGCACAAGCGAAAAACCCACCTGGCCGGCGACGAACACCTTCCTCAGGCGACTCGATCCGGACCGTCCGCTCCCGTCGTCCTTGAGCGAGGCCACGAGCGACAGGCGCGTGGCCTGCAGCGCGGGGAGCAGGCCGAAGACCACGCCGGTGAGGAGCGTCACGCCCAGGGCGAAGAGCAGCACGCGCCAGTCCGCCGACAGGTCGACGTGGATGGGGATGGGGACCGGCAGCCGATCGATGGGAGCCATGGCGAGCACGCCGACGCCCAACGCCGTGCCCGCCGCACCGCCGACGGCGAAGATCGCCAGCGCTTCGGTGAGGAGCTGCCGCACCAGTCGGCCCCGGCCCGCGCCGAGCGCGAGCCGCACCGCGATCTCCTTCTGCCGGACGCTCGCGCGCGCTACGAACATGCCCGCCACGTTGGCACAGGTCACGAGCAGGATGAGTCCCACCATCGCCATGAGCACGCCCATGAACGCCTGGACCGGTGCCCGTCCCGCGCCGGGGACGAGCCCGAGGGGTACGACCTCCCCGCTCCGACGAGCGTTGGTGTCCGGGTACGCCTCGGCCAGGCGCGCGAAGACGCCCTTCACCTGGGTGTCCGCCTCCTGCACGGTGGCCCCAGGCGCGAGACGCGCTACGGCGTTGTGCCAGCTGGCGCCCCGCTGGGAGAAGTCGTCTCGTCCGTCCTGGAGGAGGGGAATCGCGCGCAGGGGCACGTACACGTCCGGCTGGAAGCCGATCGTGTGGCCGTGGAAGTCGGCGGGCACAATCCCGACCACCGTGAAGGGAATGCGGTCGATGCGGACCGTAGACCCGAGGATGTCGGGCTCGCCGCCGAACCGGTCCACCCAGAAGGAATGGCTGAGCACCACGACCGTCGGTCGGCTGCCCGGCGCGTTCTCCTGGGCGGTGAAGAAGCGCCCCCGCTCGGGACGTACGCCCATCACGTCGAAGTACGCCGGCTCGACGTGCATTCCCGTGATGCGCTCGCCCTCGCCCCCTCGGCTCAGGCTGAACAGGGTGTACATATACGCGGCGGTCGCCTGGAAGGCGCTCGCCCCGTCACGGATGTCCTCGTAGTCGGGATAGGCGAACGTGTCGAAGCCGCGGCCCCGGCTGGTGCGCCCGACCTCCACGACACGATCGGGCTCGCGCACACCGGATACCGGTCGCAGCAGCACTGCGCTGACCGCATTGAATATCGCGGTGTTCGCCCCTACGCCGATGGCCAGGGAGAGGACAGCCACCAGTGCGAAGACGGGGCGCCGGCGCACCTGGCGCACGGCGTGACGGAGGTCGGACCAGAGACGTTCCATGAGCGTCCAGGACAGCGGGGAACAGGCTCAAATCCCCTACGGCGCATCACGGCGCCCGGTTTCCCACCGGGTGGCGCCGCGCACGGTCGAGGCCGCTCCGGCGTCAGTCCTGGCGCAGCACCGTCAGGGGGTCGGAGCGGCCGGCCCGCCGGGCCGGCACCCAGGCCGCCGTGGCCGCCACGCCGGCCAGCACCGTGGCCGCCACGGCAAGCGTGAGGGGGTCGGTCGGCGTTACCCTGTAGAGGAGGTGCGCCACCACCCCACCGACCGCGACGGAGCCGACCGCGCCCAACACCAGGCCGAGCCCGGCCACCGTCAGCCCGCCCCGGACCCCGATGCGCACGAGGTCGTGCGCTTCAGCCCCCACGGCGAGCCGGATCCCCATCTCACGAGTGCGCCGCGTCACTGCCTGCGACACCGCGGCGTAGACCCCGATGCCCGCCAGGAGGAGCACGAGCAGGGCGAACGAAGACAGTATCCCGGCGACGAAGCGGTCGGGCGCGAGCGCACGGTCCACGAGGGCCCGGAGCGGCTGTACCCTGGCCGCCGCCAGCGACGGGTCCAGACCGGACACGGCCCTGCGCGCCTCGGGAACGACGTCCAGGGGGTCCCCTACCACCCGGACCACCACCGACATGGCACCGGGAGACGCCTGTGCGAAGGGCAGATACACGGCCGGTCGGGCCGGGTCCCGGATCCCGCGATGGCGGACGTCCCGGACCACGCCTAGGATCGTGCGCCACGCGGGGGGGCCCACACCGCCCACCGCGATGCGCCGCCCCACGGCGCCGGCCTCGGGGAAATACCGCCGCGCCAGCGTCTCGTTGACGACGGCGACGCGCTGGGCCGAGGCGTCGTCGCTCCGTGCGAACGCCCGCCCGACGAGCACACGGAGCCCCACGGTCTCGAAGTAGCCGGCGGTGACCGGTCGGACCTGGACGGTCGGGGCCTCGTCGCCCACCCCTGTCGGCCCCTCGACCAGGAGTCCGACTTCTTCGTCGTCTCCGCCGAGGGGGAGCGAGCGAGCCGCGCCGGCGGACAGGACCCCCGGCAGGCCGGAGACCCGCTGGAGCAGCCCGTCGTAGAAGGCCCGGCGCGCCGTGCCGTCGGGATAGCGGGACTCCGGCAGCGCGACGTCGAGGGTGAGCACGCCCTCCGCCCGGATGCCGAGGTCCACCGCGTCGAGCTTCCGGAACGAGCGGACGAGGAGCCCCGCACCCACGAGCAGGACCAGTGCCAGCGCCACCTGACCGACGGCGGGCACGCTCCCCCGCAGCAGTCCCCGGGTCCGGCGTTCCCGCGACCTCAAGCCGAACGGCACACCTCGGCGGGCGACGGCCCAGGCCGGGACGAGCCCGAAGGCGACAGCGGTCCCGGCGGCGACGAGCGCCGTGAATCCCAGGACGCCGACGTTCATCCCCACGCCCTCCAGTCGCGGGACCGCGCCTTGCGGCGCGAGCGCGAGGAGCATGTCGGTTCCCCACCCCGCCATCCCCAGCCCGACCACGCCGCCCACCACCGCCAGCACGAAGCTCTCCGTGAGTATCTGCGCGAAGATCCGGCCGCGCCCCGCACCGAGCGCCAAGCGCACCGCGACCTCCCGCTCCCTGTCCAGCCCCCGTGCCAAGAGGAGGTTCGCCACGTTGCAGCACGCGATGAGGAGGGCGAATCCGACGGCGCCCAGCAGCACCCACAGAGGACGGGCCGAGGCACGGGTCATGGCTTCTCTCAGGCCGACGATCACCAACGCCGTTCCCCCGTCGGTCTCGGGGTAGCTCTCGTCCAGACGGACGGAGAGCGCCGAAGCGTGCGCGCGCGCCTCCTCGAGTGCGACGCCCGGGGCCAGTCGTGCCAGAACGTGCAGGTCGGCACAGCCGCGGGCGCAGGTCCCTGCGCCCGCGGAGCCCAACGCCTTCCACACCGACGCGTCCGGGGCGAACGGCGGCCGGAAGCCCTCCGGCATGACGCCGATCACCGTATAGGGCATCTCCGACAGCGAGACGCTCCGCCCGACGACGTCCGGGTCTGCGTGGAAGCGCGTGCGCCACGTGCGATGGCTCAACAGCACCACGCTGGCCGCACCCTCGACGCCGTCGGCGCGGAGGAAATCGCGGCCGAGCTCCGGGCGGACGCGCAGCACGCGCGAGAACATCCCGTCCGTCACCTCGGCGGCGCGGAGCACCTCCGGGTCGTCGACACCGGTGAGCGTGGGCTCCCACGGGCGCCATGCGGCCGAGGCCTCGAAGAGTCGCGGCTCGTCACGAACCGCCCGGAACGAGGAGGCGTCGAGCCCGGCCCGCGGGGCCCCGCCACGCTCGGTCGCGTTCCTCGACACGGCGACCAGCCGGTCCGGCTCAGGATAGGGCAGCCTCTCGAGCAACACGGCGTCCACCACGCTGAACACCGCGGTGTTCGCGCCGATCCCCATCCCCAGCGTAACCACGACCACGAGCGTGAAGCCCGGCGCGCGCAGTAGCGTGCGGATGGCGTAGCGGATGTCCCGACCCAGCGTGCCCATCGTCCTCGTCGTCTCCCGTCGTCTCCCGTCGCCCACCTTCCCATCGACCGATCGTTTCGGA
>CAZPZU010000159.1:0-5680 GCA_964591135.1 uncultured Gemmatimonadaceae bacterium | reverse complement strand
ACGATCCCGGCGATGTCATCTGCGGTCACCACCCCCGACAGGCCGTCGGAGCACAGCAGGACCATGTCGCCCCGCAGCAGGGGCTGCCAGTGCTGGACGACCTCGACGGTGGGGCTCGGCCCGAGGGCCTGCAGGATCACGTTGCGGGGCGCCATCTCGTAGGCCTCCGCCTCGCTGACGCGTCCGGTGTCGAGCAGGTGCTGCACGAACGACTGGTCCCGCGTCATCTGGACGGCGACGCCGTCGCGGATCAGGTAGGCACGCGAGTCCCCAACCTGGCTGAGGAGCAGACGAGGCCCGAGGATCCCCACGAGCGTGGCCGTCGTCCCCATCCCCTGCAGGTGGGGCTGCTCCTGCGACACGGCGTGGATGCGCGCGTTGGCGCGCTCGACCGCCTCGCGCACCCTGAGCGCGAAGAGGTCGGGGCTGTCGTCCGTCTCGGAGGACCAGCTGGTGGCGAGCTGCTCGAAGATGAGATCGACGGCCATCTGGCTGGCCATCTCGCCGGCCGCCGCGCCGCCCATCCCGTCGGCGACCAGCAGGAGGGAGCCCCGGGGCCCCAGCTCCGACGGGCGCGAGCCGTTCTGCACCGACGTGTCGCGGGTGGTGAGGTCCGCCACCAGGAAGCGGTCCTCGTTGTGGTCGCGTGACCGGCCGACGTCCGTCAGCGCGGACACGGCCAGCCTGATGCCCGAGTCGTTCCGGCGGAAGAGGCTCACGATACCGGAACCGGCAGTCCCCCTCGGACCCCGTACTCCAGGACCGAGCCGTCCGCTTCCATCAGGGAGCGTCCGAGGCGTATGGAGCCCTTGCCACGCAGCAGTACCTCGTCTCGATGCACGAAGATCTCGTCCTCTCCCCTCGGGCGCACGAAGGTGCCGTTGGTGCTGTGGTCTGCGAGGTAGAAGCGTCCATGCCGCACCGATACCGACGCGTGCGACCGGGACGCCGCCGCGTCCTGGACTTCGATGGTGTTGCCCTCACCGCGGCCGATCGTGATCGGAGCGGGGTGCGACGCGGTGAAGGAGAGCGTGTCGCCACCCGCGCGCAAGTCGAGCGTTACCTCGATCATCGCGACGGGGTTGGGCATCACCGTGGTGAGCCCCGCGAGATCCACCTCCCACAGCACCTCCTTCAGCCGGATCGGCGCGTCCTTTCCCCGGATGGGGTGCTCCCCCAGATCGCGCTGCGCCAGGTCAGCGGGACCGGCCGACAGTAGGGTGTCCTCGGTGGTCAGGATCTGGTCCCCCTTCGCCATGGCGACCACCCGGGCGGCCGTGTTCACCACGTCCCCGTGCAAATCACCGTTCTCGACGAGAACCGGGCCGCCGTGCACGCCGATGCGCACCTTCGGCTGCACCCCGTGCATGGGCGGATGCACCTTCAGCGCCCGCTGCATGTCGACCGCGGCGGACAGCGCGTCGGCCGGGCTCTCGAATGCGGACATGATCTCATCGCCGATCGTCTTCACGACATAGCCCCGGTGCCGGCTCGTCACCTCGGCCAGACACTCCAGCACCGAAGCGACGACCTCGTGGCCCTGCACGTCGCCCACCGTCTCCATGATGCCGGTGCTACCGGCGATATCGGAGAAGACTACGGTTCGTTCTTGGGGTATCATGCCACCGGGTCGCACGTGGGCTGTGGGTACTACCCAATACGAAAAAACGGACGACTACGCCAGAGAAGCGCGGCCTCGAAGGGCGCGCGACGCACGGCTCACTGGCGCCCGTCCGTCACAGGGCCTAGTGTTTTCGGCGCCTTCTGGCGCCCGCCGGCGTCGCCGTGCTCATCTCGTTCCCCACACGCTCGTCCATGGCCGAATCCACCCCGCCAGGAACCGAACCCGGAGAGGGGCAGACCCCCGAGAGTCTCGTCGGTACCGTCCTCGCGGGGCGCTATCGGCTGGTCAAGCTCCTGGGCTGGGGCGCCATGGGCGCCGTGTACGTCGGGGAGCACCTGAAGATCGGACGCCGGGACGCCATCAAGGTCTTGCGCGGGTCCCTCTCCCGCGATCCGGAGACCGTGGCACGCTTCGCCCGCGGTGCGCGCAATGCATCCGCCATCCGCCACGTCAACGTGTGCACGGTCTACGACTTCAGCGACACGTCGGACGGGCTGCAGTTCCTGGCGATGGAGCTCGTGGACGGCGAGAGCCTGACGAGCCTCCTCAAGCGGGAGGGGCCCCTGCCGCTCGAGCGGGCAGCGCGCATCGCCATCCAGGCCGCCTCGGCGCTGGAGGCCGCGCACGACCTCGGGATCGTGCACCGGGACATGAAGCCCGACAACATCATGATCACCCGGGACCGGGACGGCGGAGACCTGGCGAAGGTCGTCGACTTCGACATCGCCAAGGGCTCCGCCGAGGGAGAGGAGAAGGGGGTCACGCGGCTGGGGTTCGTGGTCGGCACACCCGAGTACATGAGCCCCGAGCAGCTCACGGGGGATCCCCTCGACGGGCGCAGTGACCTGTACTCGCTGGCGCTGGTCTTCTTCCGGATGATCACCGGAGATCTCCCCTACCGCAGCCGGTCGACCCAGGAGCTGATGGTAGATCGCCTCACCCGCGATCCGATGAAGCTCTCGGAGGTGGCGCCCGGCACGCAGTTCTCCCCGGCGCTGCAGGCGGTGATGGATAGCGCCCTCGCCCGGGAGCGGGAGAACCGGCCGGCCGACACAGGGCAGTTCGCGCGGGAGCTCTGGGACGCGGTGTACGGGGAGGCGGCCTCCTCCAGTGCGGCCGCGCCCACCGACGGGGCGACGATGGTCGTGGCGGCCGGGCCCAGGACGGCGCCCGCCGACGAGCTTCCCGCGACGGTGGTGGCCCCACGCGGCGACCCGACGCTTGCGCCGCGTGCCACGCCGCCCGCCCCGAAGCGGGAGCGACCGCGTTGGATGCCCCTGGGCCTCGCCGGCGGCGCCGTGGTGGTGGTCGGCGTCGTCGCGGTCGCCATGCTGTCGCGGTCGGGCCCCGAGCCGGCCGAGGTCACCGTGCCGCCATCCCTCGAGCTCGCCGTGGGCGAGAGCGGGCGCATGAGCGCCACCGTACGCGATGCGAGCGGCGACGTGTTGCCGGACGCGAGCGTGCAGTGGACCAGCAGCAGTCCCGACGTGGCGTCCGTGGACGCAGCGGGGACGGTGCGTGGGCTACAGGCGGGGACGACGTCCATCCGGGCGGCCGTGGGCTCCATCGGAGGGGTGACCGAGGTCACCGTCTCGTCGATGGCCGTGGCGGAGGCCCCCCGCCTCGGACGGCGCTCCATCGCCTTCACGGTCCCGCCGGGGGGCTCGACACCGGGCGCGCAATCGGTGGACGTGACGGGCGACGGTGGGGCCGGCCAGACCCTCTTCTCGAACGTGACGTATCCCGCGGGGGGAGCGCAGGGGTGGCTGTCGGCCAGGCTGGAGGCGACGAGCACGCCTACCGCCGTGGTGGTGGAGCCCGGTCGGCCGCCCTCCTCGCCGGGACGCTACACGGCGGCCGTGGTGGTGGGGTGGGACGGCGGGCCTGCCGACACCGTGCAGGTGACGCTGGACGTGGAGCGCGCGGCGCCGCAGCCCCAGCCCCAGCCGCCCACGCGGCTCACGCCGAAGCAGGCCAACGACCAGGCGTGGAACCAGCTCTTCATCCTCGACGACATCGTCACGAACAACCTCGGCGCCGCCCAGGCGACGCGCGCGCGACGGGCGGTGAAGGACACGACCCGCTCGCTGTGGGAGGCCACGTACCTGCCGGACAGCATCCGGGCCCGGGCGGCCTATGCGCACGCGCAGGCGGCCGTCGAGCTGCAGGAGCTCGACGAGGGGCTGGATTGGGCCCGCCGCGCCACGAGTGCGGCACCGAACGACGTGAACTACCGGGATTACCTGCGCAAGTTGGCTGGAGGCGGGTAGAGGGCCGCGCATGGACGCCTGGATCGAGGTTCTGGAAGGAGGCCGGGCGGGCGCCGTCCATCGCCTGGGCGACACGCCCGTAACGGTGGGTCGACACGGCGATGCGCAGCTTCGGCTCGATCCTCGGACGGACCTCACGGTCTCCGGGCGCCACGCGCTCCTCGTTCCCTCGTCCGGTGTGTGGGCGGTCCGGGACCTGGGGAGCACCAACGGCACCTGGGTCAACGAGCAACCTGTGGGGCAAGGGGATCGCGTCCTCGCCGACGGTGACCGCATCCGCCTCGGGGCCGGGGGGCCCCTCCTGGTGTTCCGGACGAGCGCGGACCCGCCCGAGACCATGCAGATGTCGGTCGGGCCCGAGGCCACGAGCTCCGGTCGGCGGTTCCCCTGGGTTCCGGTCGTCGTCGCCGTGGTGGCGCTCTCCGTCCTGTCCAGCGCCTTCTACGTGGCCGGGCGGTTGGCCACCGGCCAGGACTGGGAGCGGGAGCGCGCGGCGCTGGAAGCCCGGATGGACAGCATCCTCTCGGTGGCGCAGACGCGCACGGCCGCTCTTCGGGCCCGGAACGACAGCCTCGAACGGAACCAGAACCAGAACGTGGAGTCGCTCCAGCTACGGGTGTCCGGGCTCCTGGAGGCGCTCCAGCAATCGCAGAACGAGGTACGCTCGCTGCGGACGTCGCTCCAGTCCGCCGAGGACCACGGCCTCGATGACGACGAAGTCACCCGCCTGCGCCAGCGTCTGCAGAGCGTTTCTGTGGCGCTCGAACGTCAACAGCTCGCGGCATCCCTCGACTTCGCGAAGATCGAGAGCGTGACGCGCCGGGGGACGGCGCAGATCTACGTGGAAATGCCCGAAGGCGTGGTGACGGCCACCGCCTTCGGCGTTTCGCCCTCGGGCATCCTGATGACGAACCGGCACGTGGTGGCCGGCCCCGACGGAAGCGAGCGTCCCCGACGCATCGGCATCCAGTTCGCCGACTCACGGCAGGTATGGCCGGCGCACGTCGTACGGGTGTCCTCCACGGCCGATCTGGCGCTGGTCCAGGTGGAGCGCCTCGAGGGGGACATCCCTGTCGTGCTCGGCTTCAATGCGCGTACGGACACCCTCGCCTCCGGCTCACCCGTGGCCATGCTGGGCTTTCCCCTCGGGGGCCGGCCGCCCGAAGGCTCGGCCGGCCTGGTGCGGCCCCTGCTCACCGCGGGGGTCATCAGCGGCAACCGGGGCGAGCTGCTGGAGGTACAGGGCTACGGAGAGAAGGGCGCGAGCGGAAGCCCCGTCCTGGACCGCGACGGCCGGGTGGTCGGCGTCCTGGTCGGCGGCACCGATACGGATGTGGGCAGGACGCTCCTCGCCGTGCCCGCGCCCGAGGCGATCCGCCTGCTGCAGGGGGGCTGACCCGGCTGCCGGGTCAACCGGTCATGGACCCGTCGTGCCCGTCAGCTGCTCCAGAGCCTCTTTCGCCTGCACCATGTCCGGGAACTCGTCCGTCAGCCGCCGATAGAGCTCGATCGCCCGATCGGTGTGCCCTCCGTCCTGGAACACCTGCGCCCGCGAGAAGAGCGTGACTGCCTCCGGCGGGATGTTCTTGGACTTGCGGCTCTCCGTCGCCTGGGCGGGCAGGGCCGGCAGGTCGACGTCGGACACGATCTGCCCCGCGAGGTCCACCAGCAGGTCGTAAATCTTCTCCCGCCGGTCCCGCACCGTCTCGGTCTTCAGGATCTCCCCGGTCTCGACGTCCACCACTCGGGTGTCCATGCGGAACTGGCCGAAGAGGTCCGTGAAGCT
>CAZPZU010000158.1:0-5683 GCA_964591135.1 uncultured Gemmatimonadaceae bacterium | reverse complement strand
CCGACGAGGGCCGGATCGTCCAGCTTCGCGTCGTGGGTGAGTGTCACGATGGCCGTACGATGGTCCGGGCGGAGCTCGGCCAACGCCTGGTCGGGCCACGACCGCACGAGGTGGATGCCCGGGAAGCGTTCCTCCGTGGCCCATACCGAGCGGGGATCGACGACGTGGACGTCGAAGCCCGCCGTCGTGGCCATGCGGGCGAGGGGCGCCGCGATGTGCACCGCGCCCACCAGGATGATGCGGACGGACGGGTTGTAGGGGCGCAGAAAGACGTCCCCGTCCGCATCGGCGACCGTGTCCGAGCGGTCCTCCAGCAGCGCGCGCCTCGCGGCCTCCATCGGCCACGCCCCGTTGGGGGCTCCGGAGTCGGAGTCCAGCGGGAAGAGGAGGGCTTGCTCCCCGCCGGGCAGGCGGGTCGCCAAGACCACGGCGCGGTCGTCGTCGAGGACGTGGAGCAGCTCCGTCAGGAGCTCCTTCCTCACGAGACGCGCTCCAGGAAGATGGCCACCTTGCCGCCGCAGGCGAGCCCCACCTCCCACGCCATCTCGTCGGTGACGCCGAAGCTGAGCGTCCGACCCTTCCCCGAGCGGATCACCTCGGTCGCCGCTTCCACCACGGCGTTCTCCACGCAGCCGCCGGAGACGGAGCCGCAGAACTCCCCGCTTTCGTTGACCGCCATGTGGCTTCCGGCCTCGCGGGGAGCGGAGCCCCACGTGCGCACGACGGTGGCCAGCGCGACGCCCAGTCCACGGGCACGCCAGTCGGCTGCCGCGGACAGGACGTCACGATCCGTGCTCGTGACGCTTCCGGGGAGGGTCATGCAGACGTATACCGGCGAGGGGCGGCCGAGTTGCACGCGCCCGGAACCCGGCTCCACCCGACTCCTCGGCTCCGCCCCCTACCGCCTCCGGCGGCCACGGCACCCGCACACACCGCGTGGGCGCCCCTCGCTTGCGTCGACGGTCACGGGCGTCCGATTGTACGAGCGGTCTACACTGCCTCGCGACCAGGACCGCTGGCTGAATGAGCGACGACCTCGTCGGCCGCACGATCTCGCACTACCGCGTCATCCGCAGGTTGGGTGGTGGCGGCATGGGCGTGGTGTACCGTGCCGAGGACGTGCGCCTCAAGCGATCCGTCGCGCTCAAGTTCCTGCCGCCGTCCCTCACGCGCGACGAGGAAGCGCGGGCGCGGTTCGCACGCGAGGCACAGGCCGCATCCGCGCTTGACCATCCCGCCATCTGCACGATCCACGACATCGACGAAACCGAAGACGGGCGCCTCTTCATCGCGATGGCCCTCTACGAGGGCGAAACGCTGAAGGAGCGCCTGAAGCGAGGGCCCCTCGAGGTCGACGAGGCGCTGGACATCGCGGCCGCGGCGGCCGACGGCCTCGCCCGGGCCCACGAAGGCGGGATCATCCACCGGGACGTCAAGCCCGCCAACCTGATGCTCACGCCTGCGGGCGGTGTGAAGATCCTCGACTTCGGCGTGGCGAAGCTGACCGGCGCGTCCGAGCTCACTCGGATGGGCGTGCTTGCGGGAACCGTAACGTACATGTCGCCCGAGCAGATCGAGGGGAGGGACGTGGACGGCCGCGCCGACGTGTGGGCGCTCGGCCTGGTCCTCTACGAGATGCTGACAGGCCGCAACCCGTTCCGCCGGGATCGACCCGAGGTCGCAGCCGCGGCCATCCTGTCGGAGGACCCCGCTCCCCCGAGCGCCGTGCGCGACGGCCTGTCACCCGCGCTCGACGCGCTTCTGGCCGACGCGCTCCGCAAGGACCGGGACGCCCGGCTCCGGAGCGCCGAGGAACTCGGGCGGCGGATCGGCGAGCTCCGGCCACCAGCCGCCGCCGCGATGCCGGGCACGGTGTCCCGGTGGGTGTGGGCGCTGTCGATCGCGGGCATCGCGGCCGTGGGCGGCCTGCTGGCACAGAACCGTGCGCGGGCAGGCCGTGAGGCGGCCCGCGCATCGCTCCCCGTGATCGCCGCTCTGGCGGACAGCGGGCGCTACGAGGAGGCGTACGCGCTGGCGACGGAGACCAGCCGGAAGCTGGGGGAGGACAGCACGGTCTCCCGTCTTCTCAGCGAGGTCACCGACGTCCTGACCGTGGAGTCCCAGCCGTCGGGAGCCCGGGTCCGGCTGACCCGTTTCCCCGAATCGGGAGCCGACACCGTCTCACGGGACGTGGGCACGACACCCATCCACGACCTCGAGGTCCCCCGCAGCGACTATCGCGTCGTGGTCTCCCTGGAGGGATACGTACCCGTCGAGAGGCTCGCCTCGAGCACGCAGATGCGCTCGGAGCTCGCCGTGTTCGGCGGATCGACCAGGATCGCACTGCATGTGCCGCTCCAGCCGATTGACGGAACTCCGGCCGACATGGTGTTCGTCCCCGGCGGCACGTACGAGCTGGTGAGCCACGCCGCACCGCGGGGCGACACCGCCGACCTCGACGCGTTCTTCATCGATCGGTTCGAGGTCACGAACGCGGACTATATGGCCTTCGTGCGGGCCGGCGGCTACGCGAACTCCGAGTACTGGGACGCATCCTTCGTGAGGGGTGGGCGGACGCTGTCGTGGGAGGAGGGGACGAAGCTGCTGGTGGACCGGTCCGGCCTACCGGGTCCGCGAACCTGGAGCGGAGGAGAGTTCCCCGAGGGCCAGGCGAGCCATCCGGTGTCCGGGGTCACGTGGTACGAGGCCGCGGCCTACGCGCGCTTCGTGGGCAAACAGCTGCCCACGTTGTACCAGTGGGAGAAGACGGCGCGGGACGGGCGGATCGCGCACCGCGAGGGCGTGATCCTGCCCTGGGGCTACGAGGGACCGGGCGAAGGCGTGCGGGAGCGCGCGGCATTCGCGACCACCGGCACCACGTCCGTGGATCGATACCCCTTCGGCATCAGCCCGTACGGTGCGTACGCCATGGCCGGCAACGTCCGCGAGTGGACCCGCACCGCGGCCGACAGCGGACACATCGCGACCGGTGGCTCGTGGCAGGACCCCGCCTACCTCTTCAACGCCATCGGCGTGTATGACGATCTCTTCGCGGCCTCCGACCTCGGGTTTCGTTGTGTCCGGCCGGCTCGACCCGAGGCGGACCGCGCGGGCGACGGCTTCATCGACCTGGCCCGCCGCACACCGACCTACCACCCGGTCGACTCCGCGACGTTCGTGGCACTCCTGACCCACTACCGCTACGACAGGACGCCCCTCGACGCGCAGGTCGTCGACCGGGTCGAAACACCCGATTGGGTGCGCGTGAAGGTGGCCTACGACGGGCCTGGGGACGACAGGGCGCTGGGCTATCTGTTCCTGCCCCTCAGGGCCACGCCGCCCTACCAGACGCTCGTGTTCATCCCGGGTGCGAGCGCCTTCTACGCGGAGACCGCGGCGGAGGCCGCGGAGTGGGTGCTGGGTCCCCTCGTGCGGGGAGGGCGGGCGGTTTTCGCGCCCGTGCTGCTCGGCATGCGCGAGCGTGCCTACGGCTCGACATTCACGGCACCCGAGCCGCAGACCGTGGCCTACCGTGACCTCATGGTCCAGCAGGCGACCGAGATGCGGCGCGGCATGGACTACCTCGAGACGCGCGACGACATCGACGCGGATCGCCTCGCGTACGTCGGCCTCAGCTTCGGGGCCGGCTCCCACCTCGTCTTCGCAGGCACCGACGACAGGTTCAAGGCCGTCGTGCTCCTCGGCGGCGGCATCGACGAGCGGCTCATGCCCACGTTGCCCGAGGCGAGCAGCGTGAACTTCGCCCCATGGATCCACCCGCCGAAGCTCCTCGTCAACGGCACGACGGACGACGAGCATCCCTGGCTGACGCGGGGCCTCCCCCTCTGGAACCTCCTGCGGCAGCCGAAGGAGCTCGTGCTCGTCCAGGGAGCGGGCCACGTGCCGCCTGTGGAGGCGAGGGTCCCCGCCATCACGAAGTTCCTGGATTCACATCTGGGGCGCGCGCGCTGAGGTCGAGCTCCCGCACGGCCGGAGCGAGCCCTCAGTCCCCCATCACGTACGCGAAGATCAGCGGCGCCACGATCATCGCGTCCGAGTTGATGTTGAAGCGCGGCGTATCCGCGCCTTCGAGCTTTCCCCAGGTGATCTTCTCGTTGGCCGGCGCGCCCGAGTAGCCGCCGTAGGACGGCTGCGCGTCCGTGATCTGGCAGAAGTACCCCCAGAAGGGCACGTCCATCTGCAGGTCCTGGATCATGCACGGTACCGCGCAGATGGCGAAGTCGCCGGCGATACCGCCGCCGATCTGGAAGAAGCCAACCGACGGCTTGCCCTCTTCCGCCCCGTGGTTGGCGACGTACCACTCGATGAGCTGCTGGAACTGCTCGGTCCCCGTCTTCACGCACGTGTGGTGCTTGATCTTCCCCATCATCACGTTGGCCGAGAAGATGTTCCCCGTGGTGGAGTCCTCCCACCCCGGCGCCCAGACGGGAATCCCCATCTCCTTCGCCGCCAGCATCCAGGAGTTCGCCGGGTCGATCTGGTAGTGCTCCTCGAGCGTGGGGTCGTCGAGCACCGCGAAAAGGTACTCGGCCGGGGTGTGCCGCTCCCCCGAGGCGGCGGCCTCGGACCACAGCTTGAGCAGACGCCGCTCCAGGTGCCGCATGATCGTCTCGGGGATGCACGTGTCGGTGACCCGGTTCATCCCGCGCTGGTAGAGCGCGACCTCGTCCCCCGCGGACAGCTCGCGCCAGGACGGGATGATCTCGTACTCCTTGTTCGCGAGCAGATTGAAGAGATCCTCTTCCAGGTTCGCGCCCGTGCACGAGATGGCGTGGACCTTCCCTGCACGGATCATCCGCGCCAGGATCACCCCGAGCTCACCGGTGGACATCGCCCCGGCGAGCGTGACCATCATCTTGCCGCCCCGCGCCAGGTGGTCTTCGTACGCGCGCGCCGCCCACACGGCCTCGCGCGCGTTGAAGTGCAGATAGTGCTGGTCCATGAAGTCGCGGATCGCGCCCAATCTTCTCTCCGGTCGGAGTGGTCGGTGCGCGTAGTGTACAGCGTCGCGCGTTCGTGAAAAACCGCTCACGGCGCACGCAGCCCGCCCCACGAGGGCCGGCGGCCGACCCCCACGACGATGTCGACGTTGCGGTCCTCGGCGGCAGAACGCACCATTGGCCCACATGATCGGCCTACCCCCCGCCTCACCACAGCCGTCGGAACCCGCTACGTTCTCGATCACGAGATCGTCGCCGGAGGCACGGCCACGGTGCACTTGGCCCTGGACGTGAACCGGCTCAGGCACTTGCAGGGGACACCATGACCGCGGGCACATTCTGGAGCGAGCTGAAACGGCGGAAGATCGTCCAGCGCGCTCTCGTATACGGCATCGTGGCATGGGTCGTCATGCAGGCCGCCGACATCGTGATCCCGGCGCTGAACATCCCCGAATGGGGCGTATCCCTCGTGGTGGTGCTTCTCGCCCTCGGTTTCCCCGTGGCCATGATCCTGGCCTGGATGTTCGACAGCCCCGTGGAGGTCATCAAAGGGCAGCGTCGGCCTCCGCGTTCGGCTAGAGACCGCCGGGGTGACGAAGAGGACGCGGGTCCCCGCTCCATCGCCGTGCTGCCTTTCGTCAACATGAGCGACGACAAGGAGAACGAATACTTCTCCGACGGGATGACGGAGGAGATCCTCAACGCGCTGGCCAAGGTCCCCG
>CAZPZU010000157.1:0-5767 GCA_964591135.1 uncultured Gemmatimonadaceae bacterium | reverse complement strand
AGATATAAAAATCTTGTTGTTGAAAATCCAAACAACCCGTCGTGGGTAAGCTCGTGGGCGGCCTGTGCGGCAACCTGTGGGCAACCCGAAGGGTTGTCCATCGGGTTGTCCACAGAGCCGTCCATCAGCTTATCCACGGCACATTTTCTGCCAATCAGCCACTTACGCGGCCCGTTTATATTCGGCCTCACCGCGGTAAACCTCCGCCGGCGTCGCTCCGCCGTGGGACTGGTGCGGACGTTCGTGGTTGTAGAACTCGAAGTACACACGCAATGCCGCGACCAGCTCGGAGACGCTCTCATACTCCTTGAGGTAGACCTCCTCGTACTTCACTGAGCGCCACAAGCGCTCGACCATGATGTTGTCCATCGCCCGCCCCTTCCCATCCATGCTGATGTCGATCCTCGCCGCCTTCAGCACGCCGGTGAAGCTCTCCCCGGTGAACTGCGAGCCCTGGTCGGTGTTGAAGATCTGCGGGCGCCCATGACGCCGGAGGGCGCTCTGCAGGGCGTTGACGCAGAAGTGCTCCTCCATGGTCACCGACACCTCCCAGGCGAGTACGTAGCGGCTGTGCCAGTCCATTACGGCCGTGAGGTAAACAAACCCATGGGCCAGACGGATGTAGGTGATGTCCGCGCACCACACTTGATCGGGACGCTCGATCTGCAGCCCCCGCAGCAGGTAGGGGTAGATCTTGTGCTGTGGCGCCCGATGGCTTGTGTTGGGCTTGGGGGCTACCGACACCAGCCCCATCTTGCGCATCAACCGCCGCACCCGCTTGCGATTAACCGCATAGCCTTGTCGCTGCAGAAAGTCGCGCATCTTGCGGCTGCCGAAAAAGGGATGGCGTGTATACTCCTCGTCGATCAACCGCATCAGCTCCAGGTTCTCCGCCGTCTCCTCGCCGACCGGACCGCCCCGGTAGTAGCTAGCCCGCGCCAAGCCGATCAACTCGCACTGGCGCACGATGCTCAGACTCGGGTGATCGGGCTCAATGCAGCGGCACTTCTCGGCCACACTCAGGCGAGATGTCCAGTCTTTTTTTTCAACCAGTCCACTTCCACCTGCAGCTTGCCGATCTGCTGGTAGAGCCGGTCTCGCTCCGCCTCGCGTTGCGCCTCTTCCAGCTCCTGACCCCGACCAAACACCTCCGGTAGCGCCTCCAGGGCTTGCTTCTTCCAGGTGTTGATCTGGCTGACGTGAACCTCGTACTCCGAGGCCAGCTCGTTGGCCGTCTTCTGACCCTTGATCGCCTCCAGCGCAACCCGCGCCTTGAACTCTTTGCCATACCGCTTGCGTTTCATCTTCGCCCCTTCTTGCGTTGTTGCTCTATCTTAAGGGGCTGTCTCAAATCCGGGGTCCACTATACCGTTTGAGGCAAAGGGGGCAGCGACCAAGGTCGGCGGGAAGGGTAGCCTCAGGCTTTCGAGCACTTTTCGCTTTTACGAAAACTTGGACTTGAGCAAATCCCAACTCGTGATCGACGACGTTCTGAACGAAATCGACGGTGCCGGCGAGCTCCTGCCAGCGGTTCAGGAAGAGACCGGACAGAACCTGGTATTGCATCCCGTGCAGGCAACTCCGGACAGAGCCTTTTACACCACCCCACCCGGGCAAGCACCGCGTGTCTCGGCGCAGCTGACCGCCACCAACGGGCGTCTCCAGCTCGTGCTGAGCGTCCCTGGCGTGGAGATCCATCCGCCCGAGCTTTGCGGCCAGACGACCGACCTGACCACACGCCTGACGGTGCTCGATGGCAACCGAGGCCCGGTGAATTTGAGCGTTTCAGCGCCCTGGCGCTGTGTTGAACGGCGCGGTTACCCGAGCGCGCTTGTCCTGAGGACAAATCCCTCCTCTTCGCTTCGGCCGCGCGCCCGGATCCCGCGCCCCCGGCCCCCGAAGCACTGCCTGCCGCGGGCACCGCATCGGCATTCGGCTCACCAGGCTCAGAAGCACTGCGCTGTTACTCGCGTCAAAAGGCCCTAGGCTTTTCGGGCGTGGAGGCCTCCGCGCGAGGAGTGGGCGTCTGACACCAGGATGAAAAAAGTCGACGGCCTTCGTCCCCGGTGGATCGACGTGCGATATCAGCTCCCTCGCGATGGGTGACGCCGACCGGCGAGAAACGCGTGACCACCATCCACACCGCAGGGCTGATAGGTTGAGAAAACTGAGTAGAATCAAGCACATCGACAGCTCAGTCAAAACCTGATGTTGACAGCGGCATAGAAGGAGCGACCCGGTCCCGGCACAGGGGTGCCCCACTGAGGTTGATTGGGCTCCGGCGGAATGCTCATGGTCGTGCCCTGGCCGACGTAGGCCCCGCCCAACGGAAGATCATAGAATCGGTCGAATAGGTTTTCGACGCCGACCTCGGCGCTCCAAGTCTTCTTCTCATAGCGGCTGCGCAGGTGAAGGAGCCCGTAGCCGGCGGTCTGCATCTCGTTGCGCACCTGGGAGACATCGTCCTTGGCGGCCACGAGCTCCCCTTCCAGCGTATTGCGCCAGGGACCGAGCTCTTGCGCGAGGCTCAGTTTGGCGTTCAGCGGCATGATGTTGTACAGATTGTCGCCCGTATCCCGATTCTCGCCTTTGATATAACTCGCCGCGCCCTGGAGTCTGAAATCGCCGAATCTGGTCGCGCGCGCCACCAGAAATCGTGCCGAGACGTCCAGGCCGTAGAGACGGGCGGATTGGTTGACATACTCGAGCACGGTGAAGTCGTCGACCACTGGCACAGTGCGCGGCGCGTTCGTTGCCGAGTCCCACTGCACCGCATCGATGTAGTCCTGCACATAGGTCAGGTACGGCGTCACCCTGACCCCCCATCGTTCCTCGTCGGCATCGTGCCAGTCGGCGCTGAGGCTCAGGGTGCGGGCCACCTCCGGCTCCAGGTCGAGGTTGCCCACGTAGCCATTGCCGTCGCCGACGAAATTGTTCATAAAGGCCGCCATCTGCCAGGTCGACCAGGTGTAGCGCTCGTACAGATTCGGCGAGCGGGTCTTTTGCGCCAGACCGATCTCGTACGACTGGGCGGCGTCCGGGGCAAAGCGGGCGAGCCAGGACAGATCCCAGTTGCTGTCCCTCTTGCTGCGGTCTTGGGCGTTGAAGAGCGCCGCATCCCGAGTTTGATTGCCCGGACCGTCGCTTCCACTCGCGGGGTAGGTGTCGAGGTTGTAGCCGTGCACCTTGCCCGCCTCCATGTGAACCGACTCGAACCGCAGACCCAGGATGTGCGTCCAGAGATTCTTGCGGACCTCCCACTCTCCGAAGAGTGCATAGCGGTCGCGCTGCCCGTCGTTGATATTCCAAAAGGTATAGGGCCACATGTTCGCGCCCGAGGGCGTCCACCAATCGTCGAGTTGATAACCCTGATACTCGGCGCCCAGGCGTGCCACGTCTTCGTTGACGAGGGGTATCTCGGCACTGACGGTCAACCCCTTGTTCTTGCCGTCGGTGGACATCGGCATACCGGCGGCGCACCCAGTCATACCCCCGGAAATGGGTGAGCAGGGCATACCGTCCGTTGCGGACGCGCCGCCCGAGGCGCCTCCATACCAGTACCGCTTGTCATCGCCGAAGTCCATTTCATGCTCCGTGTGCTCGTAATAGGCCCGTGCCTTTAGGGCGATCCCGCCCAGCTCGCCCGTGTAGGCTAAATTGAGCTGGTCGCTCCGGTTGTCCGTCATGTCCATCCGCTGGTTTGGATAGTTTTCATAGGGGATGTGCTGGTAGCCGTAGGTAAGGTCCACCAAGTGGCCGCCGCCTTGCCACCCGAGCTTGACGGCTTGGTTGCGAGCCTCGTAGGCGGTGGAGCCCACTTCGTCCAAAGGCAGGCTGTGACCCGCCCGGCCCGTGAAGCTGTAGTCCTTGAAATCAGCGCCTGCCTTGTAGTTGTCGGACTGAGCGTAGGAGCCCGTGTAGTTGAGGCTCAGGCTTTCGGTGGCATAGGTACCGGAGAGATTCCCTCCCCAGCTATCGCCGTTGCTGCGATAGAAGGCGCCCGCCTCGCCCTTGGCAAGATGCTCGCCGGGCTCGGCGAAGGCAGGTGCGGCAGACTGCACCAGGATGCTGCCTCCGATACTGTCGCCCCCCGCGCTCACCGGAGTGACACCCGCATAGACCTCCATGCTTTCCACTGCCGTCGGATCGATGTAGGACAGAGGTGAGGTCATGTGGTTGGGACAGGCTGCAACCAGATCCATCCCATCCACCTTGGTGCGCAGACGATCGTCCGCAAGACCGTGGATTACCGGCAGGCCGGACACCCCCCCGGCACCGTAGGCACTCACGCCGGGAATGGTCAGGAGCAGCCTGGCGCTATCGCTGGTGCGGGCGTGCTCAGGCGCAATCTCGTCGGGACTCAGGGTGAGAGACCCCAAACCGATCTCGGGGGGAGCTATGACGAGGATTTCGTCCAGTGTATGGACATCGTCCGCTGCGAGGCATTGAGAGGCGTAGAAGGCAAAGAGTGCGAAAAGGGGTTTGGGAGGGGCCTGCATGGATTCGAGCTCCGACATCAAGACGTGTGGTAGCGGGTGTACCCTGGGCCTGCAAACACGCCATCCGGCGTCAAGGGCACAGGTTCACCTCAATACTCCCCGACGCTGCCTTTCCGATTGAGAGGTAACAACAAAGAAACATTGTATGGCAAATAGGAATTTCTTTTAAATATTGTTTTTATTGATAAAATACTGCGTTATTTGGAGCAGATGCTGCGTCATTCGACACAGTTACAACATGCCGAATGAAACCCTAACCCTCGTGAAATGCCGTGCCTCCAGGTCTCGGCCCACGCCCAACCCCACTCCGGGATTGCTTGACCGGTCCCGACCTCTACAAACAAGTCGACTGGCTGGAAAGAAGCGAAAGGGACCGAGCGCCGATTCTCTGCTCGATCCTATGCCATGGGATCTGGCTGACCGGAGCCCCGCAGGGGTGCTATTTGCCGACCCGGGACAACGCCGCGAGGTGAGGGGACTCTCGGATTGAGGGCACTGAAGAGGCGTGACGGAGATTGCGGGAGAGGCGCGTGCGCCGGTGCTCCGCTTACGGGGCTGGATCGGCGCACCTGTAGGCTACCAAGAAATCCTGTGACATCCCGTTCTTTCGATCCTATTGGGTCGTGCGCCCCGACGAAGGCTGTCGTGTCGGGGCTCCTTGGTCCGGAGCAGGTCCTCGCTAGCGGCTGCGCTGCTCCATTGTCGCCTGGACGGTCTTTACCGGCACCACGAGAGAGGTACGGCTACCGTCCTCGAAGACCAGAGTGATCCGCAGGTCCTCACCAGGCGAGAGCTGGTGCGTGAGACCGATCAGCATGAGGTGCAGCCCGCCGGGCTGGAGCTCGACCGTCTTGCCTGCCGGAAGGTCGATCTTCTCCACGGGACGCATCTTCATCATGCCGCCTTCCAGAAAGTGGGTGTGCAGCTCCGCAACCTTTGAGGCGCTACTCTCGGCCCCCACCAGGGCATGGTCGGCGTCGCTCTTGTTGGTCAGGCTCATGAAGGCGGCGCTGTTGCTCTGTCCGGGCGGAACGGCGCGAGCGTAGGCCCCCGCCGCCTGCACGTCCTCGGCGGCGATGCCGGCATAGAGGCTTGCGGACAAACAGAGGCCGGCTGCGGCTGCGGTAATTCGCCTCAGAACGTAGGTCATGGAACTTCTCCTGCTGTCAGTTGGGAGCGGATCGCAGCAACGATGCGATCCGGCGGTGTCGCATGGTCCAGGGTCTGCCGCAGGCTTCCGGCCGTGTCGACCAGATAGGTGTATGCGG
>CAZPZU010000156.1:0-5840 GCA_964591135.1 uncultured Gemmatimonadaceae bacterium | reverse complement strand
TCTCGGTGGCGTTCTACATGATCGCGTTCGCCGAGGCGTTCAGCCCGCTGGCGGGGTGGTTCGAGTCGGCCGTCGGCCTCGCCTTCGATCCCCGGTTCGTCTCCCTTCCCGCCCTGCTGGTCCTGTTGGGGCTCGTGCTCACGCGCGGGGCGGCGCTGGGCGTGAAGGCCCTGTGGGCGGTCGCGGCCATCCTCGCGGTCTCCCTCGCGCTCTTCTTCCTGGGGACGCCCCCCCCCGACATCCGGCCGTCCCAGACGGCGCTGGTTCCGAGCCTGGCGACCCACGATCCGTTCATTCTCGTGTTCGCGATCTGCTTCCCGGCCTTCACGGGGATGACCGCGGGCGTGGGCCTGTCCGGCGACCTGGCGAATCCGCGCCGCTCGATCCCCCTGGGGATCATGTCGGCGACGTTCACGGGGATGATCGTCTACGTATTCGTGGTCCTGAAGCTGGCGACGTCGGTGGACGCGGTGTCTCTGGTGAACGACCAGCTGATCATGAGCCGGATCGCGCTGTGGGGGCCGATCATCCCCATCGGCCTCGGCGCGGCGACGCTGTCTTCGGCCATCGGCTCGATCCTGGTCGCGCCGCGCACGCTCCAGGCCCTGGGCGGCGACCGGGTCGTGCCCGTGGAGCGGCTGAACGGCTTCCTGGCCACCGGGCTCGGCGATACCAACGAGCCGCGCAACGCGACGCTGGTCACTTCGGGGATCGCCGTCGTGTTCGTCCTGCTGGGCTCCGTCAACCTGGTGGCACGGATCGTGTCCATGTTCTTCATGGTCACGTACGGGGCGCTGTGCGCGATCTCCTTCCTCGAGCACTTCGCGGCGAGACCCTCGTATCGCCCGAGCTTCCGGTCCAAGTGGTACCTGAGCCTGTTCGGCGCGCTCATGTGCCTGATGCTCATGCTGCAGATGGACCTGATGTACGCCATGCTGGCCATCGCCGTCATGGGCGTGCTCTACCAGGTGATCCGGCGCAGCCGGGGCGGGGTGGACGACCTCGCTTCGATCTTCCACGGCGTGATGACGCAGGCCACCCGGTACCTGCAGATCCGCCTGCAGAAGACGCCGGCCGACGACTGGCGGCCCAGCGTCATCATGGTGACGCCGCGCACCTTCGACCGCTCTTCGCCCGTGCAGGTCCTGGAGTGGCTGTGCCACCGCTACGGGTTCGGCACGTACCTGCACTACATCCCCGGACTGCTGGAGCCGGGAACCTACCGGGAGAGCCGGGAGGTGCAGGCGCGTCTGGTCCGGTCGATGGAGGAGCGCAAGGGCGCGATCTTCGTAGACACGATGATCAGCCCGTCCATGGCGTCGGCTCTGGCGCAGAGCCTGCAGATGCCGGGCGTGTCAGGGATGGAGAACAACACGATCCTGTTCGAGGTGGGTGGACACGATCCCCCGGAGGTGCTCGACGAGGTGATCGACGGGCTGCTCCTCGCCGGGGTGCCGCGCATGAACCGGCTCGTGCTCCGACACGGCGACAACTTCTTCGGCGCGCGCAAGTCGATCCACGTCTGGCTCACGTGGCACGACGCCCGCAACGCGAACCTCATGGTCCTGCTGGCGTACATCCTCCTTGGACACCGGGACTGGCACGGTGCCGAGATCAGCATTTTCGCGGCCTATCCCCGCATGGAGGTGAAGCAGCGCTCGGAGGAGCTGCGCGACATGATCGAGGACGGGCGCCTTCTCATCGCCGAAAAGAACGTCATGGTCATCCCCACCGACGAGGCGACGGACTACCAGCGCCTGGTCGAAGCCCGCTCCACCTCGGCGGACCTGGTCCTGATGGGCTTCACCGACCGGCGCCTGCGGGCGAAGGGGAAGGCGCTCTTCGAGCGGGCCCCCGCGTTGCGTGACGTCCTCTTCGTCTCCGCGGAGGAGACGATCTTCATCGATTGAGCATGGCGACCCCCGACGACACTCCACTCATGCAACAGTGGCGGGAAGCCAAGTCCCGCCACCGTGACGCGCTGCTGTTCTTCCGGGTGGGGGACTTCTACGAGCTCTTCCACTCGGACGCGGAGGAAGGGGCGCGCCTTCTCGGCCTGACGCTGACGTCCCGCAACAACGGCGCGGCGGCGCGGGTGCCCCTCGCCGGCGTGCCCGCCAAGGCGCTGGACGAGTACCTGGCCCGATTGGTGAAGCTGGGCCGCCGCGTGGCGATCTGCGATCAGGTCGAAGACCCGGCTCTGGCGAAGGGCATCGTGCGGCGGGAGGTCACCGAGACGGTCACGCCCGGCACGGTGGTGTCCGACGCGCTCCTCTCCGAGCGGCGCAACAACTACCTCGTCGCGCTGGTGGCGGAGGGCGACGAGGCCTGGGGGATGGCCGCCCTCGACGTGTCCACCGGCGAGCTGACCGCCCGCCACGTGCCGGCCGACGAGCTGGAGGCTGAGCTCGGTCGGCTCGAAGCCACGGAGCTCCTGCTGCCGCGCACGCTCGAGGACGCGAAGGTCCGCGGCCTGGTGGAAGGACCCCTGCGCACGCACCGGGACGACTGGATGTTCGAGGCCGACGTGTGCGCGGATGCGCTCCGTCGAGCCTACGCGATCCAGTCTCTGGACGGCTTCGGGTTCGAGGCGTTGGACACCTCCATGATCCGGGCCGTCGGCGCGCTCGTCCAGTACCTCGCAGAGATCCGTCCGTCCGGCGTGAGCCACCTGCGCCCCGTGCGCATCCTGCGTCCCGGACACGCCATGCTCCTCGACGAGATGACGCGGCGCAACCTGGAGCTCGTGGAGGCGCTCCGGCCGGGCGAGGAGGGCGGCACGTTGCTCTCGGTGCTGGACGAGAGCGTGACGGCGATGGGCGCCCGCCTCCTCCGGCGCTGGATCCTCGAGCCGCTGGTGGTGCCCGAGGAGATCTGGCGGCGGCAGGAGGCGGTCCGCGAGCTGCACGAGCGCCCGGAGCTGCGTGCCGCCCTGTCCGACGCGCTGAAGGGCGTGACCGACCTCGAGAGGCTCGCGGGCAAGCTGGGTATCGGACGCGTGGCCCCGCGCGACCTCCTCGGCCTGCGCCGGTCGTTGATGCGGCTTCCCGTCCTGCGAAAGGCAGGGAGCGATGCCGCGGCCGAGCTGTTGCGCGAGCTCGCCGCCGATCTCGACTGCCTCGGGGACGTCGCCGACCTCCTCGACCGCGCGATCGCCGAAGACCCGCCCGCAACGCTCCAGGAGGGTGGGGTCATCCGCGAGGGGTGGTCGGCCGAGCTGGACGAGCTGCGCGACGTGCGTGACGGTGCGGTCGACTTCATCGCCCGCCTGCAGGTGCGCGAACGGGAGCGCACGGGCATCACCTCGCTCAAGGTCGGCTTCAACAAGGTGTTCGGCTATTACCTGGAGGTGACCCGGGCGAACCTCGACCGCGTGCCGGACGACTTCGTGCGCAAGCAGACCCTGACCAACGCCGAGCGCTACTTCACGCCCGAGCTGAAGGAGTGGGAGGAGAAGGTGTTCGGGGCGGAGGACCGCATCGGGCAGCTAGAGGCCGAGCTGTTCGCGGAGGTTCGTGCGCGCCTGGGCGCCGAGGTGGCGAGGCTCCAGGACACGGGTGGGCGACTGGCCACCCTGGACGTGCTCACCACGTTCGCCCGGGTCGCCGAGCGCCGCGGCTACGTCCGCCCCGAGGTGCATACCGGCTTCGAGCTCGAGATCCGGGCGGGCCGCCACCCGGTGGTGGAGACGATGATGCCGCGCGAGGAGTTCATCCCGAACGACCTCGTGCTGACGGACGGTGGGTGGATCGTCATCCTGACCGGGCCCAACATGGCCGGGAAGAGCACGGTCCTGCGCCAGGTGGGTCTGATCCAGCTCCTCGCCCAGGTCGGCTCCTTCGTGCCCGCAGACGCCGCCCGCCTACCTGTCACCGACCGGATCTTCACCCGGGTGGGCGCGTCGGACAACCTTGCGCGGGGTCAGTCCACGTTCATGGTCGAGATGAGCGAGACCGCGGCGATCGTGCACGGAGCCACGCGGCGCTCCCTCGTGCTCCTGGACGAGATCGGACGCGGCACCTCGACCTACGACGGGGTCTCGATCGCGTGGGCGGTCACCGAGCACATCCACGAGCGGCTGGGTGCGAAGACAATCTTCGCCACGCACTACCACGAGCTCACCCAGCTCGGCGACCTGCTGACGGGCGTCAAGAACATGAACGTCTCCGTGCGGGAGGTGGGCGAGGACATCGTGTTCCTGCGCCGGCTGGTGGACGGAGGCGCGGACCGGTCGTACGGGATCCAGGTGGCGCGCCTGGCTGGGCTACCGGAGGGCGTGGTCGCGCGCGCCCGGGAACTTTTGGCGGAGTTGGAAGGAACACATAGCCACGGAGGGGAAGGCCTCGGCAGACGTGGGGCGCATCGACCCCGCTCGGAGCCTCCCCCGGATCAGCTTTCCATCTTCCAGGTGGAGCATCCCGTGGTGGCCCGTCTGCGTGCGCTGGACCCCGACGCCCTCACGCCACGGGAGGCCCTGGCCCTCCTGTACGAGCTCGAGAAAGAGGCGAATTCGTGAGAGGCTTCGACCGCTTCAGGCAGATCCTGAACCCGGCACGTGGTGCGCTGGCGGCAACCGTGGCGCTCGCCCTCGGATGCGGTGGGGAAGGGCAGATCGAGCAGCCGGCCCCGCTCTATGGCGACGTCCCGATCGACTACCCGATCAGGCTGTGGGACCAGGGGATGGAGGGAGAGACGCTGCTCCGTGTGCGTGTCACGGACACGGGCCAGGTCGACAGCGTCGAAGTGATGGAGTCATCAGGTCAGCCCGCCTTCGACTCGGCCGCCGTGAGCGGGGCCAAGGACCTCCGCTTCCGGCCTGCACGGAAGGGTGGCAAGCGCATCGAGGTGTGGGCCAAGGTGCCCGTGCACTTTTCCAAGCGCCCCCGACCCGACACGATCGGGGGATTCCCCACGACGGACCTCCCCGAGCAGCCTATCCGGCCGCGTTCGTGACCGTGACGGGGGTCTCCCCGGTCGTGAGCGGCACGAACCAGGACAGCTGGCTTCCCGGACCCATCCCGAACAGGTCCGACACCGCCTGCGTCTCACCGCTGGTCGTACGGGCGACCAGACGCGCCCAGCAGTTCAGGCGCACGTAGTCGGCGGGAATCGTCAGCGTCGCGGAGCCCTTGCCCGGAACGACGCCGAGGCGGAAGAGGCTCGCTTCGCGCACCAGGTAGACGGTGACGTCGTGGAATCGGTCGTTGCGCACCTCCACCCTGGACGGCTCGGGTGCGGGCGCACGGCGGTGGAAGGGGTTGGCTGTGGCGCACCCCGCCGAAAGGGCAGCGGCCAGGGCCAGGATCGGGAACATGCGGGAGGGAGGCAGGTGGCGCATGGATCGCCTCCGGACGGGCGTGTCACGACCGCGTCGCATGAGCGGTCGACCCTTGAAATATGCAGCGACCGACGCTCTCCCTGCGTCGGGAGAAGGAGCAGGGCTCTGTAGGAATCTTCCCCCATGCCCGGAATCCCCTGGATTCCCGCGTCCCCTCTCGCCAGGTTCCCCTCGTTCCTTCGAGTCCAGACCGGAGCCGTCCGCATGTCCGAGCGCCATCGCCGTCCCTACGACGACGTCCTCCAGATGGTCGGATGGACCCCGCTGGTCCGTCTGAACCGGGTGACCGATGGGTGCCGGACCGCCGTCTTCGGAAAGGCGGAGTTCATGAACCCGGGAGGCTCGGTCAAGGACCGCATCGGCCTCGCGATGATCGAGGCCGCCGAGCAGGACGGAAGCCTGCGCCCCGGAGGGACGATCGTGGAGGGCACCAGCGGCAACACCGGCCTGGCGCTGGCGATGGCGGGCGCCATCAAGGGCTACCGCTGCATCTTCACGATGC
>CAZPZU010000155.1:0-6075 GCA_964591135.1 uncultured Gemmatimonadaceae bacterium | reverse complement strand
GGCCAGAGCCTGGAAATCCGCCCTCCCCTGAAGAGCCCGCCACCACCAGTAGTCGTCGTTCACCAGGTTGAGCGCCCGGTTGGGGTTGGCCGAGACCCATTCCTTCAACAGGCTCACCGCCTCTTCGAGATCGCCGGTGAGGGTCAGCGCGAACGCCCCGTCCATGTACGTGTCCCGGGCGGGATCGACGCTCCGCTCGCCCAGCGAGCTGCGAACCACCGCCCGGGCGCTGTCCGCGAGGCCTGCTCGTGCCAGAACCGCGGCGGTGGCCATGCGTGCCTTCAGGCTCCTGAACGGCCGGTACCCCTCCGGGTTCAGCGCCACGTATTCGTCCACCAACCGCCACGCCGCGTCCGGATCCGGATCGCCCCCCGCCATCGTCATGATCCAGATCTGGCACTCCGTGAAGCGGGGCCAGGCCGGGAAGCGCTCTCGGCCCACGGCGCACCAGTGGCTCGCCTGCCCGTAGTCGTCGAGGTCGTACGAGGCGAGGTAGAGGCGCTCCACGACCCGGTCGGCGTTCTGCAGGTACGCGTCCGCCTCGTACGCCCGCTGGGCGGCGAGGCGAGCCTCCGCTCGACCGCCCGGCTTGTTCAGCAGCAGGTGGCTGAGGATCTCCCACGCACCGGCCTGGCCCCGGTTCTCCGCCACGGCCGCCCGCAGGTCGTGCTCCGCATCGGCGAAGAGATCGGCTGCGCTGTCGGCGTCGACCTCGAGGCCCATGAGCCACCGCCAGTACCGGGTGGTCCCACGAAGCTCCAGGGCGTCTGCGGAAGTCGGTGCGACCTGCAGCGCCCCTTCGGCATGCTCCAGCGCCACCCTGCTCCATCGATCCGAGTAGGGCCTGTCGGACGTCCCGTGCCACTGGGAGCGCTTGTAGGCGAACCGTGCCCGGTCCACTCTGGGAGCAGCCCAACCCGGGTCGAGGCGCTCCGCCACGGACAGGAGTGAGTCGACGCGGTCGTACAAGCGGACCGCGGCATCCGTGCTGTCCAGGTCGAGCAAGGGCCAGATGCCCTCCTCGAGCCGCCGGCCCTGGTGCAGCAGGGACCAGGCCTCGGGGCTGGTGGCCGTCTCTTTGAGGGTCTGCAGCTCGATCTCCTCACCGAGGCTCTCGCGCACCAGGTGTGCGACGTCCTGGGCCAGGGAGTCGCGCAGCACGAGGACGTCGGCCTTTGACCGCTCGATGGCACGCTGGTCGAACTCCGCACCGCTGGCACCGTCGACCAGCCGGGTCGTGACGCGCAGCCGGTCGCCCACCTCCTCCACGCTTCCCTCCACGAGGGTGCCGGCGCGGAGGGCCCGGGCGATGCTGTCCCTCGTGACCTCGGCCACCCGGTACCGGGCGACGCCATTGCTCGACACGACGTCCAGGCCTCGAACCAGAGCCAGTCGATCGATGAGCGACTCCGTCAGACCGTCCGTCAGGTATCCGAGGCTCTGGTCCGGGCTCCGGTCCTGGAAGTACAGGACGGCGATCCGGTGTCGATCAAGCCCTCCGAGCGTGGGCTCCGCACGGGTGAGGCGGGGGACGAAGGTGCGAGCCAGAACGAGCGCCGCCGCGAGCACGACCGCGGCAACGCCCCCCACCCTCAGCGCCCGGCGAGACCGGAATCGCGCCCGCCGGACGGGCCCCGTCCTGCGAAATGCGGGCACCGTCCCGCTGATCACGGTGGAGAGCGCCTCGGCCAACTCTCCGGCCGTGCGAAACCGATCCACCGGGAGCTTGGCCAGAGCCTGCAGGACGATCTCCTCGAGCTCCTCGGGGATCGTCGGCCTCACGATGGTGGGTCTCGACACCTGGTCCAGCGTGTGGCGCGCCAGGAGAGCCTGGGGCGTCGGGCCGGAGAAGGGGGCGGTCCCCACGAGCGTCTCGTAGAGCACGCAGCCCAGGCTGTAGATGTCGCTTCGGCCGTCCACGGCGTCGAGGCCGTTGGCCTGCTCCGGGCTCATGTAGGCTGGGGTCCCCACCGCCATCCCGGTCTGCGTCAGCCGCGCTCCTCCCGCCGCGTCGACGGCCCGACTGATGCCGAAGTCGGCGACCACAGCGTGCCCTCCGGACAGCTGGATGTTGGCGGGCTTGATGTCCCGGTGTACGACGCCGTGCGCGTGCGCGTAGTCCAGCGCTTCGGCAACCTCACGGGCGATGCGTACGGCTTCCTCGATGGGGAGCATCTGCTCCCGGGACAGCCTGTCCCGGAGCGACTCGCCCTCCACGTACGGCATGACGTAGTAGAGGAAGCCCGAGACTTCCCCGGAGTCGTACAGGGGTAGGATGTGGGGATGGGCGAGGCCTGCGGTGACGCTGATCTCGCGGAGGAACCGCTCGGTCCCGAGGGAGGCCGCCAGCTCGGGGTGGAACACCTTGATGGCGACGTGTCGATCGTGCTTCACGTCCCGAGCCAGGAAGACCGTACCCATCCCCCCGCTGCCGAGCTCTCGCTCGACGTCGTACCGATCAGAAAGGGCCGCCTTCAAGCGCTCAGCGGAGGTACTCACCTGGGGGGCTCCACGGCCGGGGCGCTGCCCTGAAGGGTAAGGCCCGAACCCGCGGGCGTCCAGAATGCGCGTCACAGGAGGTGGGAGGCGCTAGGCGAGCTCCTCCAGGAGCTTCGCAGCCTCCTCCCTCCGCGACAGCCTGCCGGCCTTCCCCTGGAAGATCCGGCCGGAGCCACCGCCTCGCCCTTCCAGCACCTCCGCCACCCGCCGGCCGGCGGCCGGCACGTCGAGGCCGACGGCTTCTCCGGCCGCGAGGAGGAATGCACCCTCCTCCCCCGCCCCTGCGGTGAGGAACACCACCCGGTCCGGCGCCAGTCGCCCCGCCTCGCGGGCCACGCGCTGGAGGAACGGGAGGTCGCGCTCCGGCCAGTGCGCGACGAGCACCGGCCCCTGCCCCGCCGCGAGCGCCGCGGCGGACGCGACGGCCAGCTCGTCCTCCAGGGCGCGGAGGGCGCGCTCCGCATCCCGTAGCTGCTCGAGCTTCGCCTCGAGCCTCACAACCAGCTCGTCGTCGGACGTGCCCAGGAGTTCCCGGAGCTCGGCATTCCGGCGATGGTGGGCCTCGTGGAGGCGGCGGAGCCGCGCGCCCGCCACCCAGGAGAGGCGCGTCCCGCCACGCATGCTCTCGGTCCCCAGGAGCTTGAGCGCCTCGATCTCGGCCGTGGAGCCGCAGTGCGTCCCGCCGCACGTGTTCAGGTCGATCCCCTCGATCTCGACGAGCCGGACGTCGCCCGTGTGCCCCTCGGGAAGGCCCCGCGACCGGACGGCTAGTGCCGCGTACTCCTCGGGGCTCACGCGGCGGGCCGTGACGGGCCGCGCCGCCCGGATCTCGGCCGCCACCGCCTCCTCAAGCTCCGCCACCTGCCCGGCGTCGACATCGGGGGTATCCACCTCGATGTCGCAGGTCCGCTCTCCCAGGTGGAAGGCCGTGGTGTGCCAACCGAAGCGCCGATCTGCCACCGCCGTCAGGAGGTGCTGGCCGGTGTGCTGCTGCATGTGATCGAACCGGCGCGCCCAGTCCAGCTCCACCGTCACCCGGCCCGAGGGAGCGGGGCCGGCCAGCAGGTGCCGGATCACGTCGTCCACCTTGCGGACGTCGAGAATCGCGACACCGCCCACGGTCCCCCGATCCGCCGGCTGCCCTCCCCCCTCGGGGTAGAGGACGGTGTCGGCCAGGACCACGAACGGGTGGCTCTCCTCCTCTCCGGCGGAGACCACCTCCGTCTCGAGGCGTGTCAGCTTCGGATCGCGTTCGTAGGCGTACATGCCGGGCACGGAGCGTCGACCTCAGCCGCCCATCTGGCGGAATGTGACGTTTCTCACCATTACCATCCTCTGGAGCCGTACGATCATGCACGCGGGAGGTCACGCGGATCAACCGGGGCGTTCGCCCGAGGAGTCCAAGATGAAGAGCAGGCGCGAATTCCTGGCGGCCTCGGCCGCGGCGGGTCTGGGGCTGGGACTGGGTGGGCGGACGGATGTCTCCGTGGATGCGGCCCCGAGCCGACACGGTCCGGACGCGGCGGCGCGACGAGTCCCACCAGCCCCCCGCGCCCTGCGCATCCTCATGTTGGGCGGCACCGGCTTCCTGGGCCCCGCCGAGGTGGAGTACGCGCTCGAGCGCGGCCACACGGTCACGCTCTTCAACCGCGGTCGCACGAACCCGCACCTCTTCCCCGACACGGAGAAGCTGGTGGGCGATCGTGCGACCGGGGACCTCGCGGCCCTCGAGGGACGGACGTGGGACGCGGTGCTCGACACCTCCGCGAACGTGGCGACCTGGGTGCGCGACTCCGCGGCCGCGTTGAAGGACTCCGTGGGACGCTACCTGTTCGTCTCGAGCCTCTCGGCGCACACGGACAACGGCACCCCGGGCCAGAAGGAGGACGCCCCCGTCTTCAGCACGGCGGACTACGAGGACGTGGTCCGGCGCAACGCCCCCATGGGAGAGGCGTACGGGCCGAACAAGGCGGAGGCCGAGCGCATCGTGCACGCGACGTTCGACGAGCGGGGGCTGGTCGTGCGCCCGGGCCTCATCGTGGGCCCGAGAGACACCAGCGATCGCTTCACCTACTGGCCCGTGCGCATCGACCGCGGCGGCGAGGTACTGGCCCCGGGCGACGGCACGGACCGCGTGCAGATCGTGGACGTCCGCGACCTGGGCCGCTTCCTGGTGCACCTGGTGGAGACCCGGGCGTCGGGAACGTACAACGCGGTGGGGCCGCGCGCGCCGATGACGATGGCCGAGATGCTCCACGGCATCCGCGGAGTCACCGCCTCGGACGTATCGTTCACGTGGGTGGCGGCCGACTTCCTGCGCGAGCAGGACGTAGGCGCGTGGATGGAGATGCCGGTGTGGGTCTATCCCGGCCCGGACACCCGCGGTTTCATGGACTGGGACTGCTCGAAAGCCATCGCCGCCGGACTCGAGTTCCGCCCCCTGGCCGACACCGCCCGCGACACGCTGGCGTGGTGGAAGGACCGCGGACCCGACGCCCCGGCGCTCCGGACGGGTCTGGCACCGGACAAGGAGGCTCGCATCCTGGCGGCGTGGAAGGCCCGCGGCGGTTGAGGCCCGACTGAGAGGCCCGACTGAAGAGGTGCGCTGCGCCGGTTCCGTCCCCACTCAGTTCATGGTCGGGTCGAACGGCATGCGGGACAGGCGCTGGTACTCGGGCCCCTTCCGCTCCAGGACACGACTCCAGAGCAGCTCGGGAACGTCGGTGAAGACATCGTCCTCCCGGGCCGGATCGATGATCCACGAGTTGTGGGCCATCTCCGCCTCGAGCTGTCCCGGCCCCCATCCCGAGTACCCCAGGAACACCCGCGCGCGGAGAACGCCCGGCCGGACGTCCTCCGGAATCTCGCCTATGAGGAAGCCGATGGACCCGAAGACGAGGATGTCCGCCAGCTCCGGGTGCGCCACCTCCGCCAGCAGCACGGCGCTGGACGGCTGAACGGGGCCGCCCTGGAACAGCGGCTCCTCCGGCGCGACGAAGGAGCTCAGGGCCGGAACGGCATCGTGGACGGTCACGTCCAGGGGGCGGTTCAGGACGACGCCCAGAGCGCCGGCCTCGTTGTGCTCCCCCACCAGCACCACCGTGTGACGGAAGTTCGGGTCGAACAGCCCGCCGCTGGAGATCAGCAGCCGGCCCCGCAGGCTCTCCATGACGTCACCGCGTCTCGACGTATGAGGACTCCGGAGGGTCACCGGCAACGTAGAGCACTCTCCGGAGCCGCGCCACGAGCACGCGGGGTTCACCTTTCGGCCTCACCTTGTCCGTCCTCCTGGATGTACCGGTTGGCCGCGGCCCCCTGCCGCCAGACGGGCGCGGGGCCCACCTAGTGTGGTGGAGCGAAAGTCCCGTGGCATTCGGGCGCCGCTGCATCCGCCGGATGCTTCGTTGCACCTCCTCGAAATAGCGCTGCCGACAACGCTTCGCGTTGTTCCCCTGCGTCGGCGCGCCTCGCCCCGGCGGCGCATCGACACCCTCGGTGCTCACGGGACTCTCACTCCACCACACTAGCAGAAGATCGGGCAGCAGAGGGGAACACCTTCGCCGCGCTCCGACACGG
>CAZPZU010000154.1:0-6157 GCA_964591135.1 uncultured Gemmatimonadaceae bacterium | reverse complement strand
CACCCACCTGTCCGGCGACCACTATTCCCCACAGTTCCGACTCTACGGCCTCGGCGCCTTCTACTACCGCGTCGGCACGGGTCCGCTCAAACTGAACGGGCTACCGACGTATCCGGGCCAGGAGGTGGACTACGCGCTCCTCTATCCCCTCGAAGGCCATGAGATCTTCGTGGGCGAGCGGGGCCTGCGCATCCTCCATGGCCACTCGAGCTTCGACGTCCGGGCCGAGAAGCTCTTCGACTACGGCGACCATCAGCTGGCCGTGTCCGTGGACATCTTCAACCTCTTTCGCAACCGCGGTGTGACCAAGTTGAACACGGCCGTCAACAACGGGCCCGACTACGGCTACCCGCCGAACCCCAATCCCCTGGCACCCAGGATCGCGCCCAACCAGTACTTCCAGGCCCCCCAGGAAAGGGTACCTCCCCGCTTGCTTCGGTTGGGAGCCGCGTTCTACTTCTGAAGACCGCCGCGGCCCGCGTCGAGCCTTGTTGCGAACCTCCCGGCACCCGACCTTTCGCGGCCATGTCCGACCGCACCGAGACCCTCGAGCCGGAAGGCCGCACCACGCGCGCCGGGTACGTCGCGCTGGTGGGTCGTCCCAACGCCGGCAAGTCGACCCTCCTGAATCGGCTCGTCGGCGAGCATCTGTCGATCGTCACGCCCAGGGCGCAAACGACCTGGCAGCGGGTGACCGGCATCCTCACCAGGGGGAACAGCCAGCTCATCTTCCTCGACACACCGGGAATCCTGCGGGCGCGGGACCTCCTGCAGCGCGCCATGCTCGGAGCCGCGCTGGAAGCGCTCCACGAAGCCGACGTGGTCCTCTTGGTCGTGGATGCGGGCCGGCCCCCCAAGGCCGAGGACCGCGAGCGGCTGGAGCGCGCCTTGTCCGAGACGCGAGCACCGGTGCACGTCGCGCTCAACAAGGTGGATGTCGCCGACGCGGAAAGCCTGGAGCGTTGGGCAGGGTGGGCCGGAGCCGAGGGGCGCACGCCGCACCGCGTCTCGGCGCTCGATGGCCACGGAGTGGAGGATCTCCTGACGGCCGTGGCCGGCGACCTTCCGGAGGGGCCGTTCCTCTACCCGGAAGACGACATCGCGTCCGACCCCGTGCGCTTCTTCGCGGCCGAGCTCGTACGTGAGACGGTCTTCGAGCAGTACGCCGAGGAGATCCCGTATTCGGTCTTCTGCGTCGTCCAGGAGTTCCGCGAAACCCAGGACCCGGTGTACATCCACGTCGACGTCTACGTGGAGCGGCCTTCTCAGAAGGCGATCCTGGTGGGACGGGGCGGGGGAGCCATTCGAGAGCTCGGCCAGGCCGCGCGCGCCAAGATCGAACACTTTCTCGGGCGCAGGGTGTATCTCGACCTCTGGGTGAAACCCCTGAAGTCGTGGCGGAAGAACCGCGCCCGCCTGGGATCCCTGGGCTTCCGAATTCCGGAGGATGATGAGACCGGCCGGCCGTAGCACGCTCGCGCTCCTGCTCCTCGCCGCCCTCGCGGGTGGCCTGAGCGCGCAAGAGAACGAGCCCTCCTCGAACGAGGGTGCGCTCTTCCTCCTCCTCCCGGTCGGAGCCCAGGCCGTCGCCATGGGGCGCGCGATGACGGCGATGGAGGGCCCGGAATCCGCCTTCTGGAATCCCGCGGGGCTGGCGAGCCTCGACGGTTCCCGGGTGGTGCTCATCCGGGGCGACCACGCCGTCGGCACCGCCACCGCGATCTCCGCGCTGTTCGCGCGCCCCGGCGTGGGGACGATCGGCGCGTCCTACATGCTCCTGGATGTCGGCGATCAGGATCTTACCGACGCCGACGGCAACATCCTCGGCACGGTCACGGTCCGAAACCACCTCGGGATCGCCTCGGCCGCGGCGCACTTTTTCGGCCGGGTCGACGCCGGCGTGAACCTGAAGGTCGTCCAGTTCCGGCTCTCTTGCCGCGGGATCTGCACGGACGCGGGGACGACCGCCACCACGTACGCCATCGATGCGGGCGTCCAGGTGACACCCACCGAAGATCTTCCGCTTCGCTTCGGGGCGATGGTCGCCCACGTGGGTCCGCGGCTGCAGGTGTTGAACGCCGCGCAGGCGGACCCACTTCCGTCCCGCGCCCGCGTGGCCGTGGCGTACGACGTGCTCGGCAAGCTCGCCGAGGCCCGCGAGGTCCATGGATGGGTGAGCGTCGAGGTACAGGACCGACTGCGAGACCCCGGCTCCCTCTCCCTCTACGTCGGCTCGGAGCTCCAGGCGGGGGTATCGGACGCGCTCTTCCTGCGCGCCGGCTACGTGGCGGGGGACATCGGCCAGGAGGACGGAGGGCGCGTCGGCCTGGGCTTGAGATTCCAGAGCTTCGAACTCGCGATCGCGAAGTCCCTCGCGGTCTCGACGCTGACCGGAGAGACCGAGCCCGTCCACGTCTCCTTCTCCATCGGGTTCTGATGGGCCCGGACCCTCTCCGCCGCCAGCCTCGCGGTCTGGCGGTCGGGTTCGTCCTCTTCGTCGTCGCGGCCCCGCCTGCCGTTGCCCAGCGCGCCCCGGCGCCGAACACCGCGGGGCCGGCGCCGGCGACCGTCGCCGGCCGCTCGCTTCTCGTGCCCGGATGGGGCCAGCACGTGCTCGGCCAGAGGCGGGCCTGGGCCTACCTCGCGGTCGAGGCCGCCCTGTGGACGCTGTGGGCCGACCGGCGGTCCCTCGGAGCCGACGCCCGCGGCGCCTACAGGGACCTGGCGTGGACCGAGGCCCGTCTGGCGACCGGGACCCGGACCGACGCGGACTGGGCCTACTACGAGACGCTCGAGAAGTGGACACGCTCCGGCGCCTACGACGGCGACCCCGCACGGGCCGGGGTGCAGCCCGAGGGAGATGCGGGCACGTTCAACGGCTTCATCTGGCAGCGGGCCCGGGAGCTGTACTTCCCACCGGGCTCCGACCCGTCGCGAGGTGACCCGGCCTACGACCGCGCGCTCGCCTACTACGCACAGCATGCCTACGGGGAGGCCTTTCTCTGGGATTGGTCGGGAAAGGAGACCGCGCTGCTTCATTACCAGGCACTGATCCGCAGCAGCGACGACCGGTTCCGGCAGGCCACGACGGCCCTGGGCGCGGTTCTGGCCAACCACCTCCTCGCCGGCGTCGATGCCTGGCTGTCCGCGCGGGCGCCCGCCGACGTCGAGCTCCGGGTGGCGCCGGGCTTCTCGGTCGGACCGGCGGGCTGGACGTTCGCGGTTCACCTGCGGCCGTCCGGATGAGCGCACGGTCCGAGGGGCTCGAGGCCCGGGTCCTGGAGGCGCTGTCGGCCTCCCGGCGTGGCCCCCTCAAGCCCAAAGAGCTGGCGCGGGCGCTCCGGGTCTCCACCGAGGACTACCGACGCTTCAAGCGCCTCCTGGCGGGTCTCGAGCGCTCAGGGAAGGTCTACCGGGTGAAGGGCAACCGCTACGGCCTCCCGCAGCGCATGGACCTCAGGGTGGGCTCCGCCTCCGTGACGCGGAGCGGGGACGCGTTCGTGCGCGTCGAGGGCGGAGGTGTGGACGTCTTCGTCCCCTCGATGAACCTCGGCTCGACGATGGACGGCGATCGGGTGGTCGTGCGCATCGAGAGCCATCCGCCCGGGCGGAGCCCGGTGGGGCGCGTGATCAAGGTGCTGGAGCGGGCGCGCGGCGCGGTCGTCGGGACGCTCCATCGCGCCCGCCGGTTCTGGTACGTCGTGCCCCTGGACCGCCGGCTCGGCAAGGACGTCCTGATCCCGGACGGAGACCAGGATGACGCGTCGGAGGGCGACGTGGTCGCCGTGCGCATCACCTCCTACGGGGAGGGGAACGTCGGCCCGGTGGGGGAGGTCGCGGAGGTGCTGGGGCCGCTGTCCGACCCGGGCGTGGACGTCCTCGCCGTGGCCTACAGCTACGGCCTCGTCCTCGACTTCCCGCCCGAGGTCTCCCGAGCGGCGGAGGCGGCCGCCGCGCGGGGGCTCGCCGAGCCCGGGGCCGACCGCGAGGACCGCACGGACCTGCTGGTCTTCACGATCGATCCGGCCGACGCCAAGGACCACGACGACGCGCTCTCCGTGCGCGCGCTCGCCCAGGATCGCTGGGAGGTCGGCGTACACATCGCCGACGTCTCCCACTACGTGCCGGAGGACGGCCCGGTCGACGCGGAGGCCCGCGAGCGCGGAACCAGCGTCTACCTGGTGGACCGGGTGATCCCTATGCTTCCCGAGTCGTTGTCCGGCGACGCATGCTCCCTGCGCGCCGGCGTGGAGCGCCTGGCAGTGTCGGTGTTCCTCACCCTGGACCGCCAGGGCAACGTCGTGGAGCAGTCGTTCGCCAGGACCGTGGTACGCAGCCGTCACCGCTTCTCCTACGAGGAAGTGCAGGAAGTGCTCGACGGTCGGCGTTCGGTCGAGGCGGAGGTGGACGACGCGATCCGGAGGCTGGACGACCTCGCCAGGCTCGTGCGCGCGCGCCGGGAGGAGTGCGGCTCGCTCGATCTCGACCTCCCGGAGGCGAAGGTCCTCCTCGACCGCGAGGGCGTGCCCCTCGACATCCGGAAGGTCGAGCGGCTGGAGTCGCACCGTCTGATCGAGGACTTCATGATCCTGGCGAACGAGGCGGTCGCCCGGGCCTGCGCCAGCCGGAGCCTCCCGGTCTTGTACCGGGTACACGAGCCCCCGGTCAAGGAGAAGACGGAGGAGCTGGTCGAGTTCCTCCAGCGCCTGGGGCTCCGCCTTCCCCGCAGGAAGAAGCTGACGCCGCGGGACGTGCAGCACCTCCTCGAGACGGCGCGTGGGCGCCCCGACGAGGAGCTCGTCTCCACGGTCGTCCTCCGGTCCATGCAGCGTGCGCGCTACGACGCGGAGAACCTCGGCCATTTCGGCCTGGCGTCATCGGCCTACCTGCACTTCACGTCCCCGATCCGGCGCTATCCGGACCTCGTCGTCCATCGGGAGGTCGTGCGCACGCTGGTGTCGGGAGCGCCGCCCCGCGAGCGCGACGCGGACGAGCTGGTCCGGCTCGGTGAGCTGACCAGCGCCCGGGAGCGGGCCGCGGACGACGCGGAGCGCGATTCTGTGGCGCTCAAGAAGGTCGAATTCATGGAGCGGCACCTGGGTGAGGAGTTCGACGGGAGGATCTCCGGCGTCACGGCATTCGGCTTCTTCGTCACACTGGATGCATATTTCGTGGATGGCCTCGTCCACGTGAACAGCCTGCACGACGACTTCTACCGGTTTCTGGAGGGTTCCTATGCGTTGGTGGGAGACCGCGGACGCCGCCGCTACCGCCTGGGAGATCGCGTGCGCGTACAGGTGGTTCGGGTCGACAAGGAGGCGCGTCACGTGGACTTCACCCTGGTCAAGCGACTGACGGGTCGGGAGGTTTGACACCGCCGCCGAGGCGGCGGTAACCTCCTCCCCCGGCGTCCGCCCCCCATATACCGCGATGGCATCCGAGAAGACGATCCTCTATTTCGGACCGGGCAAGCCCCACCCGGCCCCCCTCGTTTCCCAGTTCGGGGAGCGTGACGGTCTCTCCGTCGTTACGGTGAGCCGAGCCGACGACGTGCGGGCGCTTCTGAACAGGACGTTCCCGAAGTGCCTGGTCATTGAGACGGGGCCACAGGCCGAGGAGGCCCTCGACCTCTGCCGGAGCGTGAAGCAGGACGCTTTCACCGCGATCGTGCCCGTGTTCGTCTTGGTACCGGCGGACGAGCCGGAACTGGCGTCGGAGCTCCTGGCCGCGGGCGCCGACGAGGTCGTGCACGAGGGTTTGTCGGCCAGGGAGAAGATCCTGCGGCTCGAGCAGGTCCTGAAGCGCGCCGACCGCGACGTCAGCGTGCACCCCACGACGCGTCTGCCGGGGACGAACCACATCGCGCGGGACATGGCGTATCGCCTGGCTGCGGGCGAGAACTTCGCCGTGTGCTATGCGGACCTGGACCACTTCAAGGAATTCAACGACCGCTACGGCTACGCCTACGGGGACGGCGTCATCCGGATCCTGTCGCGGATCCTGCGCGACATGGTACGGGGGCTCGCGCCGGGCGGCTTCGTCGGGCACATCGGGGGCGACGACTTCATCTTCAACGTGCCCCTCCCTTACCTCGAAGACACCTGCGACGAGATCATCCAGCTCTTCGACGAGCTGATCCCCTACCAGTACACCGAGG
>CAZPZU010000153.1:0-6363 GCA_964591135.1 uncultured Gemmatimonadaceae bacterium | reverse complement strand
CCCTCCCCCTCCCCCACCCGCCCCTCCAGCCGCTCTATGCGCTCGCTCATGGCGGTCAGCCGCAGCTCGATGCGGTCGATGCCGTCGAGGATCTGCGCGGCACGCTCCTCGGCGGGGTCGAGGCGTGACCCTCTCCAGTTGCGGCGGATGTACGTGACGAGGCCGATGCCCACGAGGACCGTCATCGCCAGGCTCAGCAGCCAGAGCAGGAGGAAGAACGGCGGACCCATCATCGGACCGGGCTCCCCGTCTCCGCGATCCTCGCGGTCGCCGCCACCAGCTCCCGCGTGATCCCGGGCTCGTGCGACGAGTGCCCGGCGTCCGGCACGATCACGCCGTCCAGCTCGGGCCAGGCCCGGCGCAGGTCGACGAAGCTCTTCACCGGGCAGACCATGTCGTAGCGTCCGTGCACCGCGAACGCGGGGATGTGGCGGATACGCTGCACGCGGTCCAGGAGCTGCGTGTCGGGCTCGAAGCGCACGTTACGGAAATAATGCGCCTCGAGGCGGGCCAGGCTCCATGCCAGGTCCGGGTCGCCGAACATGTCCGCGAACTCTTCGTTGGGCAGCAGCGTGCAGCTCGACCCCTCGTAGATGCTCCACGCCTTCGCCGCGGCCAGCGCCGTCTCCCGATCGTCGCCGGTCAGGCGCCGCCAGTAGGCCTCGAGCATGTCGTCGTGCTCGTCCTCGGGGATCAGCTCCGTGAACATCCCCCACAGCTCGGGCTGGATCATCCCCAGCTCGTAGAGCCACCACCGGATCTCCTCGTCGCGCAGCAGCCAGATTCCGCGCAGCACGAGGCTGAGGACGCGGTCGGGATACTCCTGGGCGTAGTGGAGCGACAGCGTGCTCCCCCACGACCCGCCGAAGACGTGCCAGCGGTCGATGCCGCGTGACTGCCGCAGGCGCTCGAAGTCGGCGGCGAGGGCGTCGGGGTCGTTGCCCTCCAACTCCCCGCGCGGGGTGGAGCGACCCGCGCCGCGCTGGTCCAGCAGGACGATGCGAAAGCGCGCCGGATCGAAGAAGCGCCGGTCGAAGGGGGAGCAGCCCGCGCCGGGCCCTCCGTGGACGAAGAGAACCGGGATCCCGTCCGGGTTCCCGCACTCCTCCCAGTAGAGCTCGTGGGGCGCGTCGACGCTCAGGGCGCCGGACGCGTAGGGCTCGATCTCCGGATAGAAGTGCTCGTTGGCCATGCGCCAAGCTGCGGGCATCACGGGCGCCTCGCCAGAGCGGCCGGATCCGTATGCGGCTTTCGGCGTACAAGTAGATCGACTGCGTTCAGCCCTGCCGGGAGGGGGCATGGCAAGACCCGCAGCAACGTCGAGCGATCGCCGCACGGCTCCAGCCCGTCCGAGTCGGGCCCTCCGTCGGAGCCGCGCCGCGCTGGAGCGCATCTTCGGCCCACGGTCCCGGCGTTCCTTCCGGATCGTCTACTGGGACGGCGCCACGGACGAGCCAGGCAACGACACCCCCTGCGACTTCACGCTGTGCCTGACGTGGCCGGGAGCCCTGCGTCGCGCGTTCCTTCCGCCGACCGACCTTTCGGTGGGCGAAGCGCTCGTCCGCGGTGACCTGGAGGTCGACGGCGACCTGGAGGCCGCGATCCGTGAGGGCGCCGCGGGGCTGGCGACGCTGAAGGGCTCGCCGCGCGCTATGGCGCCGCTCGTCCGGGACCTCCTCCGCCTGCCCGCGAAGCCGTCGAGCGATGGGCGCCGCCCCGGGGATCGAGGCACATCGCTTCCTCGGGGCTTCCACAGCCTCCTCCCCACGCACTCGCGCCGGCGCGACAGCCTCGCGGTCCGTTTCCACTACGACCTGGGCAACGACTTCTACCGCCTCTTCCTCGATCGCCGCATGCAGTACTCCTCCGCGTACTTCGCGGACCCGGCCATGGAGCTGGACGAGGCGCAGGAGGCGAAGCTCGACCTGATCTGCCGCAAGCTGCGCCTGCGGCGCGACGAGCATTTCCTCGACGTGGGGTGCGGCTGGGGCGGGCTTCTGGTGCATGCGGCGGAGCGCTACGGCGTGCGCGCGATGGGCATCACGCTCAGCCCGGTGCAGGCCGCTTGGGCGCGCGAGGTCGTGGCCCGGGCCGGTCTCACCGATCGCTGCCGCATCGAGGTAATGGACTACCGGGAGCTCCAAGCCGGCGCGCGCTTCGACAAGATCGCCAGCGTGGGCATGATCGAGCACGTGGGCCTACGACGGTATCCGCGCTACTTCGGCGGCCTCCTGCGCCTGCTGCGCCCCGGGGGCCTCCTGATGAACCAGGGGATCGTCGCGCTCACCGGAGGCCACACCCACCTCCAGCGCCTCCGGTTGAAGGTCGGACGCCGGTGGGGGTCGTTCATCCACCGGCACATCTTCCCCGACTCCGACCTGGTGCCGCTCGGGCGCACCGTCGCCGCGGCGGAGGCGGCGGGCTTCGAGGCCCGCCACGTCGAGAGCCTGCGGGAGCACTACGCCCGGACGCTGCGCTGCTGGGTTCGTAGGCTCGAAGACCGATGGGACGACGCCGTCGCCACCGCCGGGCTCTCCACCGCCCGCGCCTGGCGCTTCTACATGGCGGCGTCGGCCCATCTCTTCAGCGCTGGCGAGGTCGGCGTGGTGCAGTGCCTGTTGGCGCGCCCTGGCACGGGCGGTCCCGAACCCTCATTCTGAGGCCGTCCGAGAACGTCCCGCGCATCGCTTCGCAGCACAACGAGGCCACGCCATGAGTCACCGACGCGTCGTCGCCCTCCTGTCCCTCTCCCTCCTGACCCTGGCCGCCTGCGAGCAGGCGCCGCCCGCCGACCTCGTCTTCACGGGCGGGAAGGTCGTCACGATGGACGCCGCCAACCCGCAGGCGCAGGCGATCGCCGTCTCGGGCGACAGCGTCGTCGCGGTGGGCACCGACGCGCAGATCCAGCGCTACGTCGGCGACGGGACTCAGGTCGTCGATCTCGCCGGCCGACTCGTGGTGCCCGGCTTCATCGAGTCCCACGGGCACTTCATGGGGCTGGGCAGCTCGCTCCAGCAGCTCGACCTCATGCACGCCCACACGTGGAACGAGATCGTGGGCATGGTCCGCGACGCGGTCGCCGACGCACAGCCGGGCCAGTGGATCCTGGGCCGTGGTTGGCACCAGGAGAAGTGGGACGAGGCACCGCCCCGCGTCGTCGCAGGCTTCCAGACCAACGACCTGCTGAACGAGGCGGCACCCAACAACCCCGTGCTCCTCACGCACGCGAGCGGCCACGCGACCATCGCCAACGCAGCCGCCCTGCGCGCCGCGAGTGTCACGGCCAGCACGCCGACTCCTTCGGGTGGTGAGATCATCAAGGACGGCCGCGGTCAGCCGACGGGCATCCTCGTGGACGCGGCGAGCGGGCTGGTCCGGCGGGCGCTCAGCCGGGCTCGGGCCGATCGCACGCCCGAGGAGGTGCAGGCGGATTTCCGAGAGCAGGTACACCTCGCGGCGCAGGAGGCGCTGTCCAAGGGCGTCACCAGCTTCCAGGACATGGGGGAGTCGTTGGCGACCATCGACGGGATCAAGGCCATGGCCGACGACGACGACCTGCCGCTGCGCCTCTACATCCTGGTCGACCAGGGTGAGGTGACGCCGGACAACGAGCAGGCGCTGGTCGCGCATCGGATGATCGACTACGCCAACGGGCACCTCACCGTGCGCGCGATCGGCGAGGTCACCGCGGATGGGGCGCTCGGCTCGCGCAGCGCCTGGATGATCGAGCCCTACAGCGACGATCCGAACAGCACGGGGCTCAATGTCACTTCGATGGCCCGGATCAAGGAGATCTCCGAGATCGGGCTGCGCGACGGCTTCCAGATCGCGGTACACGCCATCGGGGACCGGGCCAACCGCGAGACGCTCGACGTCTACCAGGCCGTCTTCCAGGAGCAGGGCGTGCGCGGCGACACGCTGCGCTGGAGGATCGAGCACTCGCAGCACCTCAACCCGACCGACATCCCCCGCTTCTCACAGATGGGCATCATCGCTTCGATGCAGGCCATCCACGCCTGCTCCGACGCGCCGTACGTGGTGCCACGCCTCGGAGAGCAGCGGGCACAGGAGGGCGCCTACGTCTGGAAGACGCTCTGGGAGGACGGCACGGTCGTGACGAACGGAACGGACGTCCCCGTGGAGAACATCGATCCCTTCGCCTCCTACCACTGCACGGTCACGCGCGAGATGGTGGGCAGCAAGGACGTCTTCTATCCCGACCAGGCCCTCACGCGTGAGCAGGCGCTCCAGACGTACACCACGAACGGCGCGTACGCCGCGTTCGAGGAGGGAGAGAAGGGCAGGTTGGCGCCCGGGATGCTGGCGGACCTCGTCGTGCTGTCGCGCGACATCACGACCGTGCCCGCCGAGGAGATCCTGGGGACCGAGGCGCTGTACACGGTGGTGGGCGGCGAGATCGTCTACCAGAAGCAGGGCGGCGGGATGGATTGAGGCGGGCGCCTACTCGAAGTTGCCGGGCACCGCCTTCGACATCTTCTTCGCCAGATCCTCGGCGGAGCGCATCCTGGAGAGGTCCAGCTCGAAGTCGGGATGTTCCGGCGCCTCCAGCTTCTCCATGAGCTCGCGAATCTCCCGTGCGGACAGGCCCGCCTCCTTCAGGACTTCGACGGACACGGCAGCGCCGTCCCGCGCACGGACGCCGGACTCGTCCGCGACCAGGAGCCGCGACAGGACATCCCGCTCCACGCGCGTGAGCGGGCGGCTCTCCAGGTCGTAGTCGACCCACGCCTCGTAGGAGAGGGGGGCGACCCGCTTCACCATTCCGGCGATGACCCGGGCGAACTCGCGGATCTCCCACTGCGCGCGGGGGTCCACGCGCAGCGAGAGAAAGTGGAGCAGGTTGTGCAGGTCGATCTTCCAGTACCACTGCGTGTAGGTCGACAGCGGCAGATCGATGCGCGCCAGCTCGCGGGCGACGTCCTCCTCGAGCATCCAGGCGTACGCGTCCCCGGCCCCGGCGCGTAGCCGCTCCCAGCGCGCCAGGGCCTCGCGATAGACCTCCGGCGGTGCGCCGCCTTCCCGTCCCTGCGCGTTCGAGCGGCTCTGCAGCGCGAACTGCTCCTTCAGCGGCGTATAGAAGAGGAGCGGCATGAGCGAATAACGTGCGCTCAGCTCGTTGATGGAGTTGTGCGTGACGATGCCGTTGGCGATGAAGTTGTGGTGGGGACCTTCGACCTCGAGGTCGTACGTCTCGCGCTCGCCCACGTACTCGATGCGCTCGATGCGTACAAGCTTCGCCTTGTCGAGCCGATTCCAGGCGATGCGCGGCTTGGGCCGCCACTCGGTCTTCACCGGTGGACCCCCCAGTACTTCGACGTAGTCGAGCTCGCTCCCCTGGATCGAGCGGTGGCAGGCCCCGCAAAGCGTGGTGAGGTTCTTCGGGTCGCGGGCCCTACCCAGGTCTGCCCAGACCGGGACCACGTGATGGCAGTGCAGCTCGCTCGCCCGTGTGTGGCAAAGTTGACACGTCCACTGATTCGCGGCATGGATCTTCGGGGCGATCTGCGTGGTCCAGCGCCCGATGGACCAACGCTCCGTCGACATGCCACCCTTCCACGGCGACAGATCCTTCGGCCCGGTTCTGTACGTCAGTCCTTTGTTCCAGGGCTCACTCCCCTTCCGGAAATCACCGCGGCCCGGCTCGGTCAGCCGGTACCGGGTGAGCCATTTCCGGATGGTGTGGCAGGACACGCCGCACGCCTCGGCGATCTCCCCCACCGCACGGCGATGGCCCCGGTACTCCCGCTGGAGCCAGACGGGATCCTGGTACATCGCGGGAACCATCTCGGCGGCACCGTTCACGAAGACGAAGTGCTCGCCTGCCCGCCAAACGGCGTGGCCACCCGTCTCGCGAACACCCGTGGCCTGCCGAAGCGTGCTCCACCCGTCTGCGAAGAAGAAGCGGTGGTCGGCCGTGGCTTCGATGCTCTTCCCATCCTCCAGAATCATCCGGAACACCGGCTTCGCGCCGTTCTTGAAGACATCGACGATGCGCGTGTGCTGGAGCTTCATCGAGTCCTCGTCGACCTGCCTGAGACTCATCCGCTGGACGCGGTCGCGCCTGAAATACGGGTTGAGCTGCTTGTCCGGTCGGGTCCGGTTCTCCGTCGGCTGGAAGCGACGCCAGATCTCCTCGATACGCAGCTTGTAGAGCTGATTGCCCCTGCGCGTCACGCCGCCGGGAAGATCGAAGTAGACCTCGGTGCCTTCCGCCAGGCAGGCCGTCCTGTGCCGTACCCACTGGCGCGCCACGAACATCGGCATCGCGCAGTGGAACTTCAGCTCCACCATCTCGCTGGGCGTGGTGTGCCGGTGGCGGCGCAGGTAGCGGATGAGGCCGCG
>CAZPZU010000152.1:0-6393 GCA_964591135.1 uncultured Gemmatimonadaceae bacterium | reverse complement strand
GGCTGCCACAGCGCTGGTAGTGTGGTTCGAGATGTGGCGGCATCGTGAGTTCGTGGAGTTGATCTTATAAGGCGAGGTGGCCTCGCCGGGTTTGGTGCCGCAGTCTGGATGTGTCGAAAACATCCGCGGCACCGGACCCAGGAGGCCACCATGTACGTCGCCGGAATCGACGCTCACGCAACGTATGTCGTCGTTGCGATCGTGAGCAAGGCAGGAGCATTGGTGCAGAAGGCCGTTCGGATCGCCAACAAGGAGGCGGACCGGTTAGTCGCCTTGCTCGCGCGGTACCGTCCGCTCGAGGTAGTCGTCGAGACCAGCCCGGCGTGGCCGTGGCTCTACGACCTGCTGACCGGCGACGGCCATGGCTTCGTGCTCGCGCACGCCAAGAAACTGCGGGCGATCGCGGAGTCGAACTACAAGCGGGACGCGATCGACGCAGAGCTCCTGGGCCGTATGCGGCTCGCCGGTCTGATCCCGGAGGTCCGGCCGAAGGACATTGAGGCCCGCGAACAGGCCGTGCTGGTGCGGCATCGTGCTCGGCTGGTGCGCCTGCGCACAGCCGCCGCGAGCCGGATCCACGCCGAGCTGCACAGCGTCGGATTGTGCATGGAGCGTGGGCGTCTCCTGACGAGGGGTGGTCGGGCCTGGGTACACGAGCGGGCCTGGCCCGTGTTCGGTCCGGAGCAGCGCCGGCTGGTGCGGACGCACTGGGCTCTGATCAAGGGGCTAAGCAAGATGATCCGCGGCCTCGACCGACAGATCCGACGGGTCGGTGCGGAGATCCCTGCGGTCGCCGTGCTCGAGACGATCCCGGGCATCGGCCCGTACCGGGGCTTGCTGATCGCGACGGAAGTCTTGCCGATCGAGCGGTTCCGTCGGCCCGAGCACCTGGTGAGCTACGCCGGGCTCGCGCCGCGCTCCTCGCAGTCGGGGATGAGGCCGATTCGTCACGGACCGATCCCCTCGGGCGCGAATCGTTGGCTTCGGGGGGCCTTTGTGAAAGGCGTCGTCAGTCACGTGCAGCACGCACCGGACAGCTGGCTCACGCGGTATTACATGGTGCAGAAGAAGCGCCTCGGGTGGCAGGTTGCGCGCGTGGCCGCGGCGCGGAAGCTGGCGCGAGCCACGCACGCCATGCTGCGCACCGGTGAGGGGTGGAGGAACGAAGCCGTTTCTGGTGAGAGGAGTGAGCTCGAAACCGGGCATGTCGCTGAGACGACCCTCTGAGTTGATTGAGCCCTCCGCTCGCATAGGAGATCGTGGGAGGTCCTCCTGTGAAGAGGACCGCAACCTGAAGACAGCCCGAATAGGTGCTTGAGCCCCAGAACGAGGCTCGCCTGACATCGGACGCGACGCCGGAACAGAGAGAAGAACCCTTGCCGCGGATCTTCGACCTTGAACTCGGCAGGTCCCGAGCCCGCCTGGCGGCGGGCGAGGGAGGGCTACGCCCTGTTGACTTTCCTCGCCTTATAGGTGACCCGGTTTCGTGGACACCTCACCTCTTGGGAAGAGGAGGGAGACCACGATGCCACGAACGAGACCACCGTATCCTGAGGAGTTCCGCCGTCAGATGGTGGAGCTGGTCCGGGCCGGCCGGACGCCCGAGGAGCTCGCACGGGAGTTCGAGCCGTCGGCGCAGACGATCCGGAACTGGGCCGCGCAGCTGGACCGGGATGAAGGGCGTCGCACGGACGGTCTGACGACGGAGGAACGGGGGGAGCTCCGGCGTCTGCGGCGCGAGAACAAGCAGCTTCGGCTGGAGCGGGAGATCCTAAAAAAAGCCGCGGCCTGGTTCGCTCGGGAGAGCAACTCGATCCCCGATCGGGATTCGAGTTCGTGAACGCGCATCAGGCCGAGCTCCCCGTCCAGACGATGTGCCGCGTGCTGGGACTCTCCCCCAGCGGCTACTACGCCTGGCTGAAGCGTCCGCCGTCGGAGCGGGCGAAACGGGATGCGGAGTTGGTCGTGAAGATCAAGGCGGTGTTCGAGGGCAACAAGCAGGTCTACGGCCGCCCCCGGATCTTCGCTGATCTGAAGGAAGCCGGCGAGAAGGTCGGACAGAAGCGTGTGGGCCGTCTCATGAAGCAGGAGGGCATCCAGGGCGCAAGCCGACGCAGGAGGGGGCCCAAGACCACGCGTCGCGACAAGGACGCGCGGCCGGCGCCGGACCTGGTGGAGCGGAACTTCATGACGGACGGGCCCGACCAGCTCTGGGTCGCCGACATCACGTACATCCCGACCTGGGCCGGCTTCCTCTACCTGGCGGTCGTCCTGGACGCCTGGAGCCGCCGGATCGTGGGGTGGGCCATGGCCACGCACCTGCGCACCGAGCTCGTGCTCGACGCGCTGAACATGGCGATCTGGCAGCGGCAGCCGAGGCAAGTCATCCTCCACTCGGATCAGGGCACGCAATACACGTCGATTGCGTTCGGGCTACGCTGCAGAGAGGTGGGTGCCCGCCCCTCGATGGGCTCCGTGGGCGACGCGTACGACAATGCGATGTGCGAGAGCTTCTTCGCGACCCTCGAGTGTGAGCTGCTCGATCGGCATCGCTTCACGACGCAGGCCGAAGCACGCATGGCCGTCTTCGACTTCGTCGAGGGCTTCTACAACCCGCGGCGCAGGCACTCTGCGCTCGGCCAGCTGTCCCCGATCAACTTCGAGCGGCTCCACGCCGAGCGGGTGGAAGCCGATGCTGCGTGATCCCTCTGCCTCACCGGCCATCTCGCCCCGCTACCGCGGGGAAGCGTGGCTCTCCAGGGGGTGGAGGAGCAGATTGAAAACTCAAGCGTTCACCCGTCCACGAAAGCGGGACAACTCCACTCCCAGCGTTCGGCCTCGTCACCTCCGTATCCGGCAATGATCGAGTCCTACTACTGGCGCCAAGCGCTCGCGGAAGACCTCAAGTGGCTCAAAGCCAAGCGCACCTTCAAGCGCTGGTCGGAGAAGCAGATGGTGCTCTTCGAAAGGCGGATTCTCCTCGTCGCGTTCCAGGTGCGAACTCTGCTTGAGCAGAAACGTGTGGGCGCGGGGGGACAAGCCGCTTGTCTTCCCTGCGTGAAGTTTCCTAAGGTCGGCTCAAAGCCTGTCACGCGGTTGAACCGGACCGGTTTAGAGGAGCATTTCGCGCTATTGCGTCCCGAGGCTACGGAACTCGAGGTGTGGGACCTCTGCAACCAGTTGATCCACCAATACGTTTTGTTCGCGGCGTCAGAACCGGGAGCGTTCGCCATCCTCTTGGTCTTCTCGGACTTCAAGAAGAACGACTGCCTGTACCGAATCGCCATTCCTGAACTGCTGGAGTTCTTCTCGCAGTACGCCAAGGACCAGTCCGGCGCGCGTGGACAAACCCTCACGTGGAACCCTCAGAAGTCAGACTACGACGTTTCTGTCACATAGCAGGTTTTGTAGTGCGGGCCGGGGCGTTCTCGTCGGCGCTCTAACTAGGGTTTGCTGCTGACGCGGTAGGGGTCAGGGTCCCGGGCCACTCGGCTTGCACCTCGCGGCCCGGGATCGGCATTGTGGTCGCGCAGCAGAAACCCAGAGTCGTTAGCTTGCCTCTGGCGAGCTACCGCCCCTTAACGAGTCGCGGCCCGCCGTGCTCGACTCTCCTGGCAGATTCTCCCGACCTTCCTTGACGCCTTGGCCCGCCCTAGCGTAGACTAACAATTGCCCGTCTGGATGAACGAACGTCGTCCGACGCGTACCCTCCCCACGATGTCTCGCAGGACGTTCGAGGAGGGCACCGTAGTGTGCCGCCCTTCCGCCTTCCGGTGCCTGCCCGCCGTACTCGCCCTCGCAGTCGTCCCCGCCTGCGCCGATCACCCCGTGGCACCCAATCAGTTGGTGTCGCCCGATCGTGCTGCTGTCGCCGCCTTCACAGATCATTCCGGACCCGTATCCCTGCGCGATCGCTATATCGTTCGGCTGAACGACGAGGTGACGAGCGCAGCGTCTGTCGCAATGGCCGCATCTGAGCTTGAGGGTGTGCGCGTGCATTACGTTTACGAGCACGCGATCAAGGGTTTCGCGGCGACGCTCCCCCAAGAGGCTCTGGCCGCTATCAGGAGTAATCCGGTAGTAGCTAGAGTCAACTCAGACGTTGCAGCGTGGACGTTCACGGTGCCGAGTTGGGGCCTGGATCGAGTGGACCAGCGCAATCTCCCCCTCGATGACGCGTACCAGCCCGCTGGGGACGCGGGGGCAGGGGTCCATGTGTACGTACTCGACGGCGGTATCTACAGCGGGCATTCTCAGTTCGATAATCGCGTCGTCACGGGACCGGATTCCGCATTGGACGCGCTTCGCCCGGATACGTCGAGCTACTATGCGGAGGACTGTTGGGGCCAGGACCCGTTTCCATTCAATTTCTCCGCTGGGCATGGCACCCATGTGGCTGGCATCATCGCTGGGTCGTCATACGGTATAGCGCGGTATGCATCTCTCATCTCCGTAAGGGTCTTCGAGTGCAACGACACTAGCTCGGTCTCCGCGGTACTCGCCGGCGTCGACTGGATTGCCGGAAACTACCACACACCTGCTGTCGTCAATTTCAGCGGTGGGTTTCCCGCTTCGCGCGATAGCATCGACATCCTCGAAGACGCCATTCAGGCATCAGTCGCCGAGGGTGTGACATACATCGTGGCTGCCGGTCAGCCAGACACGGGACCGGGGAATGACGCGTGCGACTATGCCCCTGGAGACATGTCCGAAACTGTTACCGTTGGAGCAAGCACTGACGCTGACGCCCGGTGGACACCCAGCAACTACGGCACGTGTGTAGACCTCTTCGCGCCCGGTGAGGATATCGTATCTGCATACTTTGGATCGGGGGGCACTCCGAGTCCGGACTCCTCTAGGGTGTTGAGCGGCACGTCTCAGGCTGCACCGCACGTGACGGGCATCGCGGCGATATACCTCGGTGACCACCCGACGGCCAGTCCGGCTTCGGTTCGGAGTTATCTTCTTCAGACCGCGACATCTGGCTCCTTGTCCAACATCGGTAGTGGCTCGCCCAACCTACTCGCGTTCACGCCCCACGTGCTTGACGACAGCATCGCCGGACCGGTCGACATCATCCAGGCGGGAAACTACACGTGGCATGCTGTAGCATCGGGTGGCACATACAGCTACGACTACGAGTGGAGCCACCGCTTCCGATACGCCTGGGGCCCAGGTAGCTGGAGTGCCGTCGGCACGGATTCGACTCTCACTCTAACCGTGGGATCCTACGATCCGGATTTCGAATTGAGGCTCATCGTTGACTCTGGGGAGCAAGACGTCACTGACTATCTGTATGTTGCAGGTCCCTGCGACGATCTCGGCACTTGTCCGGAGAAGGTGCCGATCAGGCGGGCAGCCGGCGAAAGCAGGAGGGCGCGGTGATGATGCTGTATGGGAAGCGACGGAAGAAGGAGGCTCGGGTCGCACTGCTCGTGAGAATGCTCGCGATCGCCGGGCTGACGATGGGATGTTCCGACTCGGTCACGCCTGAACCTCTTCTGTTGAAGGTCCTTGCCGGCAATGGCCAAGTGGGACAGGTTGGGACTTCCCTTGCTGATTCGCTCGTGGTCTATGTCATGGGTCTCGACAGCCTGCCGCGCGCAGCCGTGCCGGTCGAATGGGTGGTTCTGCAGGGTGGTGGTGCGATCGAGCCGTTGATCGGAGCAAGTGACCGCCAAGGAAGAGCGACGGCCCGTTGGAGGCTCGGATCGCAGTTGGGTCAGCAATCTGTGCGCGCTGCGGCAAGCCGAGAAGTCGTGCAGTTTGACGCTTGGGCCGATCCCCCGCCGCCGGAGGATTGGTCCGAGGTGATCGAGATCAGGCCTGCGGCCGAGATTGATGGTGAGACGCTGCAAGCCGGCATTCGGCTCTACAATCACTGGCAGGGCTTGCTGCGGCTGACCACGCAGACCGGTTGTTTCGGGAGATCAGAGTATCCGGCACTATACGGTCGCAGTGGTGAGCGAGTGGCCATAGCGAAGGCCTACGGCTGCACCTATGCGGTGACCACGCGGCGGGTCTCACCGGGCGATTCCCTTGGATTCGGCTGGTCCTTGAACGTCGCTTCGGTCGCTCCTGGAGACTACACGCTGCTCTTCAAGTTCGCGGTCTTCGAAATCAACGACGCTCCCGACACGCTGCCCAACGTGGAGACACCTGTGTCCCTCGGTGGCTGATTTCGCGCTCTTGCAGGTGGTAGCCTGAGACGCAGCGAGTAGAGGCAAGCTAACTGCGAATTCCTGCTGACGGGGTAGACGTCGGTGGTCGGACAGCGCTCGCGCCTTGCAGCGCGAGCTTGCCGGTCGGCATCATGCTCCCGCAGCAGAATTCGAAAGACGTTAGGTGGCCTCAATGCCTCCTCGGATCGGCTGGATGTCCATGCTATCCTAA
>CAZPZU010000151.1:0-6477 GCA_964591135.1 uncultured Gemmatimonadaceae bacterium | reverse complement strand
ACGACCTGAAGGGCCTGAAGGAGAACATCATCATCGGCCACCTGATCCCCGCGGGCACCGGCATCCATCGGTACCAGGACGTGGAGTTCATGGTCGAGCAGGCCTTCTACGACGAGGAGATCCTGCCTCTGTCCGCGGAGCCCGGCGAAGTGCTGGCGGGGCTCGGGCTGGGTGGGGGTGACGGCGACCTGGACCTCGGTCTGGACGACGAGGAGTAGCGGCGTCGCATCGCTGCCTCCGTTCTGGCGAGGGGTGTCCCGGCTTCCGGGGCACCCCTCGCGGCTTCTCGGTAGATTACCCTCCCATGGATCGGCAGATCGTACGGCTGGGTGACGAGCGCGGCGCCGTGTCGATCGCGGTGCCCGACCCCGCCACCGCGGAGTCGGTCGCGCGCCTCTTCGAGCCGCTCCGCCTGCCGCCTGGCCGGGCGGCGGCGGACGGCCACGACGGAGCCCCGCTCGAGATCGTGTGCGAGGGCGCATGGTATCGCCTGGTCGAGCGGGCCGCGGGAGGCGGTGTCCACACGCGTCGTTTCCGACACCTTTCCAGCCTGCTCGCCGCCGTGGAGTTCGCCGTGCTCCAACGCCTCCTGTCGAGCCGCCGCGGAGAGACGCACCTGCACGCTTCCGGCGCGGTTGTCGGGGACCGGGCCGTCCTCGCCCTGGGGCCGTCCGGCGCCGGAAAGTCGAGCCTCGCGCTCACGTGGTCCCTTGCGGGGCATCCGCTACTCGGGGACGACGTGATCCTGGCGGACGCGCGCGGCGGCGTGCACGGGGTGCCGCGCCTGGTCAAGGTGCGCCGGAGGGTCCTCCGCGCCCACGGGTTGTCGGACGACGTGACGGTGGCGCCGGATCCCGGCAGCCCCGAGCTTTGGTGGGATCCCGCCCGGGGCGGCGGCTGGGCGCCGGGCAGCTACCGGCCCGCCGTCGTCGCCCGGGTGTGGTTCGAGAGACGGAGCGCGACGCGGCTCGAGCGCATGCCGGCGGCGGCGGGACTCCGCATGCTCCTCGACCACGTCATGGAGGCCGGTTTGACGCCCGAGGCAAGCCTGGATCGTCTGGCGCGCGTCGCCGAGTCGGCGACGTTCGTGGCCGTTCGCTTCGGCTCCGCCCGCGACGCGGCCGCGGCTCTGGCGGCCCAGGCTTCCGCGCACGCCCCATGACCAGGCCGGAGCGCAGGGACGAGGTTGTCTTCCGGTCCCTCTCGGACGAATGGGTGCTCTACGACCCTGCCACGCGCCGCCTGCACGTCCTGAATCTGACCGCGGCGCTGGTCTGGTCGTACTGCGACGGTACGTGCGACGCAGGGGACCTGGTGCGGTCCGTGCGGGCGGCCTTCCGCGAGGCGCCGGAAGAGAAGCGCGTCGGCGAGGACGTGCGCGAGGCGCTCGAGACCTTCGCCCGGGAAGGTCTCGTGCGATGACCGGCCTCGACTACTACGCGGATCTACTGGGTGGCTCGAGCCGCATCGAGGCATTCCGGGCGGCGATCCGGGCAGTGGTACGTCCGGGCGACCGCGTCCTCGATCTCGGGACGGGACTCGGCACGTATGCGTTCCTGGCCGCCAGGGCGGGGGCGTCGAAGGTCTGGGCGGTGGAGCGTGATCCGATCGCCCACGTGGCGGAGACGCTCGCGGCTGCGAACGGACTGGCGGATCGCGTGGAGGTCCTGCGGGGAGACGCGGAGGTGATGGAGCTGCCGGAGAGGATCGACGTCCTCCTGTTCGAGGACTTCCCGACGAGCCTTCTCGACGCGAAGACGCACGTGATCCTCCGGCGGGCGCAGGAGGTGCTGGTCCGGGAGGGGAGGATGATCCCCCGCGCGGCCCACCTGTGCGTCGCACCGGTCCAATCGGAGGACGTCCATCGGCAGATCTTCCCGATCCCGGCGGAGGAAAGCGAGGCAGGGTGGCTCGACCTCGACTGGGGGTCACTTCGTCCGCTGCTCGCGAACCATCCCCGCCGCCGAAGCCTCCCGCCCGCGCTCCTCCTCGCGCCTCCCCTCCGCTCCGCCAGGCTGCTTCTCCGTCCCCTGCCCGACCCGGAGGAGCTGCGGGTGGAAGGGGCCTGGGACGCCACCACGTCCGGAACGGTGCACGCCCTCGCGCTCTGGTTCGACCTGGAGATCGCCGACGGCGTCCACCTGTCCAACGAGCCGCGCGCCCGGCCCGAGCCGTGGGGCCAGACCATCCTCCCCCTCGACCCGCCGCTGCGGGTCGCCGAGCCCTCCCGCATCGAGGCGGCGGTGTGGCGTGAGCGTCTCCCGTCGGGGGCGCCGGGGTGGGTGGCGTGGGAGGTGACCTGTGGGCGGGAAGCCAGGGGTGGCCACGAGTTCGGGGGCCTCACGCTGGGCGTCGAAGAGGTGACGCGGGGGCACATCCCCGCGGAGGGCGGGTATGGGACACATGGCTGAATGGCCGGTTGGACGTGTTGCGCCCGCCCGCCGCGGAGACGACGAACGACCTCGAAGATCGGACCGCGTGGATTCCTCCCGTCGTGAGTTCCTGCTGAAGCTCGCGAAAGGCGCCGCGTACACGGCGCCCGTGATCGTGTCGATGGCGACCCCCGAGTCCGTCCTGGCCCAGTCATCCGTGTCGCACAAGAAGGGTGGGGGCTCCAAAGGGAAGGGCAAGAACCCGAACGCCGTCACCGACTTCTCCGCCGGGCCCGCCGCTTCTCCGGGACCGTCCGCGCCCTGGCAGGTGGCTCCTCCCGGCAGCGCGAGCCCACCAGGCGGGGAGTGACCGCGCTGGCCTATCCGCCCACCCGCTTGTGGGACCCCGAAAGGCCGCACCGCACAACGTGCCGGAGCGGTTGACACCCCCCGGAGTGCCTTCTACCTTTCCATGCTCTGTCGGATTGCCCCTGCGGGCGATCCAACGGCAGCGCGCCGAGGACGTAGCGGTCCAGCGCGTTTTTTTCACGAATCGGGGATCCATGCCGACCATCAGTCAGCTCGTGCGGAAGGGCCGCCAGGCCGTCACGAAGAAGAACAAGGCGCCGGCGCTCCAGAAGAACCCGCAGAAGCGGGGGGTCTGCACGCGCGTGTACACCACGACGCCGAAGAAGCCGAACTCGGCGCTTCGGAAGGTGGCGCGTGTGCGGCTCACGAATGGCTACGAGGTCACGGCCTACATCCCCGGCGAGGGACACAACCTCCAGGAGCACTCGATCGTGCTCATCCGGGGGGGACGCGTGAAGGACCTTCCCGGCGTCCGCTACCACATCATCCGTGGAACGCTGGACGCCTCGGGAGTCGATGGCCGGCGGCAGGGACGTTCCAAGTACGGGGCCAAGCGGCCCAGGTAGGCGAAGATCCCATGAGCCGTCGTTCACGAGCCGAGCACAGGGAGACTCCTCCCGATCCGCGCTTCGAGTCAGAGACCGTCACGAAGTTCATCAACAACCTGATGATCGACGGCAAGAAGTCGACGGCGGAGTCGATCTTCTACGATGCGATGGACCTGTTGGAGCAGCGCGCGGGCCAGCCCGGTCTCAACGTCTTCCAACAGGCGCTGAACAATGCCAAGCCCGCGCTCGAGGTGAAGAGCCGGCGCGTCGGTGGTGCCACCTACCAGGTGCCCATCGAGGTGCGGCCCGAGCGCCGGGCGGCGCTGGCCATCCGCTGGCTGATCACGTTCGCCCGTGGGCGGTCCGAGAAGAGCATGTCCGAGCGACTGGCGGGCGAGTTGTTGGCCGCCAGCCGCGGTGAAGGTTCGACGATCAAGCGGAAGGACGACACCCACCGGATGGCGGAAGCGAACAAGGCGTTCGCGCACTATCGCTGGTAGGTAGGACGCCCCGGACCACGCGCGAAGCACGCGCGGGGTCAGGGGCACACGACAATTCGAGACGCGCGATGGCCTGCGGGCCCTCTCCGGTCACGGTGAGCGCGGACGGTCTGCGAGCTGCCAGGTTTGGGGCCGCAGCGGCATGAGCCGCGCTCTTTTTTTCGCCCGGGTGCAGGTCCGGGCCCGACGAACGAAGGACAACTGAAGGACCCGAGGATAGATGCCCAGGATCACGCCACTGCCGCAGCTCCGGAACATCGGCATCATGGCGCACATCGATGCCGGGAAGACCACGACCACCGAGCGCATCCTCTTCTACACGGGGCGGGTGCACAAGATGGGCGAGGTCCACGAGGGCGCGGCCACGATGGACTGGATGGAGCAGGAGCAGGAGCGGGGGATCACGATCACCTCCGCGGCCACGACCTGCCATTGGAAGCGGCTGGGCACCGAGTACCGCATCAACATCATCGACACCCCCGGGCACGTGGACTTCACCGCCGAGGTGGAGCGGTCGCTGCGCGTGCTGGATGGCGCCGTCGCCGTGTTCTGTGCGGTGGGCGGCGTGGAGCCGCAGTCCGAGACCGTGTGGCGCCAGGCGGATCGTTACGGCGTCCCACGCATCGCGTTCGTCAACAAGATGGACCGCGTCGGCGCCGACTTCGTGAACGTCGTCGGCATGATGAAGGAGCGCCTGGGCGCGAACGCACACCCGGTCCAGTACCCCCTGGGCCAGGGCGAGCTGTTCACGGGCATCGTCGACATCGTGGAGCGCACCGCGATCGTCTTCGAGGACGAGCTCGGCTCCAAGTTCTCGACGGTCGAGATCCCGGACGCCCAGATGGAGATCGTCGAGGAGCTCAGGCACACGCTCCTCGAGGCCGCCATCGAGCACGACGACGAGCTCATCGAGAAGTACCTGGCGGGCGAGGAGCTGAGCAACGAAGAGTTCCGGCACGCCATCCGTGCCGCAACGATCAAGGGTGTGATCTTCCCGGTGTTCTGCGGCTCGGCCTTCAAGAACAAGGGCGTGCAGGCGCTGCTGGACGGCGTGATCGACTACCTGCCTTCGCCGGTGGACGTCCCTCCGATCCAGGGCCACCTGCCGCACCACGACGAGACGCACGAAAGCCGGGAGCCGTCGGACGACGCGCCGTTCTCGGCGCTGGCGTTCAAGATCGCGACGGACCCTTACGTCGGTAAGCTGACGTTCTTCCGCGTCTACTCGGGCTCGCTGCCGTCGGGTAGCTACGTGTACAACGCCACCAAGGACAAGCGGGAGCGAGTGGGCCGCATCCTCCAGATGCACGCCAACAAGCGGGAGGAGCGGGAAGAGGTGTTCGCCGGCGACATCGCGGCGGCCATCGGGCTCAAGGACGTGAAGACCGGCGACACGCTGTGCGTGGAGAAGGCGCCGATCATCCTGGAGGCGATGAAGTTCCCGGAGCCGGTGATCCACGTCGCGATCGAGCCGAAGACGAAGGCCGACCAGGACAAGCTGTCCACCGGGCTCTCCAAGCTGGCCGACGAGGACCCGACGTTCCGCGTCTACACCGACCCGGAGACCAGCCAGACCATCATCGCCGGAATGGGCGAGCTCCACCTGGAGATCATCGTTGACCGCCTGCGCCGCGAGTTCGGCGTGGAGGCGAACGTGGGCCGCCCCCAGGTGGCGTACCGCGAGACGATCCGCAGCCGGGCCGAGAAGGTGGAGGGCAGGTTCGTCCGTCAGACGGGCGGACGCGGCCAGTACGGGCACGTCGTCATCAACGTCGAGCCCGGCGAGCCCGGCAGCGGGTTCGTGTTCGAGGACAAGATCGTCGGCGGCGTCATCCCCCGGGAGTACATCGGCCCGGTGGAGCAGGGCATCCGCGAGGCGCTGGAGAACGGCATCCTCGCCGGCTATCCCGTCATCGACGTGAAGGTGGAGCTGGTGTACGGCTCCTACCACGACGTCGACTCGAGCGAGATGGCCTTCAAGATCGCCGGCTCGATGGCGATCAAGGACGCGATCCGCAAGGCGAAGCCGGTTCTGCTGGAGCCGGTGATGGACGTCGAGGTCGTCACCCCTGCCGAGTACATGGGTGATCTCATCGGCGATCTCTCTTCCCGGCGGGGCCGGGTGGGGGGCATGACCGAGCGGGCGGGCGCCCGCGTGATCGGCGCCTCGGTCCCCCTCGGTGAGATGTTCGGGTATTCGACGACCCTCCGCTCCCTGAGTCAGGGCCGGGCCGTCTATACCATGCAGTTCGCGCATTACGAAGAGGTCCCGAAGTCGAAGGCGGAGGAGATCATGTCCGCCAACGGGTCCTGAGCACTTCATTCACCCTCAGTACGACGAGCGAACCAAGGACGAGCCATGGCCAAGGCGAAGTTCGAGCGGACGAAGCCGCACGTGAACGTGGGCACCATCGGCCACGTGGACCACGGGAAGACCACCCTGACCGCGGCCCTGACCAAGGTGTCCAGTGACAAGGGGTACAGCACGAAGTACATCTCCTACGACGAGGTGGCGAAGGCATCCGAGTCGCAGGGTCGGCGTGACGCGTCGAAGATCCTGACCATCGCGACCAGCCACGTCGAGTACGAGACGGAGAATCGGCATTACGCCCACGTCGACTGCCCCGGACACGCCGACTACGTGAAGAACATGATCACGGGTGCGGCGCAGATGGACGGCGCGATCCT
>CAZPZU010000150.1:3923-6739 GCA_964591135.1 uncultured Gemmatimonadaceae bacterium | reverse complement strand
GGCTCCAGGATCACGCGCCACCGCCAGGCCCGGATCACGAAGACGAACGTGGCCCAGAACGTGGCTACCACGAGGGGGAAGGGCCGCGCCGCGGCGATGTTGTGGAGGATGAGCGCCGGGTCCTGGCCGCGGAACACCCAGTAGAGAAGGCCCGCGCTGACGAGCAGGCCGAGGACCGACTTCCAGTCGAGACAGCCCCTGCGGCCCGGTCGCGCGACCGGCTCAGTCGGACTCAACGCGGAACTCCCTTCTTCGCTCGACGGGGGTCTGCCCCGCCCAGCCGACGCGGAGGACGAGCGTGTACGCTCCGTCGCCGAGGTCGCCGAGGTCGACGGCGATGGAGCTGGAATGTGTGTCGCCTGAAGCCTCCTCCGTCCATGTGATCCGGCCGCGGCCCTCCTCCCCGCCGCCCGGGAGCAGTCCGCGCAGGCGGTCCACCAGCCCGCCGGAGTCCCGCTCGATGGACAGGTCGATCCGCAGCGTCACGCCTTCGGGCGCGCCGTAGGTCTCCCAGTAGAGCCCCAGCGCGGATCCGCGTGCCACCGTGGTGGAACCGAGCATCGCTGCGGTCGCGGCCAGGTCGCCCATGGGTCGCTCGGGCGCCTCCGGCTCGTACAGGAGGAGGTCGGAGAGCTCCGGGCCCGCCGTGCGCAGCGGATCGACGACCCGCCGCGCCCACCCCACGCCCTTCGTCGTGACCACCTCGAGGCCGGCCACGTAGCGCCCGGCGGGCGCCTGGGCGAGGAAGCGGGTCCTCGGCTCGCGCGCCTCGGCCACCATCTTCACCGGCATGCTGTCGGGCCCGTCCGTGAGGATGAAGGCGGCCTCCGCGTCGAGCGCGCCCTCCAGGGGCGTGTCGGCCAGGCGCGTGGCCGCCGCGACACGGAGCGAGTCCCCGGCCCGGAACCGCGCCAGCTGCCAGGGGATCAGGACGAAGGGGCCGACGCCGGGGGTGTAGCCCTCGTCGTCCCGCTCCGCCTCGAGGCGCCACACCGGCCGGGAGACGTCCTCGGGTCCCACGTCGGGCACGAAGTGGTAGCGGGCCGCGTACCGGCTGGTCCAGGTGACGTGCATCTGGGAGTCGTAGGAGTCGACCGGGCCGCGGCGCACCCGGCCCGCCCACAGATGCTGGTGGAATCGATCCGGGCCGGGCGACCCGGTCAGGGATCGCCGGATCTCCTCGAAGAAACGAGCGGACATCGAGCGGGCGAAGTGCTCGACCCGTCGGGCGTTGCCCGGCTCGCTGTAGAGCGGGTCCGCCAACCACCAGATCGTGTCCGACACGGCCAGGCGCCGCCGGCAGTCCCACGCATCCGCGCGCTCACGCGCCTCGGGCAACGACATCCGGGCGCTCCGTTGGCTCCACGACCCGAGCGTCCACGTCGCGTCGTCGTAGGCGCAGGCGATGGAGTCGGGGGCGGCGGCGAGCGTCCGGCGGAGCACGGAGTCCGCGGCCGCGTCCTCGCCCTGTGCGTGCAGGACGTAGACGCGGAGCGCGTCGCACCACCATCCCTCCGCACGACAGCCGTCGACGATGTCCATCGCCTCCGGAAGGAAGTCGAGCTTGCCCAGGATGTAGATGGCCTGTCCGGTGAGCCAGCCCGAGTCCGGGTACTTCCCCGCGTCCTCCTCGAGCACCTCGACCAGGCGGTTCGGCGTGGGATGGCACTGGACGAGGTTGGGGCACTTGCCGGCGTCCGGATCGCCGGCGAAGCAGACGTCGTCCCGATCAGCGTCACAGATCCACTCGAAGCGACGTCCGAGCGCGTCGGTCTGCCGCCCGCTCCCCTGTGACCATCCCCACCACGGGTCGCGGCCGTACCGTTGGCGGAGCAGGAGGCCGACGCGGCGGATCGCGTCCAGCGAGTCGTCCGCGGCCGGGGCGGGGCGTGGGGGCGGAAGGGTCAGTCCGGCGACGGCGATCACGGTGAGCAGCAAGTCAGACTCCGTGGATGATCAGGAACACCGAGGCCCGCCCCGCAGGGCTCCTACGACTCGTCCTCTCCGGTCTTTCGCAGGATCAGCTTGTGCGCCCGCAGGCGCAGGCCGTTGATGCGGATGAAGCCGCGGGCGTCCTCCTGGTCGTACCCCCCGGCGACGTCCATGGACGACTGCTCCTTGTCGTAGAGCGCGCTCGACGACGTGCGCCCCATCGAGAGCACGTTGCCCTTGTAGAGCCGCACGTTGACCACGCCCGTGATGAGCTTCTCCGACTGGCTGAAGGCGGCCTGGATGAAGTCCATCTCCGGGCTGAACCAGAAGCCGTTGTAGATGATCTCGGCGAAGCGCGGCGACAGCATGTCGCGCAGGCGGAGCACCTCCCGGTCCATCGCCAGGCCCTCCAGGTCCCGCAGCGCGTGGTGCAGCACCGTGCCGCCCGGCGTCTCGTACACCCCGCGCGACTTGATGCCCACGAAGCGGTTCTCGACCATGTCGATGCGGCCCACCCCGTGGATTCCCGCCACCTCGTTGAGGTAGCTGAACAGGTCCACCGGGTCGGCGTGCTCGACGCCCAGCGCGGGGTTCTCGACCCGGACCGGAACGGCGTCCTCGAAGTGGATCACCAGGTCGGCGGGCTCGTCCGGCGCCTCTTCCAGGGGCCGCACCAGCTTGTACATGTCCGTCGGGGGCGGGGAGCCCGGGTCCTCGAGCATGCCCGCCTCGTACGAGCGGTGCATGAGATTTTCGTCGCTGGAATAAGGCTTTTCGGCCGTCGCCTCCACAGGGATGTCGTTCTCCCTGGCGAACGCCAGCAGGTCGCTGCGCCCCCGGAATCGGTTCAGGAACTCCCGCTCCTTCCAGGGCGAGATGATCTC
>CAZPZU010000150.1:0-3823 GCA_964591135.1 uncultured Gemmatimonadaceae bacterium | reverse complement strand
CGCAGGTCCTCCACGTAGACCTTGCTCGCGCCGGTGGCGCGGGCGCGCTCGGCGATCTGCTCGAAGTCCTCCCGCTGCCCCACGTCGGCAACGTACGCGATGACGTCGAAGCCGCGCTGCAGCAGGTTCTTGAGGATGCACGCCGTGTCCAGTCCGCCGCTGTACGCGAGGACCACCTTCTTGGTTGCCACGTGTCGCTCCGTGGGGAGAGTGTCGAGCGGGGTCGCCGAACCTGAAAGGGTGGCGAGAAGGCCCGCGGGGCGCCAGTCTCCGTGCCGCCCAGCACATGCCCCCTGGAAGACGACGTGCCGACGACCCTCCGATGACCGAAGCCTCCGGGCAGACCCACACGGACAACAGCGCCCGCGCGCTCCTGCGTCAGCGCGACTACATGGTCTACCTGGTCACGCGCGCGTTCGGCGTGCTCGGCACGGTCGCCCAGAGCGTCGTCATGGGATGGCAGGTCTACGACCTGGCGCGCGCCGACCGGGGGGTGGCCGAGTCCGCGCTCTATGTGGGCCTGCTCGGGCTGGCCACCTTCCTGCCGCTCTTCTTCCTCGCGCTGCCGGCGGGGGTGGTGGCCGACCGCTATTCACGCCGGGTCGTGCTCGCGCTCTGCTTCGCGGCCGAGGCCGTGTGCGCCGGGGCGTTGATGGTGACGGCTTACATGGGCCTGCTCACCGTCCATGTCCTCATCGGCATCGCCTTCGGCTTCGGGATCGCCCGCGCCTTCCGCGCGCCGGCCGGCGTGGCCCTCGGGCCCATGCTCGTCCCCAAGAACCTGCTGCCCCGGGCCATCGCCTGGAACTCCCTGGCGTTCCAGGCCGGCACCATCACCGGCCCCGCCGTGGCCGGCTTCCTCGTGGGCCGCTGGTCTTCGGCGTTCGCCTACGGCGTGTCCCTCACGCTCTACCTCGTGCCCATCGTCGGGCTGTCGTTCATCCGCAGGCCCACGACGCCGGAGCCCTCGAAGGGCTCCCGGCTCGAGCGGGTGCGGGAGGGCCTCGCCTACATCCGGGACAACCGCATCGTGCTGGGGGCGATCTCCCTCGACCTCTTCGCGGTCCTCCTCGGGGGGGCGACCGCGCTGCTGCCCGTGTTCGCGCGCGACATCCTCCACGTGGGCGCGGAGGGCTTCGGGCTGCTGCGCTCGGCGCCGGCCGTAGGGGCCGCTGCCGTGGCGCTGGTGCTCGCCGGCCATCCCGTAGAGCGACGGGCGGGGACGGCCATGTTCGGCGGGGTGGCGATCTTCGGCCTCGCGACGATCGTGTTCGGCCTGTCCAGGTCGTTCTGGCTGTCGATGGGCGCGCTCGCGACGCTCGGCGGGGCCGACATGGTCTCCGTCTACGTCCGTCAGACGCTCATCCAGATCGTGACCCCCGATGCGATGCGCGGGCGCGTGGCCTCCGTCTCCTTCCTCTTCATCGGCGCCTCCAACGAGCTCGGAGAGTTCGAGAGCGGCGTCACGGCGCGTATCCTCGGGCCGGTGGTGGCGGCGGTCTTCGGCGGCGTGGCTTCGCTGGGGGTGACCGGCCTGTGGGCGAGGATCTTCCCCAGCCTGCGGAGAGTGGACCGGCTGGAGTGAAATCGGCACGGATTATGCGTGCCCGAAAGCACGGCCGCGGAGCCGGTGCGATCCCGGAAATCGCTTGCGCGACTGCGTGTTCCGAGGCAAGCCCATGGCCGGCGCTTCAGGGGGGGCGGCGTCGGCCGCCACGGTCGTGACAACGCTTTGTGGCGGATACGTCACAACTTGTCCCACGCCCGCATCGGATAGCCGAATGCTCCTCTGGACGTCCTCGGCCCGGCCCAAGGCCCGGCCGATCCCCCAGGCGACCCTCCAGACGCCGGTACCCACCCCCGCCCCCCCGCCGACGATCCCCGAGTCCGTCATCTTCTCCCGGAAGGAGGCTTCGCAGGCGCGGGGAACGCTCGTCGCCTGGTTCGAGGATCTCGGATCCGACGACGTAGCCAGGGTCGGGGGCAAGGCCGCTTCCCTGGGAGAGATGTTCGGGGCGCTCCTGGAGCGCGGCGTCCGGGTTCCGGGTGGATTCGCTACGACGGTCGACGCCTACGCGTCCTTCCTGGACGCGCCCGTCCCCACCGGCGCGTTCGACTCGATACCGGCTATAGAACGTGCGCACGTTCCCGAGGCCGTCTCGGCGCGCACGCTCCGTGATGCGCTGGAACGCATCTTCCGTGACGTGGACGCGGAGGACCAGCTCGACCTGCACGCGCGGGCCACGCTCGCCCGGGCGATGGTGAGCGCTTGCCCCGTGCCGGGCGAGGTGGCCGAGGCGATCACGGCGGGCCACCGGAAGCTCACGGACCTCTACGGAGAGGGCGTCGACCTCGCGGTCCGCTCCTCCGCCACGTGCGAGGACTCCGAGGTCGCCTCCTTCGCCGGACAGTACGAGTCGTACCTCAACGTGCGCGGCGCCGACGGCGTGATGGAGGCCTGGCGTGCGTGCTGCGCCTCGGCGTTCACCGAGCGGGCCCTCGGCTACCAGATCCGGCGCGGGATGGACCCCCTGGCTTCCGGCCTGGGTGTCGTCGTCATGAAGATGGTCCGCTCCGACCTCGCGTCCTCTGGCGTCATGTTCACGATCGACCCGGATACCGGGAACCCCAACGTGATCCACATCACGTCGGCCTACGGTCTGGGCGAGCTCGTCGTTCAGGGGAGCGTCTCGCCCGACACCATCGTGGTGTGGAAGGAGGGCATCCGGCGGGGCAAGCCTGCGGTGGTGCACCGGAGCATGGGTGCCAAGGACCGCAAGCTCGTCTATGCCATGCAGGGCGGCACGGCGACGGAGAGCGTGGACGTGCACGCGAGCCGCCAGCGGCAGTGGTCGATCACGAACGACGAGGCCGTCGAGCTCGCCTGCATGGCGCTGACCATCGAGGAGCACTACGGCGGCCCCGTGGACATCGAGTGGGCGAAGGACGGCTACACGGGCGAGCTGTACGTCGTGCAGGCGCGCCCGGAGACGGTGCACCGCCCGGAGTCGGCGACGATGCGCCGTTATCGCATGGATCCTGGCCTCGTGCGCGAGCTCGAGGCCGCCGGCGGCGTCCTGGCGCGGGGGCACGCCGTCGGCAATCGAATCGGCGCCGGCCGTGTGCGCGTCTACCGCGATTACGAGGAGGTCATCGTCCGCAAGCGGGAGCTGCGCAACCGGCTGGCGGCCGGAGAGCGGCTCGAGGACATCCCCCTCGAGGAGCACGTGTTCGACCCCGGCGACGTGCTCGTCACCGAGCTCACGACGCCCGACTGGGAGCCCATGATGAAGGAGGCCTCCCTCATCGTCACGGAGAAGGGTGGCCGCACCTCGCACGCCGCGATCGTCGCACGCGAGTTCGGCATTCCCGCCATCGTCGGTTGCGCCGACGCCAGCACCATCCTGGAGCCCCTCATGGAGGTCACGGGCTCGTGTGCGGAGGGCGACGAAGGCCTGGTCTTCCGCGGTATCCAGCCCTTCGAAGTCGAGGAGATCGCCGCCGACGACGTCCCCGAGACCCACACGAAGGTGAAGCTGAACGTAGGCTTCCCCGGCAAGGCGCTCCACGACGCGATGCTACCGTCGGACGGGGTGGGCCTGGCGCGGATCGAGTTCATCCTCACGGCCCAGGTGGGCATCCACCCCCTGGCGCTCGCCTACTTCGACCAGTTGCGGGCGTACGTGGACGAGGGGACGCTCGCGCCCGAGCTCGAGCCCTTCCACGAGCGGCTCGAGGCCGAGGACGAGCACGAGCTGCGCACCCTGCTCGGGGCCATCGAGCGACGCACGCCCGGCTACGGCGACCGACGCCAGTTCTTCGT
>CAZPZU010000149.1:0-6994 GCA_964591135.1 uncultured Gemmatimonadaceae bacterium | reverse complement strand
GACATCGCGAACGCGCGCTCCATCGTGCGCGTGTACAAACATGGACGGGCGTACGAGCCGGGAGGCGGTTGAGGTGGGTCGTGGCCACCCTTCGGGCAGGGCCCGCAGCGGCGCTCAGTCGCCCGTCGGCGCCGCGTATCCCCGCAGCCGGTCGTAGACCTCGATCTGCTGGGGCGTGAGCGCGGCCCGGGTCTCCAGGTGGGCGGCCAGGTGCGTGAACCGGAGCTCCGCCTGCAGGGAGGCGATCTCCGAGGTCATCGCGCGCAGGCTTTCGGCGTCGATGTGGGCGTGCTCGAATCGGCGACTGAGCTCGGCTTCCTTCTCGACGATGCCCTCCCCGATGCGCACGGCTTCCTCGCTCATCCTCGAGCGGATCGCTTCGATGTCGCTACGCTGGGTCGACGTGAGCCTCAGGCTGTCGGCCATGTCGAGCACGTGCCTGGGACCGGGGAAGTGATTCAGCTCCGCCGCGCGTGCGAGGCCCATTCCCTCTCCGGCACGGAGCGCGGCCAACTCCTGCTCGTTCAGCGAGGCGATCGCGGAGCTCTGCCCGGCGTACGGGGACATGTGCTCGTGCTGCGCAGAGAGGGGCGCGGCGGTCGACAGGACGGTCACGGAGAAGAGGAGGGTCGCACGCACGGTGGGGCTCCGGGTCGGGGTCGCTGACGGAGGGACACGGTTCGAGAGGATACGCGTGTGCGGGGGCCGAAGTTGCAGACGGCGTCTCGCACGCCCGGCGGTCGACCTCGATTCCCCGGTGCTCGCGGTACGATCAGCGCGCGTCCTCTCCCAGCGAGGCGTAGTAGCCCGCCACGCGCTTCGCCGCGCCCGGCAGCGTGTACACGTCAGGCCGACCCGATTCGATGACCCCGGCGATGACCTCGGCGACCTCGCGGGGCGTCTGGCCACCCGGAAAGTCGCGGGAGTCGGGGCCCCCGTGGCGGGCGCTCAGGCCGAAGTCGGTGTAGACCACGCCCGGCGAGACCAGGGAGATCCGGATGCCGGGGAAGGCCTCCCCGAGCTCCGCGCGAAAGCAGGCCGTGAGCGCGTTCATGAAGTGCTTCGCGCCGCAGTACGCCGAGCGGATCGTCGCGAAGGGGATGCGCCCCAGGAGCGACGACACGTTGACGATCTGGCCCTCCCCCCGCTCGCGGAAGTGCGGAAGCACCTCCTGCATGCCGTAGAGGACCGACTTGACGTTGATCCGCATCATCTCGTCGATGTCCTCGTCGGTCAGCGCGGAGGGCTGTCGGCTGATGCCCTGCCCGGCGTTGTTCACCCAAACGTCGATGCGACCGAAGCGCTCCAGCGTCTCACGGACCACGCGGCGCACCTCCTCGCGCTCCGTCACGCTTGCCGGGACCACGAGCGTGTCGTCGCCGCAGCGCCCGGCCACCTCTTCCAACTTCTCCTCGCGGCGTGCGACGAGCACGACCGACGCACCCCGCTCCGCCAGCATCTGGGCGAGCTCGGCGCCGATCCCGCTGCTGGCACCGGTGATCACCACGACCCTTCCCGCCAATGGTCCCTCCTAGCGCGTGTGTCCTGGTCCGACCCGGCCCGCGGCGTGCCGCCGCGACCCCGTCACATCGAGAGCTCGACGGTACCGCCCGACGGGACCTCCCGCCACGTGCCTTCGATCCGAACCGGCACGGGCTCCGGCCGGTCGTTGTCGACGGAGACGCGCAGACACTCGAGCGTCAGCTCCACGTCGAGCCAGCGACCTCGCCAGCAAACCCGGCAGGCTATGCGCCGCAAAGCCGACGGGAGGGAGGGCTCCAGGATCACTCCTTCCCGATGGAGCTCCACCCCCGCGTAGCGTCGGAGCACGATGCCCACGGTCCCCGCCATGAGGCCGAGGTGGATGCCCTCCTGTGTGGTACCGCCCTGGACGTCCTCGATGTCGGACCGCAGCGCGTCGAGGAAGAGGCGATAGCCCTCGTCGCGGTCGACGTGGTGCATCAGCGAAGCGAACACGAGCTTGCTGAGCGTGGAGCCGTGCGAGGTCCTGGACCGGTAGTAGTCGAGGGTGCGCGCCATCGCCTCCGGACCGAAACCGTAGCCCATGCGGCCCAGCAGCTTGCTCAGCGGGTCCGGGTCGAAGAGGTAGAACAGCATCATGGCGTCGGCCTGCTTCGAGACCTGGTAGCGGTCCGGGGTGTCCCCCTCCGCCTTCAGGATCCGGTCAAGGCGCTCGATGTCGCCGTAGCGCTCCCGGTAGCCCTCCCAGTCGAACGGCTCGAGGTCGTCGTATCCCTCGAACTGCTCGAGGACGCCGCCGTCCACGAACGGAACGAACATCCGGTCTGCGATGTCGGCCCACCGCTCCAACTCCTCATCGGAGATCTCCAGCTTCGCGAGGAGGCGAGCGCGGCCGGACGCGCCCACCTCGTCCAGGACGTCGAGCGCCCGGAGCAGGCACCACGCCGCGATGACGTTCGTGTACGCGTTGTTGCGCAGGCCCCCCGTCTCGGCTTCGGGGTACTTCTCGTGGTACTCGTCCGGGCCCATGACCCCCAGGATCTCCCAGCGCTCGCGCTCTCCGTTCCACGTCGCGAGGCTCGACCAGAAGCGGGCGATCTCGAGCACCATCTCCGCCCCGAAGTCCCGGAGGAACTCCCGGTCCCCGGATGCCTGCCAGTAGCGCCACGTGTTGTAGACGATGGCCGCGTCGACGTGTCGCTGTAGGTGGCTCCAGTCGGGGCCCCACTGGCCGGACACCGGATTCAGGTGGAGCTCCTGCGTGGCTTCGCGCCCGTCGTGGCTGCTCTGCCAGGGATACATGGCCCCTTCGAAGCCGGCCTCGCGCGCCAGCTGGCGGGCCGAGTCGAGCCGGTAGTAGCGATACAGGAGCAGCGCGCGCGTGATCGACGGCTGGCGCAGGTTGTAGAACGGCAGCACGAAGAGCTGGTCCCAGAAGACGTGGCCCCGGTACGCCTCACCGTGCAGCCCGCGGGCGGGCGCCCCCACGTCCAGCGCCACCGTGTGCGGCGATACGGTCTGCAGCGTCTGGAAGATGTAGAGGCGCAGCGTCATCTGCTCCCGCGCCAACGCCTCGCGCGAGCGCTCGTCCCCGATCTCGACGTCGTAGCGTCGCCAGAGTTCGCCCCAGGCTCGTTCGTGCGCGAGCAGCAGCTCCTCGAAGCTGCCGGCGGTGCGGACCGCGTGGCGGGCCTCCATGCCGGGTTCCCCGATGCCGCGATCGTTCGAGGCGAACAGCGCCACCGTCTTCTCGACGCGGATGGTCTCGCCCCGGCCGGCGTCGACGTGGAGCTCCTCGCCGATCGAGCCCTCCTCCTCGTCGAGGATGTGGCGATGCACGTCGAAGGGCTCGCCGCCCCGGAAGAGGCACGCCCGTGCCGCCAAGCCGACTTCGAAGCGCGACTGGGATGCCCGCGCGACAAGGTACACGCCCTCCGGCGCGATGCGGCCCTGCGCCACGACCTGCAGGTGCCGGTTTGCGAGCTGGCGATAGCGGGCCACCCCGGTGTTGCGCACCGAGCCGTCGATCCCCGAGCGGATGCGCAGGCCCCCCGACCAGTTCTCGGGCGTGATGCGGTAGTCGATGGCCGCCAGGTGGGGATAGGCCATGCTCACGAGCCGGCGCGCCTCCACCGATGTCTCCCTCCCGTCCCGGTCCCGGAAGCGGAACGCCCGGAGGAGAAGACCTTCGCGCAGGTGCAGCTCCTGGCGCCAGGAGACGATCTCCACCTTCCCCAGGTCCACCCATTCCCCGTCCTCGGGACGGAACGTCAGCGGCAGCCAGTTGGGGAAGTTGACCAGATCCTCGTTGACGACCGTCCGGCCCGCCACCTCGCTCGTGAGGCGGTTGTAGCCGCCGGCCACGTACGTCCCGGGGTAGTGCACGTCGTCCGCGTGCGCCTCCTCGGCCGCGCCCCGCGTCACGAAGTGGCCGTTGCCGAGGGCGCACAGGGCCTCGAGCAGGCCCTCCCGGTCCGGGTCGAATCCGTCCCACGTCAACACCCACGCGTCGCCGCGCGGCGGCGCCGACGCCGCGGGCAGCGTCTGCGACGGTCGCGGACACATCTCAGCCTCCTTCAGCCAGGCGGGTCAGGCGCTCGAGGAGCTCACGCACCTCGCGCGGGTCCTGCAGGGAATAGCGAGCGGCGGTCGGGTGGGGGAGCGGCGACACGAGGATGCCGATGCCCCGGCCCTCCAGCGCGCGGAACGCGTCCTCGTCGGTCACGTCGTCGCCGATGTAGAGCGGCTTGACCCCCGCGCCGTCCAGCCCCAGGGCCTCCAGCAGCCACAGCACCGCGCGCCCCTTGTCCCAGTCGATCGCCGGGCGGAGCTCGAAGATCTTCTTGCCGCGCGTCTTCCGGAGGCCCGCCCGCGCCTCCAGGGCCTCGTCCACCGCCCGCTCCACGTCGGGCACGTGCGCCTCCTCGACGAGTCGGTAGTGCACGGCGAGCGAGTACGTCTTGTCCTCGACGAGGACGCCCGGGACGTCCCGGGTACGCTCGCGGATCTCCTCGGCCGCGGAAGCGATGGCAGGCACGACATCCTCCGCCACCTCGAGGCGGAGGCCGCCCTCCGTCCGCGGCCCGGCGATGTCGAAGCCGTGGCTGCCGGCGTAGTTGAGCCCGGAGATGCCCACCATCTTCTGGACGTCCTCGCGACCCCTCCCGCTGACGATGGTGGTCGGCCACGTCCCTGCCAGGCGGACCAGCGTCGATCGCATCTGTTCGCTGAGCCGGGCCAGGTCCGGACGGTCCACGATGGGCGTGAGCGTGCCGTCGTAGTCCAGGAAGACCGCCGGCTTGGAGCCGTCCAGCTCCCGGGTCAGATCGGGCCAGCTCGAGAGGGCGTTCGGGCGCTGATGCCGCTGGTTGGCGAACCACGTTCGGAGGTGGTCGACGCCGACACCCTCGAATCCGCGCACCACCCAGTCCGCGCCGTGCTCCCGCAGCTTGATCGCGCGACCGACCCGGTCGACGCCCAGCACGAGCCCGAAGTCCCCGGCGCGGCCCGCCTCGACGCCGGCCAGCGCATCCTCGACCACCACGGCGCTGGTCGGGTCGGGGCAGTCCATGATATCGAGGCACGCCCGGAAGATGTCCGGCGCCGGCTTGCCCCGCAGGCGGAGGCGTTTGGACACGACCCCGTCCACCCTCGCGTCGAACAGACCGTCGAGCCCAGCGGATTCCAGCACCAGCGCGGTGTTGCGGCTGGATGACGCGACACCCACGTGGACACCCGACGCCCGCAGCTCCTTCGCGAGGCGGATGGCCTCCGGGTCCACCTCCACGCCGTCGCTCAGGACGCGCTGGCGGAAGATCTCGTTCTTGCGGCTGCCCAGGCCCCGGACGGTCTCCCGCTCGGGCGGGTCGTCGAGCTCACCCTCGGGGAGCACGATTTCCCGCGATGCCAGGAAGGTGCGCACGCCGTCGTAGCGTGGGCGGCCGTCGACGTGGGCGCGGTACTCGGCTTCCGTGAACGGCTGGAAGGGGACGCCCTCCCGGTCTGCGCGGGCCTCGAGGAAGGCGTCGAACATGTCCTTCCACGCCGCGAAGTGCAGGCGGGCCGTGAAGGTCACGACGCCATCGAGGTCGAAGACCACGGCGTCCGGCGGAGGTGTGCGGCGGTTCGGGTTCTCCCCCGCTCTCGGCTCGGGATCCATCGTCGGTCCTTCGTCTGCGCGGCGCGGCTTTCGCTCGATGTTCCCCCTCTGATACGGAAAGCGGCGCGACATGTGCCACCAGTGCCCCTTCCCTCATCGCCGAAGTCTTCGCACCGTCTTTCACATGAACATCCACCGCGCCTCCGTCCTCGCCCTGTGCGCCGCGCTAGCCCTCCCACTCGCCGGCGTCGCCCAACCCACCGATACGCTCCGACCCGGACGCTTCGACTTCGGGAAGATGTGGACGTTCGAGTACGCCCCGGCGGCGTATTTCTCGTCCACCTACGGGTTCGACGCTTCTCCGGAGTGGTTCGAGCGCGCGCGCCTCGCGGCGCTGCGCATCCCCGGCTGCTCGGCGTCCTTCGTGTCGCCGAACGGTCTGGTGGTGACCAACCAACACTGTGCGCGGGGGGCGATCACCGCGGTCACGCGCCCGGGCGAGAGCCTCATGGACGACGGATTCTACGCACCCTCGCTGGACGAGGAGCGACCCATCCCCGGGACGTACGCCGACCAGCTCCTGTCGGCCCGCGACGTCACGGCGGAGATCGACGCCGCGGTGGAGGCGGCGCCCGAGGCCGGGCGCGCCGCGGCGCGCGAGCGGGCGATCGCCGACGTGCGCCGTCGGTTGGAGGCTGAGAACGCGGGCACGCCGGGGATCCGTGTGCAGATCGTTCCCCTCTACAACGGCGGGCGCTACTCGGCCTACGTCTTCCGCCGCTTCACCGACATCCGGCTGGTCGCGGCCGCAGAGCTGAACGTGGGCTTCTTCGGCGGCGACCCGGACAACTTCACGTATCCGCGCTACGCGCTGGACTTCACCTTCTATCGCGTGTACGAGAACGGGGAGCCCTACCACCCCTCCCGCTGGTTCACGTGGGGCGACGGCGTCGCCGAGGGGGAGCCGGTCTTCGTCATCGGGAATCCCGGCCCCACGAACCGTCTGCAGACCGTCGCGCAGCTCGAGTACCAGCGGGACGTCCTCGTGCCCGTGCGCAAGGCGTTCTTCGAGACCCGGCTCCACGCCCTTCGGGAGGCCTACGCCGCCGACCCGGAGCAGGGCGAGCGCCTGGGGCTGCGCACCCAGGCCTTCTCGCTGTCGAACTCCCTGAAGGCCTACACCGGCAGGCTGGACGCGCTGCGGGACCCGGACATCCTCGGGCTCAAGGGCGCGGCGGAAGAGGAGCTGATGCGGCGCATCGCGGCGGCCCCGGCCCTCGGCGCGCACTACGGCTCGGTGATCGAAGAGCTTGCCGGCATCCAGCAGCAGCGGCGCACCCTGGCCGCGGAAACGGGTGCCTTCTATAACCTGGCCCACCCTTCGTACGGATCGCGCACGCTCCTGCGCGCCCT
>CAZPZU010000148.1:0-7018 GCA_964591135.1 uncultured Gemmatimonadaceae bacterium | reverse complement strand
ACGAGAAGAGGCCCTCGAGGCGAGTCCCTCGAGGGCCTTCTCATGCCCGGCCCAATCGGTGAGTCATCGCCCCCTCTCGCCGGAGCTCACGGAACGCCGGTGGGCCGAGGGCCAGGGGCCGACGCCCGGGGTGCGGAGGTCCAGGGGCCCGGGGGCCTGGGCTAGCGGGCGACCGCCGCCTGCGGGACCCACCACGCACCGGGCTCCAGGATGACGACCCGGGTGGGCAGCCCAGCGTCGGTGACGCGCCGGGCGAACCCTTCGGGTGTCTGGCGAGTCCGCAGGAGGGGTGAGCGCGGCCGCAGGCCCAGGTGGATCGGGATCACCGTGGGCGCGCGCAGCGCCTGGACCGCCTTCACGGCACCGGTCTCGCCCATCGTCATGGGGATCCTGTAGGTCGTGACGGGGAGAAGCGCCACGTCGAAGTGGAAGCGCTCCCCGACCGATTTCAGAAACGGCCGGTAGTACGTGTCGCCGGCGAAGTAGGCCGTGCCCTCCGGCGCCTCGAGCACGAAGCCCACGGTGGTGGCCATGTGAAGGGCCGGAACGGCCGTGACGAGGAGCTCCCCGAGGGCCCAGGTGTCCCAGGGTCGGAGCCCCACCACACGCCGTGCTCCCTTCAGACGCGTCACCCATCGGGATCGCCGGGGCGCCGCCACCGGAACCGTCGGCGCGAGGCCACGGAAGAACCGCCGGTCCGTGTGGTCCCAGTGATTGTGGGACAGGAGGACGGCATCCAGGTGGCCCACGTCCTCCCGGGCCAGGGCAGGAGGCGTGACCCGTCGGTAGGCCGGGTTTCCCCACGTACCGAAGTAGGGATCGGTGAGAACGCGGAGGCCCGCGAGCTCGATCAGAACCGTGCTGTGGCCGATGAGTCGAATGCGCATGCTATCAGCTCCTCGGGAGGACGGATCGGCGCGACCCTCCCCCCGCCGAGGGCTCAATCGGTGAGGCTGAGGTAGGCCATGGCCACGAGTTTGGCCAACACCATGGCACCGAGGATCACCAGGAGGTCCAGGTCGATGCGGTCGTGGACGAAGAGGTCGTAGGCGAACCACCCGGCCATCAGGGCCACGCCGACACCGAGCGCGAGGCGGCTCGACTTGTGGCGATGGGCGATGAAGCGCTCGTCCAGGGCGTCCACGCCGAGGAGGGATGCAAGGATCGTGTCCAACATCACGTCAATCCTCGAGTTGGAAGAGTTCGTCCACCGAGCGTCCGAACAGCCGCGCGAAGCGGAGCGCCAGGGGGAGGCTCGGGATGTAGCGCTCTCGTTCGATGGAGTTGATGCTCTGACGGGAAACGCCCACCGCGTCGGCGAGCTCGGCCTGGGTGAGGCCCAGCCGGAGGCGCTCCTCGCGCACGATGTTGTTCAGGCGCTCACCCACGAATCGGCATCCGGGTCCGTCCCCTCGAATGACAAGTACGCTTTACGTTATCGAGGGGCGGACGCCGTGTCAAGTATGCTTTACGTCAACGGGAGCTTTTCGTCGTGGAGGCCATGATCCGCAGGATCCACGCACCCGCGAGCATCGAGCCGACCGTCACGGCTCGGCCGACGCCGACGAGGAAGGCGCCGATCTCCCGGTCCTTCGAGAGCTTACCGAACTTCATCAGCAGGACCGTCCAGTCGTGGCTATCGACGTCCACCGAGCCGAAGGGCGAGACCAGCTGAAGGGCCTGCGCCCGCGCGTCGGCGGCGTAGTGGCCTGCTTCGACCAGGGCGGTCCCGAGCCAGAAGGCGCACACGGCGGCGCCGAAGGGGTCGCGTTGCTTCACGGCCAGGTATACGCCCGCCGCGATGGGCACGCCCACCTGGAAGATCGTGCCGCCCGCGGTGGTGAGGATGCGGTTGCCGAGCCAGGAGAAGGCTGCATGGCCCATCTCGTGGAAGGCGAGCGTGATGCCCGAGAAGATCGACGTCGCCCCGGGGTCGGTCAGGTAGCCCCACCCGATCCACGCGAGCACGAGGAGGACGGGCGCTCGCAAGATCCAGCGTCGGCCGGCGACGCGTTCGGCGATCCAGTGGTGCACGGGATTCCCCGGACCGGTCGTCGGTCCGGCCGAGCCTTTTCGGCGCCGCTCCGGAGGGGGCGCCCGGAAGGGGTTCGTCTCCATGGCCCGCTACCTGCGGGTATCGTCCCGCACCACGTCGCCGCCCTTCACGACCAGGACGACGTCCCGGAGCGCGGCCACGTCACGCGACGGATCGCCTCGTACGGCGACGAGATCGGCCAACAGACCCTGCTTCACACGCCCGCGGTCGGGGAGGTCGAGGATGTCGGCGTTGCCCCCGGTGGCCGCGTGCAGCACCGCGACGGGGTCCATGCCGTACTCGGCCATCAGCACGGCCTCACGCACGTTGTCCCCATGGGTGTAGACGCCCACGTCGCCCCCCATGCAGATCGCCACCCCGGACCGCAGGGCACGCTGGAACATGGCCCGCTTGGCCCCGACCTGCGGGGGCTCGGGGTCCGTGCCCTTCCGCCATCCGGCGTACTGGGCGGTGGCGTCGGTGGCGGCCAGCGTGGGGCAGAAGCCGACGCCGTGGTCGGCCATGAGCTCGAACGTCTCCGCCGTGCCCCCGTCGCCGTGCTCGATCGTGCGTACGCCGGCCAGGGTCGCCCGACGCATCCCCTCGTCGGTGGAGGCGTGCGCGGACACGTGGCGTCCGGAGCTCTCCGCCACCTCGACCACCCGTGCGATCTCCTCCTCGGTGAAGGTGGGGCGGGCCTGTCCGTGGGGCCCCCACCGATAGTCGGCGTAGACCTTCACCCAGTCGATGCCACGGCCGATCTGCTCGCGAGCGGCCTTCACAAGGCCGTCCACGCCGTCCGCCTCCTGGGCGCCTTTGGGCAGGTCCCATTCGGGCGCGCCCTTGGGGCCGTAGCTCCCCGTGGCCACGATCGCCCGCCCCGCCACCAGCAGGCGGGGTCCGGGGATGATCCCCTTGGCGATTGCGGCCTCCAGCCCGACATCGGCGAACCCCGCGCCCTCGGTTCCCAGATCGCGCTCCGTCGTGACGCCGGCCATGAGCGTGGCCCGCACGTGGACCGTGGCCCTGACCACGCGCTCGGCCAGCGACTCGAACAGCACCTGGTCGTTCCACGGCGTCTCGTCGTAGGGGTGCAGCAGGACGTGGCTGTGCCCCTCGATGAGTCCCGGCAGCAAGGTCGCGCCGGAAAGCACGATCTCCCTCCCCCCCGACGGGACGGACACCGACGGGCCCGCAGCGGCGATCCGGCCGTCCTGGATCAGCACCGACCACCCGTCGTGCATCGCGTCGCCATCGAAGACGCGGTCGGGTCGTAGCACCAGCGCGTCCTGGGCGGAGGCGCGGGCGGGGAGGAGGACGAGGGCGGCGACGATGAGCGAGCGTTTCATGGCGGAGCGGGGGTGGGAGTCGTCGGGACCGGGCCAACTTCGGCGGGACGAGGGTATCGCGCCAGGCGGGCAGGGGCCGGTTCCCTGCGCGCGAAGCGCTCCCTATCTTGCGTCCGCATCTTGCGTCCGCGCGCACGTCGTGCGCAGCACCGCTCAGAGGATTCGAGGACACCATGACCGATCGCGTCAGCACGCTCCTGGGGGGGCGTCGCGAACGCCTGGAGCGTCAGCTCGGACGGCGCGTCGACCAACCCCGGACGGGCCCCAGGGCACCGCTCTCCGACAAGATCCGGGCCTTCCTGCGCGAAGAGGCCGAGGACCTGTACTGGAACGAGCTCGAGTGGGAGAACATCACCGACGAAGAGGCTCTGGAAGAGGGTCCGCTCACCGAGCTCGCGTTCCCCGGGTTCCTGGCGTTCGTGCGCGGGCTCCTGCTCATGGAGGTGATGCCCGACGCCAAGGCCCCGGCGAGTCCGAGGCCGGAGGTCGTCGAGGACATACTCGGCTTCCTCGCCGCACGCGTGGTCGAGCTGGAGGACGGCCTGGACGGGCCCGACCCGGAGAGCGAAGAGCGGATGCGCACCGAGCTGGACATGACAAGCCGGCTCATCGACCTGGTGCTCTACCAGTATCACGGGCTCGCCCGGACGGACATCGAGCGGCTCGAGAATCAACGGCGGAACGGCGGCTAGCCCCCGGTCCGACACGAGCGTGTCGATCCCGTTCCCGCGGCCGGGGCGCAACTACCTGGCCGGTGCGCCGCTCCTGGTGGCCCATCGGGGAGGGGCGCGCCTGGCGCCCGAGAACACCCTCGCCGCGTTCCGCGCCGCCGTGACCCGGTGGGAGGCGGACATGCTGGAGATGGATGTCCGGCTCACAGCCGATCAAGAGGTGGTGGTCATCCACGACCCGACCGTCGACCGCACCACGGACGGCTCGGGGCCGGTGTCCTCCTTCACCGTGCGGGAGCTGCAGAAGCTGGACGCGGGGCACCGCTTCTTCGACCTCGAAGGCGCGCCCACCTTCCGTGGATGCGGCCTGACCGTTCCTCGCTTCGAAGAGGTGCTGACGGCGCTGCCCGGCGCTCGCCTGAACGTCGAGGCGAAGGAGCCCGGCGTGGCCGGGCCGCTCGTCGAGATCGTCCGACGCCACCACGCGGAGGAGCGCGTCCTCGTCGCGTCCGAGTTCGAGGGCAACCGGCGCGACGCTCGCGGATATCGGGGGCCGTGGGGGGCGAGCCGCCACCACGTCCTCCTCTTCTGGCTGCTGCACCGCCTTCCTGCCTTCGGCGCGCTGTACACGCCCGGTGCGGACGTCCTCCAGGTCCCGCAGACGTGGAAGGGGCGCCGCATCGTGACCCCCGGCTTCGTACGCGAGGCGCATCGCCGGAACCTGCCCGTGCAGGTGTGGACGGTCGACGACGCGGACGACATGCTGCGTCTGCTCTCGTGGGGTGTGGACGGGATCCAGACGGATCGCCCCGACCTGCTGGCGCGTGTGCTCGTGGAGACCACCCGGCGTCCACCGCCCCCGGGACTCGGCGACCCCGAGCGGGGCCCATGACCCGGGTGCGAACCTCGCTGGCGAAGCGATTCTCGGACCACGTCCGACGGTACGGGGGCCTGGAGGACGGAGACACGGTGGTCGTGGGGGTCTCCGGGGGCGTCGACTCGGTGGTCCTCCTCCACCTCCTCCGCTTCGGCGTCGACCGACCCCGCCTGCGGCTGGTCGCGGCCCACGTGGATCACGCCATGCGTCCGGGCAGCGCGGCGGACGCCGCCTGGGTCCGGGGCCTCGGGACCTCGTGGGGCGTGGAGGTGCGCGTGGTCCGGCTCGACCCTCCGCCGACCACCGAGGCCGAAGCACGCCGACGGCGCTATGCGTTCCTCGAGGAGGTGCGGTTGACCTGCGGGGCCCGGGTGAGCCTGACCGCCCATCACGCGGACGACCAGGCGGAGACCGTGCTGTTCCGCGTCCTGCGGGGCACGGGAATCCGCGGCCTGCAGGGCATCAGGGAGCGGCGCGCCCCGGCGCTGTGGAGGCCGCTGCTGCCGTTCACCCGCCGCGAGATCTCGGAGCATGCCCGCGCGACGAGGCTGTCGTGGCGGGAGGACCCGACCAACCGCGACCCCTTCGTGCGCAACGTGATCCGCCATCGGATGCTGCCCGAGGCGGAGGAGCGGGTGGCGCCGGGTGCCCGCCGTGCCCTGGCCGGCCTGGCGCGGCGCGCGCGCGAGGACGAAGACGCCTGGCGCAGCCTCGTGCCGACGCTGCTCGAGGGCGCCGGCCTGCGCCGGGAGGGCGGAGAGGCGTCCCTCGACGTGGAGGCCTTCTCGCGCTACGGTCCCGCCGTCCGGGGACGCCTGCTGCGGCATCTCGCGCGTACGCTGGGAGGAACGTTGCGTGAGGCCGGAACCCGGTCCGCCGTCGAGTTTAGTAGCTCGGGCGAAAGCGGCCGGGAGGTCCAGTTGGCCGGCGGCCTGACGCTGCGAAGGGAGTTGGCCCGGATCGTGCTCGCGCGCGGCCGCCCCGAGCGGTCGGTGGGAGCGTTGCGGATCGACGGCCCCGGCGAGGGGGAGGCCCGCCTCGACCTGGGCGGGGCGTCCTATCGGGTCCGGTGGACGTGCGAACGGGGCGAGCCGGGGGAGCGCCACGCGGAGTTCGCCCTCGCCGGCCTCCACTTTCCGTTGGAGGCTCGCGCGTGGGCTCCGGGTGACCGGGCCCGTTTGAGCTACGGCTCGAAGAAGTTGAAGAAGCTTTTTCTCGAGGCTCGGGTACCTTCCGGGCAGCGGCACCGGATCCCGGTCCTGGCGGACGCGACCGGGGCGGTTCTGTGGGTGCCCGACGTCGTCCGCTCCGTGGACGCGCCTCCCGAGGAGGACGGGGAGGTGCTCTTCATCTCCATGACCGATGCCGATTCTGACTGAGAACGCGAAGCTCGGGGGGCAGAAGCTCCAACGCATCGTCTTCACCGAAGAGCAGGTGCGGGCGCGTGTCGCCGAGATGGGCGCCGAGATCACACGTTCGTTCTCGGCTTCCGATCATCTGCTGGTCGTAGGCCTCCTCAAGGGCTCGTTCCTGTTTGTGGCCGACCTGGTGCGTGCGATCGACCTCCCACTCCACGTGGATTTCCTGGTGGCGGCGAGCTACGGAAGCCGTACGGTCTCCTCGGGCGACGTGCGGCTCCTCTACGACTCGGAGGCGTCGCTGAAGGGCCGCGCTGTGATCCTGGTAGAGGACATCGTCGACAGCGGGGCCACCCTCAACCGCCTCGTTCCCCGCCTCCTCGAGAGGGGGCCGACCAGCATCGACGTTTGCGCGTTGTTGCACAAGCGGCTCTCCGACCTGGAGGTCGAGCCTCGTTGGGTCGGCTTCGATGCACCCAATGAGTTCCTGGTGGGGTATGGACTAGATTACGCGGAAGACTTCCGTCATCTGCCTTATATTGCCAGTATCTGAGCGCGACATGACGAGGAAGGTCCAGCGCCCGGTTCGCATGCGAGCGACAGCCGATGCCTGATCACGATCCCATCCGACCTGACGGGGGCTCCCGCTGGGCGCGGCTCTCGAAGACCGCCGCCTTCTGGATCCTCATGGTCCTGATGTTCGTGGTGGCGCTCCAGCTCGTGCGTGG
>CAZPZU010000147.1:0-7315 GCA_964591135.1 uncultured Gemmatimonadaceae bacterium | reverse complement strand
GCTAGTAGTCCACCGGCCGGAGGTAGAACTCGCCGATGGCGCTGGACGACAGCACCGCGACGGTCGGCAGCTCGCGCTTCCAATGGGTCGCCTGCAGCCGGCGCCACACGAGCTCGACGGCGTTCCGCGGGAAGCCTGCGGCCACCAGCTCCTCCACGCCGTAGCCCCGCACCATGCCGTTGAGGATCGGGTCGGCGTCGTGGTAGGACACCCCGAGCTCGTCCTCGTCGCTCACGCCCTTCACCAGGTCCGCCGTCGCCGGCTTCTCGACGATCACGTCCGGAACGCCCAGGTGCCGCGCCATGGCCCACACCTGCGTCTTGAACAGGTCGCCGAGCGGGTTGATCGGGGGGGAGTCGTCCGCGTGCCAGGTGAAGTACCCCAGCAGGCGTTCGCTCTTGTTGCCGGTGCCAAGGGGCAGGGCCTCCAGCCGCGCCGACTGGTCGAAGAGGACGACCGCCCGCAGACGTGCCATGAGGTTGCCCTTTCTCAGCGGCGAGATGCCGGGCTCGTACTCCGCCACGTAGCGGTCGATGGGCTCGGTGATGTCGATGGTGCGTGGGTGCGCGCCCGTCGCGTCGAGCACGATCTGGGCGTGCTCCAGGCTCTCGGGACTGGACGTTCGGTAGGGGAGGCGAAAGCCGTACACGTTGTCGGGCCCCAGGGCCCGGCAGGCCAGGTAGAGCGAGACCGCCGAGTCCACCCCGCCGGAGACGCCCACGACGACCTTCCGGAAGCCCCTGCGCCCCGTCACCTCCTCCCGGATGAACTCCACCAGGGAGCGCTCGACCAGCTCGAGGTCCAGGTCGAGGACCCCGGCGTCACGCAGGCCCGCGTCCACCACGGCCTCGGCTCGCCCCTCCAGGTGACGTGCCGGCTCCGCCTGGGCGTTCCCCTCCTCGGCCTCCTCGCCGGCCTCCGAGTCCGTACTGCGGGGAGCGAGCTCCAGGGCGCGCCGGAGGTGGGGGAGCATCTGCTCGAGATCGGCCAGGAGAGGCGTCTCCACGCGAGCGCGGTCGATGGCCGCCGGATCGAGGACGACGAGCGTGACGGCCTCCTCCAACAGGGGACCCCGCGCGAGAACGCGCCCGCCGGGCCCCACGGCCAGCGATCCCCCGGGAAACAGCTTCCCCCCCTCGGAGCCAACGAGCTGCGCCGTCACCACGAAGATTCCGTGCTCCACGGCGGCTCCATGGGCCAGGCGCTCCCACCGGTCCAGGTTCGCCGGACGCCCCCCCCCGCCGGCGGTGAAGTCACGCGCCGGTGAGGCGCTCACCACCACCAGCAGCTCCGCGCCCCCGAGGGCGAGGACCGTCGCCGGCAGCGTATGCCACATGTCCTCGCAGATCAGGAGCCCTATCCGCCCGAAGCGCGTGTCGAACGCGCGGATCTCGGTGCCCGGCTCCACGAACCGCGCCTCGTCGAAGACGCCGTACGTCGGCAGGAACATCTTCCGATGGACGTGGCGGGGCTGCCAGGCGCCACCCTCGGGCGTCAGGTACGCTACGCTGTTGTAGAGCCGCCGGCGCCAACGCTCGTAGAACCCCAGCGCGACGTCCGGGGCCTCCGGCGGGGGAGGTCCCAGCAGGTCGGCCAGGCGCTCGACCGTGAGCGCCGCCTCCGCAACGCCGCCCTCCAGGAAGTAGCCTGATAGCGACGCTTCCGGAAACACGACGAGATCGGCCTGGCTGGCCTGCTCCGCCACGACGGAGCGCACCGCCTCGACGTTGGCAGCCACGTCGGCCTTGCGGGGCTTCAGCTGCACGAGCGCGACCCGCAGCGGCCGACGAGCCTCTCCTTGATTCATGGAGTGGGCATCGATATGGGTGGAAGTGTATGCCGGGTCTTCCCCCGGCCCCGGAAAGGTACGTATTCCGGTTCGCCTGTGCAGGCCAGGAGGTCTCGACGGAACGCGGGTCCTCGGGCCGGTGTTAAGAGGCAGGCACGTGCCGATTCCACTCCCGCCGACGCCGAGGGCGCCGCATGAGACGCAGCACCGTTCTACTGGCCCTGTTCATGGCCTTCGCGGCCCCCGCGCATGCCCAGGACCGCGTCGCCCGCGGCACCACGGAGACGCGGAGTCCCGAGGCCGACGTCTTCATGAGCACGTTGAACGCGCTCTCGCGCATGAGCCTGAAGGCCCACACGGACTCGGCGCTGTGGGAGGCGGGCGTCCAGGGGATGATCGAGTCGCTGCACGACCCGTACGCCGAGGTCTTCACCCCGGACGAGTCGGAGGCGTGGGAGGAGGAGACGACCGGGAACTACTCCGGCATCGGCCTCCAGATCACGCTGCTCAACAACCAGATCACGGTCACGGCCGTCTTCCGGGGAACCCCGGCGAACGACGTCGGTCTGCAGGTGGGCGACGTGATCGTGGGCGTGAACGAGCACGACGCGACGTCGTGGAACACCGACATGGCCGCGGACTCGATCCGCGGGCCGGTCGGCACCAGCGTGCAGGTGCACATCAAGCGCGACGGCATCTCCACACCCATCCCCTTCGACATCACGCGGGCCCAGGTCCACGTCCCGGCGGTGGCCTACGGGGTCATGAAGGGCGACATCGGCTACGTGGTCCTCGATCGCGTGGCCCGCAACGCCGCGCAGGAGCTGGACCAGGCGCTGCGCACCCTCGGCAATACGCGCGGGCTCGTCATCGACCTGCGCCGCAATCCGGGCGGCTTCCTGGACGAGTCGCTCATGCTGGCGGACATCTTCCTGAAGCCGGGCTCCACGCTGGCGACCACGTCGCAGCGCGTCCCGGGCGGCATGGACGACCAGACCACGACCGAGACGTACGATGACCAGTTCCCGGCCCGGGTGCCGGACCTCCCCGTCGTGATCCTGGTGGACCGCTATACCGCTTCGGGCGCGGAGATCTTCGCCGGGGCGCTCCAGGACTACGACCGCGCACTCATCCTCGGTGAGCGCAGCTTCGGCAAGGGACTCGTGCAGACCGTCATGACGCTGCCCCACGGCCGCCGGCTGCGCTTCACGACCGGCGAGTGGCGGACGCCTCTGGGCCGGTCCCTGCACCGCCCCCGCGACATGGAGATGCGCCCGCTCGCCGAAGACCTAGACACCTTCCCGCACGTCTCGACGCCGGGCGGGCGCGAGCTGCTGAACGGCGGCGGGATCTTCCCGGACGTCGCGATTCCCGAAGACACGCTCACGCTGGCGGAACGGGACCTCCTGCGCGTCGCGAGCGAGAACGACGTCCCCCTCGGCGTGCGACTCGCGGAGTTCTCCTTCAGCATCGCCAAGGAGATGAAGGACGCGAACCAGCCGCCATCCCTCGACCCGGCCCGCTTCGACAGGTTCACGGACGACCTCGTGTCCGCCGGCATCCCCCGTGAGGTCATGGACGGGCCCGGCGTGCGCGAGTACCTGAGGTGGCGGACGCGCATGACGATCGCGGCACGCATGGACGCGATCGGCGCGGAAGCCGATTTCCGCATGGAGCGTGACCCCGTCCTCACCGAAGCGGTCCAACTGCTCGGCTCCGTGCACTCGCAGAAGGAGCTGTTCGCGGCAGCGGACGCCGAAGTGGCGCACCGCAGCGCGGTGCCCGCCGAGGGAGGGCACTGAGCGCGCGCACGGCCCTCGTCTTCGGCGCCACCGGGCTCGTCGGGAGCTCGGTGGTCGCCGAGCTGGCCGACTCGCCAGACTTCGCGGCGATCGTCGCGCCCCTGCGCCGTCCCGCGGACCTCGGGATCGCGGACGCGCGCCTGCGCACTCCCGTCGTGGCGTTCGGCAGGCTGTCCGACGACGCTGAAGCCCTCACCGCCGACCAGGTCTTCGTCTGCCTGGGAACCACCATGAAGAAGGCGGGCAGCCGTCAGGCGTTCCGCGCCGTCGACCACGACGCCGTCCTGGAGGCCGCGCGCGTCGCCGTCGCCGGGGGCGCCCGGGACGTCTTCCTCGTGAGCTCCCTGGGGGCGGACCCCGCCGCGCGCGGGTTCTATCTGCGGGTGAAGGGCGAGACCGAGGCGGCGCTGGCGGAGCTTCCGCTGCGAAGCCTGCACGTCTTCCGACCGTCCATCCTGACCGGGGCCCGCGCGGAGTCCCGTCCGGCGGAGCGTGCGGGAATCATCGTCGCCGGCCTCCTGTCCCCCCTGATGACGGGGCCGCTACGGCGCTATCGACCCATCCCGGCCGCGCTCGTGGCGCGGGCCATGGTGCGGATCGCGCGCAACCCCGGCGAAGGGCGATTCGTGCACGAATCCGAGGAGATCGCCGCCCTCGGCGCCCGAGAGGGGAGGCGGGACTAGCAGCCCGACACTGGGCCCGCTAGGCCCGCGGATGGTACCTGCGGTGGACGTCCCGCAGGTATTCGCGGTCCACATGCGTGTAGATCTGCGTCGTGGAGATGTCGGCGTGGCCCAGGAGCTCCTGCACGGCGGCGAGATCCGCTCCGCCCTCCAGGAGGTGCGTCGCGAACGTGTGCCGGAGCGTATGGGGCGACACCTTGCGTCGAATCCCCGCTCGCCGCGCGGCCTCCTTCACGATCCCCCACACCGCGACGCGGGAGAGCGGCGTGCCCCTCCGATTGAGGAACACCCGTCCTCTCGCCTTCCCGCGCCCTCCGTCCAGCCCGGGCCGCACGTCGCGCAGGTACCGCGTGACCGCGCGCAAAGCCGGTGCGCCGACGGGCACCAGCCGTTCCTTCGCGCCTTTCCCGAAGACCGTCAGGAAGCCCTCGTCGAGGTCGAGGGACGATAGCGGCAACTCGGAAAGCTCGGACACACGCATGCCGGTGGCGTAGAGCAGCTCCAGGATTGCCCGTTCGCGCCAGTAGAGGGGGTCGTCCGGATTCGGAGCATCCAGGAGCCGATCGGTCTCGTCCCGCGTCAGGAAGTCCGGGAGGCGCCGGCCCACCCGGGGTGACTCCAGGCGCTCGGTGGGATCGGCCTGTACGACGCCCTCCGCGAGGAGGAAGCCGTAGTAGGTGCGAACCGCGGACTGCGCCCGCCGGATCGAGGTCGCCGCCAAGCCGGCCTCCTTCAGGCCGAACACCCAGTCACGCATGTCGCCCGGTGTGACCGCGCCGGGGTCGGCGAGCCCTCGTGACTCCATGAACGCCGCCCACCTCGCCAGGTCCCGAGCGTAGGCCGAAACAGTGCGGTCGGAGAGACCCCGCTCGAACGTCAGGTAGTCCTGGAACTGCTCGAAGCGGAACGCGCGGGGCTCACTCATGACGCCCACGATGGCGCGTCCGCCACCACCATACGAGCACCGCGAGGAAGACCACTACCGCGACGCCGAGCAGCCATCCGTTGACCCGGCCCAGGACCTCCAGCACGCCGTCCAGGTTCCGGCCGGCGAACGTTCCCGCCCACACCAGGGCGCCATACCAGAGCGCCGAGGCCAACGCCAGGGGGATCGCGACCGGAAGGAACCGCTGATGGGTGACCCCCGCGAACACGGGAACCACGGCGCGCAGTCCGGGAAGGAAGCGTGTCAGGAAGACCGCCGCCGTGCCCCACCGGCCGTAGAAGCGCACCATCCGCTGCATCTGGGGTGGGCTCAGGATGTGGCGCCCCCAACCCGTTGCGAAGAAAGACTTTCCGTACCTATGCCCCATGCGGTACATGAACAGCGCCGAGGCGACGTTGCACGTCCAGGTCGCCAGAAACACCCAGCGCGCGCGCACGTCGCCCACGGCGGACAGGAACCCGCCGAGCACGACGAACGTGTCCGCGGGCACGGCAGGCACGACGTTCTCGATGCCCGCCCCCGCTCCGAGCAGCGCGTACACGAGGACGTTGGGCAGGGCCTGGAACCAGGCGAGCGCCGTGTCCCACATGGTCGGGGTGCCCCGGCGCGTGCGCTAGACGGGGAGCCCCTCGTCGGCCGCTCCCCAGGTGGCGTCGAAACCGCCGATGGAATCGATCAGCGCCACGGCGTGCACGGCGATGCCCTCGCCGTGGCCGATCCACCCCATTCCCTCGTTGCTCTTTCCCTTCACGGAGACCGCGCCCGAACCCACGCGCAGCACGTCGCCCAGCCGGCGGCGCATGGCTTCGGTATGCGTCCCGATGCGCGGGCTCTCGCAGACGACGGTCACGTCCACGTTGACAACCTGGTAGTTGAACGACTCCAGGATGTGGACGGCCGTGGCGAGCAGCTCCATCGAGTCTGCGCCCTTCCAACGGTCGTCGGAGGGCGGAAAGTGGCTGCCCACGTCGCCCGCGGCGGCGGCGCCCAGGATGGCGTCGATCACGGCGTGCGCGACGGCATCGCCGTCGGAGTGCCCCGCCAGACCCGCGTGATCGGGGATGCGGACGCCGCCGAGGATCAGCGGGCGGCCCTCCTCGAACCGATGCGAGTCGTATCCGGTGCCTACCCGCATGGGACGTGGATCACGCGGTTACTCCCACCTCCGAATGGCCAGACAGGCGTTGTGCCCTCCGAAGCCGAAGGAGTTGGACAGAGCGAGACGCACGGGACGCTCGACCACCCCCTCATGGGCGTAGTCCAGATCGCAGTCCGGATCCGCCTCCTCGAAGTTGATGGTCGGCGGAATCCTGCCCTCGCGCGTCGTCATGATGGAGAGGATGGCCTCCACCGCGCCCGCGGCCCCGAGGAGATGGCCGGTCATGGACTTGGTGGATCCCATGACGATCTCGTAGGCGCGCTTCCCGAGCACCTCCTTGACCGCGTGCGTCTCGACGGCGTCGGCCATGGTGGAGGTGCCGTGGGCGTTGACGTAGTCCACGTCCTCCGGCCCGGCGCCCGCGTATGCCATCGCCATGCGCATCGCGTTCTGCGCCCCGTAGCCGTCAGGAGGCGGCGCGGTGATGTGGTGCGCGTCTCCGGAGAGCCCGTAGCCGACGATCTCGGCGAGGATGGTCGCGCCGCGCGCCTGCGCGTGCTCCAACGACTCGAGGATGAGCGCCCCGGCGCCCTCACCCATGACGAAGCCGTCCCGATGCTTGTCGAAGGGGCGGCTGGCCGTCCTGGGATCGTCGTTGCGCGTGGACATGGCCTTCATCGCGGAGAAGCCCGCCACCGTCATGGGAGTGATGGTGGCCTCCGACCCGCCGGCGATCATCATGTCCGCGTCGCCGTGCCGGATGTGGCGCGCTGCGTCCCCGATCGCGTGGGCGGATGACGCGCACGCCGACACCGTGGCGTAGTTCGGCCCCTGCAGGCCCCACTGGATGGAGATGAGACCCGCGGAGATGTCGGGGATGAACATCGGCACGAAGAAGGGGCTCACCCGCTTGGGGCCCTGCTCGATGAGCTTGCGGTGCTGCTCCTCGAAGGTGGCGATCCCGCCGATTCCGCTTCCGAAGATCACGCCGAAGCG
>CAZPZU010000146.1:0-8052 GCA_964591135.1 uncultured Gemmatimonadaceae bacterium | reverse complement strand
AGCTTGCCGCGCCGGGCCAGATCGGTGAGGTCGCGGCTGAAGCGCGCCAGCGCGCGGTAGGAGTCCTCCGGGGTGTCGTCCGTCACGCGGTGCGCCCCGCGCACGGCTTCCAGGGCCGCCCGCACCTCCGCGAGCGTGGCGCCGGCATCGCGCAGGATGCGGCCCGCGTCGTTCTTCTCCGAGGTCAGGCCCACGAGGAGGTGCTCGGTCGACACGTACTCGTCTCCGAGCTCGCGCGACACCGCCTCCGCGCCCTCCAGAGCGCGACGGAGATCCCGCGACAGGTTGGGCTCCGAGCCCCCTTCCACCCGCGCGATCCGGTCGAGCGCTTCACGGGCCCTGCTCTGGACGAGGCCGACGTTGACCTCGAGCTTCTGCAGCACGGGCACGACGATCCCCTCCTCCTGGGAGAGGAGCGCGTCGAGGAGATGCACCCCGTGCACCTCCGGGTTCCCGCGCCGGCGGGCATCGGCGGCGGCCGCCTGCAGGGCCTCCGCCGCCTTCACCGTGAGTCGTTCAGCGTTCAGCATGTCTTCTTCCGGTCTCCCTCCGATCGCCTCTTCCGCTCGAGTGCTCGTCGTCCGGCGTCATGCCACTCTGGCAGACTTCGGACGTCGCCCCCGTAGAAGGTTCAAGATCCGCGCCATCCCGTAGCGCCGAGCTTCGACTCAGGGAAGCAGCGCGTCCCCGACCACCCGCTTCACGCGCGTGCCCGCCGGCATCATGTCGTCCACCGCGTGCCGGTTCAGGCGGGCGACCTCCTCGACGGGCACCGCCGAGGGGTAGCGCTGGTTGAACTCGGTCAACGTCATGGCCCGCGGGATGGTGACGAGTTGCAGCCGCCGGGGCTGAACGTCGAGGACGGCCCGATCCGTCACGGGCGCGAAGCTGCTCAAGGACTGCGCCACGACGGAGGCGTAGGTGCTCCAACGGGCCGAAGCCGCATAGCCGAGGATCCGGTAGACGCTCCCTCGATAGGAGAGGAACTCGGCCTCGCCGCGGATCTCCCCGCCGTCCGAGGTCTGGGCCGTGAAGGGCGCGCGCGCCGTGGGGATGCCGTAGTCGTCCCCGGTGCTGACGCTTCCGCCCTGCACCCCGTCCTGCGCCAGGAAGGCGCGCAGCGCCGCCGTCGGATCGGTAGCCGTGTCCGGCTCCAGGACCACGAGTCCGTCCTTTCCGGGGCTCACGGCACCCACCGCGCTGCGCTGGTTGACCGTGTTCCATCCGGCGGGGAAGCGGAGCTGGAACGCCAGCTCCGGGTGCAGGAAGAGGTTGTCCTTGAAGTACCCCTCCCGTGGATTCTCGCCGTAGACGATTCCGTCGATGTGATCGAGGAGGGCGTCACGCGCGACCGTCCCGCCTCCCTGCACCTGATTCTGTTCCATCACCTGGCGGATGTGGGCCTCACGGTTCTCGGGATAGGGGTGCGTCGACTGCCATTCGGGCACCCTCCCCCCCTCCCCCCCGGACACGGACTGCAGCATCTGGAACACGCCCAGCAAGGCGTTCGGGTCGTAGCTCGACCGGGTCATGTAGCGCACGCCCAGCTCGTCGGCCTGCGTCTCGTCACCGCGCGAGTATTTCAGGTCGAGGAGGCCGAGGCCGGCCGAGAGGAGGTCCCCGTACTTGCGCACGTCCTCGGAGAGGATGCTTCCCACGCCCAGCCCGATCTGCTCGAGCTGCTGGCGGCTCATCTGGTTCACGGAGTGGCGAGCCGTCACGTGTCCGATCTCGTGGCCCAGCACGCCGGCCAGCTCCGCCTCGGACTGGAAGTAGGCCATGATCCCGCGCGTCACGTAGATGAAGCCGCCAGGGAGCGCGAATGCGTTCACCACCGGATCGTCGACCACCTCGAACGACCACGGAAGCTCCGGGCGCTCGGATCTGGCCGCCAGCGTCTTGCCGATTCCCGCGACGTAGCGCTGCAGTGATTCGTTCTGCACCAGGCCCAGCGAGGACTCCACGTCCTGGTTGGCCTGGCGCCCCATCTGGATCTCCTGCTGCTCGCTGATCAGGGAGAGCTGCCGTTCCCCGGTCGCCGGGTTGACGGCGCAACCGACCACGAGCAGAGCGATCGACGGGAGCAGGATTCGGGTGGGACGCACGGTGATCCTCCTCGGCGATGAGCGTCTTGGCGTAGGGTTTCCGGACGCACGAGATCCTTGAGCACGAAGCGTACCGGGCCAAGCTTTGTAGATACCCTCCTGTCCGCGGAGCGATTCTCCCCCTTGTTGCACATCATGCAAGCGACCGACACGCGACGCAGGCGTCCGCCGCCCACGCGCACGATCGCGCTGTCCGTCGCTGCGCTGGCCATCCCCGCGGCCGCCGGGCTCCTTCCCCCGGGTTGGGTGGAGGACCAGGTCGCGCTCCTGGTCTGGCTGCCTGCCCTGGTTCCCCCCTTCCTCCTCGCCTACTACCGGGGATGGCGGGGAGCCTCGGCGGCCCTCGCCGGGGGCATGGTCACGCTGGCACTCGTTCAGGTGGAGCTCCTGCTGCTCGGGATCTCCCGCCCGACCTGGCCCCTCGTGTCGACGGTGATCGCCCTCCTCGTCATCGTGTCCATCGGCTCCGGCTGGGTGGCCGAGCTGCTGCACCGGGAGCGCGAGAGGCTGGACCGCTCGGCCCTCACGGATCCGGCCACCGGACTTCCCAACAGGCGCCATGCGGAGATCTTCCTGGACGCCGCCTGGGCGGCGGCCATCAGGGGCCGCCGGCTGTCCGTGGTCCTGTTCGAGATCGATCGTCCGTCCTCCGTCGAGCGCCCGCCGGACGGGGCTGCGGGGGCACGCGTGCTGCGCACCGTCGCGCGTGTGCTCGGGGAGCGTACGCGCCGCATGGACCTGTCCGCTCGGCTCGAGGGTGAGATGCTTCTCACGGTCCTCCCCGATTGCTCGATCGAGCAGGCGGCTGCCTTCGCGGAGCAGGTGCGCTCGAGGGTCGCCCGTCTGTACTTCCCCGACGGGAACGTGACCCTGAGCGTCGGAATCGCCGCGATCGAGGACGGCATGGGATCGCCGGACGTTCTCCTCGCCACGGCAGACCGTACGGTCCACATGGCGCGGGACGGTGGAGGAAACTGCGTGGTGCGTGCGGATACCTCTCTCCCCCACTCGCACCGGCGGCCCGCGCGGCCCTCCGGGACTGCCGTCGAGGACGTGAACGACCTTGAAGGTATCCGGATCGTCGTCGTGGACGACGACGAGGCGGCCCTCACGTCCACGGCACGCATGCTCGAACAGCTCGGGTGCGTCGTGCGTAGCGCACGCTCGGCACGCGACGCCCTCCGCATCCTGACGCGGGACGCCCCCGTAGACATCCTCGTCACCGACATCGTGATGCCGGAGATGAGCGGGTTCACGCTCGTCGACATCGCCAGCAAGGCGCGCGGCGGCCTACCGGTGCTCTACATGTCGGGCTATCCACGGGAGGAGGTGTATTGGGGTGGCATACCGGGAGCCCCGAGCGCCTTCCTGAGCAAGCCCCTCGAGATCGAAGAGCTGAGACGCACGTTGGTCGCCTTGCTCCGAAGCCCCCACGACGCCGACGAAGCCGTCCCCGCGCCCCCGGACGGGTCTTCGCACGGGGTCGCCGAAGCCCCAGCCGATCGCGTGGCGGCGGCGCCGAAGCCGGAATCGGCCCCCGGGAAGCGGGGCCGCATCCTCGTCATCGACGATGACGCGTCGGTCGTGGCGACGCTCCAGCGGCTCTTCACGCGCACCGGCTACGAGCGCCCCGTGGGGCTCACCGACCCCACACGCGCGCTCGAGGTTCTGCGTGGTGGGGCCTTCGACCTGGTGATCCTGGACCTGCACATGCCGGGGATGGACGGCTTCGAGGTCCTGGGCGCGGTCCGCGGCCTCGTCGACGCGGAGGAGTACCTCCCCGTCCTGGTGCTGACGGGGGAGGACGACCCTCTCGTGCGGCGGAGGGCCCTCGCCGCGGGGGCCATGGACTTCCTCAACAAGCCGTTCGACCCGGCGGAGGCCGAGGCCCGGGTCGGAAACCTCCTGGCCACCCGATTCCTCAACCTGAGCGTGGCGCTTCAGCGGGACACGCTCGAGGACCGCGTCCACGAGCGCACGGCGGAGCTGGCGGACACGCGCTCGGAGATCCTTCACCGACTCGCGCGCGCCGCCGAATACCGGGACGACGTGACCGGGCGCCACGCGGAACGCGTGGGTCTTCTCTCTTCCCGCCTGGCAGCGGAGCTCGGCCTGCCTCCCCGCGAGGTCGACATCATCCGGCGGACGGCCCCCCTCCACGATGTCGGAAAGATCGGCGTGCCCGACGCCATCCTCCGCAAGGTGGGACGCCTGACGCCGGACGAGTTCGAGATCATGAAGACCCACACGACGATCGGCGCCCAGATCCTCGGGGGGAGCTCGCACCGGCTGCTGGAGGTGGCCCGCGAGATCGCCCTCTGCCATCACGAGCGGTGGGACGGGCTCGGCTATCCGCACGGCCGACGGGGGCCGGACACGCCCCTCGAGGCGCGGATCGTCGCGGTAGCCGACACCTTCGACACGATCGCCCACAACCGCCCGTACAAGTCAGCGCTCCCACCGCGCGCTGCCCTCGCGGAAATCGTGCGCTGCCGCGGGCGGCACTACGATCCGGACATCGTCGACGCCTTCGTGGCGATCGTGGACCGTGTCGGGCCGGACGATGTCTTCGGGCTGGCGGATCCCCTGGACCCCTCGCGGGATACCATGGGACCGACCGCGTTGAGCTCCTGACGGCCCAGCCCCTGCAGGCCGTCGCCCCGAAGAGCCGATGAGACGAAGACCGACGTTCCTCGCCGGACACCTGCCCGGCCTCCTCGTAGCCGCGATCGTGGCCATGACCGCCTCGTGCTCGGGGGGTCCCGCCGAAGCCCCCGCCGCGGCACCAGCGAACAGGGAGACCTTCATCGAGACCTACGTGGATCTGCGGGCCACGGCTGTGCGGAGCGAGACGGGAGCCATCGACGCCGATCAGCGCCGCGAGATCCTGGCCCGCCACGACGTCACCGAAGCCGCGCTGCTCGCTTTCGCGGAGCGGCACGGGGAGGACGTCGCCTACATGAGCGCCGTGTGGGACGAGGTGGAGCAGAAGCTGGACGCCCTGCGCCTCAGCGAGACCGAGCGAGACGTACCCCACTGAGGGGGCCGGAGGTGGGTCGCGTCGTCCTTCGGCCCGGCAGGGGGGCCCCCGTCCTGGGTGGCCACCCGTGGCTCTTCTCGGGCGCGATCCAATCGGTGGAGGGTGATCCGTCCGACGGCGACGTGGTGGACGTCGCCGCAGCCGACGGCTCCTTCCTCGCACGAGGGCTCTACAACGCGCGCAGCCAGATCCGCGTCCGCTGCTACGCGCGCACGGCGGAGCCGCTCGACGACGACTTCTTCGCCGCCCGCATCCGTGACGCCGTGCGGCTGCGCACCGGGGTCCTGAAGCTCGGCGACCCGGCGGGAGCCTGCCGGCTCGTGTTCAGCGAGGGGGACGGCATCTCCGGTCTCACCGTCGACCGGTACGGCCCCTACCTGGCGGTGCAGCTTACCAGCCTCGCCCTCGCCGCGCGACGGGACCCCCTCGTGTCCGCGCTCGTCGCGGAGGTCGCGCCCCTGGGGGTGATGCTGCGCACCGAGAAGGGGATCCTCGAGGAGGAGGGCCTGGAGCTCCGCGACGGGCCCCTCGAGGGGACGCTGCCCGTGGAGCCGATCGAGATCGTGGACGGCGGGCTCCGGTTCTCCGTGGATCTGCGCACCGGGCACAAGACCGGATTCTACCTCGACCAGCGGGACAATCGCCTGCGGGCCGCGGCCCACGCGCCCGGGCGCACCGTCGCCGACATCTTCTGCTACTCGGGCGGCTTCTCCATCGCCGCCGCCGCCCACGGTGCGGAGCGCGTCACGGGCGTCGATTCGTCCGCCCCGGCCCTCGCCCTCGCCGAGCACAACGCCGCGCGCAACGGCGTGGCGGAGCGCACGCGCTTCGTGCGCGGCGACGCGTTCGGGTGGCTGGAGGCACAGGCGCGGGCGGGGATGCGCTACGGGATGGTGATCCTCGATCCCCCACGCTTCGCCCGGACCAGCAGGGGGGTTCGCTCCGCGCTGCGCGCCTATGAGCGCCTGAACGGACTCGCGCTGCGGGTGCTGGAGCCGGATGGCATCCTCGTGACCTGCTCCTGCTCGGGGCGCGTCTCGGCGGAGGACTTCCTCGCGGCCGTGGGCCGCGCCGCGGCCGCCGAGTCCCGGACCGTCCAGGTGCTGGAACGGGCGGGGCAGGCGCCGGACCACCCGGTCTCGGCCACCTGCCCCGAATCCGCCTACCTCAAGTGCCTGGTCTGTCGCGTGGTGTGAAGCCGCGCGCCAGGGCGCCTCAGCGCCCGGCCGTCGGGATGCGGAACCCGATGCCCAGGGACTCGTGGCCACCCACGCCCGCACCGAAGCGGACGATCCACCCCGACGAAAAGCCCAGGTCCAACCCGAGGTCCAGCACCCCGTTCAGCTCCAGGTCGTCTTGCCCCTCCGTCAACACGTCCAGCACGACGTGGCCGCCCACGTAGGGCATGAACGACACCTGCCCGTCCGTTCCGGTCCATCCGAACACGAGCCCGAGTGGGAAGGAGGCGGTGAAGTAGTCCCCCACGCCCACCCCGGCGCCGGTCCACCAGAGGGCGGCGGGGTTGCCCGCTCCCTCGAAGGAGGCCAGGGAGCCGGACACGTCGATCCCGAACAAGCCCCGGAGGTTGTCTCCGGGCGCTTCGGAGATTCCCGCACGGAAGCCAACGCCAACGGGCGCCGGGGCCCGCCGCCAGATCCCGATGAAGCCGAGCTGGTCGGCCGGGTCCGAGTCCGTCAGCGCCATGGTCAGCCCCGAGGGGGCCCCCGGAGCCATGAATGAGGGAGAATCCCAAAGCGCCTGTGCCGAGACTCCGGCGGGCATGAAGAGCCCGAGAGCGAGGGTGAGTCCGAGTACGCGCCGCATCTGCTTCCTCCCTTGTCGTCCGTTTTCGTCTGCCTTCGAAGTCGCACGACGTCGGTCACGCCTGGCCGGCCGCTTCCGCTCGTCCGTTGCGACGAAATCTGTCACGAGCCACACTCCCGTCCAGTGGGAAGACGGTCGGGCTCCACCAGGGGGGTGCAAATGTCGTTCCAGAGGGTGTTCAGCGGGGCTCCGTGGGAAGCCCAAGTCGGCTATTGCCGGGCCCTTAGAGCCGGAGACCGGATCTTCGTCACGGGGACGGCACCGGTTGCGGAGGGGGGAGGCGTATACGCCCAGGGCGATGCCTACGCGCAGGCGAGGCGCTGCTTCGAGATCATCGAGCGTGCGCTCGCCGAGCTGGGCGCGGGCCTGGGGGACGTCGCGCGCACGCGCATGTTCGTCACCGACATCGAGCGGTGGCCCGAGTACGGAAGAGCGCACGCCGAAGCGTTCGGCGCACGGCCGCCGACCACCACGCTCGTGGAGGTCCGTCGGCTGATCGACCCGGGCATGCTCATCGAGATCGAGGCGGACGCCGTGGTGGGCGGCGAAGGCGTATGAGCGCGCCCTACTCCCACTCGATGGTCGCCGGCGGCTTCGAGCTCACGTCGTAGGTGACGCGGTTCACCCCTCTCACCTCGTTGATGATCCTAGTGGAGATCTTCGAGAGCACGTCGTACGGGAAGGGATACCAGTCCGCGGTCATGCCGTCGCGCGAGGTCACCGCCCGCAGGGCCAGCACGCTCTCGTAGGTGCGGGCGTCCCCCATCACACCTACCGACCGTACGGGCAACAGCACGGCGAAGGCCTGCCAGATCTCGTCGTAGAGCCCTGCGGCGCGGATCTCCTCGAGGTAGATCGCGTCGGCGTCGCGCAGCGTCTCGAGTCGCTCGGGTGTGACGTCGCCGAGGATGCGGATCGCCAGCCCGGGCCCGGGAAAGGGGTGGCGTCCGACGAACTCCTCGGAAAGGCCGAGCTCCCGCCCCACCTGTCTGACCTCGTCCTTGAACAGCTCCCGCAGCGGCTCGATCAGGCGGAAGGGCATCTCCTCCGGGAGGCCACCCACGTTGTGGTGGGTCTTGATGG
>CAZPZU010000145.1:0-8064 GCA_964591135.1 uncultured Gemmatimonadaceae bacterium | reverse complement strand
CAGCCGCCCCAGGTGGGCGATACGCTCCGGCAGCCGGACCTGGCCGCGACGCTCCGCCGCATCCAGGAGAAGGGCCCGGACGGGTTCTACAAGGGGAGGACCGCCGACCTGATCGTCGCCGAGATGACGCGCGGGGGAGGCATCATCACGCACCGCGACCTGGAGGCCTACACCGCCGAATGGCGCGAGCCGATCTGGTTCAGCTACCGCGGCAACGACGTCGTGTCGATGCCGCCGTCGTCGTCGGGCGGCGCGACGATGGCCGAGATCGCCAACATCCTGGAAGGCTTCGACCTGGGTGGGATGCCCTGGCACGGCGCCCGCACGATCCACCTGTACGCGGAGGCGTGGAAACGCGCCTACGCCGACCGCAACGCGTACCTGGCCGACCCCGACTTCGTGCACATGCCACTCGAGCGGATGGTGTCGATGGAGTACGCGGACGAGCGGCGCGCCACCATCCTCCCGGACCGCGCCACGCCGTCCAGCGAGGTGACGCCGGGCCTCGACGCCCCCGCCGAGGGGACGCATACGACGCACTACTCCATCGTGGACGCGCAGGGCAACGCGGTGGCCGTGACCACCACGATCAACTCGTGGTACGGGAGCAAGGTGACCGTGGCCGGGGCAGGCTTCGTGCTCAACAACGAGATGGACGACTTCGCCGCCAAGCCGGGAACGCCCAACCAGTACGGCCTGGTGCAGGGAGAGGCCAACGCCGTCGAGCCCGGCAAGCGGATGCTGTCCGCGATGACCCCGACGATCGTCATCGGCCCGGGTGGGCACCTGAAGATGGTGGTAGGCACCCCCGGCGGCTCGACGATCATCACGACCGTATTCCAGGTGATCTCCAACGTCCTGGACTACCACATGGGCCTGGTGGCCGCGGTGGACGCGCCGCGCGTGCACCATCAGCACCTCCCCGACCAGATCTACTACGAGCCCGGCGGCCTCGAACCGGCGGTCGTGCGGCGCCTGAAGCAGATGGGCTATACGCTCGTCGAGCGCGGGGACATGAGCGGGGACGTGCAGGCGATCGAGGTGGATGAGGACGGAACGCTGCATGGGTGGTCCGACCCGCGGCGGGGGGGCAAAGCGGTAGGGTACTAGGGGGGTAGGCGCGGGAGCGGCCCCGCGCGACTCGGGTTGGGAGCGGGGGAGACCCCCGCGACCCCGCGACTCGGGTTGGGCGCGGGAGTAACCCCGTGGCCCCGCGACTCGACCGCTCGACCGCTGGTGGCTCGCTTCTTCACGCTTCTTCCGCGTGTCTCGCTCCGCCGCTACGCGCGGCGGAGTCTCCCTGCGGAGCCACGGGGTCACTCCCACTTCGGGGCCGGTGGGCGGAAGCCGCCGCGTCTCCCCCGCTTTGCGGGCCTTCGTGATGGGCCAGACCATAAAGGCCCTCCAACCGCGGTGGTCGGGCGCCGGCGGCGGCGTACCCCCCGCAGCGAGGCTCTGCCGCGCGTAGCGGCGGAGCGAGGCAACCGGAGCGAGCCAGAAGAAACGACGAACCAGCGGCCGAGCGGCCGAGTCGCGGGGGGTGCGTCGCCGCCGGCGCCATACCACTGCGGGAACCCGTCACCCACCTGGGGTAGACTTTCGCCTATGCGATCCCTCCGCTCGATCCTCCCGTACTTCCGCCCGTACCTGAAGCCGTTCGGATGGGGCCTCGTGCTCGTGGTGTTCGCGAACGCCTTCCAGATCGCCGGGCCGTACCTGATGAAGCTCGCCATCGACGGGCTGGGGGCTCCGGGCGTCACGGGTTCGCGCATCGCGGGCCTCGCGGGGTTGATCGTGCTGGCCGCGCTCCTGGGCGGGGCCGCGCGCTACGGGATGCGCGAGCTGCTCAACGGGGTGAGCCGGCGCATGGAGGCGGACCTGCGCAACGACTTCTTCCGCCACCTGCTGCGCCTCGACGCCTCCTTCTACGGGACCGTGCGCACCGGCGACCTGATGAGCCGCGCCACCAACGACACGCTGGCGGTGCGCATGGCGGTGGGACCGGCGGTCATGTACACGGTAAACACCCTGGTCACGTTCGCCTTCGCGATCACGGTCATGCTGCTCATCAGCCCCCGGCTCACGGGCTACGCGATGATCCCCATGGTGGTGATGCCGCCCATCGTGATCGGCTTCGGCAGGGTGATCCACAAGCGCTTCGAGGAGATCCAGGAGCAGTTCTCCACGCTGTCGACCATGGTGCAGGAGAACCTCACCGGCGTGCGCATCGTGCGGGCATACACGCAGGAGCCGGAGCAGGCCCGCCAGTTCGACGCGCTCAACGACGAGTACCGCCAGCGGAACATGGGACTGGCGATCTCGGCGGGGGCGTTCCACCCCGTGCTGGGCCTCATCGCCGGCGTGGCGATGGTGCTGGTGCTCTGGCTCGGCGGCCAGGAGGTGATCGCGGGACGCATCACGGTGGGCGACTTCGTCGCGTTCGGCTTCTACCTCATGCTCCTCATCTGGCCGATGATCGCGGTGGGTTGGGTCGTCAACCTGTACCAACGGGGCGGGGCTTCGATGGCGCGGCTGAACCGCATCCTCCAGGCGGAGCCCGCCGTGGTCGTCCCCCAGGATCCGGTGCCCCTCGATGGCGCCGACGGCCGCGTGGCGTTCCGGCACGTCTCGTTCACCTATCCGGGCACCGGGCGCGGGGTGCTGCGCGACGTGACGTTCGAGGCCGAACCCGGGCAGGTCGTGGCATTGGTCGGGCCCACCGGTGCGGGAAAGAGCACGCTGATCTCCCTGCTGGCGCGCATCTACGATCCGACGTCCGGCGAGGTCCTGATCGATGGTGTGCCGCTCACCCGCATGGACCCTGCCGAGCTTCGCCGCCGCATCGGCATGGTGCCGCAGGACTCCTTCCTCTTCTCGGAGAGCATCGCGGCGAACATCGGACTCGGCCTCGACGACGACGAGCCGCCGGCCGAGGAGGGTGACCCGTCGGCGGCGGTCGCGACGGCCGCCCGCATCGCCCAGCTCCACGACCAGATCGAGGCGTTCCCCAAGCGCTACCGGACGATGCTGGGCGAGCGCGGCATCAACCTGTCTGGCGGACAGAAACAGCGCGCCGCGCTGGCCCGCGCGGTCGCCCGCGATCCGCTGATCCTCGTCCTCGACGACGCGCTGTCCGCCGTGGACACGCACACCGAGGCGAAGATCCTCGAGGATCTCCGAGCGGTGATGCGGGGGCGCACGTCCTTCATCATCAGCCACCGGGCGTCGGCCGTCATGACCGCGGACCTGATCCTCGTGCTCGAGGACGGACGCATCGTCGAGCGGGGGACGCACGCGGAGCTGGTCGCGGCCGAGGGCACCTACGCACGCCTGCTCCGTCGCCAGATGCTGGAGGAGGACCTGGAGTCCGACATGGTGGCACAGGCCGCGGGCGACTGACGCGGCCGGACTCCCGGGAGAAGCCGTCAGCGCACCAGCGTGAGCACGCCGACGAGCCCGCCCAGAATCGTGAGCGGCTTCCACCACCCTGCTCTTCCCTGCACCCGCTGGGGAACGCGCGTCCACACGATCACGACGCCGCAAGCCGCGCGCGCGTACTGGGGCGGCGCCGAGGCGGTGGTGTAGACCTCGATGCCTTCCACGTCGTCGGGGTGGAGCATCAGGTCGAGGCTCATCCCCTCGTACGCCGAGACGCCGTCGACGTAGAGGTCGGGCGCGCAGCGTCCGCGCACGACCAGGTGGGCGTCGCCCCTCCGGTCGGGGACCACGCGGACACCGGGCACCGCGCGGAAGAGATCCGAGACCTCCCGCGGCCTGCGCGCCTCGATGTCTTCGCGTGTCACGAACTGCCCGATGCCCAGGGCACGGCGGCGCTCGAAGTCCGCCATCATCATCGACGTGCGCCGCTCGACGGTCACGAAGACGGGCTCCACGTTCATGGCCTCCGGCACGAGGGAGGCCGTGATCTCGGTCTGCACGCTCGCCCGCAGGAGCAGGTCCTCGGTGAGGTCCTGGTAGCCGAAGCGTTGGATGGTGAGGGTGTAGTGACCGACCGGAACCGTGGGGAAGGTGAACTCGCCGATGCTGTCCGCCTCGACCAGGGAGAGCGGCTGGGCGCTGCCGACCCTGGTGAGGGAAATGAGCGCGCCGGTGACCGGCCGGTCGCTGGCACGATCGAGCACGGTGCCGGCCAATGCCGTGTGGACGCCCTGCGGCGTCCGGGAAGGCGGCGACTGAGCGGGGAGGACGATGGGGGCGCACACCACCGACAACCCGGCGCCCGCGATGAGCGCCGGCCTCAGGAAGCATCGGCGTGGGAGGGTCTTCCGCACTGCTGCTGCGACTCCGTCCTTCGGCAGGCGGGGCACCCGCCGCCGGCGGCCCCGTACCGGCGCCGCGTCCATAAGCTAGGGTGGCCGTCGCCCGCGGTGCAAATCCCGGCCGGTCCCCGCACACGTCGGTCTTGACCGTACCCTCCCTTCCACTAAGATTCTTCAGTGAAGGTTCTTCAGTGTCCCGATCCGGGCCGCTCGCCGGTCCGCCGACCTTCCGGATACAGGAGCGCTTCCTTGACCGAAATCGCCTCCGCGAACCTGATGCGTGGCACGGTCGACCTCGTGGTCCTGCGCACGCTCACCCAGGGTCCGATGCACGGCTTCTCCATCGCACGCTGGATCCGCGAGCGCAGTGGGGACGCCGTGTCCTTCGAGGACGCCGCACTCTATCAGTCCCTGCATCGTCTCGAGCGCCAGGGCCTTGTGGAGTCGTCGTGGGGCCGCTCGGAGAACAACCGGCGGGCGCGCTTCTACACGCTCACCGGGAAGGGTCGCCGGCGCCTGCAGGACGAGACGGATGCGTTCCATAGCTACGCCGCGGCGATCACGAGCCTGCTCGAAACGGAGAAGTAGGGGGAGGGGGGAGGATGGGACGACGGGAGAGGAGACGGGGATCGCACCTGAGCGGTCACGCGGATCCCGGTCGCGAGGTGGACGACGAGCTCGACTTCCACCTCCGTCAGCGCGCCGACGAGCTGCGCGCCCGGGGCCTGCCCGCCGCCGAGGCGCGGCGACGCGCCGAGGAGGAGTTCGGGGATCTGGCCGCCACACGCCGGTACTGCGAAGCGGAGGACCGGCGACGCGTACGGCGCGAGCGCTTCCTGGGCCTGCCGCGTGCCGTGGCCGACGAGCTGCGCCTCGCGCTCCGGTCCATCGGGCGTCGGCCCGGCGCCGTCGTCGCGCCCGCGGGAATCCTCGCCGCAGCGGTCACGCTGAACGCGCTGGTCTTCACGGTGGTTCGCGGCGTGCTCTTCTCTCCCCTCCCCTTCCCGGACCCCGACCGCGTGGTGGCCGTGGACGAGGTCACCGAGCAGTACGGCCTGTCGCGCGTGTCCTACCCGGTGCTGGCCGCCTGGCGAAGGGAGGCACGCACGGTCGACGACGTCGCGGCCTACCTCGAGACCGAGCTCCCACTGGTCCGCGAGAACGGGACCACGCGGGTGCGCGGCGTCGCGGTCACCGAGGGGTTCTTCGACCTCCTGGACGCCCCGATGCTCAGCGGCCACCCCTTCGACGCGGACGCCCACCAACCCGATGCCCCGCCGGCGGTCCTCCTCTCCGAACGACTGTGGCGCGGGACGTTCGGTGCCGATCCCTCGATCCTCCGGCGCACGCTGCGCCTCGGCGGACGCGAGGTGCCGGTGCTCGGCGTGGTGCGGGACGGAAGGGGGTTCCCGGACGACGCGGACCTGTGGGTCGCGCTGGAGCCCACGAGCCCGGGCCTGATGGAAGTCGCCGGGGCGAAGATCCTCGTCGGCCTGGCCCGACTCCGTCCCGGGGCCACGCCCGACCTCGCGGCCCGCGAGCTGGGCGAGATCTCTTCGGGCGTGGTGGGCGGGGCACCCCACGCGTCGGCCGTGATGCTCACCCAGCGGCTCCTCGGAGACGTGCGCACCCCCCTCCTCCTCCTGGAGGGGGCGGTTCTCCTGGTGCTGCTGGCGGCGTGCGCCAACGCCGGAGGGATGCTGCTCGCCCGCGGGGTCCGCCGGAGGGCCGAGCTCGCGGTGCGATTCTCCGTCGGCGCGGGGGCCTTCCGCGTGGCCGGCGGGCTCCTTCTGGAAGGCGCCCTCCTGGGACTGGGCTCCGGCGTCGTGGGGCTGGCGCTCGCGGCGGTGCTGCTGAAGCCGGCCCTCGCGCTCGTCCCGGACGACCTTCCCCACGCCGGCGCGATCGCCCTCGACCCGGTGGTGGCGGCGTTCGCCGTGGGCCTCGCCCTCGCCACGGGCGTCGTCACGGCGCTGGTGCCGGCCCTGACCGGCTCGCGTACGCGTCCCTCGGCGCTCCTCCGGGAGTCGTCGCCGGGAGCGGGCGAGGCGGCCTGGCTGCGCAGGCTGCTCGAGGGATTCGTCGTCACGCAGGTCGCCTTGGCCGTGCTCCTCACCGCCGGCGCGGGACTCCTCCTGCGCAGCTTCGTCGCCACCGTCACCGAAGACCCCGGCTTCGATCCCACCCACGTCACGGTGATGGACGTCGCACTACCCGACTACCGGTATCCCGACGTCGGGGCGCGTCTGTCCTTCGCCCACGAGCTCCTCAGGCGCGCGGCCGACCTTCCCGGAGCCACGGCCGTGGCCCTCGGGCGCAACCTCCCGATCTCCGAGTCCACCATGACGTCCCCCCTCCTGACGGCTGACGGCATGGAGACCGGATCGGTGCAGGTGGCCCTGGTGTCGGCTGGATACTTCGACGTGATGCGCATCCCGGTCAGGGAGGGCCGGGGCTTCGAGGGCGACGACCGCGAGGGCGGCCCGCCGGTGCTCGTCGTCGATCCCGACATCCGCACCCCGGACGGGGAGACCATCGGCGTGGGCAGCCGGGCCCACTCCTACTACGGCGGGCCCGACGGCCCCGACGGGCTGCGTAACGTGGTAGGGGTGGTCGGTCCAGTGCGTCACGACGGCCTGAGGGCCGCCCCGCCCCCCGTCGCCTACGAGCCGTTCTTCCAGAAGGGGGGCGCGGCGGGCTTCTCGCTGCTCGTCCGCTCCGACGCGCCCGCGGCCGTGGTCGCACAGGCTGCCCGCACCCTGCTCGGCTCGCTGGACCCGGAGATCCCGGCGGACCGTGTCGGCACCATGAGCGCGCGCATCTCCCGATCGGTGGCCGGACCCAGGTTCTACACCGTCGTGCTGTCGGTCTTCGGCATCCTGGCCGTCGTGCTCGCTCTGGCGGGCTGCCAGGCCGGCCTGGCCCACCGCGTGGCCGCGCGCCGCCGTGAGATCGGCCTGCGCATGGCCCTCGGCGCCACCCAACCCGGTGTGCGCGGGATGGTGCTCCGCCGCGGCCTCGCCCTCACCGGCGCGGGCGCCGCCCTCGGCCTCCTCCTGTCCATCCCCGCCACGCGCCTCCTCGACGCCCAGCTCTACGGCGTCACCGCCGGCGATCCCGTGACGTACGCAGCGCTCCTGGTCCTCCTCCTGGCCGCCGCCGCCCTCGCGTCCGACCTACCCGCGAGGAGAGCCGCGAGGGTGGATCCCGCCGAGACGCTGCGCGAGGCGTAGCCACAAGGCCCACCAAGGAGCGGGGCGAAGCCGATGCGGCCTCCCACCACCAGGGTCGGAGTGCCCGGTCGCGGCGCGCTCCGTCGCAGGAAACTCGGCGGCGGGATCTGGTCGGCCCGACGCCGCGTAGCGAAGCGCCCATCCGCCAAGGCAGGTGAGAATCCGCGCGTAGAAGCGCTGAGCGGTTCCGAAGACGGAGCGCGCCGCGACCGGGCGCACCCTACCCAGATGCGAGAGCCGCCCTCGGCCCCCGCCTCAGATCCGGTCCAGAATGAACCCCGGCGTGAACTTCGTCAGCCACCCGCTCAGGATCGTGAACGTCCCGGTGAGCAGCAGCACACCGAGGAACACCAGGAGCACGCCCGAGGCCTTCTCCACGATCGGGATGAAGCGCCGGAAGCGCTTGAACACCTGCAGGAACCAGTCGAGCGCCAGGGCCGCCACCAGGAAGGGGATCGCCAGGCCCAGCGAGTACACGGTCAGGAGCCCGACACCCGCCCACATGGTGTCCTGCGAGAAGCCGTACGTGAGGATCGCCCCCAGCACCGGGC
>CAZPZU010000144.1:0-8522 GCA_964591135.1 uncultured Gemmatimonadaceae bacterium | reverse complement strand
TCAACATCGGCACCTCGGGCGCCGAGATCGGCGGCGCCTTCGGCGGCGAGAAGGAGACGGGCGGCGGCCGCGAGTCCGGCTCCGACGCGTGGAAGGCCTACATGCGCCGGCAGACGAACACCGTCAACTGGAGCACCGACCTCCCGCTGGCGCAGGGTATCCGGTTCGGGACGGAGTGACGGCAGCGGCCGTCACTCCCCCGACCGGCCGAGGTAGCGGCTAGCCCCCGGCGCCCACCTTCTCGCGGGTGGGCGCCAGTCGGTCGACCCGCCAACCCTCCACCGTGTAGAGCACCGAATCGCCGCGTGCCCGCGCCCACCGGGTGCCGCTCCCCTCGCCGAAGCTCAGCGCCGCAAGCGTGTCGCCTTTCGGCGAGAGCGCCGTAAGGGCAACCTCTTCGGGCAGCCCACCCACCGAGTCGCTCGGAGCGGTGAAGCCGTCGGCCCGCACGTTCGCCAGCCCCGCGAGCACCGTCTGCACCGCGCTCGTGTCGGCCGGCGCGCCACCCTCCACCGTCCACGAGCTGTCGGCCCGCACCAGCGTGTAGGGCGCTCCCGCGCGAGCCACCTCGATGCGCGCCACCTCGCCGGTGTCCACCGCCGCGATCCGCTTGTTGCGCCACTCCGTGAGCGAGCGGTCCATCCGCGCGCGCAGGTCCCCCTCCGCCAGATACACAGCGTCCTTTCCGGGCAAACGCACGTACGCGGTGCCGTAGCGGGGGCCGCGGTCGCCGACCAGGAGCGTACGCGAATCCGGGCCGACGTCGAACACCACGGTCCAGGCGCTGTCCTGGCTCACGCCCATGCGGTCGTGGTTGGCCGGGTTCGTCGCCACCAGGTCGCCGATGTGCGTATCCGCCAGCATCTCGAAGAGCCCGGCCACCTGCGCGGAGTCCGCCGCCCAGCCGTTCACGTCCCACCCCACCCCCTTCCGCGTCAGCGAGATCGTGTCGCCGCCCCGGGACATGCGCACCGAGGTGACCGCGTCCGCCGTGAGGCCGTCGAGGACGCTGCCGATCTCCGTGTCCGCTCCCTTGGCTTCGCCCCTGCCCGACAGCATCACCGTACCGCCCCACAGCAGCAGCACGACGATCAGCGCCACCACGAGGTTCCTCAGTGTCTTCGCGCTCACGACACCACCTCCTTCCACCGGGCCTCCGCCCTCCGGCGGCGTCCGCTCACCCACAGGACACCGACCAGCACGAACAGGAGCGGCATGCCCACCAGGTTGCCCCACTTGAGCATGCTCTGGCCCAGATCCGACTCGAAGACCAGGGTCGGCGGCGTCCGGTCCTTGGAGCGGATGCGAATGAGCGACTCGTCCTGCGCCAGCCAGTCGACGGCATTGGCCACGAACACCAGGTTCTGCTGATCCGACTGCACGAACTGCCCTTCCAGGAACGTCCCGTCGTCGACCACCACCATGCGTCCGCCGGTCGCCCCGGGACCCGGGTCCACCGCCACCGCCACCGTGCGCACGCCCAGGTCGTCGTCGGCCTTGTTGGCCCAGTCCTGGTTCGGCGCGATCGACGAGCCGGCGGGCTCGACACCTCCGGACTCCGTGGTCTGCAGGAGGGGCGTCACATGCGTCGTATCCTTCACCACGAGTGGGCCCGCCCATGCGAGCGTCATCGAGCTCAGGCCCTGGGTGATGGGATGCCGCCGCGAGGGCACCACGATGGGCCAGAGCGGATAGGGCGCGACCACGTTGAAGAGGCCCCGGCGGCCGAGCGACACGTTCTGGCTGGACGACAGGTCGTAGACGAGGTCTCCGCTCACGGTGATTCCGTGTTGCGACAGAAAGTCCTCGAGCCCGGACCGGACCGGCATCGACTGCATGCTCTGACCGTCGATGTCCACCGGCTCGAGCAGGAGGAGGGCCGAGCCCCCGCCGTCCACGAACTCGCGGATGCGGCGCACCGCCGCGGAATCCAACGGCTGCTTCGGCGCGGCGACCACCAGGACGTCGGTGGAGTCCTTCTCGATGGGCGGCACCGTGTCCCCTTCCAGGCTCACCGTGCGGATCTGGAAGCGGTCCGACAGGCTCTGGGACAGCCCCGGGATCGAGTAGGGGCTCATGGCCCCGAAGCCGGACGCGAAGGCGACGGACCGCTTGTGCGTCGCGGTCATGCCGGAGATCGAGGACGCCAGCCGGAACTCCAGGTCGTCCGTGCTCTGGATGACCGGCATCACCTCGTGCTTGTCCGCGTAGACCAGGGCGAGGCCGTAATAGCCCCGTTTCACCTGGAACTCGTCGTTGCGCAGGACGTTGAACTCGATGGGCGAGATCCCGAACGACGAGGCTTCCTCCTTGGCGTCGTCGTTCTTGTCCGGGTTCTCCTCCGTCACCACCAGCTTCCCGTCCGAGGCGCGCTGCATGTCCGAGAGCAGGTCGCGCACGTCACGCAGCTGCAGCTGGATCTCCGGAGGCAGCTCGCTGGACGCGAACAGCTTCACCTGCACCAGGTCGTCGAGGCCGCCCAGGAGCGAGCGGGTCCCGTCCGCCAGCGTGTACAGGTGGTCGCGCGTCAGGTCGAGGCGGCCGCGCACGTGGCTCCCCAGCAGGTTGAGGGCGACCACCAGCGCGGCGGTCACGACGGCCCCCAGCCGCAGCCGGCGGTAGTCCGCGCCCAGGTGGCTCAGGCGCTCCCGGCTCACCGCCGCGACCGCCAGCACAAGGAACAACGCCCCCGTGGACACGAAGTAGAGCACGTCGCGCAGGTCCACCACCCCACGGGCCACGTTCTGGAAGTGGCTGAGCACGGACAGCTTCGCCACCATGCCGGACAGCAGCGGCGGCAACCCGATCTGCACGACCGGGTGGCCCATGAGGAAGAGCACGAAGCTGACGACGGCCGCCGTAATGAACGCGGTGATCTGGTTGCGCGTGATGCTGGACGCCCACAGCCCCAGCGCGACGAGCTGCCCCGCGAGGAGGGCGGCGCCGACGTACTCGGCCACCACGATCCCCGGATCGGCGTTCGACGCCAACAGGATGCCCACGGCGGTAGGCAGCGTGCCGGCGAGCACGACCAGCACGAAGATCCAGTCGCCGACGAACTTCCCGAGGACCACCTGCGTTTCATTCACCGGCTGGGCGAGCAGCCAGTCGAGCGTCCGACCGCGACGCTCCTCGGCGAGGCTGCGCATCGTGGCCGCCGGCACGAAGACGGCGAACAGGATGGGGAGGAGGTCGAACAGCGGGCGCATCGACGCCACGCCCTGGGCGTACACGCTCCGGAAGGTGAGAAACAGCGACACGGCCAGGAACGCCACGGCCAGCACGTACGCCGTGGGGTGGTCGAAGTAGCTGCGCAGCTCCCGGCGCGCCACCGTCCACGTGGAGCGGATCATCGGTCCACCTCCTCGGCCGCCGCCATGTCGGCGGCGCCTGTCTCCGGCTCCGACGTCAGGTCTCGGAAGAGCTGCTCCAGGCTCGCGCGCTCGCGGTGCAGCTCCCACAGCGTCCAGCCGCGGTCACGGGCGAGGGCGAAGATGTCGGGCCTCAGCTCCCGGTCGGCTGGCGCGTCCAGGCCCACGCGTGTGCGTCCGTCCACGATCTCGGTATCGTGGGCCGTCACGCCGGCCAGGCCGGCCAGCGCAGAGGCGACGCCCTGTCCCTCGGCCTCGACCACGTAGCGGGCGGCGCCCTTTCCGCGGGCGAGCAGCTCCTCCACGCTCCCGTCGGCAGCGAGGCTGCCGCGTCGCAGGATGATGAGGCGGGAGCAGGTGGCCTCCACCTCCTGCATGACGTGCGTGCTCAGCAGGACCGTGCGCTCGCGGCCGAGCGCGCTCACCAGACGGCGGATCTCCACGCGCTGGTTCGGGTCGAGCCCTTCGGTGGGCTCGTCGAGGATGAGCACCTCGGGCCGATGCAGGATCGCCGCGGCCAGCCCGATGCGCTGGCGGTACCCCTTCGACAGCTCGGCGACCGGTCGGTAGAACACGTCCGCGATGTCGGTCTCGTCGACGGCGTCGGCCATGCCGGAGCGCGCGTCGGCGGCGGAGAGATCGCGGAGCTGCGCGACGTACTCCAGGTACTCCGCGACGAGCATCTCGTCGTAGAGCGGGTTCGCCTCGGGCAGGTAGCCTACGCGGCGCTTCGCCGCGGTCAGGTCCCGGCCGATGGGAGCGCCCTCGAAGCGCACCTCACCCTCGTCGGGCTGCAGCGTGCCCGTGAGCATGCGCATGGTGGTGGTCTTGCCCGCTCCGTTGGGACCCAGGAAGCCCACCACCTCCCCCCGGTCCACCTCGAAGGAGAGGTCGTCCACGGCGACCAGCTCCCCGTACCGCTTCGTGACGCCCTCGACAGAGATCATGACGATTCCCCGAAAAAGAATGCACACCGTGCCGGTCGAGCCCGACGCGGTGTGATCCGTTCGAGGTGACGGGGCGCGTGCGCGTCCCGCGGCATCGGGCAGCCAGCCTTTCGCCTACCCCCCAGCCCGGAAGGTCGTACCGCGACCTTCCGTCCCTACCCAGAACAGGTTCGATGCGGGAGGAGCCGGGAGGGTTGCCCGTACACCGATGCGTGCTGTTGGTGTTCCAGGCTACCGCTTCCTCGCCCGCGCCATCTCCACCGCTCGAAGGGCGTCCGGGGTCCGTGGCCCCCTTCGTCCCTCGAACGTGAACAGCCTGCTCAACGACCGCCTCCGCGGACAATACGATCGTCCTCGCTTGGTAGCACCTGCTGCGCCGTGATGAGCCACTCGTCATCCTCGCGAGCGAGGACCCATGTCGTGCGCGCGTACCTGACAGGGACCTCCCGAGCCTCCGCCGGTCCAGTTGCGCCCGTCACGACGACGTTCATCACGGCGACGTCGGGCGTGATCATCCGGATATCGTCGGTGATCAGTATCATCCGATAGGGCCTCGGCTCGGAGAAGAACGTCCGCCACCAATCCTGGATGGCCTTCCGTCCGTGCGTCACGGGTCCATTGCGGCGGATGAAGTCCGCATCGTTCGCGTAGAAGGCGCCGACGGCAGATGCATCATGACTGTTGATTGCGTCTCCGTACGCATCGACAAACGCACGTATCTGGGGCCGGAGTGCCTCCGTTGCACCGAGGGACGCGTTCAGGACAACGCGGTCCTCCTCGGTCGGCAGCCCGCGCATCGCCGAGATCAGCCACTCGCCGCTCTGGAGATGGACGACCCAGGTACCTCGAAACCTCCTCGCGAGCAGCTCCCGGCCCTGGTGATCGCGCCCCCCGGTGGTCGTCGCGACGTCGACAACCGCTACATCGACCGTGACGAACCTGACCGAATGCACGTCCAGGGTGAGGTGTCGCTCGGGTTCCTGATTCGAGAAGTAGTCGCTCCACCATTCCTGGATCGCCCGCCGCCCCACGGCCGCAGGCTGGTTACCCATCACGAAATCCGCATCGTCGGTGAAGAATGCTCCAACGGCGGCCGGATCGTGGGTATCCCACGCAGTCCGATAGGCCTCGATTCGTGCGCGGATCGCAACCGAATCCTCGACTGTCTGTGCGCCTGTCGCGCCGGAAGCCAGGGCGGTGAATGCGCTCGCAGCAAACACCGTCAAGGATGCCCTCACAGGGCGGGGGAGTCCGTACTCCGATGCAGGCCTGTCGGGTCTTCGACTCATTTTCACCCCCTGGATTGGGCAGCGCAGGCGACCCCATGAGGCCGACACGCCCGCCTCTTAACGTGCCTTGGCCGGGCGCAGCCTCGCGCCATCAGCTCTCTCGTGTCTTCCGTCGCGCCACGAATACGAGCTCCCCAGGGTACTGCGAGCCGTAGGCACTCCGATCGAATCCCCCGTAGACTTCCTCGACTTCGAAGCCGCTCCGTGCCAGAAGGTGCTCCATCTCGAACCGGAAGAAGTACCGCATGGTGAACGCATCGACCACACGTTCCTCGCGACCGTCCGGGTGCGTGACGTAGTAGATCAGCTCTATGTGATTGACCTGGTTGAAGCGGTCGTGCGCGACGATCTTGTGCGTTCGCACCACCCGTCGACCGTCGGGCATGTCGAACTCCGGTTCGTCTCCAAACTCCTTGCCTTCCGGTCGGTTCACGAGGGCATCAAGGGATGGGTTGAACACGTCCAGAACGAGCCGGCCACCATCGACCAGGTGCTCATGGATCATCGCGAGGCAAGAAAGCTGATCCTCGGTGGTCAACAGGTGCTGGAAAGGTCGAAACGGCACCGTGGCAAGGGCGAACCTGGTCGAAAGCGCGAACTTGCGCATATCGGCCTGAACCAACTGAACCGCTGACCGAACGGCCTCAGTCTCCTCGTGTAACTTCGCCTGGCAGACCGCCAACATCGCCGGCGACACGTCGAGACCAACCATTCTAGCGCCCGCTCTGGCCGATGGGATCAACACCCGCCCCGTCCCGCATCCCACCTCCAAGACCGGTCCAGGAGCGCTTGCGGCCGCCTCGACGTAGAAGTCGATATCGGGCCGCTCGCGGTATGGGCCCACCTCATCGTAGAGATCCGCGATGGCGGCGTAACCGTCTCGCTCACCCGTGCGACTCATGGCTCGCTCTCGCCTTCAAGTGCCCGTCCACCTGACACAACTCCGTGCGTGGCTCTCCACCGGCCTGTGGGGGCTGGTGGCTGTCGGCTTCGCAGCTGCATTCTTCGCCGGCGGAGGAAGCTCAGACTTCCACGTCTGGCCTCGATGACTGGTCATTCTCGCGTGCCAGTACCAATCTCATGCAACACCTGGCTAAGGAGACTGTCGAACGCTTGCGGATCTTCGACCATGGGGTAGTGGCCGGTAGGCCCCACATCCAACACTTGGAAGGTAACTCCCGTGGACTTCAGTCCTGCCGAATCGGTGGGGGTGGCACTGCTGTTGATGAGGTACAGCGGTTTCTTCAGTTGTGACAGGCGCTCGCCTTCTCTGGGCGCGTATTCAAATACTCCCGCCAGAGTCGCGGCAGATATTACGGAATCAACCTCCTGTACGTTCTGAATGACCCTTTGCGCCACCGCGCTATCCGTCGTCGGCTGGAACAGGTTTCTCCTGGCATAGGCCACAGCCGTGGCATCGAAATCGGTTCGCAGCCGATGGATGAAGTCGGCTATGCGCGCCTTCACGTCATCGGTATACGCGACGCCCACAGCCTTGAAATTGTCAACACCTACGAGCGCCAGCACCCTGTCATTGTTGAGAGCAGCTTCGAGGATGATGTTCCCTCCCATGGAGTGCCCAATCAGGATGACATTCTCGAGATGGAGTTGATCGATGACGGCTCTCACATCGCTGGCATAGTCTTCCACCGCCCAGCGTTCCCTGTTCTTGCCGGACTTGCCATGACCCGGAAGGTCGATCGTCACTACGTGGTACTCCGGGCAGAACTCCTCCATCTGGCTGGACCAGTAGGTTTGGTCAATGGCCCACCCGTGGACGAACAGCAAAGTGGTGTCTCCTCCTCCACAGCTCTCGTGATCGATGAAGACTCCTTTGTTGCTGACACGGACTTCCGCCGCTGCTGTTCCTGGCAAGTCGGGTTTCGTCTCGCCCGTTGAGTCTCGTGGGCCGCCACACGAGCTCAGGGCAAGAGCCGTAGCTGCAAGTAGGAGCGAGCTGGTTGCTGAAGGCATTTCGGATATCGTCGTTGGTCAAGGTGATAGAGACGGAGAGCAACAAGCGGGCGTGAAGTCCCCCGAGAACACCAGCGCCGTCTCGTCGGCTCTCGAGGAAGGTGGTCGACCCACTGCCGCTTTCGAAACTGCGCTACTGAGTCCTTGCGACTCCTCCTTCTCCCGGTTTCTCGGGGGTGGGTGACCCTGTTCACTCGGCGTTGAGGGTTTGGACGGGGTCCACCCTGCTGGCCCGCCGGGCCGGAACGTACGAAGCGAGGAAGGCCACCCCCACCAGGGCCAGGGCGGCCGAGAGGAGTACAAGGGGATCTCTGGGGCTGACCTGATAGAGGAAGCCTTCCAGGATACGTCCTGCGACCAAGGCTGCCCCCAGGCCTCGGCCAGCTGGTCTCCCAGGACCTTCATCTGGTTGGCTTTCCCAGAGAATGGTGAGGTATCCGGCGACGCAGCCCTCCCACTCCGCCACGAGACCGGTCCGGTGACCCGCTTCCTGTTCCTGCAGGTACTGGCTGAACTGGGACGCCGGCTTATCCCATCCCATCTCAGAAAACGCGTTTTCGAACGCGATGCCGTCCGCCTGTGCAAACGGTCGCATCACTACTTCAGAGCGCAAGATTCCGTCCTCTGTGGTGCCTCCCGATACTCATCCTGAACCGCTCTCGGATGGCATGAGCGGGCTTTCTGATCACGTTCCACGTCCACCTCGGCTGGCTCGATGAGGTCGACTACCGCATCATGGATGTCAAAGATCGAACCCGTCGTTGCCGATGAACTGTAAAGCATCAGGTACGTACGTTCTGTAAAGCATCTCCTGCCTGTTCACCGCAGCACGTTCGGAGCAAGATGGCGATTCGGGCTGAGGTGCCTGAGGATGCCCTGAATGAACCTTCAATCATCTCCAGCGCCCGCGAGTTGTTCTTCCATGCTAGCCATGTCCGGCA
>CAZPZU010000143.1:0-8790 GCA_964591135.1 uncultured Gemmatimonadaceae bacterium | reverse complement strand
ATTAAAAGTCCGTTGCTCTACCAACTGAGCTACCGGGTCGAGGGACGGGCGCACTCTGTCGCTGGACGCCGTCCCGCGCTCCAAGATAGACGCGCCGCGCGAATCGTGAAGCCCGCGCCTACAGCTTCAGCTCCAGCCGCACCACCCCCGGCTCTCCCCCGACCGACTTCCGCTCGAAGCCGAGGATGCGGGCGAGCTTGAGCATCGCCGCGTTGTCGGCCAGGGTATCGGCGATCACGCGCCGCGTTCCACGCGCCCGTGCGTAGTCGACGATCCGGCGCGTCAGGTGCACGCCCAGCCCCAGTCCCCGTAGCTCGCGGGACACCAGGATGGCGAATTCCGCGACCTCGTTGTCGGGGTCCGCGCTGATCTGCACGATGCCGTGGATCGGTGTCTCCCCTGGAATTCCATGCTCCGTGAGCACGAACACCATCTCCCGGTCGTAGTCGATCTGCGTGAAGCGCGCCGTGGCCACGTGCGAGAACTTCATGCGCGGCACGAAGAAGCGGTAGCGGACCTCTTCGGGGGTCAGCGCCTCGAACGTGCGCTGCAGGCCCGGCTCGTCCTCCGGCAGGACCGGACGGACGAAGAGCTTACGGCCGTCGGCCAGCTCCACGTCCTCCTCGAGCTCTCTCGGGTAGGGGCGGATGGCCAGACGCGGCGAGGGAGCCGCTGCGGCTGGGCGCACGCGGACCCGGCCGTCCAGCACGAGCACGCCTTCTGCACCGACCATGAACGGATCCAGCTCGAGCTCCGCAACCGCCGGCAGGTCCACCACGAGCTGCGACACCTTCACCAGCGTGAGCGCCACGGCGTCACAGGCGGCCGAAGCTCCCTCGAGGCACCCCTCCAGCTCACGATCGATGCGCGTGCGCGCCATGAGCGCATGCGCGAGACGGAGGTTGAGCGGCGGGAATCCGAGGGCGACATCGTCCATGACTTCGCGTGACCTTCCGCCCTGCCCGAAGAGCAGCGTCGGTCCGAACTGGGGGTCTTCGCGCATCCCGACCATGAGGTCGGGGACTTCGGGCCTGCCAGCCGCCGGCCCGCCGACCGGGATGCCGTAGGCCTCGAGCACACGCGCGAGCTCGGGCCGCGAGAGCCACTCCCGCCCGTCCGCCAGCACCCCTTCCAGCACGTCGGAGGCGTCCTCCCGACGGGGGTCGAAATCCTCCGGCAGCGATGGGGGCGTCTGCAGGAGCATGTCCTGTCGCACCCCGTGCTCGACGAGCTGCATGAAGGCGTTGATGGCTCGCTCCGGGGTGTCGTAGGAGGGGACGCCCGCCTCGTGCAGCACGCGGACCGCCTCGGCGGTCGTCGCCGCCCCGACCCAGCTCGCCAGGAGCGTCTTCCCCCTGCGGGCCACCATGACGTTGGCGAGCGAGCGCGCCGCGTCCACGCGGTCCGCCATCGAGGTGGGACAGTTGATGACGAGCACCGCGTCCACGCCGGCGTCTTCCAGGATCACCCTCAGGGCGGCCTCGTAGCGGCCCCCGGAGGCGTCACCCTGGACGTCCACCGGGTTCCCCCCCGACCAAGCCCGCGGAAGGATGCCGGTCAGCGCCTGAAACGTCTCCGTCGACAGCTCCGCGAGCCGACCCTCGGCCTCGACGAGCGCATCGGCAGCGAGCACGCCGAGCCCACCCCCGTTGGTGACGATCGCGAGGCGGCTCCCGCGGTGGCGCTTCGCCACCGCCAGCGTCTCCACGGCGCCGAAGAGCTCCTCGAGCGTGAACACACGCAGGATGCCGGAACGACGGAATGCGGCATCGTACACGGCATCCGACCCGGCGGCCGCTCCCGAGTGGGACGCCGCAGCCTTCACACCCGCCTCGAAGCGTCCACCCTTGACAGCGACCACGGGCTTGACGCGGGCCGCGGCGCGCGCGGCCGACATGAACTTTCGAGCGTGGCGGATCCCCTCCACGTACAGGAGGATCGCGTCGGTCTTCGGGTCGTTCGCCAGGTAGTCCAGCATGTCCCCGAAATCGACGTCTAGCATGTCGCCGAGCGACACCAGGTGGGAGAACCCGACGGCCCTCGGCGCCGCCCAGTCCTGCACGGCGGCTACGATCGCGCCGGACTGCGCGACGAACGCCAGCGAGCCCGGCGCCGAGCCGATGTGCGAGAAGGAGGCATTCAGCCGGGACGGCGGGGCCAGGACGCCCAGGCAGTTCGGCCCGATCAGGCGCACACCGTGCCTGCCCGCGGCCTCGCCCAGGGCGGGCGCCAGCGGCTCCCCTTCCGGCGTGGTGGCCGTGGCTACACCCGCCGTGACGATCACGACGGCCCGGGTGCCGCGCTCGCCGAGCCGATCCACGATGCCGGGCACGCTGGGAGCCGGGGTGGCCACCACGGCGAGCTCCGGCGCCTCGGGGAGCGCGTCCACCGAGGCCACGCTGCGCACGCCCAGGATGACGTCCGCCTTCGGATGGACGAAGGAAAGTGCGGCACCGAAGCCGCCGCCTTGTAGATTGCGGGCGAGAACGTTGCCGACGGATCCGCTCCGGGCGCTGGCTCCGAGCAGGGCGACGGAGCGCGGCCGGAAGAACGACTTCAGATTGCGGATGCTCAACGGTCGCGTCGCGGAAAGAGAGGACGTGTGACGGACGCGTGGGTGGGGATCCGGGCCGAGCTGGGCATGACGCCCGAGACCCCCAGCAATATCACGGAATGGACTCTGACCCGCCACGTGCGGAACGGAGACCACAACCGCATCGCGCTGCGCTGGCGCCCGCGCTCCGGGCCGGCCGGGTCGTACACGTACGGCGACCTGGACCGCGCGGTGAGCCGGTTCGCCAGCAGCCTGGTTCGGGACGGCATCGGCCGGGGCGAAACGGTCGCGATCCTCGCGGGGCGGATCCCCGAGATGGTCGTCGCGCTCCTCGGCTCGCTGCGCGCCGGAGCCGTGCCCACGGTCCTCTTCTCTTCGTACGGCCCCGACCCGGTGTTTCGGAGGCTGGCCCAGGGCAAGGCACGCCTTCTGGTGACCACGCCCCGGCTCTACCGTGACAAGGTGGCCGCGCTCCGTACGCGGCTCCCGCTCCTGCGCCAGATCCTCGTGGTCGACGGTCCCGGGCGCCTCGCCGCCACGACGTCGCAGCACGAGCTACCGGAAGGGGCAGCCGATTTCGGCGCCTGGTTGGCTCGGGGCGAGGAGACCTTCGGCGACGCGGCGGTGCGTCCCGACGATCCGGCGCTCCTGCACTTCACGAGCGGGACCACCGGCGAATCGAAGGCCGTCGTTCACGTGCACGACGCGGTGGTCGCCCACGCGCACACGTCGCGCCGGGTCCTCGGGCTGGGCAACGGAATCCGTTTCTGGTGCACCGCCGACCCCGGTTGGGTGACCGGCGTGTCCTACGGGATCCTCGGCCCGCTGAGCCTCGGGTGCGCCCTCTTCCTCGACGAGGAGGAGTTCGACGTGCGGCGCTGGTGGGAGAACCTCGGATCCGAGGCCATCGAGGTCCTCTACACGACCCCCACCGGACTCCGGCTGCTCCGGCTCCTCGACGGCTCGGTCGAGCGCAGGCCTCTGCCGCACCTGCGCACCGTCTTCTCGGTCGGAGAGCCGCTCGCCCGGGCGGAGTCGGAGTGGGCGGGCGAGGCCCTGGGCGCGGCCGTGCACGACACCTGGTGGCAGACGGAAACCGGCGCGATCGTGGTCGCCACCCCGTACGACGAGACGCCGCGCCCGGGCCTCATCGGGCACGCGGTCGAGGGCTTCGAGGTCACGTGCCTGCGACGCACCGACGCGGGCGTCGAGCCCGTGGCGGCCGGCGAGGCCGGCGAGCTGGCGGTGCGCCGCGGCTGGCCGTCGATGTTCGAGGACTACCTCGAGCGGCCCGAGCTCTACGCCGCGAGCTTCCAGGGAGACTGGTACCTCTCCGGAGACCTGGCGGCCATGGACGGCGACGGCTGGGTCGGCTACGTGGGTCGTCAGGGCGACGTGTTCCGCTCCGCCGGACATCTCGTGTCTCCGGCCGAGGTCGAGGAGGCGCTGCTCGCGCACCCGGCCGTCGTGGACGCGGGGGTGTGCGGAAGGCAGGATCCGGTCGTGGGGACGCTCATCGAAGCGCACGTCGTCCTCGCTCCCGGACACGCGGACGGGGAGGAGCTGAGGCGGGACATCCTCGGCTTCGCGCGCGGAAGGCTGGGGCCGGCGCTCGCCCCGCGGGCTCTCCTCTTCCGGGACCGGCTGCCCCGCACCCCATCCGGGAAGGTCGTCCGCCGGGAGCTGGGGGCTACTCCGGCCTAGGAGTCCTGTTCGTCCCGGTCTCGGCCTCCGACCCGTTCCCCGTCGTCATTCGCCGGCCCATCCACCCCCCCACCGCCGCGGCGGCGAACTGCAGGAGGATGATGCCGAGCACGGAGGGTGTGGCGCCGGACCACGCCTGGACGCTGCCCGGGGCCGCCAGGCTCCCGAGGAACCAGACGACGATGCTCAGGAAGGTGATGGCCACGGCGTGGAGGATCGGTGCGTCGCTCCAGCGCACCCCCACGAAGAGTCCGCCCGCGTAGAAGCCCACCGCCATGGCGAACAGCACGCCCACGACCGCCCCGGACCCGGTGGGAAGCAGGCCGATGCCCACGATGGCCAGGTAGACCGCCGAGGTCACCGCCACCGCCACCAGCCAGCCTCCGACGACCCAGCCGGGATGGAGGTTGTTGAGATGCTCCGTGTGCATGGTCCGGCCCGATGCGAGGAAGGTGTGCCCGCTCGCGTAAGTTAGCAGGTCGTGCGGCGGGCCGCGTCGCGGCGCCGGGAGAGCCTACAGCCCCAACTCGAGCTGGATCCCCCCGAACGTGAGGCGGTGGTGCGGCGTCAGGCCGAGCTCGTCGATCGCACCCCGGTGGGCGGGTGTGCCGTAGCCGACGTTCGTCTCCCACCCGTAGCCGGGATAGCGCAGCGCGAGGCGTCGCATGAGGCGGTCGCGCACCACCTTCGCGACGATCGAAGCGCACGAGATCGAGTGGATGAGCGCGTCACCGTCCACCACCGCCTCGTGGGCCCACTCCAGGTGCTTCACCGGGTTGCCGTCGATGACGATGTGGTCCGGCACCGTGGACAGGCGGGACAGCGCCCGGCTCATCGCGCGTGTCGTGGCCTGCAGGATGTTCACGCGGTCGATCTCCCGCACCGAAGCAGCCCCGATGCCCACCGACAGGGCGGTGCGCACGATCCGCTCGAAGAGCTCCTCGCGCACCCCCCCTGTGAGCTGCTTGGAGTCGTCCGCGCCGGGCACGCAGGCGTCCATGGGCAGGACCACGGCCGCCGCCACGACGGGCCCCGCCAGCGGGCCCCGCCCGGCCTCGTCCACGCCCGCCACCAAAAGACCGCGGCTCCAGTAGCCGCGCTCGTAGTCGAGGAGGCTCTGGAGCCGCTGGGCTTCCGGGTCCGGCGTCGAGGGCCGGGGCGCCATCAGGGGGTCGTACGCTTCTCCGCGATGCGGGCGGACTTCCCACGGCGGCCCCGCAGGTAGTACAGCTTCGCCCGACGGACACGGCCGCGGCGCACCACGTCGATGCTCTGCACGGTCGGAGCGTGGAGGGGGAAGATGCGCTCGACGCCGATGCCGCTGGAGATCTTCCGTACGGTGAACGTCTCGCTCAGGCCGCCGTTCTTGCGGGCGATGCACACGCCCTCGAAGGCCTGGATGCGCTCCTTGCTGCCCTCGCGCACGAGGTAATTGACCCGGATGGTGTCGCCGGGAGCGAAGTCGGGACTGTCGTCCCGGAGCTGCTCCTGCTCGATCTGTTGGATGAGGTCAGCCATCGTCGCCTCCCATGACACGGGCCGGCCACACACCGGGGGCCGGGGGGTTCTCCGGAGAGACCGCTAATGTAACCCCCGCGCGGGAGACGGTGAAGTCCCCCCGGCGCCCCCAGCGTGCACCGCTCCGAGGGTGTTGGCGAACGCGGACGCGGTCGCCACTTTGGCCCCCTCCCCCTCTTCCTCGATGAGCCCATGACACGCCTCCTCCCCCTCCTGGTCCTCCTGACCGCGTGCGGCGCCGGCGCACCCGACACGGCCCCGCCCGCCGCGCGCGACCTCGCCGACGACTCGCTGAGCCGGGCCGAACGCCTCGAGCACCTCCTCGGCGCCCTGGCCGACGACTCGATGATGGGCCGTCGCATCGGCAGCGCGGAGAACGCGAAGGCCGCACGCTTCCTGGCGGCGGAGCTGGAGCGCTACGGGGTCACGCCGGCGGGCGACGACGGATTCCTCCAGGCCGTGCCCCTCGCTCGCGTGGCGCGCAACGGACGCGCGCGCTTCGCCATCCCCTCGGCCGACCTCGACTTCGACACGCTTCCTCCCGATGCGCTCTACGAGGGCGAGTCCAACGTCGTCGGCGTGATCCGCGGCTCCGACCCCACGCTGGCCGGCGAGGCCGTGGTGATCGGCGCGCATTTCGACCACGTGGGCGTGGGCCCGGCGGTGGGCGGGGACTCGATCTACAACGGCGCCGACGACGACGGCTCCGGGACGGTCGCGGTCCTGGAGATCGCCCGCGAGCTCGCCCACGGCCCCGCCCCGGCACGCACGGTCGTGGTGCTGCTCAGCACGGGGGAGGAGGCCGGCCTTCTCGGGACACGCTGGTACATGGAGCACCCCGCCTTCCCTCTGGACAGCACGGTCGCCGACTTCCAGGTCGAGATGATCGGCCGGCCCGACTCCCTGGCGGGGGGTGCCGGTCGGGCGTGGCTCACCGGGTACGAGCGCACCACCATGGGCGATCAGCTGGCGAACGCCGGCACGCCGATCGTACCCGATCCGCGTCCCGATCAGCGCTTCTTCTTCCGAAGCGACAACATTCCGTTCGCCCTCGCCGGCATCCCGGCCCACACCCTGTCGTCATACGACCTGCACGCGGATTACCACCAGCCGGGCGACGAGGTGGACCGGATCGACTTCCGGCACATGGCCGCGGTGGTCGACGCGGCGGTTACGGCCGTGCGCTTCCTCGCCGACGGCCCGCGGCCCGCGTGGAAGCCCGGTGGACGGGACGATTTCCCGCAGGCTAGGCGCTGAGGAGGGAGGTTCCGCTAGTCGTCCAGCAGGTCGGGGCGGCGCTCGCGGGTGAGCCGCTCCGCCTGCTCCCGGCGCCACGCCTCGACGCGGGCGTGGTCTCCGGAGCGCAGCACCTCCGGAACCTCCCACCCCCGGTACACCGGGGGGCGGGTGTAGCTCGGGGCGCTGAGCCCGCCGGTGTCGTAGAAGGAGTCCGACGACGCGGCCTCGTGATCGCCCATGGCGCCCGGGAGGAGACGCACGACGGCGTCGGTCACGGCCAGCGCTCCGATCTCCCCACCCGACAGGACGAAATCCCCCAGCGAGATCTCGTCCGTAGCGAGGTGGTCGGCCACGCGCTGGTCCACGTCCTTGTAGTGTCCGCACAGGAGCGTCAGCTCGTCCTCGACGGCGAAGCGCACGGCGTCGACGTGACGGAACGGGCGGCCCCGGGCGGACAGGAGGACGAGGGGGCCCGACGGCGCCAGGTCATCGACCGCTTCGAAGAAGGGCCCGGGCTTCATCACCATGCCCGCGCCACCCCCGTACGGGACATCGTCCACGCTGCGGTGGCGGTCGTTCGTGTAGTCGCGGAGATCGACGACGCGGTACGTCACCAGCCCCGCGTCGGCCGCCCGCCGGGGAATGGACAGCCCGAGCGGTCCCGCGAAGAAGTCCGGGAAGATCGTGACGATGTTGATGCGCATCACAGGTCCAGGAGGCCGTCGGGCGGATCCACCACGATGCGTCCTCGCTCGGGGTCGACCTCGACGACGACCTCGGCGCGGAAGGGGATCATGTAGGTGTGGCCCTCGCCGCGCACCTCGAGGAGGTCCGCCGGCGCGAGCTCGTAGACCTCGGCCACGCTGCCCAGGAACGTCCCATCGACGGTGTACACGTGGCTGCCCAGGAGTTGGTGGTAGAAGACCTCGCCTTCCTCGAGAGGCTCGACCTCGTCCATGGGCCGCATGAGGTAGCGGCCGCGAAGGACCTCGGCATCGCTGCGCGACTCCACGCCGCCGAACGCCACCAGCCAGCCGTCACGGAACGGACGGGCCGACGCAACGCGGAGCGGAGGAAGGTCCGGATCCGGCTCGCGGCCCTCCGCGTCCCCCAGACGCAGAACCACCCCGGGGGTGAAGGTCCCCTCGGGGTGGTCCGTCAGCGGCCAGACATACAGCTCACCGTAGATGCCGTGGGCCTTGGCGAGGTGTCCCACCACCAGGAAGCCCGGGTCGACCCGACCCACGGTCGCGTCGGGTCCGAGGGTTACTCGGACTTCTCCTCGGCGGCGGGCTCCTCGGCCTCGCCGACGGGCTCCTCACCCGCGGCGACCTCGGCAGCGGCGACCTCGGCAGCGGCCTCCGCCGCGGCCGCTTCGGCGACTGCGGCTTCGGCTGCTGCGGCTTCGGCGACTGCGGCTGCTGCGGCTTCGGCTGCTGCGGCGGCCTCCGCGGCCTTCTTCTCGGCAGTCCGCTTCGCCGCGAGCTGTTCCGCCCGCTTGGCCTCGCGCTCCTCGTGGGCCACCTCGCCCACGGCCACCGCGGCGTCGCCTCCCCGGCGCGCCTTCGTGATGAGCGACTTCACCGTGCCCGAAGGCTGCGCCCCCTGGCCGATCCAGTGATCCACCCGGTCCATATCGAGGACGAGGCGGGCCGGCTTGGAGAGGGGCTTGTAGTAGCCGAGGCTCTCTACGAACCGCCCGTCGCGGGGAGAGAGGCTGTCGGCCACCACGATCCGGTAGTGGGGCTGCTTCTTCCGGCCCATCCGCCGGAGTC
>CAZPZU010000142.1:0-8959 GCA_964591135.1 uncultured Gemmatimonadaceae bacterium | reverse complement strand
GCTAGACCTTCATCCGTCCACCTCCAACACCTCGATCCCTGGCTTCCGGGCAACCTTGCACCGCGGTCCGTCGAGGGAGAGCAATGGCGCGCGATAACGCCGTGGGCACTCCAGCATAGGCGTCGGCGATCTCCACGGCGCCCTCAATGTCGACGTTGGCCAGTGCCCAGCGCATTGAAGCATGGAAACGCACCAGCCGCTATTCGCCGCTGTGCGTTTCGGTTTGCGAGCTTCATCAACTGCACGGCGCCAAGGGATGCGATGCCCATCCCGGCGGGGACGAACACAAGCAGAGCCAATCCCTGGTCGGCTAGGGTCAAGCCTGTCGCTAGCGCCACCCACCCCGCCAGCGCCCCAAGCTCCCACGGCATTCGACGCCTAGCCTTCTCGGCGCAATCCGCACAAACCAGTCGCCCATGGATGAGGTAGGGGTCGCCAGAGGACGTTGCGGCCCAGGAAATGCCGCAAGCTCCGCACTGACCCTGCTCATTCCTCCGGCGGCACCTTCGTCGGTCAAGCATCCACGCCGTTACGGCACTGGCGCCGGCCACGGCAGCAAGGGTCAACACCAACATGCTCGACGCTCCTCGATAGCCTCCCGCCCAGAACTGCGGTCTAACGACCCTGGAATTCTGCTGCCGGACCCTGATGTCGACCCGGAACGCGAGCCGCCAGGCGAGTGCTCCGGACCCATGCGGCCTACCCGGTCAGCAGCAATTCCTTGTTCGGATGCCGCCCGCGACCCGTCTCGACGGCCCCTCAGGCGCCGCTCGAACCTGTTGGGCCAGAGGCCCGGTGGATCAGGTGCGAACGCGATCCTTAAGGCCCTTCCCCGCCTTGAAGGTGGGAACGGTCATCGCAGGAATCTGAATCGTCGCGCCCGTGCGGGGATTGCGGCCCTCGCGCGCCTTCCGACGTCGCGTGCCGAATGTACCGAAGCCCGTCACTGTGAAATCGCGGCCAGCGTCGAGCTCAATGGCAATGATCCCCTCCCTCGGGTCGGTCGAAAAGATGCAATCGATCACCTCCCGAGCCTTGGCCTTGCTCAGGTCCGTCTTCGTTGCCAGCTTCGCCGCGAAATCGTCCTTGTTCATTGTCCTCTCCTTCAATGGTGAGACAAAAAAAATCGATGCGAGTCCCTCAAATGCCAACAGTCCCAGGGACAAGGCATCCTAACGTCTTTCGGTTCAACCTGCGCGCGCAAGATGCCGACCCGGGCCGCGACCTGCAAGGCGAACGGCTCCGGACCCTCGAAGTCTACCACGTCAGGTTGAAATCGTAGCCATGTGGCTCATCCGCAGCAGTCTTCTTCAGCCTCTGCTCGCCGAGGCGTAGCGGCAGTCGCTCCGGAGGATGCACTCCTCACATCGCGGCTTGCTGCGCCGACACGTGGCCTGACCATGCCGCCGCAGAACATGACGGGCCAACGATAGGCGGTCCAGGTCGTCTCCAATCTGTTCGCGCGCCACGTCCCGAGCCGATGCGTACGTCGCGGCATAGCTCTGGTCGGCGGGGCAGAGACCCAGTCGCACTAGAACCCGCAATCCGTTGGAGTCCGGTGCGAGAAACGGATGGCGCCGACACATGAGGAGGATCTTTTCAGCACCGGGCTCGCCAATGCCCGGAAAGCGGCGCAGCGCCCGCTTCGCCGGATCCACGGGGAGGTCCAGAACCGTCCTCAAGTCCCCGCCGAACTCCTCCACGGCGATTTGAGCACATCGGCGAAGCTTCTCCACGGAGTTGGCTGGCAGAATGCCCTGGCGGGCCGCCGCAGCCAAGCGCTCGGGTGGCGCCCCGAGGATGTCCTCGGGCGTCGTGCCGACGTTCTGGCGAAGCTGTTCCATGGCCTCTGCGCGGCGCTCGTCGTCGGCCAAATAGGCGACATTCTCGCTGAGTACGAGCTCAAACGGGTCCCTGGAATCTGGCGCAGCGGCTCTACCATGTTGAGTCGCCAACCGTTCAACAACGTCGGGAAGTTGAGGCGTTCCTCCCTCCACAATCTGGAGTGAGCCACACAACGACTTTCGATTTAGCCTGCGCGCGCAACATGCCAACCCGGAGCCGTGAGGTGCAAGGCGAACGGATCCGGACTCTCCAGGCCTACCGCGTCAGGTTGAAATCGTAGTTGGGCCGAATCTCACCGGGAACCTTGGGTGGGGCAGCGCTGGGATTCCACCTCCGCAGAGTGGTAGGATAGGTTCGGGGCAGAAGACCGGGTCAAGCTCCTTCAACGCGGGATGGAAGCATGGGCTCGACGCAGGGATTCGTGGACTACGTGACGAACCAATTCGACGAGGACTGCCAGGTCACTCACAAGAAGATGTTTGGCGAGTTCGGGCTCTTCAGCGAGGGAAAGATGTTCGGGATGGTCTGCGACGATCGGCTGTTCGTGAAGCCGACCGAAGGAGGTCGCGCATACATCGGGGACGTCGTGGAAGCACCGCCCTATCCTGGGGCCAAGCCGAGCTTCCTCATTGAGGATCAGGTTGAGGACGGGGAGTGGCTAAGCGAGCTAGCTCGGATCACGACACGAGAGCTGCCGATTCCGCGGGCGAAGAAGCGAAAGGAGAAGCGCTGAACGCGCTCAGCCCGCCCCCGGGAGGTAGACAAGATTCGACCTAGCGTCTCTGCAGTTCTGCTGCGTGAACGGCGCTTGGCCGGGGCGTGAACTGTCAGGCGAACGACCCCGGACCCCAAGGTCGCAGTGCGATTGCACACGGGGTCCCCTCCCGCGGCTCGACCTGACGTGGTGCGCTCTCGAGGCTGCGGCTTCAGCCGAAAGCGGTCGCGGTGGTCTACCTGGAACGCGTCACCGTTCGCGAGGTAGGAGCCGCAGATCGGCGAAGTCGCCGTCGCTGTTGTTCCCCACCCAGAGGCCGATCTCGCCCCGGTCGTGCTCCCCGAGCGCACGCGCCTCGAGTGCTGCCGCTGGCGCTTCACCGACGTACACCTGCACCATCCGCCCTGTGACGACGACGCGGAGGTGGACCCATCCCGTCGGCTCGATCGACGCATCGACCGGGTTCTCGAACTCACTGGGGAATTCCCGGCGCAGCCGCGGCCAGTCGTACGCGGGCAGGGCCATGTACTGCACGGCGTTCTGCCGGCGTGCCCGGTCTGGGTTCTGGAAATTGAACGGCCGCAGGTACACCGCCTCGTATGTAGTGTCGTCGGCCCCGTGGAAAGCGATGCCGACGAAGCTCCGCTGCTGGACGTCTCGGCCGCGGACCTGGAGATCAATCTCCCCATCGACGAAATCGCTGCCGGCGATCCACACTACTCCGGGTCCCACACCTTCAGTGACCTGCACGCCCTCGTGACGACCCTGAAGCGGCTCCACGCGCCGATTGAACGGCCGCAGTTTGCCGGCCGAGAGCTGCGCGGCCAGGTCGATCTGCTGCACCTGGCCGCGCAGCTGCGGCACCCATGAGGCGGCCGCGCCAGTAAGCAAGATTGAGAGCGTGATTGTGGCGATCGACGGCCGAATCATGAGATCTCCGGAGCGAAGGGCTGGTCACGACGCTGCGGCACTGCTCCAGGATCGTCGTCTGCGCAAGGCAAAGATGTTCATTCCGCCGCACGCTGGTCCGGGTGCCTAGCGTCTCTGGGCTTCTGCTGCCCGACCACAATGCCGACCCCGGGCCGCGAGGTGCAAGCCGAGTGGCCCGGGCCCTCGATGCCTACCACGCCGGCAGCAAACCCCAGTTGGGCGGTGCTCCAAGATGTTCCACGACCCCCCGATCTGGCTCTTGGATCGCGGCGGCACCGGTATTGAGAACGATGTCATGGGAGGGTCGTGCGCAAGACTTGTCCATCAGGAGGTAGGAACGCCATCTCTCAAACCGCGCACGGACCACCGTCCTGCCCGGATCCTCAAGGCCACGACCTAGCCGCGCGCGTCCGACCCTCCATCTGGCCCGCGCCAAGGTCGCACCCGAGGAATCAGCCTTGGCACACGCTTCGCGTACCTGCGGTACTCCCTCCCAAACCGAGCGCGTAGGCTAGGTTCCTCAACGAGCGGCATGTAGAGAGCGTTGAATGCGGCGAAGACGCCCGCCCACATCAGGTGCGGCGTCGAACGAAGGCCCAGGCCCTCACCAACGAGAAAGAGCAACACCCCCGAGATCATCGGATTGCGTACATACGCGTAGGGACCCGTCACGACGAGGCGTCTCGGCGGATCCCAAGGCGCCAGCGTGCCGTCGCCTTCCGCGTCGAAGCGGCGGAGCGATGCAACGAAGAGCACTGAGCCGGCGATGAGGAACGGGACGCCCACGAGGAAAGTAAGCCAACCACCGACCGAGTGAGGGATGACCAGCGGTACGGCGCTCCTCCGTGCGAGCCACCATGGCACCACGCCCACAACTGCCACCGGAAGAAGAGCGATAGCGAGCGCGTGACGCAGGATACGCATCGGACCGGACGTTCTCCGCAAGAGGCTCGCTATGCTAGGTACGTGGCGCCCCTTCAGCCACGCCGTTGACCCATCGGACCGCACACAAGCGGACCCGACCCCGTGTGTCACCGCCATAGCGTCCGGGGGCCGTGCTCCGCCAGGCGGCGTCTGTCACCCGTTGATGGCGAGCGTCTCTGCTCCACGTGTGGGGCCGGGGCTGCCCGATCGCCACATGAGAAGCAGAGCGACGACTAGAAGGATCGCGTTCGCCATCCACATGGCGACGAGCGGCGAGAGCATCTGCCGGTCGGCAAGCGACTCGCCCACCACGAGCAAGAGATAATACCCGGTGAACACGCCACCGGCAGCGCCGAGTACGAGCCTGATGTCGCCGCGCGGGAACCGAATCGCGGTCGCCGCCCCGACCAGGGCTAGAATAATGCTGGCGACGGCCAGAGCGAACTTCTTCTGGATCTCGACCTCGTACGCGGCCATGCGCGCCGCAGCATCCGCTCCTGTCGCGGTCCGAGCCCTCCCTGCCGCCTCCCGCAGTTCGCCAACGGTCATGGTCCGGTCAGTCGGCTTGAGTGGAGCGCCCTGGATCACCGCCGCGAGTCGCGCGTTCGCGCGGGGGACGACCTCCGTATTCGAGACAAGGGTCAACGCGGCGATGACAGCCGCGGCGCCCAGCACTGGAGCGACCAGGCGACGAACGCCGTGACGCTCTCGCCGTGCCGATGCGAGAACACCCTCCCTGCCCAGCCGCATGAATGCCCACGATACGGCCAGGAAGACAGCCATCGGGATCGTCAGCGCCACAGTGTGCGGCACAGCGACCAGCAGTGCCTCGACGATCCCACCGGCCGGGACTCCCCTCGCGCTCAACTGCGGCACCCACCGCGCGGCGCTATTGGCGAGCAGGAGTATGGTCAGGGATGCGAACGAGACGGCGAAGGGGGGGGCGAGACGGCCCAGCAGTTGGCGGGTCGTGAGCTTCGACATCGATGGACCTCCGGGGCTTGCGTCGTCCTCTGCCTCCCCGACGCCGACCAGTCGGCCTGGGGCTTGAACAGTGCTTCGGCCGTACCCGCTCAGAGCTAGGCGGGCAATCGCGGCGATTGCGCCCAGCGCGAAGCGCGTCCGTTCAGCCGGATCAGCAATCGAGTCGAGCTCGGCCACCATCCCTCGCACGAGCTCGCGATGGCGCGGCGGAGATAGTCTGGCTACGCGCTGGACGATTCGGCCGAGCATGAGGGGGAAGCGTCGCGGCATGATCACACCTCGCGGGCGCGCGGCGTCCGGAGCCACGACGCCTGCGCGCGTTCCAACGCCTGGCGCGCCTGCATGCGCCCGGTCGCGGTGAGGCGATACAGCTGTCTCGGCGGCCGCCCCGGAAGCTCGGATTCCTCCCAACGCGACTCGAGCCAGCCGTCATCGGTGAGCCGGGCGAGAAGCGGGTACAGCGTGCCTGACGAGAGCTCGGCGACCTTCATCAGATCGTAACCGTAGCGCCAACTCCTCGGCGTCTCCAGAAAGGCTAGGAGGGCGCGGGTGGTGGTGCGGGTGAGCCGTTGCATGCGCTTAGTCTACATATCTCGCCTTGAGCATGCAAGGCCCTGCCCCGACCCACGGAGGAAGAGCAGGAAGAGATCTGGAGGCACCTACAAAGGACGGAGAACTGTAAGGAAGGTCCGTTGACTCCAATGTAAACGAGGTCCTCTACCGCTCACGCTGCCGAACCTCAGTTCAACTGTCCGGGGTGCCGAACCGAGCCGCGACTCCATAGGCTGCTGGAGCCGCTCGGATGGACAATGCCTCCCTTTCGCTAACGTGCGACCCGGCAGGATTTGCTACCTGTCAGACGATGAACCACGTGCTGCTGAATGCCGCCGGCTTCCTTCCACACATCTCGTAGCAGTAGTAATGGAAGCAGGCCTGAGGGGGTAGGAGAGAACGGGAGCTGGCTCCGGGAGGACCCACGGGCCGGACCGAAAGGCATGGAGGCGATGGGAGCTTCGAGGGAACGGAGGTGGAGCGTGACGTGGGGGCTGGGATTGGTCCTGCTTCTCCTGCTGCCGTCCGCCCTTCGGGCCCAGCAAGGGGGAGCCGACGCTGATTCCGCTGGGATGAACGCGACACGGGCGGGTTGGTTCATGGTTCGGGGTGCGGCCGGGGGCGCCGTGTTGGTGGGGCTCGCCGGCGGAGTCTTCGCCCGGGGCCTGTGCGACGCGGCGGACTGCTCCGGCACAGGCTTTGAAGGGCTCTTCTGGGGAGCGCTGACGGGCGCGGTCGTCGGTGGAATCGCCGGGCTGGTCACGGGCGCCGCTCTACGCACGGACGGTGCTCCGGCGCCCCGTCCGCGCCGCGGCAGGAGATGGAAGCTCACGGCGGGGACCGCCTGGCTAGGTCCCGGAGAGTTGGAAGGCTGGGGGGTCACGCTGTCCGGGTCCACCGAACGGCCTACGGTCGACCGCGTCTCCTTCGGCTTCGAGACGCTCTATCTCGGGCAGAGGATTGTGCGTCGGGACGAGCAGATCACCCACCCTGGAGGCACCTTCGTGCACCGCGAGCGGACTGATTGGCACATCTTCGGCGTAGGCATGGTCGCCCGTCTTGATCCGCAGGGCCGTTCGACCGGTCCCTACCTGATGGCCAGCTGCGGCGTCTATCCGCTCCGGAAGTCCTTGGAGGTGGATCGCTTCCTCACGAATGGTGACCTGCCCTCGGAGCGGGTCGCGGACGAGCGATCGTGGACGCCCCTGCCGGGGGTCGGGGTTGGCGGAGGGTACGCGTGGACGACCGGAAGCGCGACGGCGGCGGAATTGCGCTTCCGGCTGCACGGCATCTTGGGCGCCGGGGACGCGGCCGTGCTCCCCGTCGTGGAGATGTCCGCCGGGGTCCGGTTCCAATAGCGTCCGACCGATACCGAGGCCACATCTGCGTGACAAGCGGGTGATTCGCCGTCCACTCTCGGCCGGGCGATCGGGGCTTCCCGCCTACTTCCGTCGCGGTCGCTTGCCGCCCGGATATCGGCGCGTCATTACGACTCTGCGTTTCTGCTACGCGACCACAATGCCGACCCTGGGCCGCGAGGTGAAACCCGAGTGGCCCGTGACGTTGATGCCTACCGCGTCAGCAGGAAACCCTCGTTATGACGCCCCCTGCCGCAGCTAGCCTTCGTCACCCGGCCCGCCATCGGGCGGGAGCTCGTCACCCGGGATAGGCTCGACGTCTGGTGCCTGTTCCAGGGCGCGCAGAAACGCCTCACGCCTGCCACGTGCGGCACGCTCTTTGACGTAGCCGATCGTGTCCAGGCGGAGATCTTCTCGGCCAGGGCCGTCGCGATCAGTTGATTGATTGACACGCCCTCCTGCTCGGCGAGCACACGGGCGCGCTCATGTAGCGACTTGGGCAGTCGCAGGCTCAGAGTGCTCATGGCTTCTTTCGTACCTCCGTCAGGAACTCGCCCGGCGCCATGATTCGGATTTCCGAACTTCGCCTCGACGCCCTGGAAGTCCCACACATTGTGGGTCACGATCCGGGAGGCCTGAGCACCTACGGTAACCTCGAGGACCATCTCATCGCCTGGGTCACGGAGGAACGGACGCCACAGGAAGTAGATCTCCCTGAGGTCCGCCACCTGACACAGGTAGTCGAGGACCGGCTCGACCAGGCTCACGTCCTGGAGAACCTGAAGGTGCCCCCTGGCGACAGGCTGGAGGCCCGGAAGGGCGACAGGAAGGGGCAGCACAGCATCCGGATCAACGATCAGTTTCGGATCTGTCTTCGCAGGACCGATGCCGGTCCGGCCGACGTCGAGATCGTTGACTACCACGGATGAAGGAGGTGCCACAGATGCTTCCCAAGAACAGGCCGCCGACCCACCCCGGCGAGATGCTTCTGGAAGAGTTCCTGAAGCCACTCGAGATGACGCAGTCGGAGCTCGCCAAGCGGATCCATGTCTCGTTCCCTCGCGTGAACGAGATCATCAACGGCCGTCGTGGCATCACGCCTGATACGGCACTTCGGCTCTCCAAGCTCTTGGGGACCACTGCGGAGTTCTGGCTCAACGGCCAGCGCAACTGGGACCTCTGGCACGCGATCCACTCAGAGGACTCCGAGGACATCCAGACCATTCAGCCCTTGGCGAGCTGAGGGGCAGGCGGCAGGCGCGGAACGTCCGAAGCCACGGTCGCCTACCCGGCGATCAGTAGCACCGCGATGATGATCGCCACAACCAGCCCGGAGAGGATCATCGGCAGGCGCCAAGCCCGCAGGTCAGCGGCGTACTGCTCGCGCTCGAGTTCCGCGTCGGCCCAGCGGACCTCGACCAGACCCTTGGCGTCGGCAGGGACGCGCCGGATTTGCGTCGCACCGGCCTGCCGAAGCTCAGTGATGAAGGTCGAGACCTCGGCCTGAGGGAGTCTCCGCCTATGCACACGAACCTCGCTGCCCTGCGGAGGGCAGTCTAAGGTCTTTGGCGCTAACCTGCGTGAGCAACATGCTCGGCCGGGGTTGTGAGCAAGGCGAACAACCCCGGACCCTCAATGCTAACCACGTCAG
>CAZPZU010000141.1:0-9117 GCA_964591135.1 uncultured Gemmatimonadaceae bacterium | reverse complement strand
GGCGTGGACAACTGGCCGAAGATGGACACCCTCATCCAGAAGGTGGAGGCCGCCCGGCCCGAAGGCCTGCGCATCACGGCGGACATGTACACCTACGAGGCCGGCGCGACCGGCCTGGACGCGTCGATGCCGCCGTGGGTACAGGAAGGCGGTTACGACCAGTGGGCCGCCCGCCTGAAGGATCCCGCGATCCGCCGGCGCGTGGAGCGCGAGATGACCACGCCCACGGACGAATGGGAGAACCTCGCGTTGTCGGCGGGCTCCCCGGACAAGGTGCTTCTTGTCGGCTTCCGGGCCGATTCGCTCAAGTACCTCACCGGGAAGACGCTCGCCGAGGTCTCGGAGATGTACGGCACGCCGTGGCCCGAGACCGCCATGGACCTGGTCGTGAAGGACGGCAGCCGGGTGGGCACGATCTACTTCCTCATGAGCGATGACAACATCCGCACGCAGATCGCGCTGCCGTGGGTGAGCTTCGGCTCCGACGAGGGCGCGCCGGCGACGCGTCCGCCCTTCACGCTCTCGAACGCGCACCCCCGCGCGTACGGCAACTTCGCGCGCGTCCTCGGCAGGTACGCCCGGGACGAGCAGGCGCTGTCGCTTCCGTTCGCGATCCGCAAGCTCTCCTCGCTCCCCGCCGAGAACCTGAAGCTGCGCCGGCGCGGACGCCTCGTGCCCGGCTACTTCGCGGACGTCGTCGTCTTCGACGCGCTCACGATCGCGGACCACGCCACGTACGAGGAGCCTCACCAGTACGCCACGGGGATGGTGCACGTCTTCGTGAACGGCACGCAGGTGTTGAAGGATGGCGAGCCCACGGGCGCCATGTCCGGGCGCGTGGTGCGCGGGCCGGGGTGGACGGGGTGGGGGAAGTGAGCGGAGGGACGCTCCCTTTTTCGCTTGACCCGCGGCGGCCCAGTCCCTAACCATTGCGCATCGGTTCCGTTCGACACTACTCCCCGCGGGTAGCGACGGAGGCTCCCCGCCTTCCCCCGAGTCAAGTGGACGGCCCGACCGACATGAGAGTTCTCCGCCGCCTCCCTCCCGCGGTGGTCCTCGCCATCGGGACCTTGACGATCCCGGGCTGCGCGACCGCCCCGAGGGCGGTCTCGCCGTCGGAGATCCCCGTCCTCGAGGCGCGGCTGACTGCGAATCCCCGGGATGCCGAAGCCCGCATGAGGTACTCGGCAGCCCTCTTCTCCGCGGGGGACTGCGAACGCGCGCTCCCGAGTGCCGAAGAAGCCCTGAACGCGCTCCCGCGGAGCGAGGTGGGCACGCTGATCGTCGGACAGTGCCTCGAGGGAGCGGGCCGGTTCGACGAGGCGCTCGCCAAGTACCGGAGCTACTACGGGGCCTATCCGGACGCTCCCGGAGCGGAAGCCGTCCGGGCCCGCGAGGCGATCGCGGCGAGGGCGCGCGCGCGCGCGTTGGTGCGGGAGGCGCTTGGGCACGAAGAGGATCTCGCATCCCGGACCAACCCCGATGCCCTGGGCGTGCTGCGTTTCGCAGTGAGCGGCAACGAGGAGCTTCGCCCCCTGTCGTTGGGCCTCGCCCACATCATCACCACGGACCTGTCCGCGATCGGGCGCTTTCCCCTCGTCGAACGTGTGGCGCTCTCGGCGGTTCTGGAGGAGCTGGAACTGGCCGGGAGCGGTCGGGTGGATCCTGCCACGGCGGCCCGGATGGGACACCTCGTCGGTGCAGGACGGCTGGTGCAGGGATCGCTGGTCGAACGTGCGGGAGGCTCGGTCGACCTCAGTGCCGCGGTCGCGTTGAGCACCGGCGAGATCGTCGAGCCCAACGGGCAGAGCGGCGAGTTGGAGAGCCTGTTCCGGCTCGAGAAGCAACTGGTTCTCGACATTGCCGGAGACCTGGGTTACGAGCTGACCGCAGCGGAGCGGCAGCGCGTTCTCGAGAACGGCACGCAGAGCCTGGTGGCGTTCCTCGCGTTCTCGAGAGGCCTGGAGGCCGAGGAGCGGGGCGACTTCACCGAGGCCCTGCGGTACTACAGCGAGGCGGCCGATGCGGATCCTGGTTTTGGCGAGGCCCGAGAGAAGCAACGTACCGTGGCCGCCATCGAAGTCGTGTCGAGCTCCGCGCCCAACGATGTCACGACCGTTGGGGAAGCGGCCGCCACCGCCACGGCGGGGCAGGCCGGCTCGCCACCCGCTGTCTCCCCGATCAACAGCGCTCTGGTCAGTTCCGTCGTCGACATCGCCGGAACACAGGCCGAGCGGACCACGGGAGGTGGCGGTCAGCAGAGAATCGATGACGTCAACCGTACCGATTCGCCCACGCTGCCTCAGCTCATCACGATCATTCGCATCGTGGTGACGATCCCCCTGGGCGGATGAGCATGATGATGCGGTCGACCTGCGCGGGCCCCGTGATGTTCGCCATCCTGATGTCGATGCTGCCGGATGCGGGCGTTCGGGCGCAGGTGCGGGTCGGGGGTGCGGTCTTGTACGAGAGCTACTCCTTCGACGGGGCGTTCGCGGTCGGTGGCGCTCCCGCAGTTTCCGCCATCTCACAGATGTCGGTCCCGCTGACGGTGGCTGTTCCCCTCGGAGCGTGGGCGAATCTCACGGCCTCGGGAGGGCTCGTGCGTGTCGAGACGAGTCCCGTGTCGGGGAGCGACCCAATCGAGTCAGTGAGCGGACCCACGGACACCGAGGTCCGGCTCGAGGTACAGCTCGTTCCTGATCGGCTGCTCTTCATTGCGACCGGCGCGGCCCCCACGGGACAGGGATCGCTGGAGGCCCAGCAGACGGCTGTGCTCACCGTTCTCGTGAGGGATGTGCTCGGCTTCTCCACCCGCAGCCTCGGCAGCGGCGGCTACTACGGGGGAGGGCTGGCCGGCGCCGTGCAGGCCGGGAGGATGGCGCTGGGCCTGGCCGGTACGTATACGCAGTTCGGCTCGTACGAGCCCGTCGTGGGCACGAACCGCCAGCTCGCGCCTGCGGGGGAGGTCCGGTTGCGGGCGGGGCTGGAGGGGCCTGTGGGGAACGGCGGGTACCTCCGGGTCGCCGGCATCTTCGGCCGCCGGGGCCAGGACAGGATCAACGGGGAAGCCGTCGTGGGGTCCAGCAATCGCTTCGCGACGTACCTCTCGTACGATGGGCGGTTGGGGAGCGGGAGCCTTCTCGCGTACGCGTACGACCTCTACCGTGCAGGTGCCCAATTCGAGGGAGCCACGCTTCTTCCCAAGGCCAACCTGGTGGCTGCCGGGTTGCAGGCCACCCTTCCCGTCGGGCGAAACACCCGGCTCTCGCCGAGAGTCGAGCTTCGGCGCTCGGACCAGGCAGTCGGCGGCGCAGCCCAGCTCGACAAGCTGGGAACGTCCTTCAGGTTCGGGGCCGACCTGAGGCAACGGCTGGCCGATGGCGTGACGTTCGTGATCGAGGCCAACGGGCTCGTGGGGGACGTCGTGGGTGAGCTGGACGCCGCCGGCGATGCCATCGGCATTTCCGGCTACCGGTTCGGCGCGCATCTGGAGATTTCGCGCTGACGGCGGACGTTCCCGCTTGCCGCGCGGGGAGGTCGTCTACGTACCCGACGGGTCACGTCCTTCCGTACGCGTCTCGTCGCGTCCGGGCGTTGGCGCCCCGGTGCTCGATGGAGTCGACGCCGGATCGAGCGGCGGTACGTTCGCTCCGGCAGGCCGTGTCTGGGTTGCCGAGAGCGTGTTGCTCAGATGTCCCGCGCCGTCCTCGACGGTAAACGAATTCTGGATGCTGGTGGCCGCGTTGAATCGGGTGCACAGGATGACGGCAATCGACCCGCTGAAGCCGTCGCCACCGACCGAGTAGTAGCCCGCACCCGGCCACACGATGGTTCCCGACTGCCCGGTGCTGAAGACGTAGTAGTCCCGGATGATCGCGTCCGCCAGCGTCACGTCCCCGTCTGGGTCCGAGTACCGGAAGGATGCCCGGTAGCTGCTGCCGCCGTTACTGCAGCTGACCGTATCGTTCACCTGGATCAGTGAGATCGAGAGGTTCGAGATCGTGGGCGCGGGGGACTGCACCGTGAGCGTCACGTTCACCTGACCGGTGGTGACCACGAAGTCCCCCACGTACACGGCCGCGTTGTATGTGCCGGGGTCGAGGTTGTTCGCATTTACCGACAGCGTCATCGTGCCGGGCGTCAGCGTATCGATCACGGTCCGGTCGATGGCCGCGGACAACCAATCTCCCACGTTCGGCGAGTATGACTGATGGATGACTACGTCTTGCACTGGTCGGTCACCGATGTTGGAGACGGTGATGGTCCGGGAAGACGGCGTTGGCGTTCCGCCTTGAGCCATCGTGAAAGATGCCGTGCTGGGATTGACCGAGATGATGCCCGGGACGGAGAACCACGCCCTGACCGTGCGGTCCTGGTCCATCGTCACGACACAGGTCGTGCTCGTGGTGCAGGTGAAGCCGCTGCCCGTGCCGAACCAGGACTCGAACAGAAAATCGGGATTCTCCTGGGTCGCGACCAGCGTCACCGTCGTGCCGATCGGATAGGTCGCGCTGCAGGTCTCTGCGTAGCAGTTGATGGCGGGGGTCACGCCCGATGAGCTGACCGAGCCCACCCCGTCCACCGTCACCGTCAGCGTGGCGCTGCTCGAGGTCACGGTGATGGCTCTCGACACCGCATTGTTGCTTTCGTTCGACTCGGAGACCTGGTTCGCGCGGTCGACGAGAATGCCGATGTAGTAGCTTCCCGGCGCCGTGCTAGCGGGGATCGTCAGCGTGGGCCCGCCCCAGACGAAGCTCTCACCCGGCGCGAGGCTGTAGTTGCTGTTGCCGCTGAGGAGCACATCGCTCGTCGTGATCACCGCGTCCGTGGAGAGGTAGAACCCGTTGCTGAAGTTGCCCGACGGTACGCCGCCCTGGTTCTTGACCGCCCAGGACGACAGGGTGACGGCCCCCCCCGCAGGGACGGAGCCGGGGGTTACGGTGGGTGCACCCGTGGTGATGGCAAGGTCGGGTGCTGCGGGCGCCAGAACCGTGATCTGAACCTGGTCGCTGTCGGTCAGGCCGTCGTCGTCGGTGACGGTGAGCGTGATGGTGTGCGTGCCGACGGCGAGCGTGACCGTAGGCGCCGCGCCCGCGGCGATCTGGGCGCCTCCCTCCGTCCATCTGTAGCTGACGATCACGCCGTCCGGATCGTACGAGTCGGTGCCATCGAGCGTGACCGGCTCGGCACCCGAGTCGTCCGCGTCGGTCACCGTCCGATTCGGACCCGCGTTCGCCGTCGGAGGCTGCTTATCCGCCGCCGCGACGGTGATCCGGACCTGATCGCTGTCGGTCGCGCCGTCGTCGTCGGTCACGGTGAGCGTGATGGCGTGCGCCCCGACGCCGAGCGTGACCGTTGGCGTCCCCCCGGTCGCGATCTGCGTGTCCCCTTCCGTCCATACGTAGCTGGCGATCGTGCCGTCGGGATCAGAGGAGCCGGTGCCGTCGAGGGTGACCGGCTCGTCGCCTGAGTCGTCGCCGTCGGTCACCGTCCGGTCCGGCCCCGCGTTCGCCGTCGGAGGCTGGTTCTCCCTCGACGTGACGGTGACCTGGACCTGGTCGCTGTCGGTCGCGCCGTCATCGTCGGTGACGGTAAGCGTGACGGCGTGCGAGCCCACGGCGAACGTGACCGTCGGGGTGGCGCCGGTGGCGATCTGCGTGCCGCCCTCCGTCCACCTGTAGCTGACGACCGTGCCGTCCGGGTCGAACGAGCCGGTGCCGTCGAGCGTGACGGGCTCGGCGCCGGAGTCGTCGCCGTCGATCACCGTCCGGTTTGTACCCGCGTCCGCCGTCGGAGGCTGGTTCGCGGGCGCCGCGACGGTGATCTGGACCTGGTCGTTGTCGGTCGCGCCGTTGTCGTCGGTCACGGTGAGCGTGATGGTGCGCGTGCCCACGCCGAGCGTGACCGTGGGAGTGACGCCGGTCGCGATCTGCGTGCCCCCCACCGTCCACACGTAGCCAACGATCGTCCCGTCCGGATCGGAGGAGGCGGTACCATCGAGCTTGACCGCCTCGTCGCCGGAGTTGTCGGCGTCGGTCACCGTCCGGTCCCTACCCGCATCCGCCGTCGGAGGTTGGTTCGCCTCAACGACCAGACTTACCGAGACGCTCCTGGGGGACCCCAGGGCTCCGGGAGCGGCGAACGTGAGCGTCCCCACCTGGCCCCCTGGATCGAGTCCCGACGAGGAGACACGGGCGAGGACGACCGCAGTGCCCCCCTCCTGGAGGTTGCCGGAGGTCTGGGAAGCCGAAAGCCACGCCGCGTCGCTGGAGACCTGCCAATTCATGACGCCGACGCCGACGTTGGCGATCGTGATGGACTGTGATGCGGTGGCGTCACCTCGCGGGAGCGCGAAGTCGAGGGATGTCGGCTGCACGGCCAGGGAAGGGGAGGCCGGTTCGAGCAGGATCGGAGGGGACTCGTTGACGCTCTTGGCGGCGTCCACGAGCATCAGCTGCTCACCCGCGTAGGCCAGGGAGTTCTCCGACCAGAGCTCCACCCGGATCAGAAGCTGCTCCGGCGACTCTTCGAGCTCGACGGACAGCTCGACGGGAACGGACTGCTGACCGGCCGTCACGGGTTCTTCCGCCTGATCGACGGTCTCGCCAGAAGACGGCCGGATGGCGAGCACGCGTACCCGGTCGATGCGCGAGGGCGCCGCGGCGTAAGGGGAGGAGGTCTCGGCGAACACGGCATGAACGACGATCGACGCCATGTTCCGGGGACGCACGATCCCGTCGCCGACCGCACAGGCCCCTACCACCAGCCCGATGAAAGCCGAAGAGAGGCCGGCGATTGCCGAACTGGTGCCGATCCGACGCTGGCGGAACCGCAAAACCGGACTCCTCGAAGGCGGGAGTGCACGGTAATCCGGCCGAGCGCGGCGCTGCGGGAGGGGGGAGCGCCCGTGAGGGCCCGACCGACGTCCACCCGTAGAATAGGAGCGGATCCAGTGGAGCGCCAGGGAATATCGGCCTCAGGCGTACCTGATGCCGTCTTCCTCCGTGGAGACGGTCGTGCCCGCCTCACCCGCGACGATCCGGCCCAGGTCTGCCAGCGCGCCGATGGCGGCCTTGTTCCCCGTTGCGGCCGCGAAGCGGCAGGCGGCTTCGACCTTCGGGCCCATGGAGCCCGCGGGGAAGTCGAGGGCGCCGATGGCAGCGGGAGACGCGTGCCGGATCGCTCGCTGCGTTGGCTTGCCCCAGTCCACGTAGACCGCGTCGGTGTCCGTGAGCATGACGAAATGGTCCGCGCCCAGCTCCTTCGCCAGGAGCCCGGACGCCAGGTCCTTGTCGATGACGCACTCCACGCCGATGAGCCTCCGGTCCGCCCCGGGCTCGTACATGGTCGGGATCCCGCCACCGCCCGCCGCGATCACGATCGTGTCTTGCTCGAGAAGCCACCGGATCGGGCGGAGCTCGAAGATCCGCTTCGGGTCCGGGGACGGCACGACCCGTCGCCAGTAGCCACCGTCCCTCTCGAAGGCCCATCCCTTCTCGGAGGCCAGTCGATCGGCCGCCGCCTTCGGGTAGCCGGGACCGATGAACTTGGACGGTGTCGCGAACGCCGGATCCGCGGGGTCCACCTCGATCATGGTGAGCAGGGTGGCGATGGGGCGTTCGAAGGGAATCAGGTTGCCCAACTCCTGCTCGATCATGTACCCGATCATCCCCTCGGTCTCGGCTCCGAGGACGTCGAAGGGAAAGGTGCGGGCCGGGGACTGCGCCGCCTGCAGGAGGTCGAGGAGGCCAACCTGCGGACCGTTGCCGTGCGTCACGACCAGCTGGTGGTCCCCCGCGACGGCCGCCAGCGCCTCGCAGGCGATGCGCACGTTCGCGCGCTGGTTGGGGGCGGTGGCCTCTTCGCCCCGCCGGAGGAGCGCGTTGCCCCCCAGCGCGGTGACGATCAGCATCGATTCGGCTCCTGGGCGCGATTGGGTGCTCGACAAGGACCCTCCTCAAAGAAGCGCGCATTCCGGTGCGCCTGCCAGGCCTTTCCCCCGGAGCGGCGCCTCCCCGGCACCCTGGCGCTTGCCCCCCACGGAGTCCCACGCCACCATCTCCCGCCTGGCGGGTCACGCCGACGTTCCCCCCGGAGGTGGCGACATGCGCAGTCGCAGGATGCTCGTTCAGCTGGCGATCCTTCTCCTGGCGCCCGCGGCCCTGTTTGCCCAGGGGACGGGGGAGCGGAATCCCCGCCGACCCGTCTCCACGTACTCCATCGTCGCCCGCGATCCGGCCACCGGCGACATGGGCGTGGCGGTCCAGTCCCACTGGTTCAGTGTGGGTGCCATCGTTCCGTGGGCGGAGGCCGGCGTGGGTGCGGTGGCGACACAGTCCTTCGTGGAGGCGTCGTACGGGCCGCTGGGCCTGGACCTCATGCGCATGGGACGGTCGGCGCCGGAGGCGTTGAAGGCGCTGGTCTCCACCGACCCCAACGAGGCGGTGCGACAGGTGGCGATGGTGGACGCCCAGGGACGGGTGGCGGCCCACACCGGGTCCAAGGCCATCTTCGCCGCCGGCCATCACGTGGGGGACGGCTTCTCCACCCAGGCCAACCTCATGGAGAACCCCACCGTCTGGGACGCCATGGCCCGGGCCTTCGAGACCACCCGGGGAGACCTGGCCGAGCGTCTCCTCGCGGCGCTGGAGGCCGCGGAAGGGGAGGGGGGTGACATCCGTGGACGGCAGTCGGCGGCCATCATCGTGGTGTCGGGCACGTCCACGGGGAAGCCATGGCAGGACCGGAAGTTCGACCTGAGGGTGGAGGACAATCCGGCGCCCGTGCCCGAGCTCAGAAGGCTGGTCCGGCTGCAGCGCGCCTACAACGCGCTCAACGAGGGCGACGGGCTGGTCACCGAGGGGAACATCGAGGGGGCCATGGCGGCGTACACCCGGGCCATGGAGCTCGTCCCCGACGACGCGACCAACGGCGAAGCACCGTTCTGGGTCGGAATCACGCTGGCGTCCATCGGGCGCGAGGACGATGCCGTGCCGTACCTGCTGCGGGCCCAGGCCCAGGACCCGAGGTGGGCCGAGCTGGTGGGACGGCTCCCGGCGGCGGGGCTACTGCCGTCGGAGGAGATATCGGCCAGGCTGCGGCGTGCCATGGAGG
>CAZPZU010000140.1:0-9214 GCA_964591135.1 uncultured Gemmatimonadaceae bacterium | reverse complement strand
GCGAGGATCCTCGCCCGGCTCGGTGAGGAGGTGAGCTCTTTGCTGGTCCGGGTGCTCGAGCCCTCACCGCTCGGAGCGCAGACCCAGGGCGGGCAGACCGACACCATCCTGGTACGAGGAGGTGCCCCGCCCCACCTGACCACGTATTCCATTTCCTACGCCAGCGTCATGAGCGGGCCACTACCGGACCTGATTGTGGCGTCCGTCGAGGTCTCTCCCGCCGCGCCGGTCGAGGGTGAAGACGTCTCCATCGAGGTGATCGTCGAGAACGTCGGAGACGGTGACGCCGGAGCGTCGACCCTCGAGGTCGAGAAGGAGCCGGACGTCTTCTACGGCACGGCCTCGATCCCGGCGCTGGCGGCCGGTGCCTCGTACACCACGACGCTGGTCGGGCCCCTGGACGCAGGGGTGTACGACGACGTGGTCGCCACGGCCGACGCCTGGGACAAGGTCACCGAGGAAGACGAGACCAACAACACCACTACCTTCAGCTTCACGGTGGCGGAGGCTCCCCCCGCCACCATCTCGGGCCACGTCTACGTGGACGGCGACCCCGTCCCGGATGCCAACGTCGTTTCTCTGACGGGGAGCGGCGGCACCTTGGGCGCCATGACCAACGGCGCCGGGGTCTACCAGTTCGCGAACCTCGACCCGGGCACCTACACGGTCTCGGTAGCGGCTACGGGGTACTTCGCCGAGTCCTCGAAGGAGGTGACCGTCGCGGCGGGTGAGGATGCCACGGTCGACTTCGACGGGGCGTACCTCTATACGGCTCCGGAAGGGACGGGCGCGGCCACCACCTGGACTCTGGCAGAGCCCGACGTGACCGTGGGCCTCTGCAACGGAGAGGGCTCGGATCCCTGCGAGTATGGGTCCACCGTGACGTTGCGCGCCGTCGCCACCGGGCCTTCGGGGACCTTCGTCAACCCCTGGATCGGCGGGCGGGTCTATTTCTACTACCACCACGTCACGACCGGTGACGACGTCTACATCGGACGGGTCGAAGGGAGCTCCGCGACCGTGATCGACGACGGCATCAGCACTCGCTACTGGACGTGGACGCTGGAGTTCGACGCAACGGGTGTCCCGGCGGGGACCCTCGAGCTCACGGCGGTGGGCACGACCTCCGGCCAGGCGTATCGGACACCGGTGAACTGCAACGTCGCGGTCGTACCGGGGACGTAGGAGGGCATGGACAGGGGGCCCGCGGCGGGGCGGGCCCCCTATTCCAGCGGAGGTCGTTCGGGTGACTAATGTCCTTCGCTCACCCTACCTCGCTCCGATCCGATACGGTCGGAAGGTGAACCCCCCGCGATCGTTCACCGGGTCCTGAATGGTCGTGACGACGGCCAGTCGTCCGTCGCGGAGGAAGACGATCGGGATGTACTCACCAGCCGTGTCGCGGATCAGCGTCGAATCCGCATCCACCGGACGGAATGCCGGGAAGGCGAAGGGCTCCGCGCGTGTGACGTGCGGGGCTCCCTCCGACCCGTCGTCGACGTCGATCAGAGCGAGGTTGGCACGAAGCGCGTCACCGGACCCGCTGAACCACGTCGCGGCGAGCTCTCCGCTGCCTCGGGCGACGAGATAGGGGAAGTACACCATCGCGCTGTCCTCTACGACCGGCCAACGAGTCCACGACGTGCCGTCGTCGGTCGATCGCCCGAGCCACAGGACCGTACCCTCGCTCGAGAGCGTGTATAGGGCCCCCGTGGAATCCCAAGCGATCGGCTCCACCCACCGGAGCACGCCGTCCTTCGGATCGAACGAGCCCGTCCACGTGCGTGTGCCTGGCAGGTCCCGCATCTCCCAGGTCGCGCCTCCATCCCTGCTCACCGCGATGCCATCGGTCCCGGGATCCATCTTGTTGCCCGATGCGGAAAGGGGCGTCACCCGAACGGCGAGTGTTCCACCAGGGCCAATCGCGAGGTGGCTCGAGCCGCCCGACGCGTGGACCCGGGCGAGCTCGGTCCAGGTGCGTCCACGGTCCGTGCTCACGGCGTGGCTGACGCCCGCGCCGTCGTTCCAGACGGCGTGGACGACACCGTCGGGAGCCACCTCGATCCACGGCCGATCGTCGAAGCGGTCGCGGGAGAGCGAGCTCCAGCTCCAGGTCGCTCCCCCGTCCAGACTGGTCGCGGCGGCGACGCCTCTTCCCTCGAACACCTGCCGGTCGTAGGACATCACGACGAAGTAGAGCTTACCGTCCGGGGCCACCGCGAGATCGACGTCCGAGTTCCCCACCGCTCCATCGGCCTCGGATCCGACGTCGACGGCCTCCCAGGAGGCGCCCCCGTCGGCGCTGCGCCAGAGCGTGGGCTTCTCCGTCCCGTAGCCCGCGACGAAGAGGGACCCGTCCGCCCCCTCGACGATCATGGGCTCACGGGCGAGGCCGCCGACATGGTCGGTGGTGGGGAGGGCGACCAGCTCGAGGGCGGCCGGGTTGCTCGCACGATTCTCGTCGGGCGCCTTCGAACAGGCGGCGAGAAACAACCCAGCCACGACGATGGGTGGCGGTCGTCGCGTCATGTTGCACCTCCGTCAGGGCCGATGTAGCGCCGTGCGGGTTGGGGGCTTCGATGTGGGGATGCCCTTCTGGTCGATGATCGCCCGTACTCGGGCTCGATCTCGGGGGTCCACATGGAGATCCCCCGAATACCCGGCGGAGAAATGCAGCTTGAAGAACCGGGACACTGGACCGGAGTCCGGCAGTCTCTTGTAGAACTTGAACCCGGTGCTGGTGGAAACCAGGTGGCTGAGCTCGTCCCAGGCGAAGACGTCCTCGAACTCTCGCGGGCTCTCCGTTCGGAAGGGTCGCTTCTCGAGGCCGGCCCCGGTGATCCTGTATTCGACCCTGTTCAGGATGCTTGGGACGGTGCCCACAACGCCCCCGATCAACGCCACGAACAAGGCTCTGACGGCGTCCGCCGAGTGAAAGACGAAGTGGGCCAGGCCTATGAAGCAGACGAATACGGCCACGACGTAGACGGCTGTGATCGGCCGGACCGTGCGGGCGCTCCAGCTGTGTTCGGTGCCGCGGTCATCCACGTTCATCATGCCCTCGCGTCGAACCGTCGCGCGCCGAGGGAATCAGCGCCCGGGATCCTGTTCGCCGGCCTCCGCAGCCGCCCCGGGAGGAGGCAGGGCGCCGAGCTGCTGCATCATGCCGAGACGGTCGATCTGCTCCCACTCCTCGACGACCTTCCCGTCCTGGAACCTGGAGATGATGATCCCGGTCAACGTCACTTCTCGCCCGGTCGGCGCCACGCCCTGGAAGTCGCCGCTGTGGGTGCCGTGGAACCGCCAGCGTGTCGTCACCTTGTCGCCTGCGACGAGGATGTCCTCGGTAGTCATGGTGCCCCCCGGGAATGCGTTCAGCAGTGAGTGGTGGAGCGCCCTGAAGCCCTCCACGTCGAGGTCGCCGTCCGGGCCGTGATAGACGTATCCCGGACCGAAGTACTCGTCGAGATAGCTCTCGTCACCGCGGTTCAGGGCATCCACATACCCGCGGAGCATGGCGGCGTGGTCGGCCGCGCTGTCAGCTCCTTCCGTCGAGCAGGCCGAAGAGGCCACGATCGCAGCGAGCAGCCACACGGGCAGATGGCTCTTGTTTTTCCGGCTCATGGCGGTTCCTCCGTGGGAGGCTGGAGTCACGAGCACATTCCAACGGCGGTGGGCGGAGGGCAAGGCTGGGGCGGCATGGCCGTCGATGTGTTGCGATGGGCTGGCCTCCAGCCCGCCCGCTCCCTCATCACGCCAACCCAGTAGGGGTCCATCCGCTCGAGCCGCTTCTTCTTCAGGTTTCTCGCGGACCAACCACCGCACGTCTACGTCCGCACTCCGGGCCCACACCTCGAACCGCGCCTTCCCCTCTCAGGGACTCGCAGCGACCACCACGCTCCAGGAATAGCCGACGGCCTTGCGGAGGACACGCACGTCCCTTTTCCGTCGAACGAGCGTCGACCGATACTCCTCGATCCGGGTCACGGCAGCGTAGCCAGCCCCTCGGCTCGCGTCAGCAGCTCGTGCAGGCGGCGCACGAACGCACCCACCGGAGCCCCGTCGACCACCGCGTGGTCGAACACCACCGTCAAGGCGAGCACGTCGATCTCGCCCGCCACGCTGCTACGCCGCGCGATTCCACCGACCCCCACGGCCAGCGGGTGCAGCGACAGCGGGATCCCCCAGGTGAGAACGCCCGGCGTCGCCATGCCGGCGGCGGTCACCACCACCGTGCCCATGGTGCGCTTGATCCGCGTCGGGCTACGCAGAAGCCAACGCCAGAACACCAGGTCCCGCAGCCACGCCGGAGAGCGGAAGAAGAGCGACTGCAGCCACGCCGGAGGTGCCCGCTCGATGGATGCTGAACCGGCGGAGATGCGTGCTTCCTGAGCATGCCGGATCTCCTCGTGGATCTCGGCCGCACCCTTGCGATCCGCCTTCCGGATCACGACCGGCATGGGCAACGTCTCCGCGTCCTCCTCCCCTCCGATTGCCCGCTCCACCAGCACGGCCACGTCCACCTCCTGGAAGAGGACCAGCTTCCGCCTTCCGCGGCGGATCGCGTGCACGCGCGGGTGCTCGGCGGCAGCGCGTGCGACGCAACCGACGACCCAGGCCGTGAAGCTCAGGCCCTTCCCGGTGCTACGTCGGAACTCGCGGATGGCCCTACGAGCGGCGGTGACGTCCACTTCGAGGAGCACCGGGATCTGGAGCCGCTTCCTGGCCCAGCGGAGCGTGTCCAGCGTCGCGTTCCGTTCCGGCCGGAAGGGCACGATCCGGTAGGCTCCGTCCCCCTTCTCGTTTGCCATGGCGAGTTGCTCGTCCTGTTGAGCCGACGACCGCTCAGTGGTCTGCAGCCTCGGCCCCAACCTATGCTGCCGGGCTCTCGCAGAGGATGCCCGCCGAGATTGCGCTGTGGGGAATGGTGTGATACCATCATGAACGTGAATGATATCACACCTTCCCCGCTTCCCTCGGGACGCTTTCTGCTCCGGATCGATCCGGAGCTCCACGCGCTGCTCCGGGACGAGGCCGAAGCGTCGGGGCTGTCCCTGAACGAGTACTGCGCCCGCCGGCTCGCCGCTCCCGGTCTCGCGGTGGGTGGACCCGCAGTAGCGGCGGTCCAGCGGGCCGTAGCCGTCACCGAAGGGCATCTGCGTGGCCTTCTGGTCTTCGGCTCCTGGGCTCGGAACGAGTTGGTCGACGACTCGGACGTGGACCTCCTGGTGGTGGCCGGTCCGGATCTCAAGGTGGAGCGGAGCCTGTACCGGAGGTGGGACGCATCGCCCGTACGGTGGCAGGGGCGCAGGGTGGAGCCCCATCTCGTGCACCTGCCGGGACCGGATGACCGCGTGACGGGGTTGTGGGCCGAAGCGGCCCTCGACGGGGTTGTGCTGTTCGATCCCGACTTCTCCGTCTCTCGGCACCTGGTGCAGGTCCGAAAGCGCATTCTCGCCGGGACCCTGATCCGACGAGAGATCCACGGACACCCGTACTGGGTGGAGGCCGCCTGATGCACAACCCCGACCTGGCACGCGACTATCTGCGCAGAGCGGTGGTCCGGCTCCGGGCCCTCGATGTCCTCTTCGACGGCGAGAGTTGGGCCGACGTGGTCCGCGAGGCCCAGGAGATCGTGGAGCTCACCCTCAAGGGCCTGCTCCGCGCCTGTGGCATCGATCCCCCACGGATCCACGACGTCTCGGAGATCCTGGTGAACGAGCGGGACCGGCTACCCGCGGAGCTTCGCGACGGCGTCGAGGTGCTGGCCGAGGCCTCCCGCCAGCTCCGCCGCGACCGGGAGCTCGCCTTCTACGGCGCGGAAGATCTCACCCCCTCCGGTTTCTACTCGAAGGAAGACGCGGATCGAGCCCGCGACAGCGCGGGGCAGGTCGTGGCCGCGGTGAAGCCCCACGTGCTGGGGGGCTCCACGTAGGCCCGGCTCGTCGTCGACGATTCCGGGCCTGCCTGTCGCGCGGGGGTCCCGCTCCTACCGCACCCGCGCCTCCTCGTGCGCATGTTCCTCGGCGCCCCCGCCGGGGAAGAAGAGCGCCACCACCAGGCCCAACACCGCCATCCCCGCCATGATCAGGTAGACGGAGTGCAGCCCGCCGTCGAGGGCGGACACGAGGCCGCTCAGCGTCTCGGCCGGGAGCCGGGTCCGTTGGATCGGGCTCAGGATCGCGTTGGGATCAGCGCTCGTGCGGCTCGCGAGGTGCGCGTTGAGCACGGTGCCGAGCACGGCCACGGCGACGGCGCCGCCGATCGTCCGGAAGAACTGCACGGAGCTGGTGGCCACGCCCCGCCTCCTGCGCGGCACGGCGTTCTGCACGGCCAGCAGGTAGGGTGTCGCCATGAAGCCGAGGCCGAGCCCGACCAGGAACATGGCCGCCATGACGAGCCCGCGGCCCGATCCGACGTGCGCGGTGGACAGCAGCAGCGAGCCGCCGGTCGCGAACGCGGCGCCCACGATCGCGAAGGGGCGGTAGCCCCACCGCACGGCCATCCACCCGGACAGGGTGCTCGCGATGGGCCACCCGATGGACATGGGCGCGAGCGTCATGCCGGCATCGATGGCGGTGCCGCCCAGCACGCCCTGCGTGAACATGGGCACGAAGGCCGACGCGCAGAACATGGTGGTGCCGATCACCACGCTTCCCAGGCTCGACACGGCGATGACGGGCACGCGGAAGAGCTCGAGCGGGAGCATGGGCTCGGGGGCGCGTCGCTCCTGCGCGAGGAAGTACAGGAGGCCGACGCCGGAGCCGGCGATCATCGCTAGCGTGCGCAGATCGGTCCACCCCCACAGCTCGCTCCCCTCGAGGAGCGCGAGCAGGAGCAGGGTGACGGCCGCCGTCAGGCTCAGTGTGCCCGCCACGTCCAGGCTGTGCTCGTGGCGCTCGGTCTCCTCGCGCAGGAAGGCCGCCAGGAGGAAAGCCGACACCAGCCCGAACGGCACGTTCAGGTAGAAGACCCACCGCCACGACAACAGGTCGGTGATGAAGCCGCCCGCGGCGGGCCCGACCAGGCTGGACACGGCCCACACGCCGGAAAAGAGGCCCTGCATGCGCCCGCGCTCCTCCAGCGTGTAGATGTCACCGACCACGGTGATCGTCACAGGCTGTACGCCGCCGGCGCCCAGGCCCTGGAGTGCGCGGTAGACGATGAGCTGCGTGAACGACGTGGCGGTCCCGCTCAGCGCGGAGCCGAGCATGAACAGGGTCACGCTCACCAGGTAGATGCGGCGCCGGCCGTACAGGTCCGCCAGCTTGCCGAACATCGGCACGGTGGTGGTGGACGTCAGCAGGTAGGCGGAGAAGACCCAGCTGTAGCGGGACACGCCGCCGAGCTCCGCGACCACGGTGGGCATGGCCGTCCCCACGGCGGTGGCCTCCAGCGCCGCGAGGAACATCCCCAACACCAGCGCCGCCGTGACGAAGCGGCGCTCCCGACCGGGCTTCACGAGTGCGGATCTACCGCCTTTCGTCGTCCAGCGTGCGCAGCCTGCGCAGGATGCCGAGCGCGCTCTCTCCGGTGGCCATCTTCACGATCTCGTCGATGCGCGCCTGGTCCGAGGCGAACTTCTTCTTCAGCCGCGTCTGGTAGGCGTCTTTGAGGGTCTCGATGAGCTTGTCCAGCTCGTACGGTTTGGGAAGGTAGCTGAACGCACCGAGCTTGGTGAGCTCAACGGCGCTCTCCAGCGAGCCGTGGCCCGTGAGGATGATCGCCTCAAGGAACTCGTGCTCCTCCTTGAGTGCCTTGAGCACCTGCCCCCCGTCCATCCCGGGCATCTTCAGGTCGAGGAGCGCGATGTCGAACCGCTCGCTCCTCGCGACCTCCAGCGCCTCCGCGCCGTTCGTCGCCGTGCGCACGTCGAAGCCCCGCTTGGACAGACGGCGCGCGATGGCCTGCAGGAAGCGCGTCTCGTCGTCCACGATGAGCAGCTTGACCACGTGTTCCATCGCAACGTCTCCTCGAAGAAGCGCTCACACGGCCGGAAAGCCGAGCCAGAGCCAGTAGCCCAGGATCGCCCATAGCCACAGCACCACGAAGCTGATGAGCAGCACGAAGAACCCGTGCTTGAAGAAGTCCGCCAGCGTGACGAGCTGCTCGCCGGTGGTCGGGTCCTTGGCCATGGCGTAGACCAGGGCGTTGGACGGCGTCCCGATGATGAGCATGTGCGCGAACGACGACGCGTACGCGGTGGAGAACCCGACCATCCACGGGTGCACGCCCGCCACGGTCGCCATGGGGACGGTCACCGGACCGATGGCCGCCACGGTGGCGCCGTCGCTCATGAAGTTCGTGGCCACGCCCGTGAACAGCGACGAGGCGATGGCCAGGCCGGAGCCGCCGCGCATGAAGTCGGGCAGGACGCTCACGAAGCGGTCCGCCAGGTAGAGGGCGGCTCCGGTGGAGGCGAGCCCCGCGCCGATCGCCGTGGCGCCGGCGTAGAGCAGGACCACCTCCCAGTGGATCGACTGCATGTCCTTCCACGGCAGGATGCGGAAGATGTTCAACAGCACGAGGCCGAGCAGCACCGGCCCGCCCATCCCCAGGGATCCGCTCGCCGTGATCCACAGCACGACCACCAGGAGCAACACCGCCCCGCTCACGTACTCGTTTCGGGTCATGGGCCCGATCTTGTCCGCGGCCCGCTTGACCTCCGTGGCGATGTTGAGGCGGGGCACCGTCACCTTCCGCTTCAGGGCCAGCACGAAGTACAGCCCGACGCAGAACGACATGACCGGCACGAGCGGGAGCCCGTACTTCATCCACTGCCCGAACGTGGGCGCCACGCCGTAGTCGGCGAGGATGCCGACCATGATCGCGTTTCTCCCCCCCGCGGCCGGCGAGCCGGGCCCGCCCAGGTTCGCGGCGTAACAAAGCGCCAGCGCCATCAGGACCATGAGGTTGCGGTCCTTCTTCAGCCCGGTGGAGCGGAGCGCGCTCGCGTACACCATGACGAACAGCGGCATCGTGAACGCGACCATCGCGTGCTCGCTGAAGAAGCCGCACGTCACGGACAGCAGCGGCATGAACACGAGCAGGAAGAGGGTGAGGTTGCGCGCGGGCGCGAGCAGGAGGAGGCCGATGCGTCGGTCGAGGCCGGTGCGGGTGATCGCCTTCGACATGGCGAGGACGCCGAAGATGAAGAGCACGGCGTCCTTGGCGAACGCCTGCGCGACCCCGTCGGGCCTGAAGATCCCGAAGA
>CAZPZU010000139.1:0-9417 GCA_964591135.1 uncultured Gemmatimonadaceae bacterium | reverse complement strand
TCGGCTTCGGCAACAACTCCATGTCGCTGCTGGCGGGCATCATGGTGCTGTGCACGGTCTTCTCGGTCATGCCCGACGCGGCCTCCCAGATCGTGGGCGCCGGCAACGAGGGGCTCACGTTCATCTGGATCCCGCAGCTCTTCGCGCGCATCCCGGCCGGGCGCTTCTTCATGGCGCTCTTCTTCCTCGCGCTGGTGTTCGCTGCCTGGACGAGCCTGGTGTCGATGATCGAGCTGGCAGCGCGCGTGCTCATGGACCGCGGGGTGCCGCGCGGTAGGGCCATCGCGCTCGTGGGCGCGGCCGGCGTTCTCTTCGGCATACCGTCCGCGCTGAAGCTCGGCTTCTTCCAGAACCAGGACTGGGTGTGGGGCGCGGGGCTCGCGGTGTCGGGGCTCTTCTTCGCCATCGCCGTCCTGCGCTACGGCGTGACGAAATGGCGGGAGCGCTACATCAACCACGACCACTCCGACGTGCGCATCGGCGCGTGGTGGGACTGGGCCATGCGGCTCGTCGTGCTGGAGGCCGTGGTGGTGTTGGGGTGGTGGCTGTGGGACGCCCGCGGGGAGGGTGGAGCGGCCACGTGGACGCTCTTCAGCTCCTACAACGTCGGCACGGTGCTCATCCAGTGGGCCGTGGTGCTCGCCGTCCTGCTGCTGGCGAACCGGTGGCTGGCTCGCGGGACGACCGACGGGGGCGACTGACCATCCGGGCTCCGGGGGGGCTCCACTTCTGAGGTACAGCGAATTCGAGCGCGCCGCCCGCGAGGCTTTCGACTCCATCCCCGACGAATATCGAGAGGGGGTGGACGGACTCGTGGTGAGCCGCAAGTCCGTGGCGCATCCGACGCTTCCGGACATCTACACGATGGGCGAGTGCGTCACGGAGGATTACGCCACCGACTGGTCCGGGCCGGACACGACGCGCTCGGTGGTCGTCCTCTACTGGGGCTCCTTCAAGAACCTGGCGGTGCTCGACGCCGACTTCGACTGGGAGGAGGAGCTGTGGGAGACGCTCACCCACGAGCTTCGTCACCACCTGGAGTCGCTGGCTCGCTCCGACGCGCTCGAGGGCGTCGACTACGCCATGGACCAGCTCTTCAACCGGAACGAGGGGCTGGACTTCGATCCCTGGTACTACCAGCAAGGCGACGACCTGACCGGAGGCGTCTTCCGCGTGGAGCGGAGCTGGTATCTCGAGCAGGCGTGGCAGGTGGAGGACTTCGAGGCGGCGTCCTTCGTCGCGTTCGACTGGCGAGGCGCGTCGTACCGGATCCCGCGTCCGGAAGAGCTCGGCGACGTCCACTACGTATGGGTCGAAGGCGTGGAGGTCGGCGAGGACACCCTCGAGCTCGTGTTGGTGCGCCGGCGCAGCTGGTGGGAGGACGCCAAGCGCCTCCTGGGGACGTACCGCCCCCGGGTGTTGGAGTCGGAGGCCCGGGCGGAACCGTTTCCGCTCGCGGGGTAGGGAGGGGCGTCATGCCCCTCCACGACGCCTACGCCCGCCGTACCCCCTTCGAGCTCGCCTTTCCCGATCGGGAGGCGGCCGACGCGTTCGTGCGCGCCGTCGCCGAGGAGGCCGAGGCGCGCGGCGTCGACCCTTCGGATCGTGCGGCCTTTTCGATGCTCGGCTCGGTGGGCGCGGCTGTCCACGGGCTCCAGGGGCCGGACGCCCCGGGCGTGGCGATCCGCGACTACGCCGCGCTGCTCTTCCATGCCTTCCACTTCGTGCGCGAGGGCAGGCCGGTGCACCTGGTGGACGTGCACGTCGCGCGCTACCTGGTGGAGGGTCCGGCTCCGGGCGGCACTCCGGAGCCGCCGGCGAGGGCCGGCTACGTGCAGCTGCCCCGGCACCTCTTCTGGGTCGGGGGAGAGGGGGACGAGGCGGCCGAGCCGGTCGACGGCTTCTTCTGGACGCTGTCGACCGACGGCTCGATCCATGTCCTGCTCGCCACGGGGATGAGGGAGGGTCGTTCCGGCCTGGCGGTGGTGCCGCTGCCGGACGCACCGTGGGCCGAGGCCGGGGCGTGGATGGACGCGCACGTGCGCGAGGTCGGGGCGGACTTCGCGACCACGCTGCCCGGAGGGGAGCTCGAGGGGCTCTACTCGTTCACGGCGGCCGGAGAGGTGCTCAAGCTCGCGGCGCGGCTGTTCGCGTACGAGGGCGCGGTGCCCGAAGCCGTGGAGAAGCATGCTCCGCCAACCAACGGACGGGACCACGGGAACCCGGTGGGGGCCGAGAGCCGCGAGCCCGGCGGCTCGGAGGGCCCGACGCCGTCGAGCCTACCGTACAGGAGGATCGTGCTGCATGGCTGAGGAGAGGACGGCCGGGGATGGCTAGGGAATCGAAGAAGGCGCGCCGGGAGCGGGCTGGGGAGATCCACGACCTCCTGGCGGAGGAGTATCCCGACGCGCACTGTGAGCTCGACTTCGTCGATCCCTTCCAGCTGGGTGTCGCCACGATCCTGTCGGCCCAGACGACCGACGAGCGCGTGAACATGGTCACCCCCGAGCTGTTCGACCGCTATGCGGACGCGCGGGCGCTGGCCGGAGCCCGCCAGGAGGACGTGGAGGAGATCGTCCGCTCCACCGGCTTCTTCCGCAACAAGGCGAAGAACATCATCGGCTTCGCCCGCGCCGTGGTCGCCGAGCACGACGGCGACGTGCCCGGGACCATGGAGGAGCTGCGCGCGCTGCCCGGTGTCGGCCGCAAGACCGCCAACGTCATCCTGGGCAACGCATTCGGCGTCGACGAAGGCGTGGTGGTGGACACGCACGTGAAACGCCTGTCCACGCTGCTCGGCTTCACGAACGAGCCGTCGCCGGAGAAGATCGAGCAGGATCTGATGGAGATCTTCCCGCGCGAGCGCTGGACGATGCTGGCGCACCTCCTGATATGGCACGGCCGGCGCGTTTGCATCGCGCGCAAGCCACGCTGCGAGGCCTGCACGGTTTCGCATCTCTGCCCGTCGTCGCGGGTGTGAGCACCAACCCAGAGGAGCACCATGCCGAACCGTGAGGAAGCCGTCGCCCTCCTGGAGGAGTGGGTGGAGAACGACGCCCTGAGGAAGCACATGTACTCGGTGGAAGCCGCGGTGCGGCACTATGCCCGCCTCAGGGGTGCCGACGAGGACCTGTGGGGGCTCGCGGGCCTCCTGCACGACCTGGACTGGGAGAAGCACCCGGATCGCCACCCCCTGCAGGCGGTGGAGCGGCTCCAGGAGCTGGGCTACCCCGAGGAGGTCGTGCACGCCATCCAGGCGCACCGCGCGGACTTCACGGGGGTACAGCCGGAGACCGACCTCGACAAGGTGCTCTACGCCTGCGACGAGCTGTCGGGGCTGGTGTTCGCGTGCTGCCTGGTGCGGCCCAACGGCATCGACGACCTCGAGCCGAAGTCCGTGGTGAAGAAGCTCAAGGACAAGACCTTCGCCCAGGGCGTCAGCCGGGACGACGTGGCGTACGGGATCGAGCTCATCGGCCTGGAGCGCAACGAGCACATCCGGAACGTGATCGACGGGATGCGCGCGGTCGGCGCGGAGCTGGGCATCCGGGGCGAAGATCTCCGGCGCTGAGGGCCAGGAACCCCGCTCCTCGGGGCCGGGTATCGGAGTCGCTGCCCTCTCGAGGAGGTTTCGGATCCCCCCATGCGCCTTCGCAGCACGCTCGTCGCGCTGACGGCTCTCGTGGCGCTCGCCGCTCCGGCGGCGGCCCAGGACGTGGAGCTCCTCTCGGAGATCCACGGCACGCCGCTGCCCCCTGGCTATCGGGCGTGGAGGGAGGCCCATCCCGACGCCTTCCGGTTCGCCCACGGGCGGGCCGCGCGCATGCGCGGGCTCGCGCGCACGCTCCAGCTGCAGGGCGCTGCACGCGCCTCCGACGTGATGGCCGTGCTCGGACCGCGCGAGGGCGCGGTGACCGGCACGTACCACATCCCGGTCGTGCTCGGGCTCTACAGCGACTCCCCCGACGGCAGCGTGCCCATCGCGCGCGACGTCATCCAGGGAGCCTACTTCGGCACGGGCCCCAACACGATCCGGGCGTACTACTACGAGGTGTCGGGGGGAAGGGTGACCCTCGAAGGGGACGTCCAGGACTGGGTGCGCGCCTCGCTCACGCAGGCGGTCGTCACCGGGGGCACGAGCGGGCTGACGTCCCCGGCCCGCGTCGGGGACTTCATCGTCTCACTTCTCCAGGCGCTGCCGTCCATGGATTGGGGCGCCTTCGACAACGACGGGCCCGACGGTGTTCCGAACTCCGGGGACGACGACGGCTACGTCGACGCGCTGGCCGTGATCCAGCCCACGTCGGGCGCCGAGTGCGGTGGCGCCCAGAAGGAGAACCGGATCTGGTCGCACAAGTGGAGCCTGAGCTCCGCGACGAGCACGCACAGCGCCTGGCTCACCCCGACGCCCGCCGCCAAAGGCGGCTTCGTCCGCGTGGACGACTACTTCATCCAGCCGGCGCTGTCCTGCTCGGGCGTGGAACTCAACGAGATCGGCGTGTTCACCCACGAGGCCGGCCACGCCTTCGGCCTGCCCGACCTCTACGACACCTACGACGGGGACGGCAAGCACGCCGGCGACGGCAACTGGGACCTGATGGCGACGGGCTCGTGGGGATGCGACGGCCGCACCCCGTCCACGCCCTGCCATATGGGCGCCTGGAGCAAGGAGATGCTCGGGTGGGCCGACGTCGTCACGCTGAGCCCCGACACCGACCTGGGCACGCTCACGCTGCTCCCCGTCGAGGACGGGGGCACCATCTACCGGGTGGACGCGGAGGACGGCTCGGGGGAGTACTACCTCCTCGAGAATCGCGAGCGGATCGGCTTCGACCGCAACGTCCTGGGCACCGGGATGCTGGTGTGGCAGATCAACCCGCAGATCATCGCCTCCCGCTGGCAGGGCAACGCCGTGAACGCCTATTCCGATCTGGGCGTGTGGATCCGCCAGGCCGATGGCCTCGCGCAGCTCGAGACGCCCGGCGGCGGGCGCGGCGACTCGGGCGATCCCTACCCGTACACGGGCAGCGCCTCGGAGAACCACGTCTTCCACGCTGCTTCGAACCCCGCGTCGCGCTCGGATCAGGGAACGGCGACGGGCCTCACGCTCCTCGACATCGAGCGCGTCGGCCAGGACGTGAGCCTCCGGGCGCTCACCCGCTTCACGCGGGTCACGGTCGGCTCCGAGGGCGACGCCGGCGCCGGCGGGCTGCTCACGGTGGACGGAGCCGCCGTTCCCGAGGCCACACACACCTACCAGTCCGCACCCTTCGAGGAGCATTCCGTCGAGGCCGCGGCGGGGGAGGCGTTGGGCGAAGGCATCCGCCGTCCGTTCGTGGAGTGGAAGGACGAGCCCACGGCGCCGCGCCTGCGCACGGTGGACACGCCCATCGAGGACGTGACGCTCACGGCCCGCTACGGGGGTCGAGAGCTCGAGCTCTCCGTGGATCTGAGCGGCGGCGTGGACGGTATCTCGCCGGGGACGATCCAGTCAGATCCGGTGGGCGACGGCCTCTGGTTCGAGGAGGGGTCGACCGTGACCGTCGAGGCCGTGCCGCGCAGGGGATTCGGCTTCCTCGCCTGGACGGGCGCGCTGGAAGGCCAGCCCAACCCCGCCACGGTGACCATGGACGCGCCCGTTCAGGCCGGGGCAGACTTCGAGGTGACGTACGCCTTCGCGCCCACGTCGCTGACGATCCCGGCCGCGGAGTCGGCGACGCGGCAGCTGGCTCCGGAGAACGGGAATGCGCCCTACACGTGGACGTTGTTGTCCGGCACGATCCCCGAGGGCCTCAACCTGGAGGCGGACGGCCGCCTGATGGGGGCCGCCACGGTCACCGGGACGTTCCCCCTGCAGCTCAAAGTGAAGGACTCGATCGGACTCACCGCCGAGGGCACGCTCGCGCTGCAGGTGGACGCGCCGGTCCTCACGGTGGCGGCGCTCGCCTCGCCCTTCCTCCTGACCGGCCCGACGCTCACCGCGGAGCAGCAGCGCTTCCTCGACCGACAGGGCAACAACGACACCCACTACGACCTCGGGGACTTCCGGGCGTGGGTGCTGGCCAACCCGGGCCTGCCGTTGAGCGCGCAGGTGCGGGCGCTGGTCGGGGCCGACGACCCGCCGCCCCCGCCCGGGGCGGAGGCGAAGCGATGAGCCGCCGGCTGATCGGCGTCGTGGCGCTCGTTTCCGCCGCCCTGGCCGCCGCGTGCGACTCCGGCCCCAAGGGTCCGGGGACGCTCAACGCCACCGTGACCGGCCCCCAAGCGCTCGGAGCGGTCGTCCTCGAGCTCGGCGGCGGGACGGTCCAGGGCGTCACGGGTCAGGGGAGCGCGCAGGTCTACAGCGCCTCCCTCGGAGGGGACACGCAGGCGCGGTACCGCCTCGTGGTGGTCGCCCCGACCGGGGCGGACCTCCGCTTCGGCATCGAGGTGACCGACCTGGGGGCCGCTGCGCCGACGGTGACCGTCGTGTCCGCGGCGAACACGTCAAACGTCCCGATTCCCCCCGGGGGTATGCAGGTCCGCATCGAGCGCTGAGCCGAGCGTCGCCGGGAGGGCCCGGGGCGCGCTTGCTCGCCCCCGTCGGTTGCACCACCTTTGTGCGACTTTTCACCCGGAGCGAACACCGATCGACGGGGCGGCCTCGATGACGACAGCGACCTGGATCACCATGCTCCTCGTCATGGCCTTCGTGTGGGGCGGCTGCGCCTTCGCGGTCGTCACCGCCGTCCGCAAGGAATCCGGGAAGCGTGCAGACGACTGAGGCGCGACGCGCCACCCCGCCACCACCCTCCCGGTTCCACTAGTGCCCCGACGCGACGACCTCGAGACCATCCTCATCCTCGGCTCCGGGCCGATCATCATCGGCCAGGCTTGCGAGTTCGACTACTCGGGCACCCAGGCGGTGCGCGCCCTCAGGGAGGAGGGGTACCGCGTCGTCCTGGTGAACTCGAATCCCGCCACCATCATGACCGATCCCGACCTCGCGGATCGGACCTACATCGAGCCGCTCACGGCCGAGTGGGTCGAGAAGGTCATCGAGCGGGAGAAGCCGGACGCGCTGTTGCCCACCATGGGTGGACAGACCGCGCTCAACATCGCGATGGACCTGCACCGCAGTGGCGTGCTGGAGAAGCACGGCGTCGAGCTGATCGGCGCCAACGCGGTTTCCATCGAGATGGCCGAGGACCGCGAGGAGTTCACCGCGGCGATGAAGCGCATCGGCCTGGAGGTGCCGCACGGCGGCTTCGCGGGCACCGTGTACGAGGCCCTGGAGATCGTCGAGGACACCGGCTACCCCGCCATCATCCGCCCCTCCTACACGCTGGGCGGCACGGGCGGCGGGATCGCCTACAACCGCGAGGAGTTCGAGGTCGCGGTGAAGAGGGGGCTCGACGCGTCTCCCATCCACGAGGTGCTCATCGACCGCTCGGTCATCGGGTGGAAGGAGTACGAGCTCGAGGTCGTCCGTGACGGGTCGGACAACGTCATCATCGTCTGCTCCATCGAGAACTTCGATCCCATGGGCGTGCACACGGGCGACTCGATCACGGTGGCGCCCGCCCAGACGCTCACCGACGTCGAGTACCAGAAGATGCGCGACGCGTCGATCGCGATCATCCGCGAGATCGGCGTCGAAGCGGGCGGCTGCAACATCCAGTTCGCGGTGAACCCCGCCGACGGCGAGATGCTGGTCGTGGAGATGAACCCGCGCGTGTCCCGCTCGTCGGCGCTCGCGTCGAAGGCCACCGGCTTCCCCATCGCGCGCGTCGGTGCGAAGCTCGCCGTTGGCTATCACCTGCACGAGCTGCCGAACGACATCACGAAGACCACGCCGGCCTCCTTCGAGCCCGTTTTGGACTACGTGGTGGTCAAGATCCCGCGCTTCGCCTTCGAGAAGTTCCCCGAGGTGGACGATACGCTCGGCGTGCAGATGAAGTCGGTGGGCGAGACGATGGCCATCGGACGCACGTTCCGCTCGGCGTGGCAGAAGGGCTTCCGCGGCCTGGAGACGGGCCGCTACGGATGGGTCCACGGCAGACGCCTCAAGGACGACGGCCTGAAGAGCGAGGAGAAGGAGACGCTGCTGTCGGCGCTGCGCCGGCCGACGCCGAACCGTCCGTTCCAGCTCAAGCGCGCGATCGAGTCGGGCATCACGGACACGGAGATCTTCGACGCGACCGGGATCGACCCGTGGTTTCTCGACCAGCTCCACCAGATCGTGGAGAACGAGCGCGCGTATGCCGCGGCGGCCGAGGTCGGTCCGGACCTGCTCCGCCGCATGAAGCGTGAGGGGTTCAGCGACCGTCAGCTCGCCGAGCTGCGCGGGGAGCGGGAAGAGGACGTGCGCCGCCGCCGGTGGGAGTCGGGTATCCGCGCCACGTTCAACGTCGTCGACACGTGCGCGGGCGAGTTCCCCGCCCAGACGCCCTACTTCTACTCCTCGTACGAGGACGAGACGGAGAGCGTGGCGTCGGACCGCGACAAGGTCGTCATCCTCGGGAGCGGCCCCAACCGTATCGGCCAGGGCATCGAGTTCGACTACTGCTGCGTGCAGGCGGTGCTCGCGCTGAAGCAGGCCAGCTTCGAGGCGATCATGATCAACTCGAACCCCGAGACCGTCTCCACCGACTTCGACGTGAGCGACAAGCTGTATTTCGAGCCGCTCACCCTCGAGGACGTCCTGGAGATCCTCCACCTGGAGAAGCCCCGGGGCGTGATCGTGCAGCTCGGCGGCCAGACGCCGCTCAAGCTCGCCAAAGCGCTCGAGGAGGCGGGCATCCCGGTGCTCGGGACATCCGTCGACTCCATCGACCGGGCGGAGGACCGCGACCGCTTCGCCGAGGTGTGCAGCAAGATCGGCGCCCGTGTCCCGGACAACGGCATCGCGCGCAGCGAGGGGGAGGCGCTCGAGGTGGCGCGCCGAATCGGCTTCCCCGTTCTGGTGCGCCCCTCCTACGTGTTGGGTGGGCAGGCGATGCGCATCGTCTACGACGAGGAGTCGCTCAAGCGCTACTTCGAGGAGGCGGCGCGTGCCTCCGAGGACCATCCGGTTCTCGTGGACCGCTTCCTCGAGGACGCCTTCGAGGCGGACGTGGACTCGCTGTGCGACGGCGAGGAGGTGGTCATCGGCGGGATCATGCAGCACATCGAGGACGCCGGCGTGCACTCGGGCGACTCGGCGTGCGTGCTTCCGCCCTACCTCCTGTCCGGGGACGTGCTCGAGGAGATCCGCGACCTTACCCGCAGGTTCGCGCTGGAGCTGGGCGTGGTCGGGCTCATGAACGTGCAGTACGCGATCAAGGCCGGCACCGTATACGTCCTGGAGGTGAACCCCCGCGCGTCGCGCACCGTGCCCTTCGTCAGCAAGGCGACGGGTGTGCCGCTCGCGCGAATCGCGGCGCGCCTCATGGCCGG
>CAZPZU010000138.1:0-9465 GCA_964591135.1 uncultured Gemmatimonadaceae bacterium | reverse complement strand
AGGTCGGGGCGATCCAGCGTCACGCGGTACAGGAACCGGAGCGCCCCCACCACCTGCGCGAACGCCGAGCGCGACACCCGCCGCTCCTCCTTCAAGTAGCGTAGGTAGCCTCGGACCTCCTCGCTGCCCAGATCCTCCAGCGAGCGCTCGAAGTGGCGCGAGGCCTCCGCGACCCGCGCGATGTAGATCTCCTGCGTTCGCTCCGCGTAGTTCCGGATCCGTAGGTCCGCCAGCATCTTCCGGCGTAGCTCACTCATCGGTCCTCCTCGACGGGGTTGCGTTGGGGAAACGCAACCTACTCCGCCAAGTCCCCGGACCGTCCGCAGGCTCCCTCGCCTGCTCACGCCCTCCGACTCTGACCTACTTCGATGCCACCACCACCCACCGCGTAGCGGTTTAGTTCAACTAGGGTTTGCTGCTGACGCGGTAGGCATCAGGGCCCCGGGCCGCGCCGCTTGCACCTCGCGGCCCGGGGTCGGCATTGTGGACGCGCAGCAGAAACCCAGAGTCGTTAGCCAGCCGCCGTTCTGGCTTCGGCGCGCCGCGAACTCGTGGCGCGTTTCAGACGCTCTGGCGTGGGTTTTGCGCACGACCATGCACGTGGTTGATGTTGTATGATACGGCCCGCTTAGCAGCCCGATGCCGGCCGCCACGGCAGGTGCAGGGAGTGCGACGGAGGTGACGACGGCCGCACCCAAGAGGTCGCAACCCGCCTCGTCCATGATGGCTTCTTCGACCTCATGGGCCGATGGCGGTTGGCCGAGCATTCGCGGTTGATCCGATGAAGGGGTCGTGTGGGTCGCGGTGTTTCCTGGTGCTCTGGCTGTCCTGCTCGTGGGTTGCGACCCGTTCGGGCGACCCCGATTGTTGACTGCGGTCTTCCCACAGCCCGGGACCCATGTTGGATCCTCTCGCCCACTTGAATGGCGCCCTCGCGGGCCGCTACCGGGTCGAGCGGCAGCTCGGTGAGGGCGGAATGGCCACGGTTTACCTCGCTGCGGACTTGAGGCACGGGCGCAAGGTCGCGCTGAAAGTGCTCAACCCCGAGATCGCCGCGGCCGCGGGGGCGGACCGCTTCCTCGCCGAGATCGAGACAACCGCGGGGCTGCAGCATCCCCATATCCTCCCACTCTTCGACTCGGGCGAGGCTGGCGGTGTCCTCTACTACGTGATGCCCTACATCGAAGGGGAAACGCTTCGGGAACGGCTGGACCGTGAGGGCGAGCTGCCGATTGCTGAAGTGATGCATATCCTGCGTGACGTTGTCGACGCACTCACGGAGGCGCACGCCAAGGGCGTCCTCCACAGAGACATCAAGCCCGCGAACATCTTACTCAGGGGCCGCCACGCGCTCGTGACGGACTTCGGGGTAGCCAAGGCCGTGAGCGCCGCGACGGGACACGGTGACCTGACCGCCGCGGGCGTGTCGATCGGCACGCCGGCCTACATGGCTCCCGAACAGGCGGCTGCCGACCACAACCTCGATCTTCGCGTCGATCTCTACGCCTTGGGCGTGGTGGCGTATGAGCTTCTCGCCGGCCGCCGCCCGTTCGAGGGCCTCACGCCGCGTCAGCGACTCACCGCCCAGGTCGTGGACGCTCCGCGATCGGTCGCGGAGTATCGTGCGTCGACGCCGCCCGTGCTTGCAGCGGCTGTGATGCGCTGTCTGGAGGCGAGGCCCGCGGATCGGTGGCAGAGCGCGGAGGCGCTCCTCCGGGAGATCGAGGCGGCCATCACTCCACCGGCCGGGGTCGGGGCGCCCTTCGGAGAGCCGGCATCGATTCCCCCTGCGCTCGCGCTGCCGGACAAGCCTTCCATCGCTGTACTGCCGTTCGACAATCTGTCGGGCGGTCCGGAGCAGGACTTCTTCGCCGATGGTTTGGTCGAGGATATCACGGCAACGCTTTCGCGGATCCGCTCCTTCTTCGTGATCGCACGCAACTCCGCTTGCCGTTACAAGGGTGAAGCCGTCGACCTGGCGCGCGTCGGCAATGAACTCGGGGTCCGCTACGTGCTCGAAGGCAGCGTACAGGAGGCCGGCGGCCGGGTGCGCATCAGCGTGCAGCTAATCGACGTTACGAGCGGCGCTCATGTCTGGGCCGACCGGCTCGACGGTACGCTCGAAGACGTGTTCGACCTTCAAGATCGCATCAGCGAGAGAGTCGCCGGTGCGCTCCAGCCGTCTATCCGCCTCGCGGAGATTGAGCGCGCCCGACGGAAGCGACCGCAAGATCTGGGGGCGTACGACTACACCATGCGTGCCATGCCCCTCGTCTGGGTATTGGAGGAGCGATCGAGAGACGAGGCATTGGAACTCCTCGCTCGGGCCCTCGCGGCCGAACCCGAATACCCGCTCGCGCTATCGCTTGCCGCCTGGTGTCACGCCCAGGGCTCGGTCTACAACTGGACCGACGATGCCGAGTCGGCGTGTGCCACCGCACTGGAACTCGCCGAGAAGGCGGCGGAAGTGGGCACCGAAGATCCGTTGATTCTCGCCGTCCTCGGCACCGTGCACTGTTTCCTGCGCAACAACGGGACGGCGCGCGTATTGCTGGAACGTGCGGTGACTCTTGATCCCAACGGGGCGTGGGCTTGGAGTCGGCTCGGTTGGGTCGAAAACTACAGTGACCGGCCGGAGCGGGCGATTCCTCACTTCGAGCGAGCGCTGCGGCTGAGTCCCCTCGACCCGACCAACTTCAACAACTATGTAGGCATAGGGGCCGCCAACGAGATCGCGGGGCGGTTCGGCGACGCGGTCGCATCGTACAGGCGAGCTCTACAGGAGCGACCACATGCCGAATGGATTCTGCGTAATGTAGTGACGGCTTTGGTCGGCGCCGGACGCATGGACGAGGCGTCGGCCGAGCTCACGCGTTTGACGGCCGCCTACCCCGATCTGACCGTAACCAAGTACAAGGCGGCGATGGTCTTTTCGTCCGCGACCTTGGAACGGATGGGCGAGAATCTGAGGAAGGCCGGCCTGCCCGAATGATGATCAAGGGAGCTGAGAGCGTTGGTCCCGGTGACTCCGATGGGCGACCGGATCGCCTCGTCATAGGTCAACCGCGTTGCGCCTACACCGCGCACGCGTGGCTCCGGAGAACAACGGCACATGGCAAGAGTGGCCGCAGGAAGCACAAGGACTGGTGGCTGAGGTGGCCGCCGAGCTCGGGGGGAAGGCTGACCTGGTGGTGGTGGATCCCCGCCCGGCGGTCGGGGGGCCCGGTTGGCCCCTCCTAGCCGGCGCGTAGCTCCCTGGCTGCTCGGCGGGCAGCCGATCACGTGGCTGCCGACGAGGCCCGGGGGAAGCCTGCCGTGCGCAGGGTCGCGCCCCACCCACCACAGGATCCGCATCTGCCCTTGAACCCACGGCGCCACCATGCCGGCGGCAGCCGGGTCACCCGTCAGGTGTCATCGACAGCCTGGGTGCGCGTCTGCCACAACTAGCTCACACACGGTGCGGGCCTGACGGATCGGGGGGCCGGCAGTCGCGGAGCACGACGGCCAGGATGCTCGCGGCGAGGGTGTCGACGCACTCGCGGCGGACTCCATAGGCATCGCACCGATATTCGTCAGCCCAAGCCCATCCTGGAGGAACAAGAGCCGGCTGGATCAGCGCCCCGAGCTTCGTGCACAGGGAGCTCGGGAACAAGTAGGGCTCGTTCTCGACGCTCATATCGACCGTCTTCCTGCCCCGTACCACGAACGCAAGAAACGGTCGTCTCGCGTGCAGGCACTCCCTCCACCACTGGTTCCACAGTTCCCAACCGCGTGGTTGCTCCTCACGAGGAGGAATCCCGATCCCCGGGCTTCACGGATGAGTCCGTTGGCGACGACGCGGACCTTCAGGAGACCTACGACACCGAGCGCCACCTGCTCTACGTCGCATGCACTCGCGCCCGGGATGACCTCCTGGTCACGGGCGTGCAGCCGGGATCGGAGTTCCTCGACGACCTGGGCCAAATCGACGTCCCGCTGAGCGGCCTTGACGGTGGGCGAGCCCGTGGCGCTCCACGCCCCTGAGGCGGTACCCTGCATAGTCCGGGTCGTCCGTCTAGGCCGCGGGAAGCCACCACCCTTTGCTGTACCTGGCGACTCGCTCGTGCTTCCGGTCGGCCCGGACTTCCGGGAGGGTGTCTACGGGGATCACATGGGCCCCCCTACGACGACTCGTCATAGTGCTTACCGGGAATCAACTCCGTGGTCGTAGCCCCTTCGGCAGGACCACGGGGTGTCGCGTCCACGGCCACGGAGGCCATGGGTCGGTGGGGCCGATACCAAGACGGAAGCGGATGTGTGCCTGAATGTACGGCGGCACGGCCCGTGCGCCGCGGAGCCATTCGTTGATGCGGTGCCGTGATGCGACACCCAACTCGATGGCCGCCCTGCGCCGGCTCCAGCCGAGCCGCTTGAACGCGGCCTGGAGGTCGATCGGGCGGCAGGACGGCGCAGTGAGCCTGCGCTCCGCCTGCGTGGGCGTCTCGCTCAAAGATCGCCCTCCAGCCCGTCCTGCCCCTTAACGGCGGCGGAGGGCCATGGGTCGTGGGCGCCGAGGCCGAGCGCGGTCCGCATGTCGCGCGCGACCCACTTGGGGACGATCCGGCCGCTCGCCCATCCTCTCACCCACCGACGGGCGACCGCGTCGCCGCCAGCGAGGTACCGAGCCGCCGCCGCCTGGGTCCAGTCGAGTGCCTCCAGGCACGCGTGGAACTCGGCGGTGGTCATGCCTTCCCGGGCCGCGCGTCGCTCGACCGCCCGCAGACGGCGCGCCTCACGTCGCTCCTCCTCGGCCAGAGCAGCCGCGTGCACGGAGTCGTGGAGCTTCAGCGCTGCTGCATCGGTGATCCGTCGGTACCCGCGTTCCCGGGCCCGGACGGTGGACGGTCGACAGCCGAGCACGCGCGCGGCCCGCTTGGGGTCGCCGAGGGTTTCGCGAAATGCGCGATACCGGCCGGGCTCGGTCAGGTCATGGAACGCAGGCGTCCGGAGCTGTGGCGACGGTGCCCCGGGGGGCCGCTCTCCTACGAGGACGTAGCCGTCGCCGGGCGCAAGACAATGTGGCACGCGGTGTCCGTCCCCGGCTCCGTGGACGTGGCGTCGCCCGCAATACGGACAGCGCTCGACGACGTAGCGCGCGCCGTCGCCCTCGCCGACCAGGACAGCACGGACGACGCGCGGCCCGCGGGCGGCCGTCATGTCTTGACTCGGCACGTGAAGCACACCGCTCCGTCCGGGTCGGATGAGTGCATCCCCCCACCGCAGGACGGGCATCGGCGGTCCACGAGCTGCCGGCCGTGGTTTGACTGGACCCGCTGCCCAGGAGGAGTTCGTCCTCGAATGTCGAGCTTCCCCCGCCGGCACCAGAAGCACACCGCCGCTGGCTCGACAAAGGAAAACCGTCCGCAGCAGGAGCAGGCATAAGCCTGGACGCGTGGGCGGACGGATGCGATGAGCTCCGGCTTCGCGGCGCGGGCGAGGGCCACGAGGTCGTCGCTGATGGGGCCCCGGAGCCGAATCCGGTCGGGGGCTTCGTAGAAGACCTCGACGCCGGCCTCCTGGAGCTTCCGAAGGGCCGCGGCGGCCGTCACAATACCACTTCCGTTCCAACCTCGGCCGGGGTCGGCTCGGGCGAGGACCCCCTCACCGACATGCGCGAGTCTTCCTCCGCGTAGAGGGAGACGGAATCGACAGAACTCAACCTCTTGGGGGTGGAGACCTCAGTTCTGTCATTTCTGTCCCCTGTCTTGCAGCGAGTCCTCAGCGCCGGATGCACCTCCACCATGGGCGAGGGCGGCCGCCCCGGGCGCCCGCGAACCACGGTGTGGACCCGTACGCACCCCCTCTCCACCAATCGCTCGACGACCGGCTCAAAGTCGTCCATGGTGGCGAGCCCGGGCCTTCCCTCCACCGCCCGAAAGAGATCCCGCAACGTGGATCCCTCGGGCAACCCGGTGGCTCGATCGAGCACGTAGCGGAGAAGCCGGGTCTGGTCGTCCATGCCGATCTCGGCGTAGACGCGCTGGGCGTGGGTGGACAAAGACGCGCACAGCCGGGCAGCGCCCTCCATGGACCATCCTGAGATCGGAGCCGTGAGTGGCCGTCCGTCCGCCGCCCGGGCCGCGAGCTCCAGCAGGACCGCGATGCGCACGGCTCGCCCCACGGACTTGGCGGCGTGGTCCTGGACGCCGACCAGCGCTCCGCCCTCACCCATCGCGTTCTCCACCGCGTAGTGGTACCGGCGCTTCACCGCCACGGCCTCCGGTGAGAGCGTGATTACGTGCGGGGTGAGCGTGCCATCCTCCGCTACGGCTGCCGGCGCCCACTCCAGCAGCCGCCGGAGCATTGCCGCGTAGCGGTCAGCAGCGTGGCGGTCGAGCGCCGGCGCTTCGGACGAGTCCACGCGAGACCCTACGAGCGATCGCGGCATGACCCACGCAATGCGGCCGTAGATCCCCTGCCCACGCAGGGAGCGGCCGTTCCGTATGGTGGCGAGGACCGAGGGCTGAAGCGCGACCGCGAGAGTGAGTGCCGGTCTCCGGACGGGCTTGGTCTCGCGACCGATCCGGCGCGGCCGAAGCTCCTCCCCGTCATAGGCCTGTGCGAGCTCCTCGAGGCGCGCAGCGCCATCGCTGTATCTGCCATCGAGGATCTGGAGCGGACCACCTTCGGGGCTCATCACAGCGACTCGTCCGCCCTGTTCCGCCATTTGCGCAACGAGGGCCTCGGGCGTCGAGTCCTGGGCGAGGAGCGCCGGCAGTACGGGGATCTTTCGTAGCGCCTCCGCGTGCGCCAAGACCTCTGCCTCCACTTGATCGGCCGTCGCCTTCTCGCGGGCTGCTTCGTCCTTCCGCCGCCGAAGCCGCCGCTCGACGACGTCGGCCTGCTCGACGGCCATCCGGTGCTCGGGTGCAACACGTGCCGCCTCGTCCGCCTCCCACTCGCGCAGCGGCTCGGTCATGGCGGCATACGCAGCGCTCTTCCGCTCGCCCGGGGGCGCGACGATCACTCCGTACAGCGTCACCCACTCTCGCGTCCACGCGTCGTCCACGCGCACCTCGACCTTCCCCGCGGCTGCCGCTGACACGGCACACAGCCCCAGTAGCACCGTCATGTCGGGGGACACCTGGACGCTCACCGCCACACCACGCGCGTGGTCTCCTAGCACAGGCGGTAGGACATCCACCGGCAGCGGTTCGGGCTCACTGGCTCCGGGCACGTCCGGCCGCGCCGGCCAGGGTTGGAGCAGATAGGCCTCCGAAGCGCGCTCCAGGCTCCAGGCCCCGCAACCATCTGCGGGACAGGACAGCCCGGTCAGCGACACGGATGCATTGGGTTCGCCGCACCTCGGGCACTTTCCCCACCACACACCTGTCACCACGGCCTGACGGAACCCCAAGGCCTGGCCCAAGGCGTCCCGCGTTTCTGTTGCTGATGTACTCGGTCCCTGCGTCAACTTCCTCTCCTCGTGACCGTACGCGGCTGACATTGCCGGATCGCCAGACTCCGAGGTCTCACGAGGCGGAAGCGGGTTCTGGAGAGGACGTCGAAGCCCGCACTTTCGTGGCAAGCCAAACGTCGATATCTGACGAACGGTATCGGATGCAACGGCTGGAGATTCGGACGAAGGCGGGTCCGATACCGAGGCCGCGCCAGGATTGAAGAGTGCGGGGGGTTAGGCCGAGAACGTCAGCCGCCTGGCGCTCCGATAGGAGCTTGTAGGGCAGTGTCGAAACGTGGTCCATGGCGATCGTCTCCTGTTTGTCTCATCGACCACGATGGTAGACAGATCGCCAACCGCGCGCAACCGTGCAAACACAAGCGATTCAACACTTTACAAAAGTACTCAAGACTCTTCAAATCAATTCAAATGAGGCCTTGACACCATCGTTTCGTGTTTTCTTCGGGCATGGAGAGAGCCACTCCTAACCCACCTTCAGCCCTGCGTTGGTCATTTCGGCGCCGACGGCTTCCATGGGAGCTTCGGTGACATCCTGGCTGAGCTTGGCGTAGATCTGCGTCGTCTTCGCGTGTGAGTGGTTCAGGACCTTGCCGATTAGCGGCAAGGAGGCTCCGCCGATCGCCAGCCAGCTACCCGTCGTGCGTCTCAGGTCGTGAATCCGAAGGGGGTTGTCCGACGCCATGGCCCTCCTTGCCAGCTTCAGCAGCCTGGCCTCGACAGCTTCCCGCCGCGCGGTTCCGCGCTTGGGGCCCCGCTTGCGAGCGTCAAGGTCTGCCTCAGCCCGCCGGCGTAGGTCACCCGCTGCCTTCGGATTCATGCTCAGCCACAGCCTGGCGCGAATCCGGTGCCACGGCTTGGTGACGTTCACCAGCGGCTTTCCGGGCCGGCGACCTGGGAAGACGTAGGGGCTTCCGAGTTGCCGAGGCAACGCCATCAAGATCATCGCGGCCGGTTCGGACAAGTGCACCTCGTGGGCTCGTTTGGCTTTCGTGTCCTCGAGTCGGACCCGGTGGGCTCGGAGGTCGACAGCAGACCATCTCAGGGACAACAGCTCCGACCGCCGAAGCCCCGTCAGGAGGTAGAGTTTGAAGGCCGCTCGGACATACGGGTTCGTTTCGCTGTCGATGGCCGCGGCGAGAGCCGGCATCTGGTCCGGTTTCACGTACTGCTCCCTCGATCGCTCCTCGAGCCGCTGGACGTTCTTGGCCGGATTGGGGGCGCCTTCCGGGAGATATCCCCACTCCGCCGCCTTGGAGAAGAAGACCGAAATCAGGGCCAGAACGCGATTGGCCTCGTACGGTTTCGTCCTCCCGATGGCCTTGTGCAGCCGAGCCACATCTGCTCGGCGTACCTCCGTGAGCTTCAGCTTACCGATAGCCGGCACGATGTAACGGCTCAGCCTCCGGCGGTCCTCCCGCCAAGATCGTTTTCGTGGCTTGGCGTGATCCTCCATGTAGATGTCGGCGAAGGACGCGACAGTGTCGGCGCTACGCTCCTTCCGGCGGGATTCAAGGGGATCGGAACCCCGCCTCACCTCTGCCAGCCTGTCCTTTGCCTCGTCGCGCGCCTGCTTCAGGGTCATCGCGCCGAAGGTGCCGAGGGTGATCATCCGGGGGCGTCCAGTCTTCGTGCGGTACCAGAGCACGAACGACTTCCGACCGCTCTCCCGTACGCGCACCCCGAAGCCCGGGACGCCACCCTCATCGTACAGGATCTGCGTGGCCGGGCCGGAGGGATCGAAACAGAAGTGATCGACATCACGTTTGGTCAGCATGGGGCTCCGGTTGGCAGGCGGTTGGCAACGCATAGCGAAATCGAGTGTGCGGTAATGTAGGTCTGATTCGCCATAATACCAATGATGACGCGCCTTTGTGTGACTTGAGCGGGAGGTGGTGCAGCCTAGGTTCTCTGACTGTTAATCAGAGGGTCGTGGGTTCGAGTCCCACCCCCGGAGTCCAACCGCCCTCGGGAGTCCTTGTCGCACAAGGGCTCCCGGGGGCTTCTTG
>CAZPZU010000137.1:0-9862 GCA_964591135.1 uncultured Gemmatimonadaceae bacterium | reverse complement strand
TCCAGGACGAGCTGGACAAGCTCGTGGACATGGACGAGGTGGTGAACGAGGCGCTCTACCGATCCGAGGAGATGGGGATCGTCTTCCTCGACGAGATCGACAAGATCGCGGGGGAGCGGGGCGGCGCCGGGCCGGACGTCAGCCGCGAGGGCGTCCAGCGCGACCTGCTGCCCATCGTCGAGGGCTCGACCGTAGGCACCAAGTACGGCCTCGTGCGCACGGACCACGTCCTCTTCATCGCGGCCGGCGCCTTCCACGTGGCCAAGCCGTCGGACCTCATTCCCGAGCTGCAGGGCCGCTTCCCGATCAGAGTGGAGCTCAAGATCCTGACCGAGGCGGATTTCGTGCGGATCCTCCGGGAGCCGAAGAACGCCCTCATCAACCAGTACCAGGCGCTGATCGAGACGGAAGGCGCCAGCGTGGAGTTCACGGACGACGGCGTTGCCGAGATCGCCAGGATCGCGTCCGAGCTGAACGAGCGCATGGAGAACATCGGCGCCCGGCGTCTGCAGACCGTGATGACGACGCTGCTGGAGGACGTGATGTTCGACCTCCCCGAGACCGGCGTGGGGCCGCTGCTGGTGGACCGGGAGTTCGTGCGCGACCACCTCAAGAAGGTTGCGGAGGACGAGGACCTCCGACGCTACATCCTCTAGAACGAAGGAATCCGACGCACGATGACGTCTGCGAAGCGGGACTTCCTGGCCATTCCGGACTTCGAGCGCGAGGAGTTGCTCGCGATCCTGGATCGGGCGCGGCGGATGAAGGGTGGCGAGGAAGGCGGAGCTCCCCTGGCCGGCAGGAGCCTGGCCATGATCTTCCGCAAGAGCTCGACGCGCACGCGCGTCTCCTTCGAGGTGGGGATGACCCAGCTCGGGGGCCACGCGCTCTTCCTGTCCGACCGGGATAGCCAGATGGGCCGCGGTGAGTCGCTGCACGACACCGCCAGAGTGCTCTCGGGCTACGTGGACGGCATCATGATCCGGACCTTCGCGCACGCGGAGGTCGAGGAGATGGCCCGGCACGCGTCCGTCCCGGTGATCAACGGCCTCACCGACCTCCTGCACCCGTGCCAGATCATGGCCGACCTGCAGACGGTCCAGGAGGAGTTCGGGCCGGACCTCGAGGGACGCACGATCGCCTGGATCGGGGACGGCAACAACATGGCGAACTCGTGGATCAACGCCGCCTGGCGGCTCGGATTCCGCCTCCGCCTGGCGTGCCCCGAGGGCTACGATCCCGACCCCGCGATCCTGGAGCGGGCGCGCGCGGAAGCGGACGTCGTTCTCACCCGCGAGCCGGCGGAGGCCGCCACGGGCGCCCACGTCGTCACCACGGACGTGTGGGCCTCGATGGGACAGGAGTCGGAGGCCGAAGCGCGGGCGGAGGCCTTCGGTGGTTTCCGGGTCGATGTAGGACTGATGGAACGCGCCGACGCCGACGCGATCTTCCTGCACTGCCTTCCCGCCCATCGCGGCGAGGAAGTGGCCGCGGATGTGATCGACGGTCCGCGGTCTCGAGTGTTCCCCGAGGCGGAGAACCGCCTCCACGCACAGAAGGCAATCCTGGTGGAACTCCTTCGATGAACGACTCCTTGAAGCGCACGCCCCTCTTCGACGAGCACGTCGCGCACGGCGGCAAGATCGTCCCCTTCGCCGGCTTCGAGATGCCGGTCCAATACCCGAGCGGGATCACCGCGGAGCATCGGGCGGTGCGGGAAGCGGCGGGCATCTTCGACGTCTCCCACATGGGAGAGTTCGTTCTGTGGGGGCCCCAGGCCCTCGACCTGATCCAGAAGGTGACGGTCAACGACGCCTCCAGGATGGAGGTCGGGCAGGCGCAGTACTCCGCGATGTGCCTCGAAGGCGGCGGCATCATCGACGACCTGATCGTCTACCGCTTCGAAGACCGCTACATGGTCGTGGTGAACGCGTCGAACGTCGCGAAGGACCTCGCGTGGATCCGCGCGCACGCGGAGGGGATGGACGTCGAGGTGGAGGATCGCTCGGACGCGACGGGGCTCATCGCGCTGCAGGGTCCGGCCGCTCGCGACATCCTCCGCCCGCTGGCGGACATCGACGTGGACGACGTGAAGTACTACCGCTTCCTGGAGGGTGCGGTAAACGGCGTTCCGGCGGTCATCTCCGGCACCGGCTATACGGGGGAGGACGGCTTCGAGCTCTACGTCGACGCCGGTGTGGCAGCCGGCGTCTGGGGTGCCCTGATGAGAGCGGGAGAGGGGAGGGGGCTGATCCCGGCCGGACTCGGCGCGCGCGACTCGCTCCGTCTCGAGGTCGGCTACGCGCTGTATGGCAACGACCTCGACGAGGAGCACACGCCGTTGGAGTCCGGGCTGGGGTGGATCACCAAGCTCGACAAGGGCGACTTCGTGGGGCGGAAGGCGCTCCTGGAGCAGAAGGAAGCGGGGGTGCCGAGCCGTCTGGTGGGATTCCGCGTGACGGGCAAGGCATTCCCCCGACCCGGATACGCCATCCTCTCGGAGGGCGAGCCCGTGGGGGTCGTGACCAGCGGCACCGTGGCGCCGTCCCTCGGATACGGCGTCGGGATGGGATACGTGCCCCCGGGGCTGTCCAAACCGGATACCGCCGTGCAGGTGGACATACGCGGCAGGACGGTGGACGCGGTCGTGCAGCGTCCTCCGTTCTACACGCAGGGCTCGATCCGCCGGTAGCGGGCGGGGAGCGGCCATGCGTCTGGGCATCCTCACCGTGAGCGACGCCGGCTCCCGTGGCGCGCGCGAGGACCGGAGCGGCGACGCGATCGCCACGTGGGCCTCGGAGCGTGGCCACGACGTCTCCCGCCGCGCGCTGGTGCCCGACGACACGGACCGCATCGTGCCGGTGCTCCTGGAGTGGTGTGACACCGGATCCGTCGACCTCCTGCTGAGCACCGGGGGGACCGGGTTCGGGCCCCGGGACGTCACGCCGGAGGCCACCCGGGCGGTGCTTCACCGCGAGGCGCCCGGCATCGCCGAGGAGATCCGCAGGCAGGGGATCGCGAAGACCGCGCACGCGATGCTGTCGCGCGGGGTCGCGGGGGCCCGTGGCTCCACGTTGATCGTGAACCTCCCCGGGAGTCCGGGTGGTGTCCGGGACGGGCTCGAGGTGCTGGACGCGGTCGTGGGACACGCGGTGGCGCTCCTGCGCGGGGAGGACGCCCCCCACCCGACCGGGGAGCCCGCTCCGTGAAGGACGACGTCGTCCTGATCTCGACACACGACCTGGATCGTGCCGGGTCCCTGCGCGACGCCTTCGTGCGCGCCGGGTACGGCACGGACCTGGTCACGCCGTCCGAGGAGCTCCAGGCCCAGGGCGCGGTCCTCCTCGTGCTGACCGGGGGCGCGGAGGACGGTGGGGGGGCGCTGGCGAGACAGGCGCGTGAGCGCCTGCGGATCCCCGTCTTCGCCATCGCCGCGGGGGAGCACCTCCCCCCCGCCTTGCGGCCGGGCTTCGACGAGGTCTTCACGGCCGCGACGACGGCGGCGGACGTGGCGGCCGTGGGTCGCACCGCGATCGAGCGCCGCCGTCTGCAGCGTATCACGGGCATCGTGGGCGAGACCGACGCGATGCGCGAAGTGCTCGAACGCGTGGTACAGATCGCCCCGACCTCCGCCACCGTGCTCGTCACCGGGGAGTCGGGAACCGGCAAGGAGCTGGTGGCTCGCGGCATCCACGGGCTGTCACCCAGGCGTCACAAGCCGTTCATCGCGGTGAACGTGGCCGCGCTGTCCGAGACGCTCCTGGAATCCGAGCTGTTCGGGCACGAGAAGGGGGCGTTCACGGGGGCGATCGACTCCCGGCGCGGCCTCTTCGAGCTGGCCGACGGGGGCACGATCTTCCTGGACGAGATCGGCGAGATGCCGCTCGCCACCCAGACGAAGCTCCTGCGGGTGCTGGAGCAGCGGGAGTTCCACCGTGTGGGCGGCGAGAAGGCGCTGCGGGTGGATGTGCGCATCATCGTCGCCACCAACCAGGACCTTCGTCAGCTGCTCGCCATCGGGGAGTTCCGCCGGGACCTGTACTTCCGTATCAACGTCCTGCACATCGAGCTGCCGCCCCTGCGCGAGCGGCGCGACGACATCCTTCTCCTCGTGGAGGAATTCGTCCGCGACGCATCGGCGCGGCACGACCGGTCGTTCGCGGGCATCTCGCCGCAGGCGATGGAGATCCTCCGCGACTACGCCTGGCCCGGAAACGTACGCGAGCTTCGCAACCTGATCGAGTCGATGGTGGTGCTCTCGCACGGTCGGACGATCGAGGCCCACGACATCCCCGCCGAGGTCCGCAGCGGACGGGGCCGGACCTTCCTCCCGGCGCCGATCCCCCGGCACGACGCCATGGCTCTCGTCGCCGGCCGCGACCTGCGGCCCGAGTTGGAGTTCGTGTTCCGGACGCTCGTGGACCTGCGCGTCGACATGGACGAGCTCAGGCGCGAGTTCGACGCCTATCGACGAGAGACGGCGCTGGTGGTTCCCGACCACACGTGGGCGCACGCTGCGCCGTGGGAGGTCCCCGCCCACGCCGTGGAGCTCCACGCGGACGAGAGCACCGCGCAGGGGATCGAGGAAGGGGAGAGGGGGGACGGGCTGGGCGAAGGTGGGACCGGGGGTGGCGAGGCGCGTGAGGACGGCGTCGTGGTGTTCCGCCCCGGCATGACGATGGACGACCTGGAGCGCGAGGCCATCCGGGCCGCGTTGGGCTCCGTCGGAGGGAACCGCCGGAAGGCCGCCGAGCTGCTGGGGATCGGCGAGCGGACGCTCTACCGGAAGATCTCCAGGTACGGGCTCGAGGAGTGAGGCGCCGCGTCCGTCACGGGGGCGTTCCCCCGCGGGCCCGCGCCCGGGCTCGCTCGGCCTGGATGCGAGGGAGAAGCGCCCGCCACTGGGCGCTCTCGACCAACCCGTAGGCGACGACCAGGTCCGATTCCAGGTCGACCCTGCCCGCGAAGGCGTACACGGCGGTCTCCGTCTGCCGCTGAGCCAGGCGGCGCCCGCCCCAGCCTGGCGTCACCGGCAGGATCGCGTCAGGCCGCTGTCGCAAGCCCTGGACGATCAGCTGGAGCTCGTCGGGGACGAAGGCCACGTCGGGCGAGTCCGAGTAGAACGAGACGAGGAACAGCGCTGGGTCCCCGCTCCCCGTCTGGCGAACGGCCTCGGCCATGGCTCGGCCGGCGAGCCCGGACAGCAGCCGATACGTATCGGGCGCGGCCGTGCGGATGACGGATTCCGCGAGTGGCGTGACCTTGATCTGCAGGTCTCCGCTCGCCAGTTGGATGGTGATCTCGTCCTGGCGCAGCGTCCCCGAGCCCGGAGGCGGAAGAGCCTCCGCCTCACTCCCCAGGGACGTTCCCGACGTCGCGACGCAGGCTCCGAGCGCGAGCAGGATGATCCCCACCTCCGCCATGCGTCTCACGTGGACTCCCCTTCGTCGTTCTGGAGCAGGGCGTCGAGGGCGTCGAGGAGCACGTCGCGGCCCTCCCCGGTCTTCGCCGAGAACGGTACCACCTGGTCCTCGTCCAATGCGAGCGTTCGCACGGCTCGGCTCACGGCCTCCGCCCGCGCCCCCCTCTTCAGCTTGTCCATCTTCGTCAATACCACGAGGGAGGGGACGCCGAGCTCGCCGAGGTACGAGACCATGGACAAGTCGTGCCGCGTCGGAGGGTGCCGCGAATCCACGAGGTGCACCACGCCGCGGATGTGTCCGGGCTTCGCGAGGTACCAGTCGATGAGCGCCTGCCACGCGTCGCGCATCGCGGAGGGCACCTTCGCGTACCCGTAGCCCGGAAGGTCGACCAGGAAGAACCGATCGTTGACCCGATAGAAGTTGAGCGCGCGCGTCTTGCCCGGCGTGGCGGACACGTGCGCCACCTTCCTGCGCGTGCGGCGCAGAAGCGTGTTGATGAGCGAGGACTTGCCGACGTTGGAGCGACCCGAGAACGCGATCTGCGGGAGGTCCCCCGGAGCCGGCTGACCCGGCGCGGCGATGGTGCCGGCGTACTCGACGTCGCGGATCATCATCCGTGTGACAGGGGCACGCCCAGCTCCGGTCCGGCGGGCGAGCGGGATTGCGAGCGCAGGGGACTGTAGGCCAGCGCGGCGTCCATGACCTCGTCCATGGAGCGCACCATGACGAAACGCAGCTGGTCCAGGACTTCCGCGGGGAGCAGCTCGATGTCGGACGAGTTCGAGGCTGGGAGGATGACCGTACGCATGCCGCCGCGGAGCGCGGCCACGGCCTTCTCCTTGACGCCGCCGACCCCGAGGACCCGTCCGCGCAGCGTGATCTCGCCGGTCATGGCGACGTCGCCTCGCGTCGGGGTTTCCGTGAGCGCGGAGATCAGGGCCACGGCGATCGTGATGCCGGCGGAAGGCCCGTCCTTGGGCGTGGCACCCTCCGGAATGTGGATGTGGACGTCGATCTTCTCGTGGAACTGGGGCGCGAGCCCGAGCAGGTTCGCCCGCGAGCGGGCGTACGTCACCGCGGCCTGTGCGGACTCCTTCATGACGTCGCCCAGGGTCCCGGTCAGGCGCAGGCTTCCGGTCCCGGGGAGGATCGCGACCTCGACGTCGAGCACCTCGCCCCCGGCGGCGGTCCATGCGAGCCCGTTCGCGATCCCGACCCGCTCCGACGCCTGATCGCGGTCCGGCGGCTGATAGGCGGGGGGGCCGAGGAGCTCGCGCAGGTGCTCCGGTTGGACCGTCCTCGTGGGGAGGGTTCCCTCCGCGACCGCCCGGGCGAGCTTGCGTGCGACGCGGGACAGCCGCCGGTCGAGCTCCCGCACTCCCGCCTCGCGGGTGTAGCGGTCGATCACGACCTCGACCGTGCGGACGGCGATGTCGACATGCTCGGGGGCCAGTCCGTGGCGCCTCGCCTGGCGCGGCCACAGGAAGCGCGTGGCGATCTCGCGCTTCTCCGTGGCCAGATAACCGGGAAGCCGGATCACCTCCATGCGGTCACGGAGCGGTTCGGGGATCCCCTGGAGCGTATTGGCCGTCGCGATGAAGAGCACGTCCGAGAGGTCGTACTCGAGCTCGAGGTAGTGGTCCGTGAACGATCGGTTCTGCTCGGGGTCGAGGACCTCGAGGAGCGCCGCTCCGGGATCGCCGTGGAAGTCGCGAGCGAGCTTGTCCACCTCGTCCAGGAGAAAGACGGGATTCGTGGTGCCGCTTCGTCGCATACCCTGGATGACGCGCCCGGGTAGGGCACCCACGTAGGTCCGCCGGTGCCCGCGGATCTCGGCCTCGTCGCGGACGCCGCCGAGGCTCACCCGCACGAACTCGCGCCCCAGGGCGTCGGCGATGCTGCGCCCCAGGGACGTCTTGCCCGTGCCGGGCGGCCCGACAAGGCAGAGGATGGGCCCCCGCATCTCCTCGACGAGGGAGAGCACGGCCACGTGGTCGAGGATGCGCTCCTTCACTTCCTGCAGGCCGAAGTGCTCCCCTTCCAGGATGGCGGAGGCGTGCCGCACGTCGAGGTTGTCCTCGCTGCGTCCCGCCCAGGGGAGCGCCGCGATCCAATCCAGGTAGGTACGGATCACCGCCGCCTCGGGCGCCACCGGATTCAGCCGCTTCAGTCGCGACAGCTCCTTGTCGGCACGGTCGCGCACGTGGGGCGGGAGAGGCACGTCGCGCAGGGCGTCCTCCAGCTCGGCCCATTCCTCCGCCTCCCCAGGCGGGGGCTCCTTCTGTAGAGATCGGAGCGTCGGCGTCGGGTCTCGGGCACCCTCCACCAGGCGAAGCTGGATCTGTCGGTCCAGCTTCGCCTCGATGCGGAGGATCTCGACCTCGCGTACGAGCATCTCGCGCAGGAGCGAGAAGTGCTCGACGGGGTCCGCCGCCTCGAGGAGCTCCTGCTTCTCGACGGACGGAAGGATCAGGTGGCCGGACACGAGGTGGGCCAGGCGGATCCGGTCTCCCTCGGCGGCGAGGATTCCCGGCAGCTCGTCCGGGATGCGTTCGTGCATTCGGGCGTATTCGGCATACAGGCCCACCACCCCCCTGGCCAGCTCGCGCAGGGCAGGGGGCGAAGGCGGCTCGGTCTCGGCCTCCCGGTCGGTCAGCAGCCTCAGGGAGGCGCGCAGGTGCTCCGACGTCGTGGTCAGGCGACGGATGCGGGCACGGCCGAGGCCCTCCAGCACCACGCGCGCCGTTCCGTCCGGGAGGTTGGAGACCTGGATGACGCGGGCCACGGTACCGATGCGGAAAAGGTCACCGCTCGCCGGCTCGTCGACGGAGGGCTGACGCTGGGCGACCAGCAGAACGAGGCCGTCCCCGTCGCGGGCCTCCTCGAGGGCGGCGACGGAGCGCGGGCGGCCGATCAACAGCGGCAGGACCATGTAGGGGAAGAACACCAGGTCGCGAAGCGCGATCACCGGCAGCCGGTCCGGCACGTCGATCCTGTCTTCTGCCCGATGGAGGGTGGGCATCCGGGGCGTCCTGGCGTCGTGGCCCGATCGTCGGGCCGGACATCGAAGAGTGGTCGGGAACGAGGCGAGGCGGCTCGTCGGCCCTATCGTACGACGACGGTGCGTCCCGGAAAAGGACAAGGCTCCGCGAGCGGTATCTGTCGCGGAGCCGACAAGGAGTGCGAGCCGGACGGGATCCGGTTTCGGCGACCTGCTAGGCCTCCAGCTTGCGCTCTTCCGGCCGCAGGACCAGGAGCGGGGGCACGCCCGTCTCGACGCACTCGGGCGTCACCACCACCTCGCGCACGTCCTTCCGCGACGGGATCTCGAACATGACGTCGCGCATCAGGTTCTCGATGATCGACCGGAGTCCGCGGGCCCCGGTCCCACGCTCGAGGGTCTTCTTGGCGATGGACAGGATGGCCTCGCGGTCGAAGGTGAGCCCGATGCCCTCGAGCTCGAACATCTTCTTGTACTGCTTCACCAGGGCGTTCTTGGGTTCTTCCAGGATGCGAACCAGGGCCTCCTCGTCGAGGTGGTCCAGGTGCACGGTGACCGGGAGGCGTCCCACCAGCTCCGGAATCAGCCCGAAGCGCTGCAGATCCTCCGGCTCCACGTGGCGGAGGATGTTGCCCTCGCGATCCATGGACGACTCGTCGCCGGCGAAGCCAATGCGGCGCTTGCCGATGCGTCCTTCCACGATCTTCTCGAGGCCGTCGAAGGCGCCGCCGCAGATGAAGAGGATGTTGCGGGTGTTGATCTGGATGTACTCCTGCTGCGGATGCTTCCGGCCGCCCTGCGGCGGCACGCTGGCCACCGTTCCCTCCAGGATCTTCAGCAGAGCCTGCTGCACGCCCTCGCCGGACACGTCGCGCGTGATCGACGGGTTCTCCGACTTGCGGGCGATCTTGTCGATCTCGTCGATGTAGACGATGCCGCGTTCGCACTCGGCGATGTTGAAGTCGGCGGCCTGCAGCAGCCGGACGAGGATGTTCTCCACGTCCTCGCCCACGTACCCGGCCTCGGTGAGCGTCGTCGCGTCGGCGATGGTGAAGGGCACGTGCAGCGTGCGGGCCAGCGTTTGCGCCAGGAGCGTCTTTCCGACGCCCGTGGGCCCGACCAGGAGGATGTTGGCCTTGTCGATCTCCACCTCGTCCAGCACGCCCTGGTGGTTGACGCGCTTGTAGTGGTTGTAGACCGCCACCGCCATGGCCCGCTTCGCGGTCTCCTGCCCGATGACGTACTGGTCCAGGATGTCCTTGATCTCCTCCGGAGTCGGACTGGGGACGACCGCCTCCTGCGCTTCGCGCTCCTCCTCCTCGGCGAGGATCTCGTTGCACAGCGAGATGCACTCGTTGCAGATGTACACGTTCGGCCCGGAGATGAACTTCTTTACGCTCTCCTTGGACTTCCCGCAGAAGCTGCAGCGAAGGTGTTT
>CAZPZU010000136.1:0-9959 GCA_964591135.1 uncultured Gemmatimonadaceae bacterium | reverse complement strand
GAAGGCGGAGATCGACGCCGAGGGAGGCGAGAATGGCTGATCCCAAGCAGGAACAGGCCGCGGCCGCGGCAGAGGCGGAAGTCACCGAAGGAAGCCTACTCGACCAGATCGTCGACGAGGGCCGGTTCGGCAAGGAGACGGAGGCCCAGCAGCGTGGTCGCGAGATGATCAAGCTGTTCGTGAAGGATGTCCTCGAGGGCGCCGTCACGTTCAGTGCGGACACCGAGGCGATGCTCAATCAGCAGATCGCGGAGATCGATCGTCTGGTCACCGCGCAGCTGAACGAGATCATGCACCACGAGAAGTTCCAGAAGCTCGAATCGACCTGGACGGGGCTCCGCTATCTGATCGCGAACACCGAGACGAGCACCATGCTCAAGGTCCGGGTCCTGCCGATCACGAAGAAGGAGCTCCTGCGCGACGTCACCGCGGGCCGCGCGGCGATGGGCGTGGACCGCAGCGAGCTGTTCCGCAAGATCTACCAGGAGGAGTACAACGTCTTCGGCGGGAACCCCTACGGAGCACTCTTGGGTGACTTCGAGTTCGACAAGACCGGCCAGGACATCAAGCTCCTGGACGCGATGTCGAAGATCGCCGCCACGGCCCACGCTCCCTTCATCACCGGGACCGCTCCGGGGATGTTCGGCTTGGAGAGCTTCACGGAGCTGAGCAACATGTACCAGCTCTCCTCCGTGTTCGAGGGCTCGGACTACGCGCAGTGGCGCGCCTTCCGCGACAGCGAGGACTCGCGCTACGTCGCGCTGACCGCGCCGCGCATGCTGCTCCGTGAGCCCTTCGGCAAGCAAAATCCCATCGACGCCTTCGACTACGAGGAGGACGTCTCCGGGAAGGAGCATGGCAAATACCTGTGGGGGAACGCCGCGTGGGGGCTGGCGGCCCGCGTGACGGGCGCTTTCGCGCAGCACGGTTGGTGCGCGCGCATCCGTGGCGTGACCTCGGGCGGGAAGCTCGAGGGACTGCCGGTCCACACGTTCGAAACGGACTCGGGTGATATTGCCATGAAATGCCCGACCGAGACGGTGATCCCGGATGACCACGAGATGGAGATGGCGAAGCTCGGGTTCGCTCCGCTCGCCAACGAGAAGAATACGGCGAATGCGGTGTTCTTCAGCGTGCAGTCGGCGCAGAAGCCCAAGGAGTACGTCGGGACGGGCGGCGATGCGGCGACGGCCAACGCCGCGATTTCGGCCCAGCTTCCCTACATCTTCGCGGTGTCGCGCTTCGCGCACTACCTCAAGGTCATGATGCGCGACCACATCGGCAGCTACAAGACGCAGGACTCTCTGAAGAAGATGCTGCAGAACTGGATCAGCGAATACGTCCTGTTGAGCGAGGACGCTTCCGAGGAGCAGAAGGCCAAGAAGCCCCTCAGCGATGCCCGCATCGACGTGGTGGAGAACCCGCGGGCTCCAGGGCAGTACCAGGCCGTGGCGTACCTGCGGCCACACTTCCAGCTCGACGCGGTGGACTTCTCGTTGCGGCTGGTGGCGGATGTACCTGAAGCCTAGGCGGCCGTGACTGGCCGTCGGAAGACACAACCCCGGAGAGGAGAACACCATGGCTGATTGGGATGCTTGGCTCGAATTGGAAGGCGTCAAGGGCGAGGCGACGCGGAAGGGCCACGAGGAGCAGATCGAGGTCCTGTCCTTTTCGTTCGGCGGGAACAACGCGGCCAGCGTCGGCCACGGAAGCGGAGGCGGCGCGGGCAGGGTGTCGCTGTCGGATTTCCAGATCATGAAGATGACCGACGCCTCGAGTACCGACCTCTTCCAGAAGATGTGCTCGGGGAAGCACTACCCGAAGGCCAAGCTGACCATGTACAAGGCGGGCGGCGACGAGCCCCTGGACTACCTCGTGTACGAGTTCGAGGAGCTGTTCGTCACCAGCATCAACTGGGCCGGGTCGCAGGGTGGCGACGCCATCCCGATGGAGTCCGTCTCGTTCGCGTTCGGCAAGGTCACCATCAACTACAAGATCCAGAACGAGGACGGGACCGCGAAGGGGACAGTGCCCGGAAGTTGGGACATCCGCACCAATACGAAGTAGGACCCCGAGTCGGATTTCCGCCGCGGAGGAACCGCCACCCAGCTGGGCGGCGGCCTCCGCGGCGGGTTCCGTCCTGCCGAGGGAGGGCTTTGGACGCCAAGACGCTCTACCAGGAAGGCAAGCTCACGGAGGCGATCGCGGCGCTCAACGCGGAGGTGCGGGACCGGCCGACCGACGTACAGCGGCGTACGTTCCTCTTCGAGCTGCTCTGCTTCGCCGGAGACTACGAGCGGGCCACGAAGCAGTTGGACGTGCTCGCGCGGAGCGACCCGGAGGCCACGCTAGGGATTCTCGCCTACGGGCGGGTGCTCGAGTGCGAGCGGGATCGCGCGTCGATGTTCGCGGAGGGTGCGTTTCCGGAGTCCACGGGGGAGCCCCGCCCGGTGCGGGGGAAGCTCAACGGAAAGCCGTTCGAGAGCCTCGAGGACGCCGACCCGCGCGTGGGCGCGCGTCTCGAGCTCTTCCTGGGCGGCCAGTACTCATGGATCCCGTTCGAGCACCTGACGTCGGTCACGGTTGAGCCGCCGCAGCGGCTTCGTGACCTCCTGTGGGCGCCCGTCCACCTGCAGGCCGGCGAGACGCTCGATGGCGTGGATCTCGGTGAAGCGCTGCTTCCCGTCCTGACTCCGGCTGCGTCGCGCGACGAGGACGAGCTCGTCCGCCTGGGACGGGTCACCCGGTGGATCGATCTGCCGGATGGCTCGCAGGCGCCCATGGGCCAGAAGATGCTCCTGGTCGACGACGAGGACTTCCCGATCCTCGAGCTGCGCGAGCTCGAGATCGAGGGCCCCTCGGCTCCCTCGAGCTGACCTCCCCATGCCCCTGTCCGAGGGTCTTCTGGCGCCGATCTCCGAGGAGCGCCCCGGAGGCGCGAACGTCGCGTACGAGGACGACTACTCGCGAATCACCGCGCTCCGCGACGCACGCAACCCGGAACACGACTTCGAAGAGGTCGTCGAGCTCGCGACCAACATCCTCGAGAACGAGTCGAAGGATCTGACGCTCGCAATCTGGCTCACCGAAGCGCTGCTGAATCTGGAAGGCTTCCTAGGGCTGGACTCCGGGCTGAAGCTCATTCGGGGGCTCCTCGACCAGTTCTGGGATCACCTCTATCCGGAAGAGATCGAGGACCGCGCGTTCACCCTCGAATTCGTCGGCGAGGGCTTCACGTCCAGGGACGACAAGTACGAGCCCATCAAGTTCGTGGCGATCACGGACTGGGGACACAACATCCACCACTTCGAAGAGTGGAAGGGCCTTCGCAAGGACTCCTTCTCCGGTGCGGAGTCGGGCGCGAAGCAGAGCAAGAAGGAAGGCGGGGACGACGAGGATCCGCGTGCGCCGACGTCCGCCAACTTCGAGAGCGGGTTCGCGGAGACTCCCAAGGCCAGCTACAAGAAGTGGAGGGGCGAGCTGGAGAGCTGCACGGAAGGCGTCGCGTCGCTCGAAGAGCTGGTCAAGGAGCGATTCAAGGAGTTGAAGGGCCAGAAGCCGAGCTTCGGCAAGCTCAAGGAGGTCTTGGCCCGGGCGACGACGGCCGTTCAGGTGCTGCTGGACAAGAAGCTCGAGCTCGAGCCGGATCCGGTCGCGGAAGCGGCACCCGAGCTGGCGAGCGCGGATGCCGGGGCTCCCGGCCCAGCATCGTCGGGCGGCTCCGAGACGGCCGGAAGCGGTGCCCCGGGTGGGCTCGCGCCGGAGCCGGTGGATGCCGCGGACGCGCAGCGGCGGATCGCCGGCGCCGCGCGCTTCCTGCGTCACGAGGACCCGACGGATCCTGCCCCCTACCTCCTTCTGCGTGGGCTGCGTTGGGGCGAGCTGCGCAGGGGTGGGGGCACGCTCGACGTGCGCCTGCTGGACGCTCCGCCCACCGAGCTGCGCAAACGCCTGAAGACCCTGGTGCTCAACGGGGACTGGGAGGCGCTCGTGGACGCGGCGGAGGAGGTGATGGCGACGCCCTCGGGCCGCGGGTGGCTGGATCTCCAGCGCTACCTCCTTACGGCGATGGAGGGGCTGGGGTCCTCCTACCGTGCTGCCGCCGATGCCGTCAAGGGAGAGTTGGCGGCCCTCGTGCGCGACGTGCCGAAGCTTCTCTCCTCCACACTCATGGACGACACCCCGACCGCCAACGTCGAGACCCTCGAGTGGCTGAGCCTCCAGGGTCTGACGGGTGGCGACGGCGAGGCCCGGGCCGCGACGGCTGCGGCTCCCGACTACGACCGGGAGCGCGTCATGAGCGAGGCCACGCACGAGAAGGCGCTCGAGTGGGCGGCCTCGGGCAACCCGATGCGTGGCGTCGAGCTCCTGAAGAAGCGCGCCGAGCGCGAAGAGAGCGCGCGGGCGCGCTTCATCACGGAATCGCTGGCCGCCTCGGTGCTCGTGGACGCGGGCATGATCTCGGTCGCCCGCCCGATGCTGGAGGACCTGGTCGATCTTGCCACCAAGCGGAACCTCGACGACTGGGAGGCCGCCGAGATCGTGGCGAGACCCATCGGCCTCCTGTATCGTTGCCTTCCGGCCGACGATGGGCGCCGCAGACAGTTGTACGACGACATCTGTCGCCTCGATCCGGTGCTCGCGGTCTCGCTCGAGCGCGACGCCGGCCGTGCCAAGGCGACGCCCTCAACGGCCAAAGCGGAGAGTCGAGATGGACCAGCCCAATCGGGCCAGGACGCTGCGCCAGTCGATTCTGGATCGACTGGTGGATAGAGGTCGGCGGGAGCCGGCGGATTGGGACGCCTCGGTGGAGGAGCTCAAGAGCAACCTGCTGCGCGATCTCGAACGGCTGCTCAACACGCGGGAGACCGGGAGCCCCGCGACGGCGCCCTGGGTCGAGGTCGAGCGATCGATCTACAACTACGGTCTTCCCGACTTCGCCTCCATGAGCGCCGACGCGGCTGCCACGCCGGCACGCCTCAATCGGTCCATCGAGCGCGAGATCGAGCTGTTCGAGCCCCGGCTATCCGACGTGCGGATCTCGAGGGCGGAAGGCGATGACAAGAAGACCCGCAGCCTGAAATTCGTCATCGAGGCGACGCTGCGCCTCGACCCCGATCCGGAGCGGGTCCGGTTCGACACGGTGCTCGAGATGAACAGCGGTCGCTTCACGGTCGCGGAATGACGGCATGAGGGATGAGCGGCTACTGGACTACTACGAGCGGGAGCTCACCTTCCTGCGCCAGTTGGGAGCGGAGTTCGCCGACAGCTACAAGGCGGTGGCGTCGCGTCTGCGCATCGAGGCCACCCGGGCCGAGGATCCGCACGTCGAGCGCCTCCTGCAGGGCTTCGCCTTCCTCGCCGCTCGCGTCCATCTCAAGATCGACGACGACTTCCCGGAGATCTCGCAGGCTCTCCTGAACGTCGTCTACCCGCACTATCTGCGGCCCCTGCCGTCGATGTCGTTGGTGGAGTTCCGGCTGGACCCCGACCAGGCCACGCTCGCGACGGGATGGAAGATTCCTCGCGGCGCTCGCCTCGTGACCCCGCCTACGAGCACCGGCTCGCGGTGCCGGTTCCGCACAGCCTATCCGACCACCTTGTGGCCCCTCGAGGTGAAGGGCGCGGGGTGGCACTCGGCCCACGAAGTGAAGGGGCCGGGGACCACCAATGCCTTTGCCGTGCTCCGGGTGGATCTCGAGACCCTCGGCCAGGTGCCGGTCGACGAGATCGAGATGTCGGAGCTGCGGTTCTACCTCGACGGCGAGCCGGGGTTGATCGGATCGCTGTACGAGCTGCTGATGAACAACTGTGTCCAGGTGGTCGCGTGGAATCCGCGCGCGGGCCCCTCGGCGCGCGCCGTGCGGCTGCCCGGGAGCGCCGTCCAAGCGGTCGGCTTCGATCCCGATGAAGGAATGCTGCCGCAGCCGAGGCGCTCGTTCCTGCCGTACCGGATGATCCAGGAGTACTTCGCCTTTCCGCACAAGTTCTTCTTCATCGACGTGAAGGGCCTGGACCAGCTGTCTGGTGCGGGGCTGGGAACCTCGTTGCAGCTCCTGTTCTACGTGTCGACGTTCCAGCGGCCCGAGCGGCACGCCCGGCTGCAGGAGGGCGTGGGCGACCGCACGCTCCGCCTGGCGTGCGCGCCCGTCGTCAACCTCTTTCCGGCCGAAGCGCGCCCGATCACGCTGACGCAGAGGAAGACCGAGTACCCGGTTTCGGTGCAGGGGGACGCGGAGGTCTTCTCCATCGAAGACGTGTTCGCCATTTCGCCCGGCACCACGACCAAGGTTCCGTTCGTGCCCTTCTATGCCCTCAAGCACCGGAGGCCCGCCCCGGGCGGCGGCCTGTTCTGGTACGCGAGGCGGGAGCCCCGCGCGTTCGGCGAGAACGCCGCGTCGGATGTGTCGATTGCGTTCGTAGACCTGGATGGGGAGACGGTCCAGCCCGATTTCCATTCGATCGGCGCGAACGTGACGTGCTCCAACGGTAACCTCCCGAACGAGCTTCCCTTCGGCACCACGAGGTCCGACCTCCATCTCGAGGAGGAGAGCGCTCCGCTCACCGGAATCTTCATGCTGACCGCGCCTACCCGCGTGGTGCGCCCACCGCTCGGGGGACAGCTGCTCTGGCGACTGGTGTCGATGCTCTCCCTGAACCAGCTGTCCCTTGTCGATCGGGGCGCCGAAGCGTTCCGGGAGATGATCCGCCTCTACAACTTCGGCGGCTCGACGCTCGGCGACCGGCACGTGGAGGGCATCATCGAGGTACGTGGCGAGCCGATGCACGCGCCCGTGCAGAGCGAGCACGGCCTCGCGTTCGCCCGGGGGAGGAGCGTCGAGATCGAGTTCGACGAGGAGGCCTTCACCGGGGGCAGCGTCTACCTGTTCGCGTCGATACTCGAGCGGTTCCTGGCGCAGTACGCCTCGTTGAACAGCTTCTCACGACTTGTTGCCAGAACGAAACAGCGTCCGGAGATTCTGAAGGCATGGCCACCGAGGGCAGGACACAAGCCGCTCCTGTGAGCGACGCTGCGGCGCGCGAGGCGCTGGATCGGGAGCTGGTGGACCGTGCCCACTCGTTCCGTTTCTTCCAGGCCGTACGCCTGTTGGAGCGACTCCACCCCGAGCGCTCGAGGGTCGGGCGCTTCGGCCACCCCGCCGACGAGGTCGTGCGCTTCGGCGCCAACCCGGACCTGTCCTTCCCGGCCGGCGAGATCCAGGAGATGTCGCGGGTGCCGGACGGCCCGTGGAAGATGACCGTCAACTTCCTCGGCCTGGTAGGGCACATGGGGGTCCTGCCCCATCACTACTCGGTCCTGGTGATGGAGCGGGACAGGAATCGCGACCGAGCCCTGCGGGACTTCCTGGATCTCTTCCATCACCGGCTCGTCGCCCTTTTCTACCGGGCGTGGGAGCGCTATCGGTTCTACGTCTCCTACGAGCGTGGCGGAGGAGACCACGTCACGGACCACCTCTTCGACCTGATCGGGTTGGGCAACGCCAGCGCAAGGGAGGCCCTCGGGCTCGACGAGCACGCGCTCCTGGGCTACGTCGGGCTCCTCGGGCCGCATCAGCGCAGCGCCGGGGCGCTCGAGCAGGTGCTCGAGGACTACTTCGAGGTTCCGGTCGAGGTCGAGCAGTTCGTCGGTGCCTGGTACGATATGTCCGGTACCGCCCAGTGCAGGGTCGACGACACGGACGACGAGGGCGCCGGTCGGCTCGGCCAAGGGACCCTCGTGGGCGACGAGGTGTGGGACCCGAGCTCCCGCGCGCGCATCGTCGTGGGTCCGCTGCCGCTGGCCCGCTATCGCGAGTTCCTGCCGACCGGATCGGCCTACCGGGAGCTGCGCGCCATCACACGTTATTTCTCGGACGACCAGATCGAGTTCGAGCTCAGGCTGATCCTCGAGAAAGAAGAGGTTCCGGCCATATCGTTGGGCGCGGACGGGGGCACCCCGCTGGGGTGGTCCACGTGGCTGCGCTCGGCAGCGTTCACGCACGACGCCTCCGATACCGTCCTCTCGCTCTGAGCGGGGTCACCCATGGTCAATCTGAGATCCCTCATCGCCAAGCTGAACGACGAAACCCGCGCGGCCATGGATGCCGCGGCGGGCTACTGCATGTCGCTCACGCACTACGACGTCGAGATCGACCACTACCTGATGAAGCTCCTCGACGCCACGTACGGCGACGTGGCGTTCATCCTGAAGCACTTCGGCGTGGATCGCGCGCGGCTGGCTTCGGATCTCACGGCGCGTCTCGACCGGATGAAGACCGGGAGCGGGGACCGGCCCTCCCTCAGCCCCAAGCTCGTGGACATGCTCCAGGAGGCCTGGCTGCTGGGCTCCGTCGACTACGGAGCGCGCCGCATCCGCACCGGACACACGCTCCTCGCGCTCCTCGTCCACTCGGACCTGCGTTCCCGGGTGGTCGCATCCAGCCGCGAGCTGGACAAGATCTCGGGGGACCGGCTCCGTGAGGAGTTCGAGAGCATCGTCGCCAATTCGGCGGAGGAGGAAGGCGCGTACGCGGAGCCCGCGGAGGCGGGTGCGCCGTCGTCGGGGGCGCGGCCGGGGGGAGGAAAGACCGAGAAGCTCGACAAGTACACGCAGGACCTGACCGAGCAGGCGCGCCGCGACGAGCTCGACCCCGTGCTGGGCCGGGACCTCGAGATCCGGCAAGTCGTGGACATCCTCACGCGCCGCCGCCAGAACAACCCGATCCTGGTGGGCGAGGCGGGCGTCGGGAAGACGGCCGTGGTGGAGGGCTTCGCCATGCGGGTTGCCGCCGGCGAGGTGCCCCCCGTCTTGCGCAACGTGTCCGTGCGCAGCCTGGATCTGGCGCTCCTGCAGGCGGGCGCCGGGGTCAAGGGCGAGTTCGAGAGTCGTCTCAAGGGCCTGATCGACGAGGTGAAGTCCTCGCCGACGCCGATCATCCTCTTCATCGACGAGGCCCATACCATGATCGGCGCGGGGGGAGCGGCGGGGCAGAACGACGCCGCCAACCTCCTCAAGCCGGCGCTGGCCCGCGGAGAGCTGCGCACGCTCGCGGCTACCACCTGGTCGGAGTACAAGAAGTACTTCGAGAAGGACGCCGCGCTCACGCGCCGCTTCCAGGTCGTCAAGGTCGAGGAGCCCGTGGAAGAGGTCTGCAAGGTCATGATGCGGGGGGTCGTGCCCAGCCTGGAGAAGCACCACAAGGTGCGCATCCTGGACGACGGCATGGACGCCGCTGTGCGCCTGTCGGCGCGCTACCTCTCCGAGCGGCAGCTCCCGGACAAGGCCGTGAGCGTGCTGGACACGGCCTGCGCACGCCTCGCCCTGGGCCAGAGCTCCACGCCCCCGTCCGTCGAGAACGCCATGCGGCGTCTGCAGGACGTCGACGTCCAGATGCGCGTGCTTCGGCGCGAGGAGACGCTCGGCATCGACCACTCGGAGCGCCTGGAGCTGCTGGCGACCCAGCGTGAGGCCATCCAGGCCGAGCTCGCCATGCTCGAGGAGCGCTGGAACAAGGAGCGCGATCTCGTGGCGAAGATCCGGGAGACGCACGAGCGCCTGGAAGCCACAGCGTCGGACGGAGCGGGGAAGGGGAGCGCCGAAGCGTCCGGGGACGGAGCGGCGGCCGAGACGACCGCGAGGGGAACAACCGTAGCCGACGAAGAACCCGAGAAGCCAGAGGGAAGCGGCGAGGACGCCACGCCTGTCGACGCCGCCAAGCTCCGCGATGAGCTGAGACGTTTGGACGCGGAGCTCGAGGAGATCCAGGGGGAAGATCCCCTGGTGCCGGTGTCCGTCGACGGCGAGCTCGTCGGACAGGTCATCTCGGGATGGACAGGGATCCCCGTCGGGAAGATGATGCGCGACGACGTGGCGATGGCGCTCAAGCTCGAGCAGTTCCTGGGTGAGCGGATCATCGGACAGGACCACGCTCTCGAGGTCGTGAGCCACCGGATCCGGT
>CAZPZU010000135.1:0-10022 GCA_964591135.1 uncultured Gemmatimonadaceae bacterium | reverse complement strand
CGCCGTCCTCGCCCCGCTGGGGGCCCATCCCGAAGTGGATGAGGTTGTCCCAGTAAAAGGATGCGTGGAAGTAGGTGGTGGGCACACCCGCCCGCTCGAAGAGGGCGTCGGCCTCACCCTTTCCGTCGAAGTGGGGCACCTTGTACTTCCCCTGGAGGGTGGGCATGCGGTCGTCGTCCAACGGCATCTGCCGCCGGGTGTCCTCCAACGTGGACCAGACGAGGTGCTCCACGGCGGCGGCTTTGGCGGCCGCGACGATGTTGCTCGCTTGCTGGATTTCCTTCTCCGGGGAGAAGTGCTCCCAGAAGTTGGTGACGGCGAAGACTCCGTGCACTCCGTCGAAGGCCCGCCGGAGGCTGTCGGCGTCGTCCAGGTCCGCCTGCACGACCTCGCCTCCCGCCTCGGCCAGAGCCCGGGCGGCGTCGGAGGCCGGATTGCGGGTGAGGGCACGGAGGCGGAAGGGACCGCCAGCGTCGGCGAGAATGGCCCGGGCGAGGCCGCCGCCCTGGGCGCCGGTGGCGCCAAGGACCGCGATGATCTTGTCGGACATGGGCAGAGACTCCGAGATGAGTTGATGGCGGTATTCATTTAATATTCAAATATATGAAATCCAACCTACGATGGTACCCCCCGATCCATCGTTAGACGCTGTGGAGTGGATGGAGCAGGTCAGCGACGCCGAGTATCGGCAGCCCGACGTGACCACCGGGGCCTGACCATGGACACGAATCGCCTGGAAGCGTTGAGCGACGGGGTGATCGCCATCGCGATCACATTCCTGGTGCTGGAGATCACGGTGCCGGAGGCGCCTGGGTCCCTCAGGCCCACCCTCCTGAACCTGTGGTCGTCGTACTTCGCCTTCCTGCCCCTACCCACCGCCGTCCTGGCCCGGACCTTCTCCCACGGCTCGGACCAGGCGGTGGCGGCCGCTTTCTACGGCAGCGTCCTCACGGTGATGGGCATCACGGTGATGGACATCACGGTGAACGTGATGTGGCGGTACGCGGCCCACGGACACCGGCTTCTCGATGCCGAGACCACGCCCGTTCTACCTATGGCCACGGAGACGGGTGGTGGTTTGAGGGCTCGACGAGGGCGGGACGTCGGCACTGCGCTGTCTGCATGATGCGACCGGAGGAACGATACTGGGTGAAGGTGAGCCTCACGATCGGCTTCGTTGTGCTCACGCTTCTCCTTCTCCTGATTTTCGGCGTGGTCGGGGACATGGAACGCATCGTCATCGACATCCTCAAGGCCGTGCAGTAGGCAAGCTGGTGCCGCACCGCTCCTGACGGTCTTCGCATGGCCGAGAGCAAGGCGGTCTCCCCGTGTGCCTCCAGCTCTCAGCGCGCTCCCACGGTGCGTCGGGCAGAACGTCCTTCGATTCGGGCGCCCGACACCGGGGCTACCCCCCCGCCCGCCCCAACGCCCAAGCCGCCGCCACCTCTGGCGCGCTTCGTGCGTCTTCGATCGATGACGTCCACAGCAGATCGGAGGTACGATTCGTGATCGGCAAGACCAGAACCCTCGGCCGCTCGGCGCTCCAGGTCTCGAGCGTCGGATTGGGATGCATGGGGCTCTCGGAGTTCTACGGCCCGCCCACCCCGGAAGCCGACGGCATACGGCTTCTCCGCAAGGCCGTCGATCGCGGCATCACGCACTTCGACACCGCCGAGATGTACGGCGTCGGCCGCAACGAGACGCTGGTCGGCAAGGCGCTCGCCGACCGGCGCGAGAACCTGGTCATTGCGACCAAGTTCGGCCCCCTGCGCGCCGCCGACGGCACCCGCCTGGGCATCGACGGCTCGCCCGCGAACGTCCGGCGCGCCTCGAGCGGGAGCCTCGAGCGCCTCGGCATGGACCACATCGACCTGTACTACCTCCATCGCGTCGATCCCGACACACCCATCGAGGAGACGGTCGGCGCCATGGCGCGACTGGTGGAGGACGGCAAGGTGCGCGCGCTGGGGCTCTCGGAGGCGTCCGCCGGGACGCTGCGCCGCGCCCACGCCGTGCACCCGATCACGGCGCTCCAGACCGAGTACTCGCTCTTCAGCCGGGAGATCGAGGAGGAGATCCTCCCCACGTGTGTCGAGCTCGGCGTCTCGCTCGTCGCCTACTCCCCCCTCGGACGGGGATTGCTCACGGGAAGCTACTCGGAGGACTGGCGACCCGCGGACGGCGACTTCCGGCGGGTGGCACAGCCACGGTTCGAGGGCGACAACCTCACGGCCAACCTCGAGCTCGTCGAGGTCGTGAAGAAGGTGGCCCAGCGCCATGACGTGACGCCCGCCCAGATCGCGCTCGCCTGGGTGCTGAGCCGCAGCGAGCACGTGGTGGCGATCCCCGGCACCACGAAGGTCGCCCATCTGGACGAAGACCTCGCGGCGCTGCGCGTCGAGCTGACCGCGGAGGACCTCGACGCGCTGGACCCGCTCGTGCGACGCGTGCGGGGCGCGCGCTACAACGAGGCCGGCATGGCGGCGGTTGGGCGCTGACTCAGTCCTTCGCGCCCAGGGCGTGGAAGAGGTAGCTGAGCTTCAGGAAGAAGGCGTCGGCCTGGCGCTGCAGGCGGTCGAAGCGGAGCGGCTCCGGCTCCGTCATCGTGTTGCCGTAGCCGAAGAAGAACACGGTGCCGGGGGTCGGGCGGTACGAGAAGAGCCAGTCGGCGCGCAACTGGTTCGAAGCGGTGGCGGTCGAGGGCTCGTACGCGCCGCCACCGGCGCTCCTGAGCAGCACCCGCCCCGTGCGCGGGTCGCGGAGCGCGGCGCGCTCCGCGGCCGTGTACTGGGCGACCACGCGCAGGAAGATCGAGCGCGTGACCTGGTACTCGACCCTGAGGCGAGGGATGCGCGTGAACTGCGTCCGCTCGTCGTCCGCCAGGTGGGTGAAGCGGCTGCTCCGGTACGTCGCCCCGACGCGGAGCTGGGGGGTCGGCCGCAGGTCGAGGCTCGCGTCCCAATCCCACCGGTGGACGCGGGACGTCTCCAGAAAGTCGACGTCGCGGCCGGCCGTGAGCCCCGCCGAGGCGGCGAAGCGCGCGAACTGCGGCGTGGACACGCTCAGCCGCGTGGTGAACGTGCCGATCCGGTCCGAGGGGACGAAGGGTGTCGGCGCGGCCAGCAGACCGGTGTAGAGGCCCTCGTAGTCGGCGGGGTCGAAGGCGTAGCTGGCGATCGTCGGGGTCAGGCCGATAGACCACCCGCCGCGCACCGTGATCTCGTTCATGAACGAGAGCTGGTCCTCCAGCAGGCTCTTGCCGGCGAAGAAGTCGTCGTAGCGCCACAGCAGGCTCCCGTGGGCGAAGACGTTCCAGCGCTCGGCCAGCGCGCCCGGAGCGCCGTAGAGCGTGTAGCGGTTGGCCACGCCCGCCTCGACGATGTCCGTGCGCTGCACGAAGCCGTTGTCCGCCGCGAAGCCGTCGCCGAGCCCCTTCAGCGAGTAGTGGAAGCCGTAGCTGCGCCCCGTGCGGTCGACCACCGCCTCCCACATGGGCGCCGTGGTGGTGGATCCATCCTCGCTGGTCGCGCTCAGGACCCCCTGGAACTGCGCGTAGTACAGGCGGCCGAACACCCAGTGGACGTCGGCTCCGCCGAGGTGGTTGGCCCGCCCCCCGCCGGAGCGCTCGCTGAAGAGCACGCCCGCCGTGGATTGGGTGCCGATGCCGCGCCGCAGGCGCACGATGCCCACGAACGGACGGGAGCCGTCCGTCGTGGTGCCGGGGTCGTCCAACGCGGACATCACGGCCACGTCCGTGCGTCCCACCTTCCCCGTGAGCTTCACGGCCGCCTCGGGCCGCACGACGCGACGCGTGTAGACGAGCGTGTTCGGCACGTTGAACTGGTCCGCGCCCTCCACGAAGAACGGCCGCCGCTCGGCGTAGAAAAGCGCGAAGCGCGCGTCCGCGGCGATCTGCGTCGCGTCCGCCTCCACCTGGCTGAAGTCGGGCTTCACCGTGCCGTTGAGGACGAAGTTGCTCCCCATCGCCCAGCGCACGTTGCCGCCGAGGCGCGGCTCGTTGTGGTAGCGCCAGTCGGGCAGGGGCGCGTCGGGGTCGAAGCCGGAATCTCCTTCGGCGGCGCGTCCGCCGGTGGCGGTGTTGGTCAGCTCGGGGTTGAGCTGCACCACCTGGCCGTGGTTCATCCCGGTGAGGCCGACGAGCGTGCCTTCCTGGTCGATGAAGGACGCCGCCGCCTTGCGGGCGGGCGTCCACGTCACCTGGTAGCCGCTGTGCTGGACGTTGCGCTGGATCTGGATGCCCCAGTCCTGCACCGCGCTCGTCGGATACCGCAGGCTGGAGAAGGGGATGCGGATCTCGACCTCGTAGCCGTCGGCCGTCACACGCCCCTTGGACGCCCATGTGAAGTCGGCGCTCAGGTCGTTCTCGCCCGGGCGGACGTTCGCGCCGGGGATGAAGCCTCCCCCCTCGCTCTTCGTGCCGTCCGCCTGCACCCCGAGCGCGTTCACGATGAACACGAGGGCCCGGTTGCGCTCGTCGTACGTGTCGAGGTGGATCTCCACGTTGTCGTCGGAGCTCACCTTGTCCCGGTCGGCCAGCGTCGCGCGGACCGCGCCGTGGGGCTCGAAGGCGCGCACGCCGAAGAAGATCGCGTCGGCGGAATGCCAGACCAGGACCTCGGTCGAGTCGGGCGACGGGCGCTGGTCCACGGGCTGGTAGACCGAGAAGCCGGTGAGCACCGCCGCCCGGCGCCAGGCGGGCTCGTCCAGGAGCCCGTCGACCGTGACGTCCGACTCGATGGCGGGGACCTGCACCTCGGTCCGGCCCTGGCGGGCGTTGTAGACGGTCGGTCCCGGCGGGACGGTGAGCTGGAGGGCTGCGAGGAGCGTGGGGAGCATGGTGAACGCGGCGGGGGCGGGGAGATCGGACGTCGTGGCTCAGAAGGCCACGTCGAACTCCTCCTCGCCGGCGCCGAACGAGTAGGTTTTCTGGGTCTGGTCCGGGAAGTGGACGAACTTCACGATGTTGTGCTGGTCGTCGAAGAGCTCGAGCAGCAGCGCGTTGCGCACCCGGAAGGCGGTGACGGTCCCGGGTGCGTCGAACTGGACGGCGTACCACCACACGGGCTCCCGGTCGAGCTCGTCCCGGCCGCTGGCCACGATGTGGGCGGGAAGGGCCCGCCCTCCGACCCACAGGGCGAATTTCGCGCCGAAGTAGGCCAGGAACGCCGCCTCGGTCGCGGGGTCGTCCGCGAGTGTGAGGTCGGGCCGGCCGGAATGTCGGCGGAGCGCCGCCTCGAGGTCGTCGTGGAAGAAGCGGATGCGCACGACCACCACGTCGTTCTCCACGGCCGCCGCGCCGTAGCTCACGTGCAGCTTGTGCGCGGCGTCGCCCCCCGCGGCGACGGGGGGCGCGAGGGCCAGCGCGAATGCCAGCGGGAGCAGCACCTTCATCGCCGCGACTTCACTCCGTGATCGGCCGCTTCCACACGTTGTTCGATCGGTCGATGTCCGCGTAGGCCTGGTCGGGATCGACGACGATCTCCACGACCTCCTTGTCACCGAAGAAGCCCGCCGTGAAGGTCAGCTCGTTGTTGCGCCACACGTCCACCGGGAAGTCGTGGCGCTCCGTGGTGCCGTCCGCGAACGTCACCTCGATCTCCAGCGGCATCACCAGCCCGCCCGCGTTGTCGACCTTTACGCGGTAGTAGTACTGCCCGCGTGAGTCGTCCCCGATCAGCTCCTGCGCGGCCTGCACGGACACGTCGCCGATGGCCTGATCGTTGGCGTGCGTCGTGTAGAACCACCCGCGCCAGAACCAGGCGAGGTTCTCGCCCGCGCCCTCTTCCATGGACCGGAAGAAGTCCGCCGGCTGCGGGTGCTTGAACATCCATCCCTGGGCGTAGTAGTGGAACGCGTCGTCGAACGCCTTCTCTCCCAGGACGTGCTCCCGCAGCATGACGAGCCCCGTGGCGGGCTTGGCGTAGCCGTTGTTGCCGAAGTCCTTGGCGATCAGGTCGGACTCGGTCATGAGCGGCTCCTGGTCGGGGTCGCGCATGTACTCGACAATGTTCGGCGCGGGCCCGCGCTGCGTCTCGGCGGGGTATTCGCAGTCCGCCGTCTGCGTCCATTGCTTCCCGCAGTACGTCTTCGCGTAGTCGCGCTCGCCGTAGTACTGCAGGAACGAGTTGAGCCCCTCGTCCATCCACGTCCACTTGCGCTCGTCCGTGGCCACGATCATCGGAAACCAGTTGTGGCCAACCTCGTGCACCGTGACGCCGATGAGCCCGCGCTCGGTGGCGTCGCTGTACGTGCCGTCCGGCTGCGGGCGCCTGCCGCAGAACGCGATCATCGGGTACTCCATCCCGCCCACGGGGCCGTTGGCGTTCACGGCCTTCGGGTAGGGGTACTCGAACGCCAGCCGGCCGTAGGTCTTCATGGTCTGGATCGTCGCGCGCGTCGACACCTTGTCCCACAGCGGCATCGCGTCGCGGGGATAGAGCGAGTGGATCTCGATGACCTTCGAGTCCGGCCGGTATCTGAAGCCCGCCGCGTCCCACACGTAGGTCTTCGAGCTGATCCACGCGAAGTCGCGCACGTTCTCGGCCTTGAAGTGCCATGTCAGCGTCCCGCTCCGCGTCGGCCGCGACTCGGGCTTCATCACCTCGTCGGGGCGGATGACGAACTTGGGCTCCTCGCTCCGGTAGGCCTCCTCGAGCCGCTGCCGCTGCGTCGCCGTGAGCACCTCCTCCGGGTTCTGGAGCTCGCCGGTGGCGTCCACGATGTGGTTCCACGGCACGGTGATGCTGACGTCGTAGTTCCCGAACTCCAGGTAGAACTCGCCGCGCCCCATGAACTGGTCCGTCTGCCATCCGTTCACGTCGTCGTAGACGCTCATGCGCGGGAACCACTGCGCGTTCTCGTAGAGCCAACCGTCGGTGACCAGCTCCTTGGCGCCGCGCCCGGCGTCGGGCACGATGTGGTGCCAGTCGATGTCGAGCCGCTGGACGCCGCCCGGCTGCAACGGCTCCTCCAGGTTCACGCGCATGATCGTGTTGTTGATGCGGTGGTCCGCGTCGACCAGCGAGCCGTCCGGCCGCACGAGCTGCACGCGGGTCAGCGTGTAGCCGGCGTCGGAGGGCTCGAGGCCGAGGAAGCGGCGCGCCATCGGGCTCACCCGTGCAGGCATCGCGCCCGCCGCGGCCCTGGACCGGCTGTACTCCTCGGAGGCCTGGTTCTGGTCCAGCTGCACCCACAGGAAGCGCAGGACGTCCGGCGAGTTGTTGTGATAGGTGATGCGCTCGGATCCGTGCAGGCTGTGGTCCGTGGTGTCCAGCGCCACCTCGATACGGTAGTCGGCCTGCTGCTGCCAGTACCGTGGCCCGGGCATCCCGGCGGCATTGCGGTAGTCGTTCGGGTCCGGCCACTCCTCCAGGACGCGGAACATCGACTTGTTGGTCTTCGAGCCGTCGTCGTGCAGCCACTGTTGGGCGCTTGCCGGGGCGACGCGCGGGAGCGAGGCCAGAACGACGAGGATGCCGAGGAAGCGGAGGGGGTGGGGCTTCATGATCTGCCTTCCGTGCAAGCGGAGGAGCCGGATTCGCGTCAACGCGGAATGCGCCCCACCAGGAGGAGCAGGGCGGCGAGGGAGGTCACGGAGGAAAGGATAACCGTCCAGAGCCCCGGACGCATACGCCCCAGCCGGATCACCACCCAGCTCACGAGGAGCACGGTGGCCAGGATCCCGAGCTGGCCGAGCTCGAGTCCGACGTTGAAGGAGAAGAGCGGCAGCGCGATGCTCTCCTCGTCGCCCAGCACGGCGCGCAGGAAGGTGGAGAACCCCAGGCCGTGGATGAGGCCGAAGAAGAGCGCCATCGCGTACTTCACGTGCTGCTGGCGTCCCGGGCGGCCGAGCCTCTGCGGAGCGGTACGGGTCTCCACGAGGTTGAACACCCCTGTCGCCAGGATCGTGATCGGAATCAGGATCTCGACGAGCGTGCTGCTCACGGACACCAGGCGCAGGGTGGCAAGCGCCAGCGTGACGGAGTGACCGACGGTGAAGGCGGTGACCAGCACGAGGAGGTGGCGCCAATGCGTCAGTGCGTAGCCGGCCGACAGCGCGACGACGAAGAGGATGTGGTCGTACGCGCCCAGGTCCGCGATGTGGTCGAAGCCCAGATGGAGGTAGACGGCGAAGGTGGAGGTCATGGGGCGCGAAGATAGGCGCGAGGGACGTGCGCGCCACGGGGGCCGATCGGGTATCCCGACGGGTCTCGCCCTCGTAGCTTGCGCTTCCTTCGATCGACTCCGCGCTCAGAGGCCCACATGAAGCTCCCCATCCCCGCACGCTCCACCCTGCTCGCCCTGGCCGTGGCGGCCGTCGCCGGCTGCTCGCACCCCGACGCAGCGGCGGACGCCGCGGTCGAGGCGAAGGCCGTCGCGACGGAGTTCGCGGATGGCTACTACCACCAGTTTCCGGAGGAGGCCTACGAGATCGGCTACCCGGATACGCCGATGGACGGGCTCGGGGACCGCGGCCAGGCCTCGATGGACGCGTGGCGGACGAAGGAGGACGCGTGGCTCGAGCGTCTGCGGGCGATCGACACGACCGCGTTGAAGAAGACGGACGGGTGGGTGCCGTACGCCTTCACGCTGGACCGCCTGGAGGCTTCCGAGGGGCGGCGCGTGTGCCACATGGAGCTGTGGAACGTGAGCCCCACGTGGACGGGGTGGCAGAGCATGCTGTCGTCCACCTTCGCGCAGCAGCCGGTGGCCACGCCGGAGGAGCGGGCGGACGCCCTCGCGCGCCTCCACGAGGTGTCGGCCTACCTGGACCGGGAGATCGAGAACCTCCGCGTCGGGATGGCCGAGCGCTACCTCGCCGCCCAGTCGAACGTCGCCGCGGTGCTCGCCCAGGTCGACGCCCTCCTCGCCGCGCCCCCCGAGGACTCGCCTTTCTACGCGCCCGCCGCCCGGTCCGACGAGGCGGCCTTCGCCGACTCGGTGCGGGCGCTGGTCGTCGGCCGGATCCGCCCTGCCATGGCGCGCTATCGCGACTTCCTGGCCGACGAGTACTCGGGGCGTGGAGACGTGGGCGTGGGCGCGAACCCCCACGGGGACGCCTGCTATCGGGCGTCGGTGCGCTTCCACACGTCGCTCCCCCTCGACCCGCGCGATGTCCACGAGACCGGGCTCCGGGAGATGGATCGCATCCAGACGGAGATGCTCCGCATCGCCCGCGAGAGCTTCGGCACCGACGACGTGAAGGGACTTCTCCAGACGCTGAGGACCGACCCCCGATACACGTTCCGCTCCGAGGACGACGTGCTCGCGTACGCGCGCGCCGCCGTGGACCGCGCCGCCGTGGCCGTGCACGACTGGTTCGGCTTCGTCCCGGACGCCGAGGTCGTCGTGAAGCCGTTTCCCGCGTACCAGAAGGCGTCCGGGGGTGGCTTCTACTCCTCGGGCTCCGCCGACGGCACGCGCCCCGGGACGTACGAGCTGGGCACGTACGACCCCACGTCGATCAGCAAGGCCGGCATGGAGGCGACGGCCTTCCACGAAACCTATCCCGGGCACCACCTGCAGATGTCGGTGGCGCTCTACGGTGGAGACGTCCACCCCGTGCTCCGCTACGTCTACGTCGCGGCGACGGCGGAGGGGTGGGGGCTCTACTCCGAGCGGCTGGCCGACGAGATGGGCCTGTACTCCGGCGATGTGGACCGGCTCGGGATGCTGTCCAACGAGGCGCTGCGGGCTGCCCGCCTCGTCGTGGACCCCGGGATGCACGTGCTCGGCTGGACCCGGGAGCAGGCGATCGACTACATGCTCGAGAACACCGCGGAGTCGCGGAACTCCGTGGAGGGCGAGGTGGACCGCTACATCGCGGTGCCCGGGCAGGCCACGGCGTACATGACCGGCAGCCTGGAGATCCAGCGGCTACGCCACGAGGCCGAGCAGCGACTCGGCGACCGCTTCGACGTGAAGGGCTTCCACGACGTGGTGCTGCGCGACGGCGCGGTCACGCTGCCGATGCTGCGCGAGGCGGTGGCGCGGTGGGTGGA
>CAZPZU010000134.1:0-10214 GCA_964591135.1 uncultured Gemmatimonadaceae bacterium | reverse complement strand
ACCCGCAGCCTACCGTGCCCCCCAGGCCGACACGGCGGTTGCATTTCCTATCCCTGCGATTCGACGACGCGAAGCCGAGCATCGCGGTGCCGTTCACGTCGTCGCGCTTCGGGTCACTGGCCAGCTTCGGTGCTCAGGCCTATCCCAACACCAAGAAATGGTATGGCACCAGCGGTAACAGTTTCGTGGCGGTGGTGGAGTTCGGCGACAGCGTGCGCGCCCGAGCGGTGACGGCGGGGGGCGAGAGCGGCGACGTGAGCTCGCCACACTTCAATGACCAGGCCGAGCGGTACGCCACGGGCAATCTGAGCACCGTGTACTTCTATCCGTCGCAACTCACGGGGCACACCGAACGGGTATACCATCCGGGCAGTTGACGGGCGTCCAGACCCGGGCGGCCGCTGCCGCGTCTCCGGGGAGGGTTCCTCGTCGTATTCATGACCCCATCCTCTCAAGGTCTGGGGTCTCCGGCAAACCCGGCGCGGTTCAACGCTCAACTCGGCGCCGTGTCCTTCCTGCACCGCTTCGGATCGGCCCTCAACCCACACTTCCACTTCCACCTCGTGGTCCTCGACGGCGTCTTCGCCCAGGTCCCTGACGGGACCGCCCGCTTCCACGAGGCGACATTGCTCGACGCACGCCACTGGCTCGACCTCCAGCGCGTTGTTCAGCGCCGCGTGCTCCGGCACTTCTGTAGGCACGCCCTTCTCGACGAAGCCGACACCGAGGGCATGCTCTCCTGGCAGGGCTCCGGCGGGTTCAGCATCGATGCCGCCGTCCGCATCCCGGGCGACGACCGTGCCGGCATCGAGCGCCTCCTGCGCTACTGTGCCCGACCCCCGTTTGCCCTTGAGCGCCTCCATGCCATGCGCGGCTCGGCCTCACTCGCCTCGCCCGAGGCCCGGCTCCTCTATCGCTTCCCGAGGCCCACGCCCGACGGACGCACCGAGATCCTGCTCTCTCCCCTCCAGCTCCTCGAGCGCATCGCCCGGTTCGTTCCCCCGCCCAGGATGCACCGCCACAGATACCATGGCGTGCTCGCCCCCAACGCACGAGCCCGATCGGCCGCCATCGCCATCGGCAGGCCTCAGCTGACGCCGCCCCCACCCGCCGAACCCCAACGCGCACCGCCCGATCCCGAACCGCCTCGGCGCTCCAGCCCCGCTCGGATCCGCTGGGCCGTGCTCCTCGCCCGGATCTACGAGGTGCTTCCCCTCCTCTGCCCCGCTTGTGGTGGCCAGATGTCCATCCTCGCCTTCCTCACCGACCCGCCCGTCGTCTCCGCCATCCTTCTCCATCTCGACCTCCCCCACCGACCTCCTCCCCTATCTCCCGCGCGCGGCCCGCCACAGGGTGACTTCTTGCTCGACCAGACCGCCGCCTTCGACCCCGCGGACGCCGACCCGGACCCCGGCGTCGAGTTCGACGAGTCCCTGCCTGCCGACCTCGACGACTGACACCCCACGTACCCCGCCGCCCATACCTCCATCCCGATGGCCTCCCTGGCCATCACCACCCAGCAAGCCCCTGCTCTCCAGCGCTTGCCCGCTCCTCTCCCATCGGAGCCCTCCAGCTTGCTCCCCGGCTACTCGCTCCCTACCGTGCTACCGTGCCTTTTGGCCCCTACGTGCGGTTGGATTTCCTATCCCTGCAGAGCATTGGATCGATGATGGCGGGGTTGAAGCACCACCGGTGGCCATCCCACCAGGGCCATCCGTAGAGGTGTCGGTACCGCACCAGCCGAAGTTGCTCCGCGAGCGTCCTGGCGGACACGCCGCGCGCGTGGCTGACTGTGGCAATCCCGGGCCACGGCTCTTGCGAAGCATCTTCGCGCGGCGGCTCCACGACGTCATCGGCGGTGGCATCGAACGCCGCCCACACGCACTCCTCTAACACCGACGCCGTGGTAGCCGGCAGCTTTGGGCGAATGTGGCGCAACACAGCCGCGACGGACTTGCGAGGGGAGCGTGCGGCGCGGCAACGCAAGGAGACGTCCTCGGCGAGCGGGCGAAGATCAGAGGCCGTCGGGTCTTCGGGAAGTGCCGCAAGGCGCTCCGCTAGGTGGGGGAAGCGTGGCATCGGAGGTCAGAGAACTTGAGGTCGGGCTGGAGGCAGATCGGGCCTGGGTGGAAGGGGGCGGTGATCGGATTCCCCGACACACTGAGTGCTGGAGCTTCCGATCCGCCGTCAAGAGCATGGGGCCTCGGGCGGTGTTACCGCGGTCGCGGAATCAGTCCGGGCTCACACACCAGCTCCTGCACGTCCTACGTACATGCCCGGAGCACTGGAGATTTGGTGCGGGCCTTTTCGGTCAGCGTTTCTTGGCTTGGAGAGCGAGTTTCGAGGCTTCGGTGACGTAGAAGGAGGCAATTGGCGGGAAAAGCAGCTGTGGCTCGGCCGGACAAGCTCCGGCGGTGCGTCGGAAAGCCGCGGCGAGATTGACTTCTTGAGCCACCAATTACCTCACAGGGTAGGGAGGAACTGCTGGAGTCGGACTCCATGGCACAGGGGTGGTCATGCTTCCACACCGCCGTCCAGGGCGCCTGGCGTAGAGGCTGGACTGGCCGGACCCGTCGCCGCCTCCCGCTCCTTGCGCGGAGGGCGCTGTCGGGCCTCCACGGGGCCGAAGACGGGCAAGCAGGGGTCGTTCGCCGCCTCGCGTGACGCGTCACATTGGCTGGTGATCTCTTCTTAGATCGGCGCCGGAAGCCAGGCGCAGCCGGGGAGGGCCCCGGAGACGCTTGGGCGCTCGGAGGGTGGGGCGGCTTCAGCCTCCGGCGAGGCCAGGGCCTCGTGCTCGAATGCGTTGGCCATCCGATCACATTCGTGCGCAGGGCGCCCCGCTGACCGAGCTCGGTCTTTCCAGGATCTCGTCACGACTGCGACCTTCTGGACGATGCGCCCCGCATCGGCCTTACTCAGCCAGGTACGGTCCTTCTTCATCGCCTCGAACCTGAGGGCGTCCGAGCGAGCGCGGCCCGATAGGCCCAGTACGTAGTCGACCTCGGCCAGAGAGCGCGGCGTTCGATCCTCCCGCTGCGCGTACTGTTCGGAGGCGGGCCTTCGGGGCCGCGGGTGTCGACGTGGAGAGGCAGAGCAGCCTGAATGGCCCCGAGCATCTCGGCGAGGGGCTGACTACAGTCACAGTGGTGTCCACAGGTCCACACCGCCGTCAAGTGGTGGCGGCAACGTGTGCAGAACAGTCCGGCCAACGGTCTTCAGCTTCAGCGACAGTCGGGTGTCAATGCCAGGCGGGCACGCCCACCGGGTGCCGAGGCTCGCATCGCCTGATCGGATGGAGAGCGGTTGTTCGGCTCGGCCTGCGGGAGCCACCGAGCTGGATCAGGTTCCGGGGGTCACCTCACACCGGACGTGGTACCGCCCGCGAGGTCCTCACCCGAGCCTACTGCCAGATCATCGTGAAGGAGGTGCTCCTCCGCTTGCCCGCGCTGCTTCCCTGGCGTCCCGGGGTGTTTCGAGAGGCCCTCCTGAATCGTCATATCGATCCCCAGTCGTTCCAGATCGCGGCTATCGGGAACGACAACAAGGTGGCGTATGGGCCGGACGGGTCCATCAAGCACCTCAAGACGGATAGGAAGTCCAATCGCCTGTTGGGGCCGAGAAGCACGGTAGGGAGCGACGTGGCGGTGAGCAAGATGGAGAGGTCGGGCAGGGGAGGGGCGGGCAAGGTCTGGAGAGGGAGCGTGGTCGAGGGGGATGACCCGAGGGGCCGTCGGGATGGCGTTGTGGGCGGTGGAGTACGCCGCGTGTCAGTCGTCGAAGCCGGGAGGCAGGGACTGATCGAAGTGGAAGTCGGGCTCGGGCTCAGCGTCCGCGGGGTCGAAGGCGGCAGTCTGATCGAGCAGGAAGTCGCCTTGGGGCGGGTCGCGGGCAGGGGAGAGGGGCGGGGGCCGGTGTGGGAGATCGAGATGGAGGAGGATGGCGGAGACGACGGGCGGGTCAGTGAGGAAGGCGAGGATGGACACGGGGCCGCCGCACACGGGGCAGAGGAGCGGCAGGACCTCGTAGATGCGTGCGAGCAGCACGGCCCATCGAATCCGCGCGGGGCTTGGGCGCCGCACAGGCTCGGGATCGGGAAGGGCAGGGAGGGATTGGGCCGGGGCGGGGTCCACCGGTGGGGGTGACTCTGCCTTGGGCCTGCCGATGGCGATGACGGCCGATCGGGCTCGCGCGTTCGGGGCAAGCACGCCGTGGTACCGATGGCGGTGCATACGGGGAGGCGGGACGAATCTGGCGATGCGCTCCAGGAGTTGGAGGGGGGAGAGGAGGATCGCGGTGCGCCCATCGGGCGTGGGCTTGGGGAAGCGATAGAGTAGTCGGGCCTCGGGCGAACTGAGCGAGGCCGAGCCGCCCATGGCGTGAAGACGTTCGAGAGCGAAGGGGGGCCGGGCACAGTAGCGCAGGAGGCGCTCAACGCCCGCCCGGTCGTCGCCTCGGATGCGAACGGCGGCGTCGATACTGAAGCCGCCGGAGCCCTGGCGGATCGGGAGGCCGGCAGCCAGGAAGGTCCTGGGGTAGCTCCGGGGCGCCGGTATGCTACGCTCCGCCTGCGACCGAAAGACGCAGATTGCGGACCAGGAGGCCTCCATGCCTGACACGCCCGGCGGCCCGCGAGGTGACGTCGCCCGCGCTGACGGTGACGGCGACGTCGGTTTCTTCCGCCGTCGCCAGGCCGCAGATGGCGTATCGCCCGTTGACGTCGCTCCGGGTGGTCTTCGAGTCCCGCTTGCCTCGCTCGTCGGTGAACACCACGGTGACCGACGCCTTCGGCAGCGGCGTGTCGGACGCAACGTCGTAGACATACCCGGCGACCGCGGCGGTTTCGTCACCCAGGTGGTCGGCGCAGACCGGTCGCCGCGGAATCGACAGCCGGACGTCCCTATCAACGTCCGACCGGATATCCAGGGGGCGGGGAATGACCGGAGAACCCAGCGCATCCGCGCGACCGTCGATGAACGCGATCTCGTCCTCGCCCTCCGGGACGTGGCCGAACGAGAATGTCCCATCCCGGCCGGTTCGCGCCCACTGTCGCGCGCCTTTCAAGAAGACCATCGCCCCGGCGAGCGGCGCGTTCCGGGCGCTGTCGAACACGACACCCCGCACGGTCACCGGCCCTCGTCGAGCCGGTCCCGGCTCCGAGATGAACCGGACCTCTGCGCCCTCCTCCTTCACCTGGACGCCCCGGCGCCTGGCTCGAATCCGCGCCTCCATCGATCCGTCCGTGGGGCGGGACTCACCGGCCAGCCGCCCACTCCCCACCGCGCCCGAAAGCTGAGGCATGCGCAGCCACCACCGGCTCACTATCCACCCCCCGTGCTCGAGCCTGCGAAACTCGACCCGGCCTCCGAAGGGCTCGAGTGGGATCTCCACCGCGTAGAGGTGCCGGGTGAAGGTGAACTCCAGGTACCGTAGCTCGCTGTTGGCTTCATCCAACCACAACACCCCGGCGATGTCGGGCACGCCGTGCTTCACCAGGGGCTCGAAGGCGAGCCCGGCCAAGCCCTTCTGACGCCCCTTCCCTTCTTTCACCTGGAAGCAGTGGGTTGCCAGGAACTCGTCGGAGAGCAACGTCGAGGCGTCGGGGCCCAGGTACTGATAGCTGTCCCGCTTCAACTCCCGGACATACCCCAACTCGGCCAGCCGCCCGGCGGGCTCACTCCGGAAGGGCGTCCCCGCCATGCCCGATGTCAACCAGGCACGCTCGTTGAGCAACTCCAACGACGTGATGTCGAGGGTCTGCTCGTAATTTCTCGCCTGATAGCCGAGCCCCTGCTCCTGGAGCCAGGTGGTGACCGAAAGGGCCTTCCTGGCCTCTTCCCAGAGGGCGTGGGTCTTGTCACCGGCTCCCTCGGGAATCCGGCAACGTCTCTTGCCCGACGTGACCAACCCCTCCAGCTCGATGGCCTGGACGGGCACGGACACGGTACGAACCAGCGTCCGGCCCACCACCAGCTCCAGGGGAGGCGACACTGTGTCCTCGTAGCCGATCCGCTCGACGCGGAGCGTGTAGGTCCCGCCGGCCGGCGCCTGGAGAAGGAACGCGCCCAAGCTGTCCGTCAGCACGGCGCCCTCTCGCTGGCCGGATTGCCCGAGGAGCAGGACGAACGCGCCTTCGATGGGCGCCTTCGTCGCGTCCTCCACCACCTGCCCCCGCACCACCTGCGCAGAAACCTCCGACGAAGCGCAAACCGCCGCTAGGCAGGCGATGGCCGCTAGGTGGAGGAATCGTCGGGCCTCCTCGGCAGCGTGCACTTCCGCCCATCTGCATTTCATCGTTCGAATCCTCCCCGGACCGGAAACCTGTCATCGTCGTGCGAAAAAGACGCCAACAATCGACGTACCGTCGGGAGGTCGGCGCTTGGACACCGCTCCAGAATCAACGCGACGATGCCTGTGATATTGGGCGCGGCGAAACTCGCGCCACCTACAGGCGACAGTTCGCCCGAGGGTCGACGCACCGACTGGCCATATCCAAGCGCCTCGCACTCGAGTCGGTTGTCCGCCACATATCGATACTCGAAAGGACTGCCGAAGCGACCTGGCATCACTCCGATTACGCAGTCGAACGACGCTGGAAGGCTCATGGCCGACCCGTGGCCCGCCGCCACGGCAATGCTACCCCTCTCCAGCGCGCGCTGACAGGCCTGATATAGTGGCCTGGCGTATTTCCCGTCGATCGTACCGAGACTCATATTTATCAGGGGTATCGACTGCCGGCTCGCCCAGTCAATCGCCGCGAGCAATAGCTCAACCGATGTTTCAAGGTATTGTCCGAATACCCGCAGGGGAACGATTGTGGCGTTCGGCGCCACGCGGAGTATTAGCTCGGTGCACGCGGTGCCGTGTCCAATTCGATCGTGATCATCGGAGGACTCTCGGAGCCTGGGAGGGGAATGGTGATCTGCGAATCCCCTTCCACGTTCGATCCGAGAATCATTCATATCCCTGTTCCAGCCGCTATCGAGTACGGCGATCCGTACCCCCCGTCCGGTCGCACCCCCCAGTTCCCGATCCACCCAACCGGGTGTGGAAGGGCGGGAATCTCCCGAGGAGGCCGTCGGATCCGTCACCTTCCGCCTCCCCGTCCCAGCGTCTCCCACAGGAGCCAGAGCAACCGGGTGGCCCGCGTCACAATAAACACCTCTGCCGAATACCCGCGTCGGAACTCCGTCGCCGCAAGTTCGCGCCCGACGCGGTCTTCAGCCTCTACCGCAACCACGACCCTATATCGGGTAGCCCCCTCCACGACGGGCTCGTTGGCCACGGCGGTTACGACGCCTTTCAGTGGCTCGCGCTTTTCCGGGTGGAGCGCGTCTACTTCCACGAGGGCGTGATCGCCCGTCCGAATCCGTCGCACGTCTCTCTGGTCAATGCCCATGACGACCTGCCATCGACCCGGTTCCGCAACTTCGAGAAGCAGGTCGCCGGGCACCACCGCCTTCCCTAGCAGATCCTCCGGACGCTCCGTTAGGACGACGCCGTCGTGTGGGGCGTACAGCGTGCGGCGCTTGAGGCGATCCCGGTGCAGCCGCAGCTCGACCTCCAGTGCCGCGCGCTCACTTTCGAGACGCGCCTCCTCGATGCGTTCCGCTTCCAGGAGGTCTTTTTTCGACACCTCAGCCTCGAGGTCCACCTCGCTTTGCCGCACGTTCGCGATCACCATGTCTAACGCAACGTGACTGCCGAACGTGTACGATTCGAGAACCTCGTCGATCGGTGTCTCAATGTCATACTGGGTGAGGCGATCCCGTAGTTCGGCGCGGCGCGTGACGAGAGCCGCCGACGCCCGCGCAATCCCCTGCTCCTGCATCTGCATCTTGAGCGGGGCTGTGCGGCGATTCCGGTTGAGTTCGAGTTTCTTCTGGGTCAAACGCTCCTGGAGCTCTTGAGCCGATGCTCCCAGGGAGAGCGTGTCCAGGCGGACCAGGGTCCTCCCGGCCACAACCGCGTCCCCCGAGCGTATTTCGACCGCTTCCACCAGCCCAGGCTCCTTGGAGCGGACCGGCCACACTTTCGCCGGCTCCAGGACGCCGACACCGGCCACTGTTACCTCGGTGGTAATGGCGAATACGGCCCAGGTACCCGCAATGAGCGCGGCCAGCAAAGCAATGAGCAGCGCCTTTCCAAGCTGATCGACGAGTCCGAATCCGCGATCCGCCTCGTGGAACACCGGCAGAATGACCTCTCCAGGGTCGGAAGGGTCGTTGTCCCGGAAACGAAAAGGACGACGACTCATTCGCCGACCGCACCAAGAGAGGTCTCGAAGTTCACGGTGGGGTGCGAGCCATGTAGCTCTCGGTACCACAGGTCGGCGCGCATCAGTTCCGGATGAGTACCCTGAGCGCGGACGCCACCTCTCTCAATCAGGTAGACCCGTCCCGCCCGGTGGGCCATGGACGATCGATGAGTGACACAGATCACCGTGCGGTTCGCATACCACTTCAGGACTCCGTCCAGAATGTGTTTCTCAGTCGGTCCATCCACGTTCGACGTCGCCTCATCGAGGATGAGGACGGGCGCATCCTGGACGAGCGCACGAGCCAGAGCCAGCCGTTGTTTCTGGCCACCGGAGATGCTCGCACCCCACTCAGCGATCGGTGTGTCATAGCCGGAGGGAAGCATGTGCACCCATTCGTGGAGCGCGCACGTTTGCGTGGCCTCCTCGACGGTGGACATGTGAATGTCCGACCGACCCATCGTGATGTTCTCCCAGACGGAGCCCCGCAGCAGTGCCACGTCCTGCCAAACGACCGCCAGGCTTCGACGGTATCCCTGCAACGAATAGGAGGCTACTGGACGGCCGTCGCAGGCAATCGATCCGCGGTCGGGGTCTTCAAGGCGAGTCAATAGGCGCAGCAGTGTGGACTTTCCGGCACCACTCGGCCCCATGATGACCGTAATCGCTCCCTCGTCGAAGACCATGTCGACGCCGCTGAGTACCGGTCGATCACGCGCGTAACCGAACGACACATCTCGCAGGGTGAGCCGAGGAGGACGAGTGAATGCCGGGCGCGGCCGCTCGGTGTAGGCCTCCGACGGATCCTGCTCCGGAGATTCGTCCAGGTACTCGAACATCCGCCAGATGTGCACGGCCGACTGCTGAAACGTCGAGAACAGCTGTGCTATGCGCATGAGAGGCGCCGCCAGGTAGCCGAGGTATCCGGTGAAGGCGATGTAGGCCCCCAATGTCATTCCTCCTCTCAAGATCAGACGCCAGCCCACCAAGGCGACCAGCGAACTCCCGAGAACCTGCAGGATCGAGGTGAGCCCGTTGATCGAGGCCTCGGTGCGACAGGCCCTGAGCTGAGCGTCCAGGGCCGCGCCGGTCTCCCGCGTGGCTCGACGGAGGATCTCCGGCTCGAGCCCCATGGCCTTCAGTTGCCGGGCGTGGCTGAGGACCTCCACGTGGAGGGCAGTGAGGTTCGCCTGGGCCTCGGAACTCAGTTTCCAGCGCTTGCGAAGCGACCGGCCGGCCACTCCGACCGCGGCAGTCGTCATGGGAAGGGTGACCAACGCCACCAACGCCAGGCGCCACTCGAGCCAGATGAGAAACGGCGGTACCAGGACCAGATAGATGCCCTGGAAGAAGACCGTGTTCACGATCTGAGACATCATCGTCAGCGAGGTCCGTGCGTCGGCGAATCGACTCGTGACTTCGCCGGTGCGATGGCGCTCGAAGAAACGCAGGGGCAGGTGTTGAAGGTGGTTGAACAACACGAGACTGACGCCCTGTGTCAGGCGTGCGTTGACGTGTTGAGTCACATAGAGGGAAAGGGCACCCATGACCGCCGTAGCGACGCCAGCACTGACCAACCCCCCAATCAGCACATAGGCTAGACCGAAGTCTCGAGACGGGTAGGCCTGATCGATGAGAAGTTTCGACACGTAGGGTGCGACGAGACCGAAGGTCGCCCCGATGGCGCTGATCAGGACTCCGTTCCCAATCGGACGCCAGTACCCTCGCGCGAGAAACGCCAATCGCCAGCAGCGTCTCAGAACCCCTCTCAGATCGGGACCATCGTGGTCTTTCTCGGCCATGAGCGCCTGACCATGAGTGGACGTGTCATCTCGTTGTTCCGCCCGGGTCGAGACCCGCCGTGGTTCGGCGGAGCCCACCGCGGCGGAGGGGCCGCACGCTGGAACGCACACGAAGGGGCGAACGGCTCTTCCGCCGCGGAGCTATGCCAGACGGC
>CAZPZU010000133.1:9171-10362 GCA_964591135.1 uncultured Gemmatimonadaceae bacterium | reverse complement strand
ATCGAAGGCCTCAGCCGCGACTTCATCTACCTCCCCGAGCGGGGCCGGAACATCATGGTAGACGTGCGCGCCATCCGGGAAGCGCTGGACGAGGTCTACGACGCGGACCGGATCGTGCTGGAGATCACGACCGGGACGTTGGTACGCACCGAGGCGGAGGCCGACGCCGTCGGGAGGTAGGGAAATGGCACGCACGCGCACCGCGGCGGGAATCGGTGCCGTCATCGCCGTCCTCGGGCTCGCCCTCGGCGGATGCGGGGGGCCGTCCGCCGAAGAGGCGGCGCGCGCCCGGACGGCCTTCGCGACCTGCGCGGCCTGCCACGGCCCGGAAGGGCAGGGCAACCGCGAGGTTGGCGCGCCCAACATTGCCGGCCTCCCCGCCTGGTACGTGGTGAACCAGCTGCGGAAGTTCCAGATCGGCCATCGGGCCTACGTGCCGGAAGACAGCGTCGGCCGGCGCATGGCGGCCGCGGCGCAGACGCTCACGCAGGCGGACGACGTCGCCGCCGTGGCGCGCTGGCTGGGGAGCCTGCCGCCCTCGCCCCCACCGCCCACCGTACAGGGAGACGCGCAGGCCGGCCGCGTCGCCTACCAGGCCTGCATCTCGTGCCACGAGAAGGACGGCTCCGGCCGGAAGGACAAGAACGCGCCCCCGCTTCCGGGGCTCGCCGACTGGTACGTGGTCGCTCAGCTCCAGCAGTTCAGGGACGGGTGGCGCGGCACGAACACCAACGACCCGTCGGGCACGACCATGCGTCCGGTGAGCATCCCGCTGTCGGACGCCGACATCAGGAACCTGGCGGCGTACCTGGTGACGATGCGCTAACGGGTCCTGCCGCCGTCCACCGCGAGCACCTGGCCGGTGATCCAACCGGCCATCTCCGAGGCGAAGAAGAGCACCGCGTGGACAATGTCCTCCGGCGTGCCCAGCCGCCTGAGGTGGATGCGCTCCACCAGCGCCCTCTGGCCCTCCGCCCCATAGGACTCCCACTGTCGCTCGGTGCTGGGGTTGGAGCGGACGAACCCCGGCGCCACGTTGTTCACCGTGATGCCGAACGGGCCCAGCTCGTGGGCGAGCTGGCGCGTCAGCCCGATCTGACCGGCCTTCGAGGAAGCGTACGCCTGGATCCCGGTCAGGCTCACGCTGAGCCCCGCCCCGCTTGAGATGTTCACGATGCGCCCCCACCCCGC
>CAZPZU010000133.1:4487-9071 GCA_964591135.1 uncultured Gemmatimonadaceae bacterium | reverse complement strand
CGGTCGAGCAGCTTGCGTTGAACGAGCGTCGCGTCCGCGGTCGCGAGTCGGATGGTCTGGTGCAGCGGCTCGTACCGGAAGCCTACCTGGTGGCTGACCGTGACTACGTCGAGGAGGAGGGCGTCGTCTTGGTACGCCTGGACCCGGCCCTCGATAGACGTCTGATCCGCCGCCAGGGCATCGGCCAGCCGCGACGCGGTCTCCCCGGTCACCTCCACCCGCACCTGGGCGCCCTCGGGCAGGGCGTCGAGCGACGTCGCGACGTACGTGTAGCATCCCGCGGTCTGACCGAGCAGCAGGAGCGCGAGCAGTTGGCGCGTCGTCATCGACCCTTCTCTCGTGGGGAGCCCGGCTGATCGCGTCGGCCCGGTCCGGACCCGACGCGCCGGACGGGCGGCGGGCGGGAAATCCACCCGCCGCCCGTCATGGGCGCTACGGCGACCTCACCCGATATTCGGGTTCGTGTCGATCTCACCGCGTGGGACCGGGAAGCACAGATCCTGGGTGAGAAGATGGGAGGCCTCGCCCACCACCTCCAGGGGATCGAGCGCCCCCGGGGTACCGGCGGCGTCCCACCTGTACAGGTCGCCCAGCCGGCGCGCCTCGAGCCAGAGCTGGATTCCCCGCTCCCGCTTCAGGCGTCTCCACGCCTCGGTCGCGCTGGAGGCGGTCCAGGGGTCCACGCCGTAGGACGTACGCAAGGTGTTGATCACGTCGAGTCCCGCCTGCCAGTTCCCCTTCATCAGCTGGTCCTCCGCCTCGATCAGGCGCATCTCGGGCCCGCTGGAGAGGGTGATCGGCGACTCACGCTGTGCGATCTTCTCCTGCCGATAGAACGGGACCACGCCGCAGCAAGCCACGAAGCCGTCGCCGTCCAGGCCGGTATCCGTCCACGGCGTGCGGGGATCACCGGTCGTCAGGTAGTAGTCCTCGTAGTACGTGCCCCACACTGTGTGGGTCTTGTATGGCTGGCCGAACCCGGCCCAGGCGATCCGGTTGAACTCCTCCTGGTCGCCGCGGTTGTAGTAGGGCATCTGAAAGAGGAACCCCGTCGGCACGGCCTGGGCGTCCGTCAGCGCGCCGGCCCACTCGCCGAGATCGACGCGGACCGACGCGCGTCCGGCGCGCGCAGCCGTCACCACGCTCGCGCTTGCCGCCCCAGCCGCCGTGCCGATTTCGATGGCGGCCGTGAAGTGCTCCTCCGCCCGCTGCAGGAAGACCTCGCGGGGCTGGATGGGCCCGCCGTCGATCACGGCCTCGCACATGTTCTCTCCGAGTGCGCGGTTCGCGTAACCGGCCCACATGTGAGCCTTGGCGACGAGCGGATGGGACGTCGCTCCGCCGCCGAGCGTCTCCGTCATGCGCCGGATGCCGTCCTCGGCCGTCCAGCGCGCCCGCTGCGTCGAGCTCCAGGGAGTGCCCTGCTCTTCCACCGACAGCTCCCCGTCGCCGTTCTCGGGGCTGATCCCGAACTGTCCGGTGCCGCCCGTCGGGAAGAGCTCGCGCGTGACCATCGAGCCGTGGAAGGCCAGGTAGTTGAGGCCGTCGGCGAGGTCCCGCCCCATCCCGTTCACGAGGGCGTTGAAGGCGACCGAGTCGTCCAGGAACGAGTCCTGGACGGGCCCGGGGTTGGTGACATTGAAGTCGCAGGCCCACACCTGTACGGCTGCGGCGAGCGCCACCACCACGCCGAGCCTTCTCCTCTTCGAGTTCTCTTTCATGGTTCCGCACTCCCGGCTGGATGAGCTGCGCCGTCCTTCGCTCGGGGCGCGCATCAGAAGTTCACCCTGATGGCGAGCGTGTAGGTCGCGGGGACCGGGATCGATCCTCCGACGGACTGTGTGCGCTCGTCCATCCCCGTGTTTCCGACGGTGAAGCCACCCGAGCCTTCCGGGTCCGCGAAGTTGTATTTGGCCTTCCTCCACCAGTAGGGGTTCTGCGCCGACACCACGACGCGGGCGCTCCGGGCGCCGGGAATGTCGAAGGGCACCGGCGCCGCCAGGCTGAGCTCCCGGATCTTGAAGAAGTCCTGGGGATAGATGGCGAAATCACGGAGCGCGAAGGTGGAGATGCACCGGGCGCGCTCCATCGCGTTGACCTGACTCAGGTCTCCGGCTTCGATGGCGGGATATACGTTGAAGCAGTTCGGCCAGTGGATGCCCCGGCTGAACGCCTCGCCGTCGTTCACGTTGTAGGCATAATGCCCGCCCTGGTACTCCCCGCGGCTGGTAAGGATGAGACCGTAGGGAAGCCGGACCGTAGTGTTCAATGCCAGGATCAGCGTCGGCAGGTTCGGCCCGTAGTCGCAGTTGGTCTGGATGATCGGGTCGGCGAAGGCGTCCGGGTTGGTGACGCAGCTACCCCGCACCACCGGGATGGGCTGCCCCTCGGCGATGTAGCCGTACGAGCCGATGCTGAACTCGGTGGCGCCGCCCAGGCTGAGGACCTTGCTGTGGTTGGTGCTCAAGTTAACGCCGAAGTCCCAACCCCAGTCGGTCCGGTCGAAGATCGTGGAGTTCACGGACAGCTCGAGCCCGTTGTTCTGGAGCTCACCCACGTTGGCGAGCTGGCTCCCCAGGAATCCCCTCGACGGGATCTGCCTCACCGAGAAGAGCGCGTCCGTCGTCTTCTGGTGGTAGTAGGTGAGCCCCACCGTCAGCCGGCTGTCCACGAAGGAGGCATCGAAGCCCCCCTCGATCTCCGTGGTGCGCTCGGGCCCGAGGTCTGGGTTGCCGAGGTTGAGGGGGCGGTACGCCGGCTGGCCGCCCCACCCGATGGGGTTCCACGTGCGCACGGCGTCGAACGCGCCGGGCGCCCGACCCGATTGCCCCCACGCGAGGCGGAACTTCATCTCGCCCCACGAATCATTCCAGAAGGGCTCGTCCGAGGCGACCCACGAGAAGCTGGCCTTCGGATAGGTCTGCAGCCCCAGGTCGGATCCGAACGAGGAGTTCCCGTCCAGCCGCAGGCCCAGCGTCAGGAAGTACCGGTCCCGGTAGCCGAGCAGCTCCTGCGCGAACCCGCCCGCGTTGATCACACGGATCTTGCTCTCGAAGCCGAGCCTCGTCGAAGCGCTCGACACGGTGGCGTCGCCGGGGCCCGGCAGGTTCTCGCCGTATGTGTTGACCTGATGCTCGTCGGTGGTGACCGACTGCGCTCCGAAGGAGAGTGCGGAGCTGAGGCCCTCACGCAGCGTCGTCGTCCAGGTGGCCACCCAGTCCAGCGTCAGCGTGGTGTTGTGGAACTCGTTCGCGTGGATGATGCCCCCCGGCGCCAGGATGTAGCCGTACGGGCGGATCGACGTGGCGGACTGCCCCACCAGGTCGTAGCCGGCCGTGAGCCGCGTAGTGAACGCCGAGCTGGGCGTGTACAGCGCGGTCGCTCCCGTGATGAGTCGATCGATCACCTGGTCGTTGGGATACAACAGCCGCCGGATCGTGGCTTCGTCCGTCTTGCCTCCGACGTAGTTGTTGGCGCGGCGGAAGGTGTTCAGGACGATCCCGTGGGCGCTCGGTCCCCCCGTCGTCTGCGAGAGGTCGGTCCGCGTATACGAAGTGTTCCAGGACAGCACCAGGTTCTGGATGGGCGTCGACTGGAAGTTCCCGCGGAAGGACGCCTTCTTCTGCAGGTCGTTCGGCAGAACGCCTTCCTCGTTGGTGTACGTGCCGGAGAGGAAGTAGGAGAGGTCCTGAACTCCGCCGCTCACCGACACGCCGTACTTCGCGCGATACGCGGTACGCAGGTAGGGGTCGATGAACATGTAGGACGGGTCGTCCGGAACACCGAACGGCGCCACCTGGTCCTCGGATGCCGGAGCTACGAGCGGGCGGCCCCTGAAGTCCTGGGTCGGTCCGAACGCGTTCTCCTTGCTGAAGCCCTGCTCGGACTCCACCGTCCAGCGCGCCTGACCGGGCTGGCCCCGCTTCGTGAAGATCTGGATGACGCCCGCGGCGGCCTCGGTGCCGTACAACGTCGTCGCGGCGGCGCCTTTGATGACCTCGATGCGATCGATGTCAGCCGGGTCCAGGTCGTTGAGCGGCCCGTACACGGCGTTCGGTCCGCGGCCCTCGTAGCCCGAGGGCCCGACGTTCTTTGGGAGCCCCTCGCTGCGTACGCGGATTCCATCCACGTAGATGATCGGCTGGTTGCTCATCGCCGCGCTGACGTTGCCGCGCAGGCGGATCTTCGCGCCGCCGCCGACCCCGCCGTACTGCTGCGTGACCTGGATGCCGGGGCCGCGGGCCGCCAGGATCCCGTCGGTGGTGAGGATGGGCTCGTCGAGGCGGCTCAGGTTCACCTGGGTGATCGAGTTGCCTATCTCGCGCTTGCGTGCCGCCCCGGCGACGCCGGTCACGACGATCTCGTCAAGGCCGAGCGCTTCCTCGGTGAGCTGGAAGGACGCTTCCGTGGTCTCGCCCGCACGCACGGTGAGCGCCTGCGTGACGGCCGCGTAGCCGATCAGCTCGACGCGGATCTGGTACTCACCGGCCGCCACGTTCAGCAGGATGTAGCGTCCGGCATTGTTCGTAAGGGTCCCGACACCCGTGCCCACCAGGTACACCTGCGTGGACGAGAGCGGCGCCA
>CAZPZU010000133.1:0-4387 GCA_964591135.1 uncultured Gemmatimonadaceae bacterium | reverse complement strand
CCCAGCCGGAGGCGATGGCCGGCGGCTACCCCACGGTTCCGGCCAGCTTCCTGGGCGGAGTGGAGTGGCGGTTCGTCGGACCCATGCGCGGTGGCCGAGCACCGGCGGTGGCCGGGGATCCCGACAATCCGCTCGTCTTCTACTTCGGGACGGGCCACGGCGGCGTGTGGAAGACCACCGACGCCGGCCTCAACTGGCGGAACGTGTCCGACGGCTACTTCGACGTCGCCCCGGTGGGGGCCATCGCCGTGTCCCAGTCGAACCCACGCGTCATCTACGTGGGTACGGGTGAGGGCATCCCGCGTCAGCACATCACCGGCGGGGAAGGCGTCTACAAGTCCACGGACGCGGGGGAGACGTGGACCAACGTGGGTCTGAAGGACACCCGGCACATCGCGGACCTCGTCATCCACCCGCGCAATCCGGACATCGCGTACGTGGCGGCGAAGGGCGACATGTTCGGGCCGAGCACCTCCCGCGGCGTGTACCGCACGCGGGACGGCGGCCGCACCTGGCAGCAGGTGCTCTACAAGAACGACCTGGCGGGGGGGATCGACCTCTCCATGGATCCCACGAACCCGAACGTGATCTACGCCACGCTCAACTACCACGTGCGCTATCCGTGGGACGAGGTGAGCGGCGGGGCGGGGAGCGGCCTGTACAAGACCACCGACGGGGGTGACACGTGGACCGACCTCACCGGGAATCCCGGCCTACCCACCGGGCAGGTCGGCAAGATCGGGGTGTCGGTGTCCGCTTCGCGGCCGAACCGTGTCTACGCGATCATCGAGGCGGCGGACGGCGGCATCTACCGCTCGGACAACGGCGGCGCCACCTGGATGAAGGCGTCCGTGGACCGCGCGTACAGGCTGTTTCCCGCATCGTACTCGCACATCCACGCCGACACACAGGATCCGGACGTCGTCTACGTGCAGCACATGGCGCTGTGGAAGTCCACGGACGGGGGGCTGACGTTCTCGAGCATCCCGATGCACCACAGCGACCACCACGCCCTGTGGATCGATCCCGGCAACGACCAACGCATCATCGACGGGAGCGACGGCGGGGCTTCGGTGACGCTGAACGGCGGCCGCTCGTGGTCGGAGCTGGACAACCAGCCTACGGCGGATCTGTTCAGCCTGGCCATCGACGACCAATACCCGTACTGGATCTACACCGCACAGAACGACAACTCGCACGTCGGCTTCCCCAGCGCGACCGACGAGTCCGCCATCACCGAGGAGGACTACCTCGCGATCCCGCAGGGCGAGGGCGGGCAGACCGCGGTCAAGCCGGACGGCAGCGTGGTGTACGGCGGCGACCGCACCAGCATCGTCCGCTTCGACCGGAAGTCCGGTCAGGGGAGGGAGATCAGCGTCTGGCCCGAGGACGAGTTCGGCAAGCCGATCAAGGACGTGAAGGAGCGGTTCTACTATTCCTTCCCCGTGTACCTGTCGCCCCACGATCCCGGCGTCCTCTACACGGGATCGCAGTTCCTCTGGCGCAGCACCGACGAGGGCAATTCCTGGCAGAAGGTCAGCCCCGACCTGTCGCGTGACCGGCAGGACGTGATGGACAACATTCCGGGCCGCCCGATCACGTCCATCGCCTCGTCCCTCTACTACGTCAGCCTGATCCGCTCCATCGAGGAGTCGCCCCTCGATGCGAACGAGCTGTGGATCGGCACGGACGACAGCACCGTGCAATACACGCGGGACAGCGGCCGCACCTGGCAGAACGTGTCACCCCCCGACATGCCCGAGTGGACGACGATCACCTCGGTGTCGGCGTCCGCGCACCACGCGGGCACGGCCTACCTGTCCGGGGAACGGCATCGTGTGAGCGACCTGACGCCGTACATCTACAAGACCACGGATTACGGCCAGACCTGGCAGCTGATCACGGACGGCCTCCGCGAGAACGACTTCGTCTACGTGGTCCGTGAGGATCCAGTGCGTCCGGGCCTGCTGTACGCGGGCTCGGAGACCGGGGTGTACGTCTCCTTCGACGATGGCGCCTCCTGGCAGCCCCTGCAGCGCAACCTCCCCGTGGTGGCCGTCATGTCCATGCAGGTGAAGGGCAACGACCTGGTGGTCGCGACCCACGGCCGCGGCGTGTGGATCATGGACGACATCACCTCCCTGCGGCAGATCACGCCCGACGTGGTGTCGGCGCCGGTCCACCTGTTCGGTGTCGCACCGGTCACGCGCAACCTGGCACGGCGGGCCGGTCCCTCGCGGCCCGTTGCCAACGCCGGCAGCAACCCGCCTACGGGCGTGCTGATCGACTACTACCTCGCCCAGGCGCCGACCGACGAGGCGACGCTGACGATCCTGGACGGGTCGGGCAATCAGGTGAAGCAGTTCTCCAGCGAGACGCGTGGGCGGGGCGGGCTGCCGGCCGCGGCGGGGATGAACCGCTTCCTGTGGGATATGCGCTATCCGGACGTGCCCGCGGCCCCGCGCGAAGACGAGCTCACGTCGTTCGAGGCCACCAGCCCCACGCCGCCGGTGGCGGTGCCGGGGCAGTATACGGTCCGAATCACGGTGGACGGGCAGAGCTACGACCAGCCATTCGAGATCCGGAAAGACCCCCTGGTGACCGCCACCGACGCGGACCTCCAGGCCCAATTCAAGCTGGCGATGGACATCCGCCAGCAGGCCTCGTACGTCGTGGACGCCCTGAACCGGATCCACGACGCGCAAAGGCAGCTCGCGACGTCGTCCGGCGACGCCCAGCGGGTCGCGAGCGTCCGGGAGCAGCTGCGCACCATCGAGGGACAGCTCCAACGCCTCGCCAACCCGGACAACCCGATGGACACGCAGCCCAAGGGCCTGTACAACCAGCTCGGATCGCTGTCCAGGAACGTCCTGAGCGCGGACGCCGGGCCCACTCAGGCCGAGATGGCGGTGTTCGATACACTGAGGGAGCGCATCGACGCGCAACTGCAGCAGCTGAACGAGGTGCTCACCAACGACGTGCCGGGGCTGACCGGCTCATGAGGATTCGCGACATGAGCTGGTTCCAGGTGGAGGAATACCTGCGGCACGACGATCGGGCCGTGCTCCCGCTGGGGAGCACGGAGCAGCACGCCTACCTCAGCCTGCTGACCGACGCGATCCTCGCGGAACGGGTTGCGCTCGATGCGGCGGAGCCCATGGGCGTCCCCGTGTATCCCGCCCTCCCGTTCGGGATATCATCCTACTTCCTCGGGTTTCCCGGAACCGTCTCGCTCGGGGTGGAAACGTACGTCAGAGTGATGCAGGACATCCTCGAATCCCTCGCGAAGGGAGGCTTCCGCAGGGTGCTCCTGGTGAGCGGGCACGGTGGCAACGCGCCCGCCTCCGCGTTGGCACGTGACTGGTCTGCAGGGCATCCCGGCATGCAGGTGCGCTACTACAGCTGGTGGGACGCACCCCGCACCGGGAAGAAGGTGAAGGAGGTGGACCCGGTGGGCATGCACGCCTCGTGGACGGAGAACTACCCCTGGACCCGGCTCGAGGGGCGAACGGCGCCCGACGTTCAGAAGCCGCCCGTCGACTACCCCCGGCTCCGCCTCAGGGAGGCGGGGCAGGTCAGGGAGACCCTCGGCGATGGGAGCTTCGGCGGCCGCTACCAGCGGGCCGACGAGGAGATGCTCGCCATCTGGGAGGTGGCGGTGACGGAGACCAGGGAGGCGTTGGTGGACGGCTGGCTCTGATCGGCGCCCCCGGCGCGGCTTCCCCTGGGGGCCGCCCAGCGAGGCCTCCCGGCCGAGGGAACGACCGGGAGGCCTCCGCGCGTGGTGTGGCCCGGAGCCCCCCTCAGCGCGAGGCCGTCGTGGCGGTCCGGTCGTTCCGGAAGACCTGCCCGCCCTTCATGACGAACCGCACGTCGCGCACGGCGGTGATGTCCTGGAGGGGGTTGCCGGCCACGGCGACCAGGTCAGCCTGCATCCCGGGTGCGATCGAGCCGATGCGATCGCCGAGACCCATGGACTCCGCGTTCACCGAGGTCGCTTCGGCGAGGACGCGCATCGGGTCTGCGCCGACCTCCTTCACCAGGCAGACCATGTCCTCCGCCTCCCGGCCGTGGGCCCCCGCCACGGCATCGGTGCCGTAGACGACCTTCAGGTTCGGCACGCCCAGGGCCATGCGGTAGACGTTGAGCGCGAGGCCGATCCCCTTCTCCATCGAGGCCTTCCCCTCGGCGTTGTAGTTCCCGATTCCGTTGAAGTGGGACCAGTTGTCGAGGTAGTTGTGGAACACCAACCCGCACTGCGGATCGAACCACGTGCCCCTGCTCGCCATCATCTGGAGGGTGCTGTCGGCCACGAAGATGCCGTGCTCGATGGAGGTGCATCCGGCCATCACGGCGGCCCGCACCGAAGCGTCGCTGTGGGCGTGGA
>CAZPZU010000132.1:0-10422 GCA_964591135.1 uncultured Gemmatimonadaceae bacterium | reverse complement strand
CAACATGTTCTTCGGTGAGATGGAGGCAAGGCTTTCCGGCGACGATTGGGCTCAACTCAGGAGGATCACCGAGCCGGGATCGCCCGACTACCTCCCGCGTCGAGAGGACTACAGCTGTCTTCTGACCTACTCCCTGTTCATTGGGGTGCGCCCGGCAAGCCACGGGGATGCGGGCGATGGGGACTGATGGGCGGGTCATCGGCTGACGCGAGGATCCCGTGGTGCATGTCTTTGTGCCAAGGGGGAGCACGTTGAGAGCGCAGGCGATTCTCAGGTCGCGACGCATCGCCTCGGTCTTCGGCGTCTGTCTGATGGGCTGCGCGCCGCAACCCGCGGAGCAGGCCAAAGTCACGGTGCGCGATAGCGCTGACATCCGCATCGTCGAGAGCGCCGCGCCGACCGCATCCGACGGCACCTGGAGTGTGGACACAACGCCCGTGGTGCGCATCGGCCAGGTCTACGGGCCGCCTGAGTACCAACTCTTCAAGGTGGGGCCGCTGGCCCGCCTCAGCGATGGCACCATCGTCGTCGCCCTTGCCTCGGAGCTCCGGTTCTTCGCCGCCGACGGCATCTGGCTGCGCACCGTCGGACGGGAGGGTGGTGGCCCGGGCGAGTATCTGGAGATCGAGTTGGTCCGGCGGCTGCGTGGCGATTCCCTGGTGGTCTGGGATCGGGGGCTTCGCCGGGTCACAGTGCTCGCGCCCGACGGCTCCTTCGTGGGGGATGCTCTCGTATCGCACGGGCAGGGGGTCCTGGTGGATGTGATGGCCGCGCTCGATGACGGATGGCTGGTCACCGCCCGTCGGGTCCGCACCCTCGGCCAGTCGACCAGCTACCTGCGGGATACGCTGTCCTTCGTTGTGCAATCGGCGGAATCCGATACGGTGAGCGTTCCGCTGGCACGACTGGGTGGTGAAGAATGGCAGGTGCGGTCGCGCGGCGGTGCCGCCAGTGTCATGCTGCTGCCGTTCTCCCGCGACGCGCTCGCGGCCGCAGGTGCCGACCGCATCTACCTTGCTGAGAGTGATCGCTTCGAGATCCGCACCTACACCCCCGAAGGCTCACTCAGGCAGATACTGCGCCTGCCCACCGCGCCCGCGCCGATTACGTCTCCACTTCTCGATAGCTTGGCTGACTACTGGCACATGGAGGCTGAGGCCGAGGCGGCCGCCTTGGGTTACACCCTGCCGAAACGCCCGGCGGAGCAATACCGAGAGGAGACGCGCAACCTCGCCAGGGTGCCGACGCTGCCCGCCTTCACTGCGCTCATCGTCGAGGATGCCGGGAACCTGTGGGTGCGGGAGTACGACCCGCCATGGCGCGCCAGGACCGCGTCGCATTGGGCGGTCTTCGCTCCCGACGGGAGCTTGCTTGCGCGGGTCGCCATGCCGTCGGGGCTGGACGTGCGGTGCATCCAGGGCGATGTCGTGCTGGGCACGGTCACGGACAGTCTCGGCGTCGAGTACGTGGGTGGCTACCGACTACGGAACTGAACGGAGCAGAGATGAGGCCACCCGACGACTGCGGGTCCAGTAGCAGGTTCGTGTGGGGGCGCGCGCCACGCACCCCCTAGAACCCCTCGGGCCTCAACCCTTCGATGAAGGCGGCGTCCATCCAGTAGATTCCCGCGTTCCCGATCTCGGGCAGCATCCGGTAGTCGCGGATGTACCTCCACGTGAGGGTGTCGGGAATGCGCTCGCGCGCCCCCAGGCGGGTGGACATGAAGAAGAAGTACCGGCCATCGGGGGACACGTAGGGGGAGAACTCCCCGTCGCCCGGGGTGTTCACCTGGCCGCCGAGGTTGACGGGCTCGCTCCACCGGTCGTCCTCGCTCCGGAACACCACGTAGTAGTCCGTGCCGCCCAAGGAGTCGTCCCGTCCTCCCGTACAGACGATGAGGTAGCGCTCGTCCGGCGCGATGAAGGCATTGAACTGGTTGGCGGTGGAGTTGACTTCGGGCCCCAGCCGCTCGGGCTCCTGGTACCGCCCCTCCTCCAGGCGCGCGCGGTAGATGTAGCTCCTCGCACCGTCGTCGCTTCCGCGCGTGAAGTACAGCGTGCCGTCCCGGGTGAGGGAGGGGAAGAACTCCGCTTCCTCCGAGTTCACGGGTGGGCCCAGGTTGTAGGGCGCCCCCCAGTGATCGCCTTCACGATCCATGACCCAGATGTCCTGGTTGGACCAGGTGCGGATCTCGCCTGCCTCGGGCCCACGGCCCTCCACCCGCGTGCTCAGGAACATGAAGCGGCTCCCATCGGGAGCGATGGCGGGCTCCAGGTTGAAGAAGCGCGAGTCCCTGGAGAAGGTGGCCACCTCTGGCTCGGTCCAGACGCCGTTCATCCCCCGGTGGGTCTCGACGATGGCAGCCACCGGACCCAGAAGGACGCCGAAGTAGAACTCCGACCCATCCGGCGCCATGGCCACGTCGCGGGTGTAGATCCCCGTGGTGATGAGCCCCGGCGCGAACAACTGGGCGGTGTCCCCCGGGGGAGGCTGTCCCACGTAGTCCCCCACGGGTCCGGAAGCCTCCCGGGGCGCACACCCCCCGAGGGAGGAGACCAGTACCAGCACCGCCAGGAGGGCCAGCGCGGCGAGGGCGACACTCGGACGACTGCGCATGTTGGTCGAGCTCCATGGGTTCTTCGGAGGGTCGAGCTTACCTACGGCGGAGCGGCGGACACGTGTCAGCCGCGGGTGCGGAACGCGGCGATGAGCTTCTTGCCGACGCGTCCATTGCAGGGCGTTTCGCGCAGTGGCATGATGGCCCCGCGGGTGAAGCCGTTCCCGAAGCTCGGATCGCAGCGGGGCTACGAATCGTAACGCCTGGAAGGAGACGATGGACATCTTCCCTCCCTCTCCCGGTGGTGCCCCATCGGTGTGGCGACCTGTGGCATGGAGAGGCGCGGCGATTCTCGCGGCATTCCTCTGCGGATGGCTGGCCCTCCTGGCCGGGGTCGGCGTCACCGAGCGCGACCTGGGCGGTGTCGGCGTGGCCGGGCGCGCCTATTACGTCCTCGGTCTCTTCGTGATGGGTGGCATGGATCTCGGAACGCCGACGGGAGGCCCGCTCTACGCCCGGGTCCTCCTCTGGACCTCGTACTTCGCGGCCCCGCTCATCACCGCATCCGCTCTCGCCGAGGCCGCGGTCAGGCTCATCGCCCCGTTGGCGCTGAAGTTCCGTCCCTTCAGGGATCACGTGGTTCTGGGAGGGGCCGGGAGGCTCACGTTGCTCTATGTGAGCAGGCTCCGCGCTGAACAACCCAGAAGGACCATCGTCGTGGTCGAGCGGAACCCGAATCATCCCGCGATTGGCGAGCTTCGGGACGTGCACCGGGCGATCGTGATCGTCGGTGACGTCACGAACGACGAGGTCCTCGAGCGGCTGCGCGTGGATCGAGCCCGCCGCGCCCTGTTCCTGACCGGTGACGACTTCGTCAACCTGGACGCCGCGGCCAAGGTGTTGCGGCTGGCGCCGGCCCTGGCCGGGCGGATCGTCGTCCACGTGTCCGACCTGGGCTTCATGAGAGAGACGGCCGAGTCGAGCGTGGCGCGAGGCTGGGAGATTTTCAACGGGCACGAATCGGCGGCCATCAGCCTGGTCCGCGAGCACCTGCTCGCCCGGTTCCACAGCACGCCCGACCGGGACTTCGTCGTGCTCGCTGGGTTCGGTCGATTCGGGCAAACGGTGCTGCATCAACTTCAGGAGCGGGCGCGTGGGAGCTTTGGAGACGTCCTCATCATCGACGAGGCCGCGACGCGCAGGGCTCGAGACTTCGAGGAACGCCCCGGCTTCGACGACGACTATCGGTACAGGATCGTCGACGGTGACATCCTCGATCCCGCGGTGTGGCGTGGCGTGGGGGAGGCGGCTCGAGCGATGGGTCAGGAGCCGGTCGTGATACTGGGGAGCGGAGACGACGGCACGAACCTCCACGCGGCGTTGCTGGCTCGAAAGGAACATCCGACAGCGTATCTGATCGTCCGCAGCTTCCGGGCATCGCCGTTCACGGAACAGATCGCGGAGGAGACGAACCTGGAGGCCTTCGATCTGGCCGGCCTGCTTCGAAACGGGATGCCCGCGGCTTGGTTCTGATGGAGGGGAACGGTCCACCCTGATCGTCAGATGAGCCTGGCGGCTCGTGCCGTGGCATCGCCGCGGGCCTGGGAGCGCACACGTCATCCACCGAAGAACGTGCGCGTGAGGTCGGGGAGCGTGGTCAGCCAATCGAAACCCGCGTGGACGAGCATGACCACCCAGAGGTTCCTCGTCCGCGCCCACAGGACGCCGAGGAAGATCCCCGCGGGGGAGATGATCACGATCGAGTACCCCACGGCTGCCAGGAGCGACGGCGACTCGCCGAGTCCCTCGAGCGAGCCCGCTGTCCGGAGGTACAGGCCCGGTGCGTGGGTGAGTCCGAAGAGTAGAGCCATGAGGAGCACCCCCGCGATCTCGGACCGACAGAGGGCGGCGAGGCGCGACTGCAGGAGCACCCTGTAGGGGAACTCCTCGACCAGGCCGACCGCCACGATCAGCCAGGCGAGGGTGAAGGGCGCCCCCAGGGCGAGTTGCCACGGCTCGAAGCCTGCCTCCCGAAGCCGTCCGACGCCCTGGCCGACGACGGCTTGATAGGGAAGGATGAACGCGAGCATGCCCAGGACTACGGGTCCATGACGGCGAAGGTCGAAACCCGGTGCTGCGAGGTCGCGCGGTCCGTAGCGCCAGATGCCTCCCATGAGCGCGTAGGGAAGGACGACGAACACCACGACCTTGGCCCCGAGCACGGCCAACGTGCGCGACTGCCCGGGGGCGAAGCTCGTGTGGAGCCATTCCATGCCTCCGGTCAAGAACCAGCCGACGAAGACCGTCAGGTATGCGACCAGGGCGAGACTCTCCGGTCCCGGGCTGCGTACCGGCAGGGGCGAGCCGATAGCCCGCCTCGACATCCACATTGCGAGGAGGGAGAACAGCCCTCCCATGACGACGAGCATGAAGAGGGGAAGAAGGAGCCCGAAGCCCTCGACCAGGTGCAGCGTCAGCAAGGTCAGGGCATAGACGCCCAGATACACGCGGAAGTAGGGGTTGCGAACGAGCTCGCGCAGCATGGCCTATGGGGGTGCGGTAGCGGGGGAATCGCGGGTCCAGGGACACCGACGAGCCGCGTGGCCCTCGAGTTTCTGCGGTGACGTCGCAGGTGGGTGGGAGCGCTTCGAGATCCAGGCGTCCGCTGCTGGCGGGACCGTCAGAAGGGTCCGGAGCACTCGCCTTGCACCTGGCGCTACGGCTGAGCATTGTGCTCCGGAGCAGAACGCAAAGTCGTTGGGCGACCGGACCGAATGTCCGCGAGCGTTGTGGGGCCGGCGGATGGTGGGAAGGTGGAGCTGTTCCGAATCGCCGATTGTGTGCTGCTACCCGCGAATCTGGTTCTGGCCTGGGGGCCGGCTCTACGGAAGAATGAACAGCCGGCTCTGCGGGACACCGTGCTGTGCGCTGACGTGCTCACCTCCGTGTCTCGAGTCAGTTGGCCCGTCAATTGGCGGAGCGTCGGGCCGGCCTTCGCGCGCCGTTCGCCTGCTCGTGGTCGAATCGGCGAGCCCCGTCCACCAGGACCTGCTCGATCGTCTTGTCCTCGACGGCGCCACCATGTCTCGCGAGGAGCTCGCTCCGCTGGTCCATCGGGGCCACGACATCCGCGACATCATCGCGGAGCAGGGATGGAGGTTCGATTGGATCGGGGAGCGCCGCCGTTCAGAAGTCTCGTCCGCACCTGGTTCGTGCTCCTCCCGGTGTTGGTCACCGCCGCGTGCGGGCATGAGGCCGTCGGAGGGCCGCGTGCCGAGGTACGGGACAGCGCCGGCATCCGCGTGGTCCTGAATCCGCCGCCCGACGCAGCGGATGATGCGAGATGGACCGTCGGGGCCGAGCCGGAGGTGGAGATCGGCGTCCTGGACGGTGCGCCCGAGTACCTGTTGTTCGATGTCTCCGGAGGCGTGGTCCTGACCGACGGCGTCCTCGTCGTGGCGAATCGGGGAACGAGCGAGCTGCGCTTCTACGACGGCCGGGGGAAGTACCTGCGGTCGGCGGGAGGCGAAGGGGACGGCCCCGGCGAGTTTCGGGACCTCGAGTTCGTCGACCGGTTCGCGGGCGACTCCCTCCTCGCCTTCGACGGGCGGAACCTCCGGGCCTCGGTGTTCGACCGCGGGGGACGGTTCGCCCGCTCGTTCGGCCTCGGCGAGCTCACGAATTCGACGTACCCCGGACTGGCTGGGGTGCTCTCCACCGGGGCCGTCGTGAAGCGGGAGGGTCATCCCTACATGGCCGGGGTGGCGACGACGGGGGCCGACCGCTCTCCCGTGCTACTGCTGCTCGCCGGTCCCACGGGGGTGGGCGGGGACACGTTGGGCGTGTTTCCCGGAAGCGAGACGTTCGTGATGGCGGTGCCAGCCGACATGTGGATGACCGTTCGCCTCGTGACGTTCGGGCCCAGGTTCGTCACGGCGGTCACCGGCGACCGGATCGCCGTAGCGACCACCGACACCTTCGCGGTCCGCGTGTACGCCCCGGAGGGAGCTTTGCGCCAGATCGTCCGACAGCGCCGCATGCCGGTGCCGGTCGAGCCCGGGGACTTCACTCGGTTCGGCGATTCCCTGATGTCCACGGCGGAGAGCGAGACGTCGCGCCGACACTATCGCGAGATGCTCGAGCTCATGCCGAAGCACGAGACGTTCCCCGCCTTCGCCTCGATGCGGTTCGATCGGGTTGGCAACCTGTGGGTCGAAGACTACCCGCGGTCCGGGGATCCGGGGTCGGTCTGGCAGGTGTTCGACGACGAAGGCCTCTTCGCGGCGCGGGCGCAGGTGCCCGCGGGCCTGCGCGTCCTGGATATCGGTGGGAACTACATCCTGGGCGTCGTGAAGGACGAGATGGGCGTGGAGCGGCTACGCGTGTACGCGCTGGAGAGGAGATGACGTCGAGCGCCACAGGCCTCAGCGCGCAGGCGGCGCGTCACCGGGGGGCCAGCCAGTTGGCACGTCGTGTGCAGGCAGGGAAGCGGGAGGCAGTCCAGATGGATGCGAGTGCGATGCGGCCGTTCGGGAGGGCACTTCTCAGCTGCCTCGAGGGAGACGAGTTCGTCGAACTCCTCGTCCGTAGGGACGATGGGAGCGAATCCACCCTGCCGGCGAGGTATTTCTTTCGGCCCGAGACGGAGTTCAGCGAGGTCGACAGGGCAGCGGTGGAGCGATGCGCGGGAAGGGTTCTGGATGTGGGTACCGGTGCGGGTTCGGTGGCGCGTGCGCTGGAGCGCAGAGGACTCCCGGTCACCGCGCTCGACATCTGCCCCGAGGCGGTGGAAGTCGCGCGCCGACGCGGCGTGAGGACCGCTGTTTGCGCCGATGTATTCGCATACCAGGGCGGGCCGTTCGACACCATCCTGATGATCGGGCACGGAATCGGGATTGTCGAAACGATGCAGGGGCTCGACCGGTTTCTCGTCTGCGCGCAGTCGCTCCTGGACGAAGGCGGGCAGATCCTCGTTGACTCCCTGGACGCGCGCGTGGCCCGCGATCGCGACAACCGGAAGTACCACGACGAGAACCGAAGGGCCGGCCGCTACATCGGCGAGGTCCGGATGCAGCTGAGCTTTCGGGACGAAACCGGACCCTTCTACGGTTGGCTGCATGTGGACTCCGAGACGCTGGGCGGCCACGCTCGAGCGGTGGGGTGGAAGATGGAGGTGGTCGTTCAGGGAGAACACGGTGACTACCTCGCCAAGCTGACGCGCCCCGGCGCGGCGTGAGGCGGTGGCGACGCGGGCGTCGGAGGGCAGCCCCCGGCATCGCAGGCACCGTCGCTCCCCGCCCAGTCCCCTCGTATCTTGACGACTCCTACAACGTCGAGATCCCCACCGTGTCCATGATCGCCGATATCCGCCGCCGCAGCCCCGCCGCGCACACGCGCCTCCCTTTCCTCTCCACCATCCTCGCGGGATCCTTCATCGCGCTCGCGACCGTGTCGCCGGCGGCCGGGGCCCAGGCCTCCGGCACGGCCGCCGGGGCCGCCGCGGCTCATGCCGACTCGGCGAAGAAGGTGCTCACGCCGGAGGACTACGGGCGCTGGCGGACCGTCGGCGACCAGAGCATCTCCAGCGACGGGAAGTGGGTGACCTGGGTCTACCGCTTCACCAACGTCGCCCAGCGGGATGCCAAGCCGGAGCTGCACGTCCTGAACCTGGAGACGAACGAGGACGTCGCGATCCCGAACGCATCGAACGGTACGTTCTCACCCGACGGCCGTTGGATCGTCTATCAGGTGGACTCGATGCCGCCGCGCAGCGGACGTGGGGGCCGGAGCGGTCAGGGCGGAGAGGAGGCCCAGGGGCCGCAAGCGGGAGGCCGAGGGGGCGGCTCGGGGGCCGAGACGATCCATCGTATGGAGCTACGAGAGCTCGAAGCCGGTAAGACGAAGGTGTGGCACGACATGCAGTCCGCGACCTTCAACAGAACTTCAACCTTCGTGCTGGTGCGCAACCGGCCGGCGGCGGGCGGCCGCGGCCGCGGCGGATTCGGTGGCGGTGGGGGCGGCGCCGAGCCCCCCGCCCGGGGCTCCGACGCCATCCTCTACGATCTGAGCACGGGGCGCGGGCAGCTCCTGGGGAGCGCGGGCGACGCGGCGTTCAACCGGGCGGGCGACATGCTCGCCTACACCGTGGACGCCACGGTACGCGACGGGAACGGACTGCTCGTCATCGACCTCGCCAACGGCGCCACACACGCCCTCGACAACGACGCGCGCACCTACGCCCGGCTGGCGTGGAACGACGCCGGCACGGGTGTGGCGGTCCTCAAAGGGAGGGAGGTCCCGGAGATGCGGGAGCGTGACAACCTGCTCCTGGTGGTTCCGGACGTGCGCGCCGCCTTCGCGGACCCGGAGCGCGCGCCGGCGACGCTGGACACGACGGCGGCGGGCTTCCCCGACGGCTGGGTCATCAGCGAGCGGTCGTCCCTGAGCTGGAGCGAGGATGGGGCCCGGGTGTTCGTGGCGGCCATGCCGCAGACGCCCGCCAAGGACACGGTCCCGGTAGAGAGCTCCGATTCCACCACCGACGTGGACGTGTGGCGCACCGCCGACCGCAACATCCAGTCGGAGCAGATGATCCGCGCCCGGCGGGACCGCGACTTCACGTACACCGAGGCGTTCGACGTCGCACGGGGCGCCTACGTCGCCCTCGCCGACTCGACCATGCGCGACCTGGAGATCTCGCCGGACGGGAGGTGGGCCGTGGGACGGGACGCCCGAGCCTACATCTCCGACTGGAAGCCCGACCGAGCCGATTTCTATCGCGTGAACACGGCCACCGGCGAGCGCACCCTCATGCTGAAGGAACAGGTCACCCAGGGAGCCCGCTTCGGCATCTCCCCCGACGGCCGGACATACCTCACTTGGAAGGACGACGCTTTCCAGGCCTACGACCTCGACCGGGGCACCTCGGTCACCCTCGGTGCCGGGGCGCCCACGTTCGTGGATACCACCTACGACCATCCGGGACCCAGGCCGCCGTGGGGCGTCGCCGGCTACACCCGTGACGGCAGGAGCGTCATCGTCGAGGACAGGTACGACCTGTGGACGCTTCCCCTCGACGGCAGCACGGCCGCGCGAAACATCACCGACAGCCTCGGCGCGAGGGACCGGACCACCCTCCGGCTCGTGCGCCCCGAGCCCATCGACTCGGCGGCGAGCCGCCGCGTGCGCACGGGTCGGGAATGGGACCTCTCTCGGCCGGTGACGCTGTCGGCCTTCGGTGAGCTGACGAAGCAGGCCGGGTACTATCGGCTCTCGAAGGGTCGGCTCGACGAGGTCGTGTACGACGACGCCATGTACGGCACCCCCGACAAGGCCGCCCACGCCGACCGCTTTCTGTTCGCCCGGCAGACGTTCTCGGAGTCTCCGGACCTGCGCGTGTCGGGGCCCGACTTCGGGAGCGCGAAGCGGATCACAGACGCCAACCCGCAGCAGGCCGAGTACCGTTGGGGCCACTCCGTCCTCTTCGACTTCACCGACCGCTACGGGCACCCGCTGCAGGGCCTGCTCTGGCTGCCCGACGACTACCGGGCCGGCGAGAAGCGGCCCACGCTCGTGACGTTCTACGAGAAGAACTCCCAGATCCTCAACCGTTACCCGATGCCCGAGCTGTTCGTCAGCATGGGCCGGCCGACCGTCGAGGCCGTGAGCCGCGGCTACATCGTGATGATCCCCGACATCTGGTACAACACGGGCTCGTCGCACGACGATCAGTTGGACTGCGTGGAGGCCGCCACGCGCAAGGTCGTCGAGATGGGCTACGTCGACCCGGAGCACATCGGCCTGCACGGCCACAGCTACGGCGGCGAGGGCGCCGCGTACATCGGCACGAAGTCCCGGCTCTTCGC
>CAZPZU010000131.1:0-10450 GCA_964591135.1 uncultured Gemmatimonadaceae bacterium | reverse complement strand
GAGCGGATCATCGGACAGGACCACGCTCTCGAGGTCGTGAGCCACCGGATCCGGTCCTCCAAAGCGAGCATCGAGGACCCCGGCAAGCCTGTGGGTGTGTTCCTCCTGGTGGGCCCAAGCGGCGTCGGCAAGACCGAGACCGCGCTCACCCTCTCGGACCTGCTGTACGGGGGAGAGCACAACCTGATCACCATCGCCATGTCGGAGTTCCAGGAGGCGCACACGGTCTCCACCCTGAAGGGCTCGCCGCCGGGATACGTCGGCTATGGGGAGGGAGGTGTGCTCACCGAAGCCGTCCGCCGCCGGCCATACTCCGTCGTGCTGCTGGACGAGGTTGAGAAGGCGCACCCGGACGTAATGGAGCTCTTCTTCCAGGTCTTCGACAAAGGACGCATGGAGGACGGCGAGGGCCGAGAGATCGACTTCAAGAACACGATCATCATCCTCACGACGAATGCGGCCACCGAGCAGCTCATGGGCCTGTGCGCCGACCCCGAGACCATGCCCAGCCCGGAAGGGCTGGTGAAGGCGATCAAGCCCGAGCTCGACAAGGTGTTCAAGCCGGCGCTCCTTGGGCGCACCGTGATCGTGCCCTATTACCCGATCCGCGACGACGCCTTGAGGACCATCATCCGCCTCAAGCTCGGCAAGGTGGAGCGCCGCATGCGCGCGAGCCATCGCATCGAGCTGTCCACCAGCGACGAGCTCGTCGAGGAGATCGCCAGCAGGTGCACCGAGGTGGAGAGCGGGGCGCGCAACATCGACAACATCCTCACGAACACGTTGCTCCCCGACCTATCGACGATCCTGCTCCAGTCGATCGTCGACGGGACGAAGCCGAGCCGGATCCACATCGGTCTCGCCGAGAACGGCTCATTCCTGTACAACGGTCAGTCCGCTTCCGGAACGTCCGCCGGCGCCGAGAGTCCGGCGGCGGCGTTATGATGCGCATCGGGGAAGTCCGATCCATGCCCCGTTCGAGGGGGTTCGATGGCTAAGATCTCGCAGGAAGGTCGCCAAATCCGGATCGACACGCCCCTCGGTCCCGACGTCCTGCTGCTGCAGCGGTTCCAAGGGGACGAGGGGATGTCGATCCCCTATCACTACACGCTGGAGCTCCTCTCGGAGGAGGACGAGGTCGCCCCCGCGGATCTGCTGCGCCAGCCCGTGACGATCACGGTGGTGCTCCCCGACGGAGAGAGGAAGATCCACGGGCTCATCCGACGCTTCACGCAGATGGGTCAGCGCGAGGAGCTGACCTTCTACGGTGCGGAGGTCGTGCCTTGGCTGTGGTTCCTGACGCTGTCGCAGGACTCCAAGACCTTCCAGAACAAGTCGGTGCTCGACATCGTGCAGGAGGTGTTCGACGGACTGGGATTCTCCGACTACGAGATCCGGTGCTCGAACACGTACGCGCCCCGCGAATACTGCGTGCAATACCGGGAGAGCCACTTCAACTTCGTGTCCCGCCTGCTCGAAGAGGAGGGGATCTTCTACTTCTTCGAGCACTCCGACGACAAGCACCTGCTGGTCCTCGCGGACATGAACAGCACGTGCAATCCCTGCCCCGACCAGGACAGGGCGCGCATGGCCACCCAGGAAGGTGCGTGGCAGGAAGAGGACGTCGTCACCTCGCTCATCCTCGAGTCCGCGGTGCACCTGGGCAAGGTGACGCTGCGCGACTACGACTTCACCCGCCCGTCGCTGGACCTGGAAACGTCGGCCGGCGAGGAGGGGGATGAGGTCTACGCGTATCCCGGTCAGTACGTCGATCTCGGCGAGGGCGAGCGCTACGCGCAGCTCATCCTCGAAGAGGGTGCGTGTGGCGGACACGTGGTGCGCGGCGCGGGTAACTGCCGGGCCTTCCAGACCGGATTCAAGTTCACGCTCTCGGAGCACTACCGCCCGGACGCCAACCAGGAGTACCTGATTCTCCATATCTCGCACAGGGCCGAGGCGGGAGACTACCGATCGTGGGACACCGCTCCCTTCGACTACCGCAACACGTTCGTCTGCATGCCGGCGGCCACGCCGTACCGGCCGCCACGGGGGCGAAGTCGAAAACCCCGCATCCACGGGTCCCAAACAGCGCTCGTGGTCGGAAAGTCCGGAGAGGAGATCTTCACAGACGAGTATGGTAGGGTGAAGGTCCAGTTCTACTGGGACCGCCAGGGAGGAAAGGACCAGAACAGCTCCTGTTGGGTGCGCGTCTCGTACCCGTGGGCCGGGAAGGGGTGGGGCGGCGTCCACATCCCGCGCATGGGGCAGGAGGTGATCGTCGAGTTCCTCGAGGGCGATCCCGACCGTCCCATCATCACCGGGCGCGTCTACAACGCCGAGCAGACCGTTCCGTACGGGCTGCCGGCGAATCGGACGCAGAGCGGCGTGAAGTCCCGTAGCTCGCTGGGCGGAGGGACCGACGACTTCAACGAGATCCGCATGGAGGACAAGAAGGGGAGCGAGCAGCTCTACATCCATGCGCAAAAGGACAAGCAGGTCGTCGTCGAGAACGACCGCACGGAGTCGGTGGGTCACGACGAGACCATCGACATCGGCAACGACCGCACCGAGTCGGTGGGCAACGACGAGAAGATCGACATCGGCAACGACCGCACGGAGACGGTAGGCGCCAATGAAAGCATCACGATCGGGAAGAATCGGTCCGAGAGCGTCGGCAGCAACGAGAGCATCTCGGTAGGCGAGAATCGGTCCGAGAGCGTCGGCGGCAACGAATCGGTCGAGGTCGGAGGCTCCCGCAGCCTCACGGTCGGCAAGGACCTCAGCGAGTCGATCGGCTCCAGTCAGACCGTGGAGGTGGGCAAGGACCTGGAGGAGACCGTCGGCGGGAAGCACACCGAATCGGTCGCCAAGGAGCTCTCCGTCCATGCCAAGAAGATCCAGCTCGTGGCCAAGGACGAGATCTCCCTGAAGGCCGGAAAAGCCGAGGTGGTGTTGAAGAAGAACGGAGACATCACCATCAAGGGCAAGAAGATCACGATCAAGGGATCGGGCGACGTCGTCGTGAAGGGCTCGAAGATCACCCAGAACTGACCCTGGGAGGGCGCATGTTCCAGCAGCAGGTGACAGAGATACCCGGCGTGCTCATCGGCCGAGTCACGGGCGTCGACGACGAAGGGCTCCCGATCGTGTCCACCGCGAAGGGCGAGCGCGTCGCCGCGGGTGTCGTCTGGATGCGCGAAGCCCCCCGCTGGGCCGACTGCGTCGGGCTCAGGGTGGTCGTGGCGCACCTCGAGGAGGACGAGAGCCGGCCGCTCGTGCTGGGCCTCCTGGACGCGCCCCCGAGCGCGGCCGCGAGGATGTCCGAAACCCTCAAGCTGGAGAGCCGGCGGGAGCTCGTGATCGAGTGCGGGAAGTCGAAGATCGCGCTCCGGGCCGACGGTCGCATCGAGATCCGTGGAGGGCACCTGATCTCGAGGTCGAGCGGCCCGAACAAGATCAAGGGCGGGACCGTCCACATCAATTGAGGTATGCCCCGTTGACGGCGCTCGGCCGCCCCCCCGTCCTGGCGGACATCGTCGAGGAGCACTTCGACGAGCTGGACTTCCTCTGGGAGCACCGGGAGTCCAACCTCTTCACGCCCGACTGGGTCCTGTCGGATCTCGCGGAGCATGAGGAGCGCGCCGAGGCACATCTCGACGGCCTTCGGCTGGCCGAGCTCCACGCGGTGGACCTGGCCCGCGAGCGCCTGATGGGCGAGGAGACGTTCGCGGCCACGGCCGCAGCGCTCGTTCTCCTGGAGACTGGAGTCCCCGAGCTCCTGGACCTGGTCCGTGCGGCCCTGCGCTCCGCGGGACAGGAGGCCTTTCACGGCATCCGCATCGCGCTCCGGCACTACCCCCTCGAGCCGTTCGGGGCCGTTCTCCGCGACCTGTCCGCCGGATCCGATCCCCTCCGCGCGGCCGGAGCCGCCGACGTGCTCGCGTTCCAGAGGCTCGCGTGCCCCGGGCTCGAGCGGCTCGTGCGCGCCGAGGAGCCGGGAGCCCGTGTGCTGGCCCTGTCCGCGGCGGGGCGCCTGGGGGCGTTGACCGCGGAGAACGTCCGGGCTGCCACCGCAAGCCCCGAAGCCGAGGTGCGGAAGGCGGCCCTCGAGGCGGCCGCCCGAATGGGCATGCCCGAGCTCGCCGCCTACGGTCGCGCGGCCGCGACCCGGGAGATCGATCCGGATCCGGAGGCCGTCGCCCTCCTCGGCGTCCTGGGAAACGCCGTGGACGTCGCGACGCTGCATGCGCTCGTCGCGCGGCCCGAGCTCGCCGAGGCCGCGGTGGGGGCGCTCGGAGCACTCGGGAGGGTCGAAGCCGTCCCCCTGCTCCTCGAGCTGATGGCGGACGACGCGCTCGGCATTCCGGCCACCGCGGCATACCGCCGCGTCACGGGCGCCGACGACGTCGAGGGAGCGAAGCCCTTTCCCCCGCCCGAGGTGGCGGAGGGAGAGGACGAGGAGGAGGCCCTGCCGCCCGACCCCGCCAAGGCCCGCGCGGACTGGGAGCAGCGCGCGTCCCGCCTGCCCCCCTCGAGCCGCTGGCAACGGGGCTTTCCCGTCCCCGACGGCTACCTCCTACCCGAGTTCGACGCGCTCACCCTGGAGTGCCGCCGGGACGTCTACCTGGCGCTGCGCGCCCGGGTCGGCGCAGGGGCTCCCGACCTGGAGCTCGAGGCGCTCGCGCGGCGTCAGAGACCGACCGCATGACGCCGCCCACCCGTCCCTCCGGCCTTCGTCCCGGTTCGCCGCGCCATGCCGCACCCTGAGATCGACAACCGGACGCCCTTCGCGTTCGAGCCGCTCTTCATCGCCGACGAGGACGGGCGGCCGATCCTCGTCCCCATCGTCAAGGCGACGTTCGACGTGGACGCCCGCGGGTACGTCACGCTCGCGGAGGAGCAGCGCGTGGTGGAGTTCGCCGGCGCGCTCTACGGGGAGCCCGGCTCGAGCAGCTACCGGATCGAGCCCGAGACCGCCTTCTTCAAGCCCGCCACGGACGTGGTGCTCATCGGGCACGCGCACGCGCCCCAGGTCGGCGTGACCTACTACGTGGACGTCGAGTTCCGCGTCGGCCCCGTGGGGAAGTGGGTGCGCGTCTGGGGGGATCGCTTCGCCACGGGTCACCAGGGCGGAGGCGTCACCGCTCCCGCTCCGTTCGAGAGGATGCCGTTGACCTTCGAGCGCGCCTTCGGCGGCTGGGACCGGACTCCGGAGGATCCGACTCGGCACAGCTGCGAGCCCAGGAACCCGGTCGGCGTCGGCTTTCGCACGCAGCACGGCGTCGTCGCCGAGGGCGACCCCTGGCCGAACCTCGAGGACCCCTACGATCCGGTCCGGGGGATCGGGCGCGAGGGAAAGCCCGCCGGCTTCGGATTCCTCTCGCCGGACTGGCAGCCCCGGGTCGCGCTCGCGGGAACCTACGACGAGGCGTGGACCGCCAACCGGTCTCCTCTCCTCCCGCACGACTTCGACCGGCGCTTCTTCAACGCGGCATCCGAGGGGATGATCGCGCCCGGATACCTCGTCGGGAACGAGCCCGTGCTCGTGCGGCAAGCCACACCGGAGGGCTATTGGACGTTCTACCTACCCGGTGTAGCGAGCCCTCGCTGCGACGTGGCGACGAAGATGGGTGACGACCGGCTGATCGAGACGCACCTGGACACGGTCATCGTGGACGCGGATGCCGGGCAGGTCATGCTCATCTGGCGCAACTTCACGCCCCTGCGCGACGGCCCCCTCGACGTGCGTGCCATGACGGTCACTTGCGCCAACATGGAGCGTGCGCCATCTGTGGAGACCGTCCCGGAGGTCGAGTCGGGCGGCACAACGTTCGGAGGCTCCTGAGATGCCCGTGACGGTCGGCGTGAACTTCCTCTCCGTCGTGCACAAGGCAAGCAACGGCGTCACCATCGCGTTCCCGGACGTGTGCAAGACCCCATCGCCGGCGGGCCCGATCCCGATCCCCTATCCGAACATCGCCAAGTCGTCCGACACCGACAAAGGCACCAAGAAGGTCAAGTGCGACGGCCAGTCGACCTGCGTGAAGGACTCCAACTTCAAGATGAGCACCGGCGACGAGGCCGGGTCGGCGGGCGGCGGCGTGGCATCCAACAAGATCAAGGGGAAGGCCGAGTTCATCCTGTACTCGTTCGACGTGAAATTCGAGGGCAAGAACGTGGCGAGGGCCTTCGACCTGATGCTGCACAACGACAAGAACACGCCTCCCTTTCCGGTGCTGCAGGGACCGGTGATCGCGCTGCCGGGGAGCGCGAAGTCCGTCTGCTTCATCTGCGAGAAGGCGCTCTGACCAGACACAGCATCCGACCGTCGACGCGTGCGCTCGAGTGCGACGGTCGGACAACCGCCAGGCCATAGCGAGGAATCAGCCGCATGTCGAAACATGAGCCGGTCCCACCGCCCAAGGAGCGGTCCGTGCTCGGCCGGAATTCATCGTATAAGGACTACACCAAGAGCTGGGTAAGCGGTCGGAAGCCGTGGCGTTGCTCGGCTCACCACATCCTCCCGGTGTCGTGCTTCAAGTTGCACAACATCAAATGCAGCCCGGCCAGCAAGAAGTACTACGTCCGGCGGTGCCTCTGGGTATCCAAATACAACGTCAACGGAGGCACCAAATTCGCCGGCCTTCAAAAACCGATCGGCGAGAACAACATGGTCCGGCTACCCACGAAGTCCGGGTACACCAAGACCTACCCGACCCCAAGGCGCCCCAAGTACAAGAATCCGCACCCCGAGAACGAGTGCATGCACTCGGGCTCCTGGTCCGAGCACTTCCTCTACAACATAGAGGTGCAGCAGTGGCTCAACGACAACGTGTGGAAGAAGCTCCAGGAAAACAAAGCGAAGCACCAAGGGAAGGGTAAGAGCATCCTCGCCGACCTGCAGAAGGGAGAGAAGCACTTTCGTGACGAGCTCGTGAAGCGCGGAAAGCGAAACGACGGCACGAAGGCATGTTGGAAGGACAAGAACAAGGCGCGGCGGTCATTGCCCTTCTCGATGGCGTCCACGATCGGACCGTACAAGACCAGAAATCCCGTTTGAGGAGGGGCTCGTTTGGACAGCAACTTCGTAGTGTGGGGTGAGGACGTGTCGTCCGGATATTGCGTGCTTGGCTACATCGAGGAGTTCGAGGACGATTGGAAGCTCACGAACGGGACATCGTTAGCGGCGGAATGGCCCGACGATGTCACTCTTCAAATGGATCCCGACTTCAAGAAGCAGATCAAGCTGTCGGACCACCTCTGCAACCCGTGCAGAGTCATCATAGCCTCTCCTGCCCTACGACAGTTCCTGGAGGAGCAAGCCGTTCCGAACCTGGAGTTCCTGCCGGTGCGGATCCTGAATCACAAGGGGAAAGTGGCGAGCGACGACTATGTAATCGTGAATCTCCACGCCGTTCAGGACTGCCTGGATCTCGATGCGTCCGGCGTCACTTGGAACGAGATCAACCCCGACTACATCATCGGGTTCGAGCAGCTCGTCCTGGATGAGAGCAGGATCGACGAGGAGGCCACGCTCTTCCGGGCGAAGCATTACGCCGACCAGATGTTCGTCCGGCGTGACTTCGCGGAGGCCGTGTCGGAGTCCGGACTCACCGGTATCGAGTTCTACGAACTCTCCGACCTGGGATAGTCGTCGTGGAGCTGGAGGACGTGGTCGACGAGCTCGTGAGCAGCAACGAGTTCGACTTGGAGCGCGTGGCGGACCACCCGGTCGACCGCATCGGTGCCCTGTGCGACGAGATCACCGACAACTTCCGGACGTTGGCCGGGTGTGCGGTGCTGCTCGAGGCAGATACCGATGGCTTTCGCCAGTTGTTGATCAAAAGTGGCGAGACGCGCCGGTACTACCTGGGCCGCTGCGCCGCCGAAGCTCCGGAGCTACGTGACCCGTATCGAGCCGCTAGCAACGGCGCCGCCTTCTTCGACGCACTCGCGGCGGGCGACGTCGGCCTTGCCCGGGAAATCGCGTCGCTTTCGTCCACGCAGTGGTGGGAAGGCGAGGAATACCCCGAGGACTTCCACTTCCTGCATTTCCTTCATCGGCTTCTCGAGGAGAGCCGGCCTGCCGAGGAGCTCGCCTCCGACGTGGACCTGCTCGAGGGCGCCCTCGAGGGTGCGGAGCCCGGGAAGCTGGACGTGTGTCGAGCGCTGTCGAACGCCGATCAGGAGGCCTTCGACCCAGCGATGGAGGACATGCTCACCGAGTACGCTGAGCACCTCGAGTCGCTGGACGATCCCTACACTCCGTACGAGGCGCTCGCTCGGAGGGTTCGGTCGGCGATCTGCGTCGAGGCGCTGGCCTTGTTGAACATCGCGGAGCTCCGGGGTCTCACGACGCAGGCGGAGTACCGTTTCTGTCCGTTGACGGCCCGTGTGCGGCCGGCGTCGAACCCGCCCGATCATCCACAGCGACGGGCCCCTGCATGACTGTGGCTGCGGTACGTCGCGTCGCCATGCAGACCTCCGTTGGAGAGGACACCAGCTCCTCGGCCGCGGCGTTCCGCGCGGGGATCACGCGGGCGCGCGAGCTGCCTGGCGCCGAAGTCATGGACCATGAAGAGACTGCCATCGACTCCGTAGTCGGACACGTCGCTGCCCGTCGCAGCCCCGGTGCGGAGGGGCTGGGCAAGATGATCGCGCTGGCGATCGATCCGTTCCGGGCGCTGGCCGAGGCGCCGGAGTCGAACCTCCGCGAGCGAACCGGGCTCTACATCGTGCTGCCCGATCTCTCGCGACGTGGCCGTGGACCGTCGCAGGTGGCCGCCGAGGGTCGCTCGGGGCCAGCGGCGCTTGGATCGGACGACGACGAGACCCCGGCCCCGGGCTTCACGGAACAATGCAGAAGCCACCTTCTGGAGCGACTCCTCCGGCATTCTGGCCGCTCGCTGCGCCCCATCGTGTACCACCTGGACTTCGGAGACCACTGCTCCTTTTCGCACGCGGTCGCTCATGCGATGAGCGACTTGCAGGCCGGTGCGGTCCAGCGCTGTATTGTGGGTGCGATCGACTCGTACCTGGACGAGAAGACCCTCGAATGGGCGGCCGGCACGGGGAAGCTCAAGTCCGAGTCGTCGCCGAACGGGTTCGCTCCGGGTGAGGCCGCCGTCTTCGTCGAGTTGGTCCACCCCGGCGCGGTTTCCGACACCGCAGGCCTGATCAGCCTTCCCGCGTTCGCCGTCGAGGCGCCCGGCGAGGCCCCCCCGCGAGGGATCGGGCTGTCTCAGGCCATCCTCGCAGCAGCCGTGGGCCGCGAGGCGGAGCTGGGACTTGTCGTGAGCGATCAGAACGGTGAGGTGCCCCGCGCCATGGATTGGGGCCACGCGCTGACCCGCCTCGGTTCGACGCTGCCGGTCGTCACGGAAGCACCCCTGTGGTATCCCGCCATCTCGTTCGGAGAGACCGGCTGTGCGAGCGCTGGCCTGGCGATTGGCGTCGTTCTGGAGGGCTTCCGGCGCGGCTATCTGAGAAGCCCGGCTGCGCTGATCTACTCGGCCGCGGATACCGGGGAGCGCAGCGCGTTCGTCCTCTCCCGGTCGTAGGCGCGTAGCCCAGTCGTGCCCTCCGATCCGCCCCTCCCCCCCTCCGAGCTCCTCCAGGGCCTGCTCTACACCCACCAGCGCGCCAACCTCAACACCATCGAGGCGCACCGCGCGCTGGCCGCCGTGGAGGCGCTGCTGGAGGTCCTCGTCGAGCGGGGGCTCGTGGACCGCGAGGAGTACGAGCGCCACCGTGAGGCCGTCGAGGAGCGCCTCCGGGCCGAGTTCGTCGACAAGGGCATGGCGGTCGCGATCCAGGAGCACCCGACGAGCAAGTACGAGCACGACGGGTCCGTGGAGATCGACTGCGAGGAGCGCATCCCCCTCTGCGGGGCGGCCTGCTGCAGGTTGTCCTTCGCGCTCTCCAAGGAGGACGTCGAGGAGGGCGCGGTTCGCTGGGACCTGGGGCGCCCGTACATGATCGCGCGCACCGACGACGGGCGCTGCGTCCACCTCGATGGCGACACGCGCACGTGCGGCGTCTACGCGCAGCGCCCCATCCCCTGCCGGGCCTACGACTGCCGCCGGGACCTCCGGGTCTGGCTGGACTTCGACAAGCGGATCCCGAACCCGACCCTCGGGCAGGCGGACTGGCCATCGGGCGCTGAAGCAGCGGCACAGGCCGCCCTGGGGCGCCCTTCCGGTGGGGAGGCCACCTCGTCATAGTCCCGGACTTGGCGGCTTGGCCCGTCAGCCGCCTCCCTCCGCCTCCTCCGCCGTCATCAGCCCGCTCCCCGTCATCTTCGCGAGGATCACGGTGATGTTGTCCGGGCCTCCGCGCTCGTTGGCCAGGTCCACGAGCTGCTGGCACGCCTTGGAAAGGTTGTTCGTGTCCCCCACGATCCCGGCGATGTCATCTGCGGTCACCACCCCCGACAGGCCGTCGGAGCACA
>CAZPZU010000130.1:0-10460 GCA_964591135.1 uncultured Gemmatimonadaceae bacterium | reverse complement strand
CTTTTAATCCGTAGGTCGTGGGTTCGAGACCCACCCGGGTCACTGTCGTCCCAGTAGGGTTCCGGCCTCGGGTGCCCCCCGGGTCGCTGAACTGCCTGTCCCTCTACATCCAAACCGTCGAGGACAAGTCATGATCGAGGGATACTTCAGGGCCGGAATCCGCTTCTTGTGGAACAAGCCGAACGACGCGATGGGTCCGTTGAACGGTGACATCGTGGCCAGCGTGGGGGCGGCCACGCTGCTGACCTACGATGGGTTGGACGGGCACCGAGCGGCAGTCGACCCATTCCTCCTGACGGTTCAAGTTGGCCAAGTGATCGGGCTGGCGAAGGGAGCGAACGTTCCGTACGCGTGGCTCGACTATGCCCCCGGTCGTATCGCTCGACTGCCCATTGGCGGCGGCGACATTCTGTCCGGCTACATGAGCGGCTGCTTGATCGCGAGAGGAACACTGGGCGGGGCGATGAGCGTCTTTCACGTGGGAACGATCGACAACAACCCCGGTGTGAACCGCACCGTCAAACAGAGCTTCGCTCAAGCATTGCCGGCGAACGCGGTGGGCTTCTATCCCAACGCCGCCTGGACGCCGGCCGAGATCGGTACCATCCAGACTCGCCTCGGCGGCAGCGGAGGGGCGCCCAGCATCTTTGCCCTGGTAACGGCGGCCGGCGCCTTTCACTCGATCGTCATGGTTCCGGTTCAAGATCCCGGGTGGACCGACGCGGCGGGGCGAAAATACTGGTGCGTTGGGGGCATCAAAGCGGTACCCGCGCTGAATCGCGTCAGGCTGATGGCCAGCCTGCTGCAGTAGCGACACTGGCGGAAGGGTCCAGCCGTCCGGGCTTCAGGGGCACCTGCACCAGCCCTGTCACGAGGAGGAGCCCCACGCTCGGCCGCACGTCCTCGAACCCACGATCCCGCCTCACCGTCGGACCCCACCCTGGTCTGGCCGGGCGGCACTCGCCTGGGCGAGCATCCTCTGCGCTCGCTGCGTCTCCTCGTCAGCTTCACCCCTGGCGTCCAGGAAGGTCGCGTAGCTCGCGCGCAGGAGCGGCTCGGCTTCGGCCAGGTGTCCCGACGCGACCAGGCAGCTCCCCAGCTCGAGGCGTACGCTGGCGACCGGCACGCCGGCCGGGTCCAGCTTCTTCTCGCGAATTGCCAGGGCTTCGCGCAGCAACGGCTCCGCTTCGGCGCAGCGCCCGCGCGAGCGCATCATCCGGCCCAGCCCGACCAGGCCCACGGCGACGGTGGGATGGTCGACGCCGAGGGAGCTGCGCCACGTGGTGAGGGCGCGGCGGAACATGGCCTCGGCGTCCTCGTAGTCGCCCTTGCGCGCCAGCAGCTCGGCGAGGTTGTTGAAGCTCTGGCCCACGTCGGGGTGTTCGGCGCCGAGGGCCTTGCGTCGTTGCGCCAGCGCCTCGCGAAGGGCACGCTCCGCACCCTCGAGATCGCCCTGCTCGCGCCGGGCGGCGCCCAGGTTGTTGAGGCCGGTGAGCACGCTGGGGTGGGTCTCTCCCAGCGTCTTCCGCCACACCGCGAGCGCCTGCTCGAAGGCGTCGGCGGCCCCTCTCCAGTTTCTCCTCATGTACAGCACGACCCCGAGGTTGTTGAGGCTCGCAGCCACCTCGGGATGATCGTCGCCCAGCGCTGCCCGTCGGATCGCCAGTGCCTCGCGGTTCGCCTGCTCGGACTCTTCCAGCCGCCCCTCCAGCTGGAGGAGCCGGCCGAGGTTGTTCAGCGTCAGGGCGACGTCCGGGTGCCGGTCGCCCAGGAGCTTTCGACGCATGGCCAGACACTCGCGCAGCAGCGGTTCCGCCCGCTCGTACTCCCCGGCGTCCGTGAGGATGGTGGCGAGGTTGAGGAGGCTCACTGCAACCTCCGTGTGGTCGCCACCGTAGATCTCGCGCCGCAGCGCGAGCGCTTCCTCGGCGAGCGGTTCGGCCTCGGCGTACTTGCCCTCGCGCCAGAGCGCCACACCGAGGTCGCTGAGACTGCCCGCGATGGCGCTGCGAGAGCCCCGCCTCCGGTTGATGGCCAGGCTCTCCCGGTAGAGGCTGTCGGCCGCTGCCAGAGCTCCCTCCTGGTCGAGGATCGCGGCCAGACTCGCCATGCCGACAGCTACCAGCGTATCCCCGGGACCCAAGAGCTCGCCCCGGACACGAAGAACAGCGCGGGCCAACTCCTCGGCGGCGGCGTACTCGCCCTGGTCGTAGAGGAGTGACGCCAGGTCGGCCGTGCTCTGGGCGGTCTCCAGATCCCTGGGCCCGGCGAGCTCCTCCCGGACCTTCCTCGCCTCCTCCAACAAGGGACGCGCCTGGTCGTACAGCCCCAGCTTCTGGTAGATCTTCCCGAGGACGCCGAGCATGTCGGCCCGTACCGCGGGCTCCGCTTCGAGCTCGCTCTCCAGCCGCTCCGTACCCCGGTCCAGGAGCCCGCGCGCCGTGATGGTATCGCCCCGCGACCGGTCGGGGTCGGCGGCCTCGAACAGGCCGACCACGAACTGGCGCACGCGGTCGGCACGGAGCGCGTGTCGCGACGCCGCCCGTGCCTGCCACGTGGTTCCGATCAGGCCTGCCACCATCGCAGCCACTGCCACCGAGCTGGCCGCCACGCCGACCCGGTTCCGCCGCACGAAGCGGCGGAACCGGTACAGCGCGCTGTCGCGTCGGGCGGTGACCGGTCGGCGCGCGAGGTGGCGACGCAGGTCCCCGGCCAGCGCCTCCGCCGAGGCATAACGCCGCTCCGGTTCGTACCGGAGGGCCGTGAGCACGATGGCGTCGAGGTCGCCCGCGAGCCGCCGCCGTAGCTGTTGGGGCGTGACATCGCGGGCCGCCGCGACCGCGGCGTGTGTTCGGCTCCCCGCGCTCCCACCAACGCTCTCCCCCGCGTCTCCCCGCGTCGTGGTGGTACTGGGCGGCTCCGGCGTCGTCCCAGAAAGCACCCGTTCGACCCCCGCCAACGTCCGGTCCTGGAAGTGATGCGGCCGGTACCCGGAGAGCAACTCGTACAGGACCGCGCCGAGCCCGTAGACGTCGGTTGCGGTCGTGACGGACTCGCCGCGGACCTGCTCGGGCGCGGCGTACTCCGGGGTCAACATCTGAAAGCCGGCCACCGTGAGCGTCGGCGTATCCACGTCGGTGTCCGGCTCCAACAGCTTGGCGATGCCGAAGTCCAGGAGCTTCACGCGACCGTCGTCCGAGACGAGAATGTTGCTGGGCTTGAGGTCGCGGTGCACGACGAGGCTGCGATGCGCGTAGGCCACCGCCTCGCAGGCGTCCAGGAAGAGACGGAGTCGCGCGTCGATACCGAGCCGGCGCTGGTCGCAGTAGGCGATGATCGGAGTGCCGTCGACGTACTCCATTGCGAGGAACGGCCGACCGTCGTCGGCCACGCCTCCGTCGAGCAGACGCGCGATGTTGGGGTGGGTGAGGCGAGCCAGGATGCGCCGCTCGCGCATGAACCGTTCGACCAGGTTGCCCGAGCCCGAGGGGTCTCGTACGAGCTTGAGCGCCACGCTTTGCTCGAACTGCCCGTCCACGCGCTCGGCGAGATACACCGCGCCCATGCCCCCGTGGCCGAGCTCGCGCTGCACGCGGTACGGTCCGAACCGCTCCCCGGTGCCCGCAGGCTGACCGACCTCCGCCAGGGCGGCCACGACCCACTCGGCCTCGGGCGGATCGAGGAGCCGTTCCGCCCGGTGGTGCGCGGCGAGGAGCGACTCCACCTCCGCCCGGACGACGGGCTGGTCGCCACAGGCGGCGTCGAGGAAAAGCGCGCGCTCCGCCGTCGGGCGTTCCACGGCCTCCGCGAAGACCTGGGCGATCATCGCACGCATCTCGATGGGCGGTAGCTCTCGCGGGCCGCTCACGCTTCGCTCCCCTCCAGCTCACGCTGCAGCCAGGCCCGCGCCAGCGCCCAGTCGCGCTTGACGGTCCGTGGGGCGATGCCGAGGACGTCGCACGTCTCTTCGACGCTCATACCGGCGAAGAAGCGACACTCCACCACGCGGACGGCGCGAGGGTAGATGCCCGCGAGCTGCCCCAGCGCCTCGTCCAGTTCGATGAGATGTTCCTCGACGGGCTCCGCAACGAGCCGCGCGGCCCCCAGAGACACGGGGCGCGCACCTCCGCCGCGTTTCTCCCGGCGGCGGCGCCGGGCGTGATCCACCAGCACCTGTCTCATCGCCCGCGCCGCGGCGCCGAAGAAGTAGCGACGCCCGTTCGCCATCACGCGCGTTCCGTCCACCAGACGGAGGTACGCCTCGTGCACGAGGTCGGTGGTGGCCAGCGTGGCGTTCGCGTCCGCACGGGCCAACTGCCTACGCGCCAGGACGCGGAACTCCTCGTACACGAGCGGCAGCAGACGGTCCCACACGTCCTCGTTGTCGGCCTCTGCCGACACGAGCAGCGCGGTCACGGTCTCGCGGGCAGCGCCGAATTGTACCATGACGAACCGAATGGAGGGTCTAGCCTACCCGCACATAGTACGGCGACCCTCGACGAACCGTCCATGGTGTCGGCAGTGGCGATCGGCCTCGAGACCCCAGGGCCGTCCGTCGGCGCCCGTCGTGGCCCCCTTCGCGGCCGAACGACGCACGGAAAGGCAGGAGGGTGCGTCCCATGGCACGCCCGGCCCTCCCGGTGACTTCCACGGCCCGAAGAGGAGCGAGCGTGATGAGGCGAGTCGACATCCGTTGGTTGCTTCTGGCGTTTGCGGCCTCTGCCACCCTGCTGCTGACCGCGGGTTGTGGCGGCGAGAGCCCCACGAGTCCGGCGGGGCCGGAGACGCCGGAACAGCCCCAGGGGCCCAGCGACGGCCCGGGCGATCCCCAGTCGCCGCTCGAGTGCGGGCGGAAGGGCTATCCTTGCGCGCTGTCCGACGTGCCCATCGAGGTCCTGGAGCGAAGCGACGCCCTGGGAGACTCGGTGGTGACGATGCTGGTGGACGGTACGTCCGTCGCCGATGCCGCGTCGTGGCTCGAGGCGCGGCCGGGGATGGCCGAGGTCCAGTCGGACGACGGGGCCATACGGTTCCGCCTGCAGGGGGGCCGCGGCACCTGGATCTTTCTGGAAGGGGACGAGCTGGATGCGGGCGCAGGAGTCCCGCCGGCCCCGGCCCCCGCGGTCGACCGGGGTGACCCGGGCTTCGCCAACGAGATCGTTGGAGGCGGGGTGAAGCAGAAGCGGGCGCTCGTGCTGTCTCCGTTCCTGTGGCAGCTCGGACCGTACGACGACGGGCCCGCGGTCGAGGCGATCCTGGAGAACACCCGGGGATACGAGGGCGGGGTCCATTTCGAGAAGAACGAGACAGCCACGGACACCGAGGTTGGGCCGGACAGCTTCAAGGGCTGGGGCGCCTATCAGGTTGTCCACGTGTCGTCGCACGGCAAGCGCACGTGCGATGAGAGCGGCTGCCGTGCCGCGATCACCGTCAACACGCTCGAGGCGCTCGTTGCGGGCAGCGGCCAGACACCCGCGGAAATGGCCCACAGCCTCCGGGAGGAGGGCCTGAACGTCACCAAGTCCAAGGCCCACCCCGGGACCACGTGGGTTTCCGTCACCGCCGACTTCTTCCACAAGACCTACGGGAGCGGGTTGGACAATACGCTCGTCGTCTTCAACGCCTGTCAGACCTTCGGCTCCAGGGCCACCGATCTGGTCGACGCCATCCAGGGAAGCAGCAGCGTGGTCTTCGGATGGGACGAGGCCGTCCACTCGGGAGAGGCGCGCGACGCGATGGTGAGGCTCTTCGAGGAGCTCTCGGAGGGCGGGTATCGCGCCGAGATCGCCTACGATCGATTGGGCAAGCTGAAGACCGGTAGTGCCACGGACTACGGGCCGGCACCCACACTGATCCTCGGAACGCGCCCCACGGGTGGAGACCTGCGCATCCGGGACATCGTCACCCTCAGGGATCCCGTGACCGAGCAGGAGCTGACGGCATCGAGCGTCGTCCAGATCGACGGAACGAAGAACGACGACGAGCCGGACCTGGCGCCGTGGCTCGTGCGCGTGGACGGCATGAAGCAGGAGGAGGCGGAGCAAGCGACGCTGCATGTCACCATCGACGGCGCGGACGCCGAGCCCGTCCCCGTCGCCAGCGGCACGGTCAACGACAAGGACCAGTGGATGGTCTCGGGCACCGTCCCACTCGAGTACGATCTGAAAGAGGACAAGGCCGTCACCTTACGGGCGTGGGTCGAGTTTCCGGACGAAGGTCAGAGCGACCATGAGGTCATGGCCACGCTCAGCGGCGACGCGCCGATCATGGGCACGACGTGGGAGTTCGTCGCGACGTACACGTCGAGTTGGATCGGCATCCCGAACACGCCCACCCACTCCAGCGCCGACCTGACGCTGACGTTTGCGCCTGGACAGGACCCCGAGGAGCCCCACCCGCGCTACATCATCACGGGCGGCACGGTGACGTTCGACTGGACCCACACCGTCGGTGACTGCTCGTTCAGCACGCCGGTCACGACGTTCGAGGTCACGGAGGAGTACGCCAACCAATCCGCGCTCATCTTCGACACCACGACGCACCCCGTCCTGTACGGGGGCTTCATGAGCACGCTCGGGCCAGACGTCGTTTCATCGGAGACCTGCGGCATCGACGGGGAGACCCACACGCGGATGCAAGGATCGACCGTTACATGGATGTACCTCGAGCCGGGCGACGAACAGCAGGTGTCCGCCGACAATCGCAGCGTCACGGGCACGTATCGCTCGGTGGTCGAGTTCACCCACCAGACCTTCATCCAGGAGTCGAAGTACACGATCACACGGATCCGGTAGGTGGGGCGAGGCTCACCGACGGCGCCAGTCGGGCTGAAGCCTCGTCCTTGACAGTGCGTGTTGTAACACTTATCATCGTTCCATGAATCGAGGACTACGGGCCGAGATCAAGCAGGCGAAGCCGTTCGGCAGCGTTGCACAGGAGGCGTTCTTGAGCCTCCTGAGAACCGCGGCGTTGCTCGAGCATTCGCTGGCGGAGGACCTCAAGACGTACGGGGTCACACCGACCCAGTACAACGTCCTGAGGATCCTCCGGGGCGCCGGGTCCGATGGGCTGTGCAGGAACGAAGTAAGGGACCGCATGATCACGCCGGTGCCCGACGCGACGCGCCTCCTCGACAGGCTCGAGGAGGCCGGGTACGTGGAGCGGTGCAGGGAAGGCGCGGATCGGCGGTTCGTGACGGCGCGCATCACGCGGGCGGGGCTCGATCTGCTGGACCGGATGGACGAGCCCCTCGAGGAGCTTCACCACCGGCAGCTGGGGCACCTCTCAGGGTCCGAGCTGCGTGAGCTCAGCGGGTTGCTCGCGAAGGCGCGCGGCGGCTCGTAGGGCCGGGTTTTTTTGGAAAGATAGATGTTATCACACACGGTGTTCAAACAAACAGGGAGGTCGATATGACGACCATGACCAGCCGCGCTCCGAGCACTACGCCGACCACATGGCAGCTCGACGCAGCGCACACCCAGGTCGAGTTCGAGGTCAAGCACATGATGTTCGCGAAGGTGCGGGGCCGGTTCGACGATGTGCAGGGCAGGCTCGTCCTCGGGCCCGACGGCGGGGACGCCGGGTCCCGCGCGTCCGTGGCGGTCCGCGCCGGGAGCATCGACACGGGCCAGGCCCAGCGTGACGAGCACCTCCGGTCGCCGGACTTCTTCGACGTGGATCGATTCCCCGAGCTGACGTTCGAGAGCCGCTCGGTCGTCCGCGACGGGGGCGCGTTCCGCGTCGCGGGTGAGCTGACGATCCGGGACGTGACACGGGAGGTGGAGCTGGAGGTGGTCGAGTCCGGTCAGGGCATCGACCCCTGGGGGAACGAGCGCGTCGGCTTCACGGCCACGGTCACCATCGACCGACGCGACTTCGGGCTGACGTGGAACCAGGCGCTCGAGACCGGAGGCATCCTGGTGGGCAACGAGGTGCGGATCACCATCGAGGTGCAGGCGGTCCGAGCGGCCGACTGATCCGGAGGCGGGAGCGGGCGGCCGGCACGCTCGGCCGTCCGCCCCCACACTGCGGTGCCCCCCGCTCTCTACCCGATGACTTCCCACCCCCGCTCCACGGCCACCCCGCGGAGCCTCCGGCCCGGCGACACCGCGACCGGGTGCCCGACGCCTTCCAGGAACGCCACGTCCGACTGGTGGTCGGCGAACGCCCAGGAGGCCTCCAGGTCCAGGTCGTGGTCCCGCGCGAGCGCCGTCAGAGCGTCCCGCTTCGCCGAGGCGAAGCGGTGGGGCCCCTGGAGCCTTCCGGTGAAACAGCCGTCCCGGATCTCCATGGCGGTCGACACGGTGTCCTCCACCCCCAGGCGTTCACCCACGGCTTCCACGATGAAGTCCGGAGCCCCCGAGAGCAGGAACGGCGCGATCCGGTGTGCACGCAGGGCTTCCAGGCGGGACAGCACCGGCTCGTGCCATCGGGGCGCGACGACCTCGTCGAGAAACGCGTCCATGCGCGACAGCACCGCCGCCACCTCCACGCCGGCCAGCCACCGCTTGTTCGCGCGGAGCGCCCGGGTGCGACCGACGATCGGATAGGTAGCGGCCAGCGCCGCCGCGGCGGCGAGCTGGCGCGCGCCGATCACCCGCTGGCGCACGAGCCAGGGCACGAGGAGCCGCTCGGCCGAGGTGCCCCGGATGAGCGTACCGTCGATGTCGAAGACGGCGGCGGGCCTCACGCGGGGCCGACCTCCAGGTATGCCCGGCTGTCCAGCAGCACGGGCACACCCCGCACCACGCACAGCACCACCGCCACGATCACCGACACCTGGGCCACACCTGTGAGAAGGGTCGACGCGTGCGCGGACAGCACGTACACGCCCTCCGCCCGGGCCCGTCCCGCCGTCGCCACCGTCCCCAGCAGCACGAACGCCGCGACCTTGGCCACGCCGTACAGGTTCCGCATCAAGCGCGAGCCGGTGAGGAACCGGCTCACTGGAGAGCGCATCATCGTGCCCTCGCCGAACGCCGTCTTGCCGTGGGCCAGGGCCATCCCCCGGGCGGAGTCCACCAGGAAGCTCCGGGTCATGACCACCAGGGGGACCCACAGGCCCACCATCCCCATCACGGCGAAGGTAATCCAGAAGATGTGCTCCACGATCCGGTCCGCCGTGATGTCCAGCACGCCTCCCAGCTCGGACGTCAGGTCCAACCTCCGGGCCAGGTAGCCGTCCAGGCCGTCCATGGCGATCACCACGACCGTCAGCACCACGGCGCTCCCGGTGGCCCACGGCGACGCCGACCCGAGGAGCGCCACGGCCACGAAGGCGAGGGCCACCCTCCCGGCGATGACGAGGTTGGGGACGAGATAGGACTTCTGCGACGTCATGGGCGTCTCCCGGTGTGGGGTCCCGGTCCGGCGGGAAGATAGGGCGGCGCGCCCGATCCCCGAAGTGCTCGTGAGCAGGAAGCCATCCGAGCGGCACGGGCGAAAAGAAGGAGCGGCCCCGGAAGGAGCCGCTCGTTGTCTTCCCTCCCAGCGAACGGGCTACCAGATCTCCGCCACGCCCTCGTTGTAGGGCCAACCCGGATTGGCCGAGTTGTCGTTCCAGAGGACCATCTGCTTCCCCTCGAAGGCACCGGACCCTTTGCAGTTGAACCACTTTCCGTACTCGACATACATGAAGTCCGGAGGCATGTAGCCCTCCCAGCTAGCATGCCAGTGGCAATCGAACGCACCTTCAGCGGGTAGGGTGAGGTCAACGTGGAGCGTTCCAGATCCAGTGCCCTTGCCATTCCTGAAGTTGACGTTGGCGGCGTTGGTTCCTCCCGAGATGAGCGCATAGCCCTCCAGCTCACCGGTCACGAAGAACCCATTGGTGCCATTCCCGGAGTGATACGACATGCTCGGTGTGAAGTGCTCATCCCATGGCGAGCACTGGTCACATTCAAAATCCGCCATGAATTGGACCACGTATTGTGTTCGCCCGGCGTTGGCGGCCGCCATCATGAGGTCCATTTCCGGTTCCATGGGCGGCGCGATCGGCGTACCGTCCGCACAGGCGGACACCAGAGCGAGAAACGAAAGAAGCAAGAGCTTGCGCATGGTGCACCTCCCTCGGTCCCCCGAGGATCTTCGCCGGTCCGGGGGGAGGTGGCACGGCGTGTGCGCACCGAAGGGCGCCGAGGGCAGGTCCGGTCCGGGCGCGCGCCCACCTGGGGGGTCGGGCCGCTCACGTCCGCGTGGACCAGCTGCGTTCGGTCCGGCTGAGCAGGGGGTCGAGACCGGCACCGGACGAGTCCGATCTCGCGGACAGGCACTGCAGCATAGGTGCGGACCGGGGTAGGCGCAACGAAGACCCAACTCGGATCGCCCCCCTCTTGGCGGCGATCGACGGCGACTTCCGTTCGATGAAGTGGAGACGCTGCCGTGGACCGAAGTCGGAGGCCGCCATGCACGCACGTTCCTCGTTCCGTCCCTGGTGCTCGGACTGCTGTTCGTTCCCCTTG
>CAZPZU010000129.1:0-10566 GCA_964591135.1 uncultured Gemmatimonadaceae bacterium | reverse complement strand
CGCCTGCGCGTCACGTCAGCCAGAGCTTGACGGCGAGGAAGCCGAAGCCCGCCAGGGCTCCTAGCAGCGCCTCCCACTCGCGGTTACGACGGTACTGGTCGAAGGTGAAGCCCGGCCCCTCCACGCCCGGAGCGCGATACGGGGTGAGACGCGGCGTGAACGCGGGCACGTTCGCCGCGTAGTGGCGGAAGCGCTCGCCAAAGAGCTCTCCGAGCAGCGTCGCCTCCCCACGGATCGTCCGGCCGTACACGCCCACGTAGAACACCAGGAAGAGAGCCGGCCAGATCCAGTGGCCGCCGGCCACCGTGATGCCCAGCCCGAGGAAGAAGGTGCCCAGGTAGAGCGGGTTGCGCGTGTAGGCGTACGGCCCGGTGGTCGTGAGCTGGCGCTCCTTGTGGATCGTGCCCGCGGCCCAACCCCGCACGAGGAGGCCCAGCGCCCCCAGCGCGCCGCCCGCGGCCAGGAGCGCCGGCGTGGGGCGGGCGAACCAGAGGAAGGGGACGATCAGGAGCCACACCGCCCTCAGGCGGAGTCGGCGCATGTTCACGGAAGCGACGGTGGTTCGGACCCGGACTCGCGTGCCTTCCACCGCTCCAGGGTGATGGCCCGGGACTCCGGGTTGAGCGGCAGCCCCTCGCGGATCGACTTGAGGTGCAGCGTCAGCGATCCAGGGAACTTGGGGATGTTCGACTTCATGTAGACCAGGATGCGCCGCTCGTCGTCGCTGAAGTGGAGCTCCGCGTCCCCGCCCTGGCCGAAGAGGCCGGTGGTCTTGATGATCGGCTTCACGACGATCGTGTTGAACTCGCCGGCGTCGGTCTTGCGGTGGTCCTTGCGCAGGACCTTCACGATGACCGGGTTGCCGTCTTCCTTGAAGTACCGCGACAGCGTGTACGTCTTCCCGACCTCGAGGGGCAGCGTGCGCACGTAGTAGATGAACGAGATGTCGTCCAGCGGCAGCGGCGAGCCGAGCGGGCCGAACTCGTCGTTGTCCTGCCGTTCCCACGTGCGCCGCTCGGGGAACATCTCGTAGTGCCGGAAGCTGGAGTAGCCCGGATCGTGGATGTCCTGGATGAAGCGCCAGCTCACCAGCGAGCGGACGTCCATCCAGGACTCGTAGCGGTCGTGCACGCTCAGGCCCATCAGCCCGCCGTCGATGCGCATCTGCAGGAGGTAGCTCGGGTGGCCGTGCGCGGTGTCGACCGCCTCGACCGCCATCGAGCCCGCGCCCGCGCCGAAGATCCCGACCTTGACGTTGTAGACCAGGCGCTCGCCGGGCCCGAAGGGCACCGCCGCGGCCCGCGGATCGGCCGGGTACTCCGCGACCAGGGAGTCGAGCCCGTCCTGCGCGCGTGCCCTTCCGGGGAGCGCGCAGCCGAGGAGGAGGACGAGGGCCAGCCGCCGCGTCATGCCGCTTCGGCGTCCGGCCGCGGCCACGCCCCGCCGCCCCTGAGGCGGGTAAGCGACACCAGCGTGCGCCACGCCTGGAAGCGCGACGGCCTGACCTGGAGGTCGTAGCGTAGCTCGAGAGGCGCTTCGGCGATCCGCCGCGCGTGGGGCGCCAGGAGTCGGAGCAGCTCGACGTTCGCGGCCCACCCATCCGACCGCGACAGCGGGCCGTCCATCGGGAGGTCGCGGAAGGCCTTCTTCAGCACGATGACGCGGTACGCGCGCAGACCGCTCACCGGATCGGAGACCGGGGCATCACGCCACGTCCGTCCCAACGCCAGACGCGCGAAGCGCCGCGCGAGGCGTATGGGCCTGGGGACGCGGCCGCCCGACTCCGGAGCCAGCGTCCCGGCGACGATGTCCGCGCCGCCCTCGATGGCCTTCACCAGCCCGACCACGTCCTCCGGCCGTTCGGTGAAGTCGCCCTGCAGGACGACCGCGCAGTCGCGCTTGGGATAGGGTGCCAGCTCCACGGCCTCACGCAGCAGCCGCTCCACGGAGCGTCCGTATCCGAGGCGCTCTTCCGAGCGGATCACGGTGAGCGGGAGGCTCCGCCGGTATCGCGCCAGCACGTCGGCGGTGTCGTCCGTCGACGCGTCGTCCAGCACGAGCAGCTTGTAGTCCCTTCCGAACTCGCCAAGAACCCGCCGCAGCTTCCATAGGAGCACGCCGACCGTGGCGGCCTCGTTGTGCGCGGGAATGCAAACGTAGATCACGGTATCGCCGTTTCGGGTGTGCCGACGGACAACGGCCGGTGCCGCTCTCGGTTGCTCTCGATGGGAGCGTCACCGGCTCGCACGTTATACCGGGGCCCCGGGGACCAGTTCCGGCGCGGGGCGGGTCTTCCAGCGCTTGTGCTGCCAGAAATACTGCTCCGGCGCGCGGCGCACCGCTTCCTCGAGGAGCGCGGTGTGCGCCTCGGTCAGCCGGAGCACGTCCCGCTCGGCGTCGCCCGTGGCGGGCGTGGCGACCCTCTCGAGGACGAGGCGGTAGCGGTGGCGCCTGCCGGGGACCGCGAAACAGGTGCCCAGGAACACCGGCGCCCCCGAGCGGACCGCGAACAGCGCGGGCCCCCGGTGCGTGGACGCCAGCTCGCCGAAGAAGGGGACGAAGAGCCCGTTCGTACCGGCGTTCTGGTCAGCCACCAGCGCGACGACCCGCCCCCGGGCGAGGGCACGCAACACCCGCTTGGGCGCCGTGCCGGTGTCGACGACCTCGATCCCCTGGCGCTCGCGCGAGGCGACCAGGTCGGCGTCGAAGCGCCGGTTCGCCATCGGCTTGGCCACGGCCATCAGGGGGATGTCCCGCGCGGACACGGCGGCGCCGCCGACCTCCCAGCTTCCGAGGTGGCCGCTGACCACCACGAGCCCCCGGCCTTCGTCGAGGGCGGCGCGGAAGGCGTCCAGCCCCTCGACATCGGTGCGCGTGACCACGTCCTTCCGGTCGAGACCCGCCATGCGGAGCATTGCCGCGGCCTCCCGCCCGAGGTGCGCGTAGCTGGCGCGGGCGACGCGACGTCGCCAGGCCGACGATCGCTCAGGGAAAGCCCGTCGGAGGTTCTCGTCGACCACGCTCCTGCGGATGCGAAGTACGGAGCCGGCGAACCACCCCAGCGCAGCGCCCGCGCGGAGCGCGACGACTTCCGGCAGCGCGAGGAGCACGGCGGAGGCCGCGCGGAAGAGGGCGTACTCGGCCGCGTGCCGGAGCGACCTGCGACTCACGGAACCTCGGTGGGCCGCGGCTCGGAGTCCTCGAACTGCAGCTCGTAGAGGTGGCGGTAGAGGCCGCCCTCGGCCAGCAGCTCGGCGTGCGTGCCCCGCTCCACCACGCGGCCGCGGTCGAGCACCAGGATCCGGTCGGCCCGCTGCACCGTGGACAGCCGGTGCGCGATCACCAGGACGGTGCGCCCCTCCAGCAGCCGCTCGACCGCCGCCTGCACGAGCCGCTCCGACTCGGTGTCCAGCGCGCTCGTCGCCTCGTCGAAGATCAGGATCGGCGGGTCGCGCAGGATCGCGCGGGCGATGGCGATCCGCTGCCGCTGCCCTCCGGACAACTCCGCCCCGCGCTCGCCCACCACGGTATCGTAGCCGCCCGGCATCTCGACGACGAAGTCGTGGGCGTGGGCGGCGCGGGCCGCGCGCTCGATCTCCTCGTCGGTCGCCTCCGGACGGCTGTACGCGATGTTCGCGCGCACGGTGTCGTGGAAGAGGACCGTGTCCTGGGAGACGATGCCGAGCTGGTCGCGCAGGTCCGCGATCCGGATGTCGCGCACGTCCACGTCGTCCATCGTCACCCGCCCGAACGTGACCTCGAAGAAGCGCCCGAGCAGGTCGACGAGCGTGCTCTTCCCCGCCCCGGACGGCCCGACCAGCGCGACCACCGCGCCCCGCGGCACCTTGAACGAGACGTCGTGCAGCACCGGCTCGCCCTCGCGATAGGCGAAAGTGACGTCTTCGAAGGCGACCTCCCGCCGGAAGCCGGGAAACGGCTTCACGCCAGGGCGGTCGCGTATCTCCACGGGAGCATCCAGGAACTCGAACACCCGCTCGGCCGCCACCAGCCCGGGCTGCGCGGTGGCCGGGAATTTGGCCACGTTCTTCACGGGCGCGTACAGCTTGAGCGACAGGCCGAGGAAGCCCACGAACAGCGCACCCGACAGCTCGCCGCCCACCACCAGCCGCGCCCCGTACCAGAGGAGGATCACCGTGCCGAGCGCCGCGAGCATCTCGGTCACGGGCGCGGCCAGTGAGCGCGCGAGCTCCGCGCGCAGGAACGTGCGGAAGTACTCGCCCGTGAGGTCGTGGAAGCGCCTCTGCTCGCGCTGCTCCGCGGAGGAGGCCTTCACCAGGCGGATGCCGGCCAGCGTCTCCTGGATGTGCGCGTTCACCTCCCCGCCCAGGTGGAGGACGCGACGGTCGCGCCGCCGGAGCACGCGCACGAGGGGCCCCCAGATGATCATCGCGCCGGGGATCACGAGGAACGCCGCCAACGTGAGCTTCCACGAGATCGCCAGCATGGCGACCAGCGCCGTGCCGAACTCGAAGACGGCCGAGAGCATCTTCGACAGCTCGGCGGTCACCAGCGAGCGCAGCGTCTCCACCTCGGTCGTCAGCCGGCTCACGATCTGGCCCATGCGCACCCGGCCGAAAAACGCCAGGTCGAGCTCGACGAGGTGGTCGTAGACGCGGTCGCGCAGGTCGCGGTTGACCGACTGCTCGGCGCGGGCCACCAGGTAGGCACGCGCGAAGAAGAAGACGTTCTTCACGACGAACACGATCAGCACGAGCACGATGATGCGCGTGATCGCGGTCAGCGGGTCCCCTGTCAGGTCCACCCACCTGTACACGGTCGCGTCCAGGAGGCGGCCCATCGTCGTGGAGCCCCCGGCGGGGAGCCCGGCGCCCCCGCTCACGAAGAGGGCCTGGACGAAGGGGATGAGCAGGACGTAGACCGCCGCATCCAGGATCGCGAACACGAACGTGGCCGCCACTGCCGCCAGAAGGAGCGGGGTGTGGGGCTTCAGGAACGAGAGGATGCGCAGATAGAGCTTCACGGGGGGAAAGGTAGCTAACAGGTCGCTGAAGAGGGACGAGGATTGGCACGATTCCTTCATGGCTCTCCGGGGTATCAGAGCCGTACCCCGTCCCGAGGGCTCCACGACCCCCATGCGCAAGCCATTCCCCGACAGCCTGCCACGATGGGCCCCCTGGGCTCTCGCCGGCGTCGTCGCGCTCGCGGCGATGGTGCTGTTCCTGCGCGCGTTCTCCGTGTCGTGCGAGCGGGACGTGCCGTGCGTCACGCTCGCGTCGCTCCGTCACGGCGCCCCGCTGCCCGAGGCGATCCACATCTACGACCGCTGGGGCGCCCCCCTCGCCGACGTCGCCGGGCCACGCCGGCGGGCGATCCCCGAGGAGCGCATCCCGGACCGCCTCGCCGCCGCATGGGTGGCGGTGGAGGACCGCCGTTTCTGGGACCACGACGGCGTCGATGTGCACGGGGTGTTGCGCGCCATCGTCCAGAACGTCCGCGCGGGTGACATCGAGGAAGGGGCGAGCACGATCCCCATGCAGCTCGTCCGGACGCTGTGGGCGGAGTCGCTCTCCCGCATGGGACCGTGGCGCAGGAAGATCATCGAGGCCCGCATGGCCCCGAAGCTCGTGGACGAGCTCGGTCACGAACGCGTGCTGGCGCTCTACCTGAACTCGATCTACATGGGCGACGGCATCCACGGGGTCGAGGAGGCTGCCCACTACTATTTCGGCGTCCCCGCGGACTCGCTCGACGTCGCGCAGACGGCGACGCTGGTCGGCATCACACGCTCGCCCGAGCGCTACCAGCCCCGGCGCCATCCGGATCGCGCGCGGGCGCGGCGGGACGTGGTGCTGGGGGTGCTGGCGGACGCCGGCGTCATCACGGCCGAGGAGGCGGCTGCGGCCCGCCGCGAGCCCCTCGAGACCGTGCCGGAGCCCCGCGACACCTATCGGCGCAGCTACGTGACGTCCGCGGTGACGCGAACGATCCGCGACGCGGCGCCGGATCTGGCCGGCCAGCCGGGCCTGCGGGTGTACACCACGATCGACCCGGACGTCCAGCAGTCCGGCGAACGGGCGCTGCGGGCCCAGCTCGAGGCCATCGAATCGGGCCGCTACGGAAGGATGCCCCCCGTGGACTCGACGAGCCCGCTGCAGGGCGCAGCGGTGGCCCTCGACCCCAGGACCGGCGCCGTGCGCGCGTGGATCGGTGGGCGGGACTTCGACCGCTCCGAGTTCGACCGCGTGGCCCAGTCCGAGCGCCAGGTCGGGTCGCTCGTGAAGCCCTTCCTGGTGGCCTCGGCACTCGAGTCGGGACGGCGCATCCTGGACCTGATCTCGGCCGACACGGTCTCGGTGGAGGTGCGCGACGGCGTCTGGTCACCGGACGACCACGTGGAGGACCGCGTCCTGCCCATGCGGGAGGCCCTGGTGCGCTCCTCGAACCGCGCGGCGGTGCGCCTGGGGCGCTCCCTCGGCGTGGAGGCGCTCCGCGACGTGAGCCGTGACGTCGGCATCCACGCGACGATCCCGGGTGTGCCGTCGGTGTTCATCGGGAGCTTCGAGGCCTCCCTCCTCGACATGACCGGCGCGTTCGCGGCCTTCGGCAACGGAGGCCTCCGCATCGAGCCGTACCTCCTGGAGCGCATCGAGGACCCCCGCGGCCGCGTCCTGTGGGAGCGGGATGGGATCGGAGAGCGACAGCAGGCGCTCTCCGAGGTCACCGCGTTCGTGGTGCTCGACGCCCTGCGCGACGTCGTGGACCGGGGCACCGGCTGGCCGGTGCGGACCAGCGGGTACGACGGCCCCGCAGCCGGAAAGACCGGCACCACCAACGACAGCCGCGACGCGTGGTTCATCGGGCTGGTCCCGGAGCTGGCGGCGGGCGTGTGGATCGGCTACGACCAGCCGCGCCGCATCGTGGCCGGAGGCAGCGGCGGGGAGCTCGCCGGGCCGGCGTGGGGAACGTGGATGCGGCGCGTGGCCGACGACGGAGACCTCACGATGGGGGAGTGGATCCCACCCCTCGGCGTGCGCAGGGTGCGCTACGATCCGCAGACGGGCGAGGCGGTGTCCGACGCGTGCCGCTCGGGGCCGGCGTCGTCGTACGACGAAGGCTACATCCCCATCGACGACTACGTCCGGGGCAGCTGCCCCGGCAGCTTCCGTGGGCTGCTGGACCGGCTCTGGAGGGCCCTGACGCCGTTCGGGGGTCCGCCGCGCAAGCGCGGCGGCGATGGACCGGGCGGAGGAGAGTAATGGCCGCGTCGTCGCGGCCGGCGATCAGCTGGGCCTGGGTGTGAGGCTGGCGATCGGGACGATCATCTCCTCGGGGCTGATCCCACCGTGCAGGAAGGAGTTCCGGTAGCGCGCCTGGTACTCGCGCAGCTTCGTCGGATAGACGAAGAAGTGGTCCTCCATCGCGAGGATGTAGGTCATCCCCAGCCTCCCGCCGGGCAGGCGGAGGTCTCGGTCGTCCTTGGTGGCGAACGCCGTGTCCTTCTGCTCCACCCGCAGGTCCTGGCCGAACTTGTAGCGCAGGTTGCTGGTGGCGTCGCGGCGCGCGAAGACCGTCGCCGGACGCTGGCAGAGGATCGAGCCGTGGTCGGTGGTCAGCACCACGCGATGCCCGGCGCGCGCCGCCTCCTTGAGCACCTCGTAGGCGGTCGAGCGCTCGAACCAGGAGCGCGTGAGGGCCCGCAGCGCGGCCTCGTCCTTCGCCACCTCCATGAGGATCGGCGACTCCGAGCGCCCGTGCGTCATCAAGTCCACGAAGTTGAACACGAGCGCGATCACCGCGCCCGGCGTACGCACCGCCGAGTTCACCCGCGCGCGCACCTGGTCCCCCTCCCGGTCGGAGAAGATCTTCTCGTAGTGGACCGGCACACGCCGGCCGGTCAGGCGCCGGAGCTGCTCCTCGAGGAGCTTGTCCTCGAAGGCGTTCAGGCTGCCCTCGTCGTCGCCGGCGTCCCACCACCCGGGGGTGCGCTTCGCGATCTGGTCCGGATACATGCCGCTGAAGATCGCGTTGCGCGCGTAGGGCGTCGCGGTGGGGAGGATCGAGTAGTGGTACGACTCCTCGATCTCGAAGTACGGTGCGAGCAACGGCGTCATCGCCCGCCACTGGTCCAGGCGCATGCAGTCCAGGACCACGAAGAAGACCGGGTCGTCGCCCAGCCAGGGAAGGAGGAAGAGCTCTACCAGGTCGACCGACAGCACGGGCCGGTCCTCCGCGCCCCGCATCCAGCGCGGATACTGCTTCACCACCCACGTCCCGAAGTCCCGGCGCAGGTCCGTCATGAGCGAGCGCACGGTGTCGAGCAGCCCCTGTTCGCCGGCGCCCTCCAGGCGCAGGTGCCAGTCGGTGAGCTCGGTGAAGACGGACGCGAAGTCGTCGGGCGTGGAGGCGTCCTGCGCGAGCATCGACACCCGGGGGAACCGCGCCGCGAAGTCCTGCGCGACCTGCTGCTGCCGGATGGAGGAGCCCTCCAGGATGCGCGTCACCACCGACAGGACCTGACGGGGGCTGGTGGGCTTGACCAGGTAGTCGTCCACACGGCGCCCGATGGCCTCGGTCATCGTGTGGTCCTCCTCGGACTTCGTCACCATCACGACGCGCGCGTGCGGGTCCTCGCGGCGCATGATCTCCAGCACCTCGAGGCCGCGCCGGCCGGGCATCTGCTCGTCGAGGAGGACCAGGTCGTAGGGGTTGTCGCGCAGGAGCGCGAGCGCGTCGTCGCCGTTGGAGATCGCGTCCACGTGGTAGCCGCGCGCCTGCAGGAAGAGGAGGTGCGGGCGCAGGAGGTCGATCTCGTCGTCGACCCAGAGGATGCGCTTGGCGGCGCGCGTCGTGGTGGTCATGGCACAGAAACGTACACCCGGAACGGCCGCGGGTGCTACCGCGCGAACACAACGGCGAGCCGGCGGCGCAGCTCGTCGCGCACGTCGCGGAACGCCTGCAGCCTCGCCTCCGGGGAGGCGTCCACGGCCGCAGGGTCGGGCAGCCCCCAGTGCACGCGCAGCGCCGGGCCGAGCCAGGCCGGGCACACCTCCTCGGCACACAGCGTGACGACCGCGTCCACCGGGCGCTCGACGTCGTCCATCCCCTTGGATCGATGCCCGGAGATGTCGATGCCGATCTCGCGCAGCGCCTCGACGGCCTCCGGCCGGAGCGATGTCGGCTCCGAGCCGGCGGAGGACACCCGCACGCCCTCGGGCGCCAGCGCGCGTGCGATCCCCTCGGCTATCTGGCTACGCGCGGAATTGGCGACGCACAGGAAGAGGACGTGGCGGGGGCGAGCGGCCCGCAGCGCTTCGGCCTCCGCGACCCAGCTCACGCGCCCCACGTCTCCTCCAGCACGCGTAGCCAGTTCTCGTGGGCGATGCGGCGCACGTCCCCGTCGTCGAAGCCGGAGCTTCTCAGCGCTTCCAGGAGCCGCGGGAGGCCGGTGACGTCCCCCAGGTCCTCGGGCATCTTGGCGCCGTCGAAGTCCGACCCGAGCCCTACGTGCTCCACTCCAATCCGGTCGGCGACGTAGCGCGCGTGGCGCACGATCTCCGTGAGCGACGTCTCCCGGTCGGCGTCACCGTCGGCGCGCAGGAAGCCCTTGTGGAAGTTGATCCCGACGATGCCATGGCTGTCCCTGATCTCGTCGAGCTGACCATCGGTCAGGTTGCGGGGCGAGCTCGCCAGCGCCCACGCGCACGCGTGCGTCGCGACGAGCGGCGCGTCCGAGATGCGGGCCACGTCCCAGAACCCCGCCTCGTTCATGTGCGACAGGTCCACGAGGACGCCCAGCCGGTTGCAGGCCTTCACCAGCCGCTTGCCGGCCGCCGTGAGCCCCGGCCCCGTGTCCGGTCCGCGCGGGAAGTCGAAGGGGACCCCGTGCGCGAACGCGTTGGGTCGGCTCCAGACCGGGCCCAGCGAACGCAGCCCGGCCGCGTGGAAGACGTCCAGCGCCTCCAGCCGCGTGTCGAGCGCCTCGACGCCCTCGATGTGCAGGACCGCGGCGAACGTCCCCTCCTCCAGGCAGCGGCGCAGCTCGCCCGACGTGCGCACGACCTTCAGGGCGCCGTCCGACGCCGCCTCCAGCCGGAAGAGGTCGGACATGACCGCGAGCGTGTAGGCGAGCGCCTTGGGGCGGGGGAGGCGGGGAGGAAGGTCGACCGAGTAGCCGCCCGGCACCTCCGCGCCGTCCGGCCCGATCATGGGGCGCACGGTCCGCTTCCAGTTCGACGAAGCCGTGAAGATCGCGAAGAAGCCGCCGGCCAGGCCGCCCTCGCGCGCGCGCGGCAGGTCGACGTGTCCCCGGTCACTGCGCTCGAGGAAGGTGCGCTTCTCGGCCGGCGCGGCGTTGCGGATCTGCGTGAGGGTGTCGTTGTGTCCGTCGAAGACGGAGACGGGGGTGGTGTCGGGCATGGCGCGGCTCGTGGCAGACGACGGCGGAGACCCCTGAAGGGTGACCCGCCGCGCGCCTTCCCACCAGTGCGAGGCACGGCGGATCCATTAACCCTTGCGAAAAAAGGGAATCCGAAACTACCTTGCGTGACAAGGTAAACCTGCCCGGAGGATCGAAGCGACGCGCGT
>CAZPZU010000128.1:0-10957 GCA_964591135.1 uncultured Gemmatimonadaceae bacterium | reverse complement strand
GTCAACCGCGACGGGATGGACGTCCAGGCCGACACGAGCATCACGTACAACGAGACCACCGGGCGGATCAGGACCGTGGGGGCGTCCACCTTCACGCCGCCCACCGGTGAGACGGTGGAATCCCAGGGGCTGGTCTACGACCTGCACGGTGGGATCGGCTCCGCGCTCGGGGCCAAGACGTCTTACCAGCAGTCGGGGTCCGCCTGGTACGTGACCGGCGACATGCCCCTTGCCGCCCAGGACTCCAGCTACATGTCGCACGCCCACTTCACGTCGTGCGACCTCACCGTCCCGCACTACCACTTCGAGACCGACGAGATCAAGATCGTCGGCGGCAAGATGCTGATCGCTCGTCCCGTGCGCCTCTACTTCGAGGACGTGCCCGTGGCGTGGCTTCCTTTCATCGCGCAGAGCCTGTCCCGGGAGCGCGCGAGCGGGATCCTGACCCCCGTCTTCAGCGTCAACGACATCGTCCGAAACTCCACCGGGTATCGTCGGCGGCTCAGCAACCTGGGGTTCTACTGGGCGATGAGCGACTACTCGGACGCGATCCTGGCGCTCGACTGGTTCAGCGGCAACTACACGGCGCTCACGAGCCAGGTCACATACCGATGGAACCGACAGTTCCTCAACGGCAACCTGGGGTATCGGCAATACTGGCGCGCGGACGGCTCGAAGGAGCGCGCCCTGGACACGCGCCACAGCTGGGACGTGGACGAGCGCACCCAGCTGCGGGTATCGGCGCGCTACGTCTCCAGCACGGACTTCCTCCAGCAGAACTCTTTCAACCCTGCGGAGGTCACGCAGTCGATCAACTCCGAGGGCGGAATCAACCGCCGCTTCGGCTGGGGAACCATGTCCCTGTCCGCCAACCGGCAGGAATATCTGTCCGACAACCGTGTGGCGTGGACGCTGCCTTCGGTGAACCTCAACCTGTCGACGATCACCCTCTTCCGGGCACCGCCGAACCGCAGCCGCTTCTGGAACAACATGACGTGGTCCGGTAGGGCGTCCGTCGATCGGAAGACCCTGTCGCGCCAACAGCCCGACACGTTCGACATCTCGAAGGCCGACACGGAGACGCGGTCGAGCGGCCTGTCGACCACGCTGAGCATGGGCAACCTCTCCGTGTCGCAGTCCCTGAACCTGAAGGAGGACCTGACGAAGGGCGTGCCTCTCGCCTACTTCGCGGTGGGGGATTCCGGAGCCACCGGGGACATTCTCACGGGGGACGCCGCCCGCTCGATCGACAATCAGGACCTGACGTGGAACCTGTCGGTCGGGTACCTCCAGCACCTGGTCGGGTCCACCACGCTGACCCCGAGCGTGAGCTTCTCCGGCCACGCCTTACGCTCCGACACGCTGTCGGCGGCGAACGGGTTCGTCTCCGAGCCGTCCCGCGTCTCGTTCGGCGCAAACCTCAAGACCGACGTCTACGGCTTCTGGCCGGGCTTCGCGGGCTTCTCGACGATTCGTCACAAGTTCTCGCCTTCCTTCGCCTACCAGTGGGCGCCCGAGAAGACGCCCACGCCGCTGCAGAGTCAGGTCTTCGGGTCCCGCGTGCTCCAGCCGCGAAACGCGTTGTCGATCACGTTGAACAACACGATCGAGGCGAAGCGGGCCGAGTCGGACAGCGCCAAGGCCGCAGCGGCGGACTCCACCGCCGCAGACAGCGCGGCCGCCGCGAGCCCGGCGACGGCGGGCTCACCGGACGAGCCGCGCCGGCAGGAGCGCGCGCAGGTCGTCCAGCTGCTCGGGCTGCGCACCAGCGTCATCCGCTACGACTTCGTCGAAGCGGACTCGGTCGGCAGCTTCATCGGGGGTTTCCAGACGACCACCCTCTCCAACCAGATCACCTCCGACTTCCTGCAGGGACTCTCGATCTCGATGGACCACGACCTCTTCGTGGACAGCCTCGAGAACGGACGGCTGGTGGATCGCCGTTTCTCGCTCCACCTCTCGCAGCTGAACCTCGGGTTCTCGCTGAGCCAGCGTTCGCAGATCCTGCGCCTGCTGGGTCTGGGCGGAGGCGACACCGGCGGGCGCGAGCAGGCCGAGGAGGAGGCCGACACGGTCGGCACGCAGGTGTACACGTCGCCTACCGTGGACGAGTCGTCGATCATCCCCAACACGGGGGGCCCGCGGGCGCGCTCCAACCAGGGCGCCTTCGGCGGGGGAAGCGGCTGGAGCGCGAACTTCTCGTACTCCCTGCGGCGCCCGCGCAAGGAGACCTCGATTCCCAGCCAGATGCTGACCGCGTCGGTCAGGTTGCACCCCACCGAGAAGTGGAACATGAGCTGGCGGACGTCCTACGACCTGGAGCTTCACCAGTTCAACGATCACACGGTGCGCCTGACCCGCGACCTGCATCGTTGGGAGGCCAACTTCGACTTCCTGAAGACCGCGACCGGCAACTGGCAGTTCCGGTTCGAGGTGTCCCTCACGGACAACCGCGACCTGAAGTTCGACTACCAGCAGCGCAATCTCGATGCCGGGGGGCTCGCGAACCGCCCACCCGCGGGTTGAGCCGAGCGTCGCTCTCGCCACGCGGTCCCGTATGCCCGGGACGCCGCCGTGTCCCTCGCACCGCGCCGGGTGTCCTCACCAGGGGACGATCATGGGCGGACGACTATGATGTAAGTCGTTGTCCTGAAAGATAATAGCGACACGGTACGACCCATGCACACTCGGGCCGAGGACAGGATGTGTACCGGGACCTCGAGAGGGGTCGACGACGACCAGGTCCGGGAGGGAACATGAAACGCGCACTGATGGCGAGCATGCTGGCGGCCGTGGCCTTCGCGGGCTGCGACAACACCGTGCTGGTGCCCGTGGGCGATCCGGCGGCGCCCCGGAGCCTCGACGCCTACTACTACGCCGGCGCGGTGCACGTGAGCTGGGAGCTCGGGAGTGGCTGGAACCAGGAGCCGTTCCGCGTCTACTCACGCCGCGTCACGGACGCCGACTACTTCCTCATCGCCGAGGTCTCGAGCTGCGCCGGAGGCGTGTGCACGTACGAGGATCGCAACATCCTCGCCGGCCAGACCTACGAGTATTACGTGGCTGCGGTGGATCCGGACTCCGGCGTGGAGACCCCGAGCGACTACACGGTCACGGTGGACGTGCCTCAGCCGGTCCCACCGCCCGTTCCGAACGGTGTGGACGTGATCGCGCTGGACCACGCCAACTACGTGCGGTGGGCCCCGAACGCCCGCGACGCGTCGGACTTCTCCTTCTACCGCGTGTATCTGGACGAGGGCGGCGGAAGCGAATACCTCCTGGGGGAGACGGACTCGGAGGGCTTCCTGGACCTGCTCGCCCAGAATGGGCAGACATCCCGCTACTTCGTGACATCCGTGGACGATCAGGGGCACGAGAGTACGGGCAGCGCGCTCGGTTCCGGCACACCCCGCCCCGATTACCACGGTGAGTGGCTCTACGACTACTTCGACCAGCCCACGCTGTCGGGCTTCCGCTTCCGCGCGGACGAGGAGACGAATCCGATCGTGAACGGAAACGCCGCCGAGCGCCATTTCCGCCTGGAAGTCGATGCGAACGGATGGTGGCTGGTCCCCGGCCCCGGCACCGAGGTCTACGCCACCGGCTTCCCGACGACATCGCTCAAGTGCGGCGTGGCGGCCGACGCGTCCTGCCAGGACGTCCGCTTCGCGCCGACCTCGGGGTACACGTCCCAGGATGTCGGGCTGGCCGCCCAGACGAGCTACGTCCTGCGCGTCCCTGGTGACGACGGCCAGACGCACTACGCGGTCATCCGTATCGAGATGCTGGGGTTCGACCAGGACGACAACGCCCTGATGATCTTCGACTGGGCCTACCAGCTCGTGCCCAACGAGCCGAGTCTCGCACCCGCGATCTCGGGGATCGCGCCGCGATAAGCGTCGTCCGCGGACCCGCCCGGCGTTCCCGGCGGGTCCGCGCCACCGAGGTGCGGCGGGGCCGGCACCCGCCGCCGCGGGGATGACGGAAGAGTCGCGGTCGCACCCCCTGGCGCCGTATGTTTTTCTCCAGGGAAGCCGCAGGGGGTGCTTCCCGGCCCCGACGCGCACGGGGCGGGAGCGGCCGCTACCCTTGTGCTTCGGGCGGCGCAGGACAGATTACACGTTCTCGACCTCGGTCCTACCCCGCATCCCGTCGCACCGCGTCGCCGAACACGTGCTCGGACGCCTATCCGCGGACGCGGACAGACTTCGGCGTGTCCAGGAGTGGAGCGGGCCGGCGCGTCGGGACCGAGAGGGATGGACGGGCGGCGCTCCGGTCGATCGGGGTGACGAGAGGCAAGGAGACTCCGGACGAGACCTCATGAGCATTGAAGCCCTCAAGGAACAGGCCAGACGCCACGAGCAGAAGGAGGAGTGGCAGAAGGCGCTGGACCAGTATCGAAAGGCCATCGGCAAGCTCGAGGCGGACGACCAGCCGGACATCGGGTTGTACAACCGGGTCGGGGACCTCTTCGTTCGCGTGGGAAGACTTCAGGATGCGGTGGAGCACTACGTGAAGGCAGTCGACCTCTACATGGAGTCCGAGCTTCCGAACAACGCGATCGCCGTCTGCAAGAAGATCATCCGCAACCTGCCGAATCGGCACGATGCCTACTTGCGCATGGGGCAGATCCGGGCCCAGCAGGGGTTCCTGCCCGACGCGCGGGTGAACTTCCTCACGTATGCCGAGCGCATGCAACAGGCCGGCGACCTCGACGAGTCGTTCCGGGCCCTGGTGGAATTCTGCGACCTCGCGCCCGACGACGTGGGGGTTCGGATCACGGTGGCTGAACAGATGGCCGCGAACGGTCGTGGTTTGGAGGCGGTCGAACAGTTCACGGTGGCATACCATACGCTGAGGGGGAAGGGCGAGACCATCGAAGCCTCCGTCCTCGAGGGCAAGATCCGCGAGATGGATCCGGACGTGGACCTCTCCGTGCTCCCCGACGCGATGTCGGACGCGTTCATGCACGGGTCGGAGGTGGAGGAAGGCGCCATCGTGACGAGCTTCGGCGAGATCGGGGGTCCCATCGCCGCGCACGAGGCCGAGGTGGACGAGTTGCCGGGCTTCGAAGCGACTGCCTTCCATTCGGCTCCCGCCGACCCCGAGGTCAGGGCCGATGCCAACGACGCCGGGGTGGCCGAAGAGGAGGTCGACGAGGAGGAGGGGGTGGCCGACCTGCCCCTGATGGACTTCGCCGAGGAGGACGAGGAGGAAGAGGCGGTCGAGCTGCCCCTTGTGGAGTTCGCTACCGAGGAGGACGAGGAAGAAGAGGCGGTCGAGCTGCCCCTTGTGGAGTTCGGCACCGAGGAGGACGAAGGCGAGGAGGAAGCGATGGACCTTCCCGCGGCGCGCTTCGCCACCGAGGAAGACGAGGGCGAGGTGTACGGCGGGGGGGCGACCGAGACGGACCTCGAGCTGGCCGGATTCGGGACACCTTCCCGTGAAGCCGTCGAGGAGGCTCTGGAGGACGCGGCCGGAGAGGCTCCGACCCTCGAGGCGCTCCGTGCGCGCATCGAAGGGAGTCCGGACGACCTGGAGCTACGCCAGCGCCTGGTCGAGACGGCGTATCGGTCCGGAGACGAGGACGCGCTCGCCGACGCCTACATCGGCCTGGGGAAGGCGCTGGTGCGAGCCGACCAACCGGCGCGCGCCAAGGTCGCCCTACAACAGGCGCTGCAGCACGATCCGGCCAATGAGGTCGCCAAGGAGGCGCTCGCCGAGGTCTCGGGAGCGGTTGCGCCCGCCGAGGAGGTGGCCGCCCACGAGGAATACGTAGATCTCGGGGCGCTGGTCCTGGACGACGGCAAAGAGAAGACCACTCGCTTCGTCGTGGAGTACGAGGAGCCCTCGGGCGACGAACAGGCCGATTTCGCCAAGATGCTGTCACGCTTCAAGGAGAAGGTCTCCGAGAACCTCGACGCGAACGACGTGAGGGCGCACCACGATCTCGGTACGGCGTACATGGAGATGGGGCTCCTCGACGAGGCCGTGTCGGAGTTCCAGCAGGCCTTGAGGGCATCGGCAGCGCACCTCCCGACCTACGAGCTTCTCGGCCAGGCCTTCATGGAGATGGGTCGGTCGGACGCGGCGATCCGGTCTCTCGAGCGTGCGCTGGACGTCGACCACGACATCGAAGACGAGTTGATCGGCATCTACTACTATCTGGCCCGGGCGTACGAGGAGGTCGGCAAGACGGAGAAGGCGCTCGAGCTCTACGACCGTGTCTTCTCCCTGGACATCAACTTTGCGGACGTGACGGAGCGCCTCAGGGCTCTCCGCTAGTGCCTGATCCCATGACCCCTTCTCACCGAGCCGTCCGGACGTGTCGCTCCCCTTGGATCCCAGTGTGAGCCAGGTCGTGCGGGGCGCACCGCCCAGACTTTCGGCCATCCAGGCCCCGGTACGGGCCGAGCTGGCCCGTGTCGGCGACCAGATCAGGCGGATCGTCCTGTCGGACTTCCAGATGATCGAGGAGGTCAACGACCACCTCCTGTTCATGCAGGGCAAGCTCTTCCGTCCGACGCTGCTCCTGCTGTCGAGCCGCGTGGGTGGAGTGCCGTCCGACGAGGCGCTGACGCTGGCCGCGGTGGTGGAGCTCGTCCATCTGGCCACGCTGGTCCACGACGACGCGGTCGACCACTCGGTGCTACGTCGAGGCCTCCCGACGGTCAACGCGCTGTGGACCCATCAGGTCGCCGTCATCATGGGCGACTACCTTTACAGCCGCGGCGTTACGGAGTTGGCCCGACTGGGCAATCTCGACGCGCTGGCCGTGCTTGCGCAGGCCGCCAACGAGATGAGCGTCGGAGAGATGCGACAGCTCACCTCCTACGACGCGCTCGAATTCACCGAGGACGATTACTACCGTCTGATCGCCGCCAAGACCGCCTCGCTGATGTCAGCCGCGTGCGAGATGGGTTCGCTCGCGGGGGCGTCCAACCACCGCGGGGCGCTGGCGCGCTTCGGTCACAACCTCGGCATGGCCTTCCAGATCGCGGACGACCTCCTGGACTACACCGGCACGGAGGCCGTGACCGGGAAGCCAACCGGACACGACCTGCGCGAGCGAAAGGTCACGCTTCCCCTGGTCGGCGCGATGTCGGCCGCCACCGAAGCCGAGGAGGCCGAGATACGGAGCTTCTTCACGCGGGTCGAGCCAACGGACGACGAGATCGCGCGCATCGTGCAGATCGTCGCCGAGCGGGGCGGATTGGACTATGCGCGGAACCGGGCGCGCCACTACGCCGACCTGGCCGAGGGAGCCCTCGCCGGGTTGGAGGCGAGCCCCGCCGCCGACGCGCTCCGGGATTCCGTGTCCTATGCCGTCGATCGGAGCCGATGAGCCCTCGCATGCGCCTACGCCCGTCCACTCCTGGAACCCTTACGGTCCTGGATCGGTATGCTCGTTGACATCCGGCGACGGAGCATCGTCAGGCTCGCCTGGACGCTGGTCCTGGGACTCTTCCTGGGGGGGCTCCTCACGAAGCTGTGCGAGTTGTTTCTGCCGGACAGCGCGGCGCGGGACTTTCTCACGACATCCGTGCACGCCTCGCTGGGCCCACTGAGCGTGGACCTCGTGGCGTTGGCCCTGAGCATCGGGCCGCTCACGGTGGCGCTGAACGTGCTGACGCTGGTCGGTATCGGCGTCGTTGCCTTCATCGCACGGTCGTGGATCTGATGCGGTGACCTTGAACCCGCGGGGTCGGTAGGCCCTGCATGGAGGGATTGCAAGATGGGTATCGGCGGCTTCGGAATGGGGGAGATGATCCTCGTCTTCCTCGTCGTGCTCCTTCTGTTCGGAGCGAAGCGCCTCCCTGAGATCGGCTCGGCGCTGGGGAAGGGCATCCGGGAGTTCAAGAGCTCGGTCCGGGAGATCGAGCACGAGCTCAAAGCGCCGGAGGAGCCGGTACGTCGGTCCGCTCCGCCGCCCAGCGAGGAGGACCGCGAGCCCAAGCGGCTCAGCGAGGGAACCAACGACTGACGCGGCGCCCAGCGGGCTTCCGCGCGAAGGGCCGGGACGCCCGTTCGGCGTCCCGGCCCTTTTTCACGCACTGTGGTTGTCCGACCCGCTCAGCGGCCGCGCCCGACCGGGGGGAGGGACTGGTCGGCCGTGTCGTCGGCCGGCTTCAGGACCTGATCGCGCCGATCCACGATCGTCGCCGCGTTGTGCAGGGCCTGCAGCCACTCTTGCAGCCGCTGCTGTTGGAGCACCTGCACGGCGGTCTCCTCCTGTTGCGCCTTCTGGTCGAGCCACGCCGTGGAATCGGCGGGCGTGTGGCTGATGTCCTCGATGACGAACGCATTGGCGGGCGTGGTCACGACATCGCTCACCTGGCCAGGCTGCAAGGCGAACGCGGCGCCGATCGCCGCGTTCTGGCGCCCGATGCCCGGCACGAAGTCGTTGCGGCTGAACGGGCCCGCGTCGCGGACCTCCAGCCGCATGTCGGCGGCCACGTTCGCGAGCGCCTCACCACCACGCACACGCTGGACCACGGTGTCCCCTTCCTGCTTGGCCCGATCGAGCTTCTTGTCGAAGCGGAGCGTGGACTCGATGGAGGCCTTGGCCTGGTCGAGGGGTAGCACGCCCGCGGGCTCGCTGCTTACGAGCTCGAGCGCGTAGAAGGACTGGGCGTTCTCGAAGACGGGGCTGACGTCCCCGGGGCTCGCGTCCTCGAACGCCCAGTCGGCGCCCTCGCCGATCTGGCCCGCTCCCACGAGGAAGGGGAAGTTCGCGGTGATGTCCACCGTGGTGGCCGCCAGGCCGAGCTGCTGCGCGGCCTCCTCGAGCGGAACCCCGGCCGTGAGGGCCTCCAGCGAGTCGGCGCGCGTGAGCAGGGCGATCTCGCTCGAGTCCGTACGCTCGATGGGGATGAGGATGTGGCTGGCCTGGGCGCTGTCACCGTCCCACCGCCGATTGACCTCGATGAGGTGGTACCCGAAGCTCGTCTTGACCGGCTGGGTCACCCGGCCCAACGGCGCCGCGAAGGCGGCCGAATCGAAGGGCGGTGTCATGCGGCCCTTCGGGAATGTGCCGAGGGAGCCCCCCTCTTTCGCCGTCGTGCTGTCGGCCGACTCGCGCTTGGCGACGTCGGAGAAATCCTCTCCGTCCAGGATCTCCTGTCGGATCTCGCGTGCCCGATCCAGCGCGGCCACCGTGTCGGCTGCCGTGGGCGTCTTGGACATGACCACGGCTTTCACCGTGGCGCGGGCGGGCACCCCGAACTCGTCCTGGTGCGCGTCGTAGTAGGCCTGGATCTCGGACTCGTCGACAGGGAAGTCCGCGTCCGTGTAGCGGGTTGTCGGGTTCAGAGGCACGTACTGGATCCGCACGGTCTCGTGCGCGTCACGGTAACGCCGCCAGAGCTCGGCGTCGGACAGGTAGATGCCCGAGGAGACCTGCCGAAGCAGCTTCCCCCGGGGAATCACGTCCCGGTAATACGACTCGAGGAGCAGTAGCTGATCCTGGGGCAGCGAGGCGAGGAACGTCTGGTACGCCTGCATGTCAAAGCGACCCGTCGAGTCCGTGAACTGCGGCCGAAGCTCCTGGGGAGGGGCGTATTGGGCGGCCTGGCGGATCTCGTCGTCCGTGACAGAGATCCCGCGGCGATCGAGCTCCTGCCGGATCAGGATCTGGTTCACGACCTGGTCGAAGGCGGCGTCCTCCAGCTCCTTGTTCTGCTGGGACGTGATCGGCTCCTGCTGGGACTGCTGGGCTTGATCGTACAGGTTCCGGTACGCCGCCTGGTACGCCTCGTACGTGACGGGGTCACCATTGACGGTGCCGATCTCACCGTAGCCACCCGAGCTGCGGCCGGTGATATCCATGCCCCATTGGAACACCATGAGTGCCACGAAGGCCGCCGCCGTGAAGATCATGATCGGCTTGGTGGCCTCTCGCATCTGACGCATCATAGGACAGCGTCTCCCGCGACCTCTTGACCAGGTTTCGACAAAACGTTCCGGAATAGACCTGAAAGAATAACGGCTCCCGGACACACCCTCAACGAGCGTCGGATCCTCCTCCGAGCCGGGCGCGTGGCGGAGGCGACGTTCCGAGTCGTGAGATACAGGCGGGAGAACCGGATGTTTCAACGTCGCGGGCGGGCGTCACCTCGTTGACACTATTTCGCGTGGCTCCGTATCTTGGCCCGGCGTCAACCCTTCGCCCCGCCCCGTCCCTCTGCGACCGTCCGAGCGTCCATGTCGATTCCCATCGATCAGGAGATCCGGCTTCTCCGGAGCCTCTTCTGGTCCGACCGAGATCCGGATGGCCGGGCCTTCGTTCCGCTCGTGGATGCGTATCGGCGTGCCGGGGACTTCCGCCAGGCGATCGAGCTTCTGAGCCAGGGGCTCGAGCGGCACCCCGACTTCGCGTCCGCCCACGCGGCCGCGGCTCGTCTCTACCTCGAGAAGGGCCTGGTGGAGGAGGCCGAGATCGCGGCTCGCAAGGTCCTCAAGCTGGACGAGGACAACGTGATGGGGTTGGAGTTCCTCGCCGGCGCCCTCGAACAGCGGGGTGCGTCGGACGAGGCGGCGGAGCTCAGGGCTCGGCTTCTCGATCTGACGGGCGCGAGGAAGGTCGCCGCGGACGCGGAGGCGGTCGAGGAGGAGGAGGTGGTGGAGATCGGCGCGCTCGCGCCGGACGCGGATGTGGCGGAGGCAGAGGAAGCCGAGGCGGTCGATGAGGAGGAGGAGGTGGTGGAGATCGGCGCGCTCGCGCCGGATGCGGAAGTGACGGAGGCGGAGGAAGCCGCGGTCGAGGAGGAGGAGGAAGTCCTCGAGATCGCTGCACTCGCGCCGGACGCGGAGGCGGAGGAAGCGGAGGGCGCCGAGGAGGAGGTCTTCGAGGTCGGCGCGCTCGCGCCGGATGCGGAGGTGGAGGAAGCGGAGGGCACCGAGGAGGAGGTCTTCGAGGTCGGCGCGCTCGCGCCGGATGCGGAGGTGACGGAGGCGG
>CAZPZU010000127.1:0-11126 GCA_964591135.1 uncultured Gemmatimonadaceae bacterium | reverse complement strand
CCATCCCCTGGCACTGGAAGTTCTGGACGGCGCCGCTGGTGGCGAGCTGCATGGGCCATCGCATCCCCGGCTACCACGTCGAGCAGGCGTGCGCGACCGGGCTGCAGGCGGTGCTGGCCGGGACCGCGGAGATCGAGTCCGGCTCGAACGACGTGGTGGGCGTGCTCACCTTCGACCGGACGAGCGACTCACCCGTCGGCGTCTTCCCCGAGCGGCGGGCGCACGAGCGCACGCAGGCCATCGCCGACGTGTGGGACAACTTCGGGTTCGACCCCGCCACCGGGAAGGCGATGATCACCGCCGCCGGCATCACCGCCCGCAAGTACGGCGTGGAACGGCAGGAGGTGGACGACGTCGCCTACCTCCGGCACGAGCAGTACTTCGAGGCGAAGGCGTCGGGCTTCCTCGATCGCGTGCTGGTCCCCCTCGACATCCTCAACGTGGCCGGACGGCCCCTCGGCCGCGTCGACGACGACCTCGGCGTGCGCCGACTCACCCCGGCCGCGCTCCGGTCACAGCGGGAGCTCGACACCTGCGTCACCAGCGGCACCCAGACCCACGCGTCCGACGGGATGGCGGCGCTGCTGGTCACCACCGAGGCGAAGGCGAAGGAGCTCAGCCCGCGCCCCGACATCGACATCCGCCTCGTGGGAAAGGCCGAGACGCGCACACAGCCGAGCCTCATGCCCGAGGCGCCGGCCTTCGCCGTGCAGAAGCTGCTCGACCGCGTGGGCGTGGACCTCGACGACATCGCGGTGATCAAGAACCACAATCCCTTCGCCGTGAACGACGTGGTCTTCTCGCGCGTGACGGGCCACGACTGGCACGACATGAACCGGACGGGCTGCTCGCTGGTGTGGGGCCACCCCCAGGGGCCCACGCTCACCCGCCTGCTCATCGAGGGGCTGGAGGAGGCCGTCGACCGGGGCGGCGGCTACGTGCTGGTCTTCGGGTGTGCCGCGGGCGACGTCGGGATCGCTGCGCTGTTCAAGGTTTCGTGAGGAGTCGCCGATCATGACCAGGACAATGGAACGTCAGGTACCCGAGGCCACGGGCGTGAAGGCGATGCGCCAGCCGACGCTGGCTACGCTGGGGCTCGGCAACGTCATCGACATCTTCAGGAAAGGCGCGCTTCCCGCCGACGCCTCCGCCCTGGTCGACGAGGTGTTCGGCCCGCCGGAGGCACGGGGATCGATGGTCATCTCCGGAGCCAACGGCATCGTGGGCGCGGGCAAGACCATGCAGTTCGCGTCGCGTCTCGCCGAGTACGGCGTACCGGTGGTGGCGCTGGACTTCCCCGGCGCGCCCGACGGCATCGGACGGCAGTATCCGGGTCTGGTGCGCGCGTTCGGGAAGGAGGGCGCGGACCGGATCATGGGCTCGATCGTGCGCCTGACGTACGACGGCCGCTCGCTGCCGGCCGAGCTCGACGGCCTGCGACCCCGCTTCCTCCTGGAGGCGATCCCGGAGATCCTCGAGGTCAAGCGCGCGCACTACGAGGTCTTCCGCGCGGCCTTCCCCGACATCGAGATCCGCTCGGTCACCTCGGGCTTCCCGAGCTCCGAGCTCGGTGTCGGCATCGCGCACCCGGCGTTCCCCCACGAGATCAACAAGGTGTGGGAGATCGTCGAGCCCGAGCCCTCCGCGATCACGCGCCTCATGTGGGCCCTGGGGATGATCCCGCTCCCCGTGGGCGACCGCTGGTCGTTCGTCCTCGACGTGCTGTTCTGTGGCGTCACGCTGGCCGGGCTCCGCTACCACCGGGCCACCAACATGCCGTTCTGGAAGGTCGACAAGCTCGTGCGCAAGCTGCTCGGGCCCAACCCTTTCCGGGCGCACGACGCCATCGGCGCCAAGGGCGCGGACTTCCTCACCTGGTCGTGCCTGCACCACCTGGCCGGCACGTACGGCGAGGTGTTCCGCCCGACGCCGGAGCTGGTCGAGCGCAAGGACACGGGTCAGGACTGGTATCCGCCCAACCACTTCCGGCCGCTGGTGGACTGGAAGCTGGCCGGGGAGGAGGAGGAGACGTTCCGGGCGTGGATCCTCGGGCCGCTTTTCCAGATGACGAGCCTCATGCTGCACGAGGAGCGGGGGCACCTGTCCCATCTCAACGCCATCGGCGAGCTATGCGCGCAGTTCCGGCGCGGCATCCTCTCCGTGATGCGCGACGCCGGATCGGAGGCGGTGGTCTCGACGGTGGAGGCCTACCACCGCTTGCACCCGGCCGCGAAGGAGAAGGCGTCGTGGTTCCCCGGAGCCGTCGCGGACATGGACCGGCCCGAGTGGGCCCAGCTTTGGGTGAACGCGGAGCACGACGGTGAGGTCGGCGTGGTCACGCTGGGCCGCGAGAGCTACAGCTGGGACGTGGACCACGAGCTGAACCGGGCGCTGGACTGGCTCGTGGACGAGGGGATCGAGCGCGTGATCGTCACGGGGGACTTCCACATCTCCACGCAGATGATCGGCGCCGACACCGGCGACTTCTTCCCGGCCCTCGAGGACGTGGACAGCGGCCTCGCGATCACGCACGGGTGGTCGCGCACGGCGCGCCGTCTGCACGACGACTTCCGCGTGTCGGTGGCGATGATCCCCGGCAAGCGCTGCCTGGGCGGGATGCTCGAGCTGCTCGTGCACTGCCACTGGGTGGTGGCGGTGGAGGACGCCCGTCTCGGCTGGCCGGAGGTCACGCTCCCGGTGGTTCCCGGGATGGAGGGGTGCCACTGGCCGCTTCGCCGCGCCCCCCGCGACGCCTGGCCGCGGATCCTCCAGATGCTGCTCACGGGGAGGCCGGTGAAGGCCACCGACGCGGTCGGCTGGCTGATCGACTGGGCGGGTCCGGTGGAGCAGGCCGCCGCCAAGGCGTGGAGCCTGGCGACGGGCGCGCACCACGGGCTCGACGCGAGGCCGATGGAGGCAGGGGCCCTGGAGGACGTGCCGGACGACGTGGCCGGGTTGCCCGAGGCGGACAGCCCCGGGATGGACGCCGCGCGCGGGGCGATCCTGGAGTGCGCCCGTCTGGCCGGCGGCGCGCCCCTCGACGAGGCCCTCGAGATCCAGGCGCGGCTGGCCGCCGACTTCCTGGCGGGCCCGGTCTGCCGGGCGGGAAGCGTCGGAGCGGAGTGGGCGAAGACGACGCAGGTGTGAGGTAGGGCGAAGCGGGCTCAGCGGCTTGACTCGGCGGAGCCATCTCGGCCCGCGCAACCCACGTCATCACGGGGGACGTGCGGGATTTCGGTCGTTACTTCGGGCAGGAGGTCATGGGCGTCCTCGTGCTCCCTCCAGCACGATACCTTCGCTCGGCTGGCTGACCTCCGCCCGGAGCGCCCGGTACCGCAGATACATGCTCGTGCGCCAGCGGAGGATCATCCCGAACGCCAGGATGAAGAACATCGCCGCGGTCTGCTTGGGCGGCAGGAGCGCGCCCACGTACTCGTGAAGGAGGAGGCGCAGCGCCAGCAGGGCGAGCAGGATCAGCAGGAAGCCGTTGGAGCGCCGCATCATCACCACGTCGCCCTGCCGCTCCAGCGACGAAGTGCGCTCGAGGGGATACGACAGGATCAGGGCACCGATCAGGAAGGCGACGATCGCCCAGGTGAGCGGGACGCGCATCTGCGGGGCGAAGAACATGCCGAAACCCGTGCTCATGCCCAGCGGCGGGATCACGATCTTGCGGGTGGTCACCGGCGTGCGCGTTTCGCGCATGCGCCAGACGAGCACGGCGGCTCCGCCAGCGATGGGGGCCAGTGCGGGGATTACCTTCCAGGCGGCAGGGATCATCCAGCTCGGACTCGGGTGGTACGACCTCGGAACATGAACGGAAAGCTACACTCGCGGACCCCGAGGGATCCGGACGCATGGCACCCACGCTCTTCTCCCCCCTGAAGCTGCGCGACGTCGAGCTGCGCAACCGCATCGGCGTGTCGCCCATGTGCCAGTACTCGAGCCGGGACGGCTTCGCCGACGACTGGCACCTCGTGCACCTGGGCGCCTTCGCGACCGGGGGCGCCGGCGTCGTCTTCACCGAGGCGACGGCCGTGGCGGCGAACGGCCGCATCAGCCCCCAGGACCTGGGCATCTGGGACGACGCCCACGTGGAGATGCTCTCGCGCATCACCGACTTCGTGGGCCGGCACGGCGCCGTGCCGGGCACGCAGCTCGCCCACGCCGGCAGGAAGGCGAGCACGCGCCGTCCGTGGGACGACGGCCCCGCCACCGTCCCGGCCGAAAGCGGCGGGTGGCCCGACGACGTGTGGGCACCCAGCGCCGTGCCCTACTCGGACGCGTATCCGCGACCGAACGCCCTCGATCTCGCGGGGATCCGGAGCGTGGTCGAGGCGTTCGGCGACGCGGCCCGACGCGCCCTCGAGGCCGGGTTCCGCATCGTGGAGATCCACTCCGCGCACGGCTACCTGCTGCACGAGTTCCTCTCCCCCCTTTCGAACCGGCGCGACGACGCGTACGGCGGCTCCTTCGAAAACCGAGCGCGCCTCCTCCTCGAGGTGGTGGACCGGGTGCGTGACGTCTGGCCGGAGCGGCTGCCGCTCTCCGTGCGCATCTCGGCGACGGACTGGGTGGAGGGGGGATGGGACGCGGACCAGTCCGTCGCGCTCGCCCGTTCGCTCCGCGACCACGGCGTCGACATCGTGGACGCGTCCTCGGGGGGCCTCGACCCCTCCCAGAAGATCCCGCTCGGACCCGGCTACCAGGTGCCGTTCGCGGCGCGCATCCGGCGCGAGGCGGGCGTCCCCACGGCGACGGTGGGCCTCATCACGGATCCGCTGCAGGCGGACGCGATCGTCCGGGGAGGGGAGGCCGACGTGGTGCTCCTGGCCCGGGAGATGCTGCGCCAGCCGCACTGGCCGCTCCAGGCCGCTCATGCGCTCGGCGTGGAGGGGTCGTGGCCGTCGCAGTACCTGCGGGCGCGGCCGCGCTGAGAGCGGAGGGGCCGCTGCCCGCGCGGGCGCCCGCGGGCCGGCGCCGCGACGGATACGCCCCGTGCCCTCGCTACCCGCCGACGTGTACGACGCAGCGGCGCCGGTGCGGCGAGCGCCGGTGCTCCCACAGGTAGATCCCCTGCCACGTGCCGAGGGCGAGGGCGCCCCGGACGACGGGGATCGACAGCGTGGTGGACGTCAGCGCCGCCTTGATGTGCGACGGCATGTCGTCGGGGCCCTCGGCGGTATGCGTGAAGTGCGGGTCGCCCTCGGCGACGAGGCGGTTCAGCCACGCCGCCAGGTCCCGGCGGGCCGAGGGGTCGGCGTTCTCCTGGATGGTAAGGCTGGCCGAGGTGTGCTGGATCAGCACGGTGCACAGCCCCTCGACGATGCCGGACGCCTTCACGATCCGCACCACCCGATCGGTAATCAGGTAGAGCCTCTGCCCGTTGGTGTCGACCTCGAACCGCTCGACCATCGCTCGCTCCCTCCGCGCTCCCGGGAGCTTGGGGCGTAGGCGGTCGGGGCGCCACTTCCGCTCCCCCGGCGTCGGAACCGCTCGGCACCTGGGGGGTCGGCTGGGTCGGGACGGAACGTCAATGAAATGGAGGCAGGAATGCGCATCGCCTTTCTCGGGTTGGGAAGCATGGGGGTGCCGATGGCGGCGAACCTCGCGCGCTCCGATCACGAGCTCGTCGTCTGGAATCGTACGCGGCGCAAAGCGGAGGGACTGGACGGTGCCGCGGTCGCCGGGTCGCCGGCCGAAGCGGCCGGGGGTGCCGACGTCGTCCTGACGATGCTGTCCGACGACCAGGCGGTGGAGGCGGTCGTCCTCGGCGACGACGGTGCCCTGCTGGGGATGGCCGAAGGCGCGGTGCACGCCTCGATGAGCACGATCAGCCCCGATCTCTCCCGCCGCCTGGCCGACGCCCACGGCGTGCGTGGTCAGCGGTATGTGGCCGCCCCGGTGTTCGGGCGACCGGACGCGGCCGCGAAGGCGATGCTCTGGGTCGTCGCGAGCGGAACCGCCGAGGCGATCGACGCGTGCCGACCGGCGTTCGAGGCCGTGGCGCAGGGGGTCATCGTCGCGGGCTCCGAGCCCGAGCAGGCGAACGTCGTGAAGCTCGCGGGCAACTTCATGCTCGCTTCGGCCATCGAGGCGATGGCGGAGGCCTACACGCTCGTGCGGGCGCACGGCATCGACGCCGCCCTCTTCCACGAGACGATGGCGAGCCGTCTTTTCCGCTCGCCGATCTATCAGAACTACGGCGCGATGATCGAAGCCGGCCGGTTCGAGCCGGCCGGCTTCGCGTTGAGCCACGGGCTCAAGGACGTCCGCTACGCGCTGCGCGCCTCCGACGGGGCGAACGTGCCCATGCCCTTCGCCAGCGTGCTCCGCGACCGGCTCCTGTCCGCCGCGGCACGGGGCTGGGGAGCGTCGGACTGGGCGGCGCTGGGGCGCGTGGCCGCCGTCGATGCGGGGGGTGACGCCGACGCGCCCTGAGCCGGATCCCGGCTCGGTCCGGCCTCAGCGCCCCTGCACCCTCCGGCCGATCCGGCGCCACGCCACGCTTTTCGCCTTGACCGGGCGCGGATGAGCAGCGACCTTCCACGCCGAAGCAGTGGACGAAGGACATCCGTTCAAGATGTGGATCGCCGGGAAGCCCTGTGGTACCGGGCTTCCCTTTTTCGCAGGGCGGCAATGTGGCCGCACACCCGGCGTGGGGGTATGGACCACGCGGGTCAGCAGTCGGCGGTACGGGTCATCCGACACTCCGACCGAGGACCAGACACAGCAGGAGTAGTAATGATGCGTACCGTAGGCACGGTGAAGTGGTTCAACGACCAGAAGGGTTTCGGGTTCATCACGCCCGAGGACGGCGGCAAGGATTGCTTCGTCCATCACTCTGCCATCCAGGCCCAGGGGTTCCGGAGCCTGAGCGAGGGTGACAAGGTCGAGTTCGAGATCACGGAGGGCCCCAAGGGTCCCGCGGCCGAGAACGTGACGAAGGTCTGACCCTCACCGCACGCTGGAACGAGAGCCCCGGGGCGTTGTCGACGCCCCGGGGCTCTTTGCGTCCACGGCGCCGGGCCCCCGGACTGGCGGCGCCACCCACGCCTGACTAGGCTGAGACCCTGCCTCCGCAGGTTCCGTGACCCTTCCAAGGAGGAGATGGGAAGATGAAGATGAAGAGAGCGTGGTTGGTCCCGGTCGCACTGCTGGTGGCGGCCCCCGCCTCGGCGCAGATGTCCGGCGGCGACGGATCCGTCGCCGGAGTGCGCGGCCTGTACGAGACCGTCCGCGGCTACATCACGGCCGCCGCCGAACAGATGCCCGAGGACAAGTACTCCTTCCGGCCCACCGAGGAGGTGCGCTCGTTCGGCGAGATCATCGGCCACGTCGCGAACTCGGGCTACATGTTCTGCGCCCCTGTCCGCGGCGAGAAGCCGCCCAGCCAGCCCGACGCGGAGAAGCTCACGTCGAAGGCCGAGCTCGTCGCCGCCGTCAAGGCGTCGTTCGCATACTGTGACGCGGCACATCAGCTGAGCGCGACCGACGCCTCCGCGCCGCTGCAGTTCTTCGGCCAGCCGCACACGAAGCTGTCGGTGCTCGCGTTCAACATGGGCCACGATTTCGAGCACTACGGCAACCTCGTGACCTACATGCGCCTCAACGGGATGGTGCCTCCGTCCAGCCAGGGCGGGGGGATGTAGCGGCGGGGGGACCGTCCATCGACGCTCGGCTGAAAGAAGGGCGGGCGGCGTTCGAGCGGCGCGCCTGGACGGAGGCGCGCGCCGCCCTGTCCGCCGCCCACGAGGCCGGCGCCGTCGGGCCGCTGGACCTGTGGCGCCTGGCGGTCGCGTCCTTCCTGCTCGGCGAGGAGGAGGACTTCGTTCGGGCACTCCAGGACGCCCACCAGCTTTCGGTGGACGCGGACGACCCGGCCGCGGCGGCCCGTTCCGCCTTCTGGCTGGGCTTCCACCTGATCAACCGAGGCGAGGCGGCGCGCGGGAGCGGGTGGTTCGGGCGCGCCACCCGTCAGCTCCAGCGCGCCGAAGAGGATTGTGCGGAGCGGGGCTACCTCCTGCTGCCCGTGGGCTATCAGAAGCTCGGCGCGGGAGACCTGGAGGGCGCGGTCCAGGCTGCGGTGGAGGCCGTCGAGGTGGGAGAGCGCTTCGGCGACCCGGATCTGCTCGCGCTGGCGCTGCACATGCACGGACGAGCCCTCCTGCGGCAGGCCCGGGTGGCGGAGGGGCTGGCGCTGCTGGACGAGGCCATGGTCTCGGTCGCCACGGGCGAGCTGTCGCCGCAGGTCACCGGGCTGATCTACTGCAGCGTCATCAGCGCGTGCCGCGAGGTCTGGGCCCTCGGCCGGGCGCACGAATGGACGGCCGCCCTCACGAACTGGTGCGACGGTCAGCCCGACATGGTGCCCTACACGGGGGAGTGCCGCGTCTACCGGGCGGAGATCCTGCAGATGCACGGCGCCTGGGGCGAAGCCATGGACGAGGCACGCCGCGCATCGGAGTGCTTCGAGCGGGGCCACGAGCCGGGCGGGGTCGGCCTCGCCCTGTACCAGCAGGGAGAGCTGCACCGGCTCCGCGGCGAGCTCGCGGCTGCGGAGGACGCCTATCGGGCGGCAAGCCGGTCGGGCCGTGAGCCACAGCCCGGCCTCGCGCTGCTGCGCCTGGCCCAGGGAGATCCCGTCGCCGCCCTTTCCTCGATCCGGCGCGCGTTGGCCGAGACCAAGAACCCCCTCCGCCGCGCCCGCCTGCTGCCGGCCCACGTCGAGATCACGCTGGAGACCGGCGAGCTCGGGGAGGCGCGCCGGTCGTGGGCGGAGCTCGCCGAGATCGCCGAGAGCTGTGCCGCAGGCGTCCTCGGCGCCGTCGTCGCGCACGCGGAGGGCGCGATCGAGCTGGCGGCGGGAGACCCCGGGAGCGCGCTCGCCCCGCTGCGACGGGCATCGCAGGAATGGCGGGAGGCCGACGCGCCCTACGAGGCGGCGCGGGCTCGCGCTCTTCTCGGGCTCGCCTGCCGCGAGCTGGGTGACGAGGACGGAGCATCTCTGGAGCTGGAGGCCGCGCGGGCGGGATTCGAGCGCCTGGGCGCCACGTCCGACCTCACCCGTCTCGACGACCTCACCCGGCGGCGGACGTCGCGCGGCGGGCACGGCCTGACCCCGCGGGAGCGGGAGGTGCTGGCGGTGCTGGCAACGGGGCGCACCAACCGTGCCATCGCCGAGAAGCTGTTCATCAGCGAGAAGACCGTGGCCCGGCATGTGGCCAACATCTTCGGAAAGCTGGGCGTCTCCTCCCGGGCGGCGGCCACCGCCTTCGCCTACGAGCGCCACCTGCTCGACCCGCCTACATAGAATTACCCACCTCGGCCGGCATGCCGAATTTGGTTGATTCGGCCGAAGCGAAGGCCCCTCCACCCGGGTTACCGTGGAATCGACCGCCGGGCTCTCGTGATCCTCCGGTGGTCGAACCCACGACCCATGGTGGAGGCACGACGATGACGAACGCCCGCACACCCGAGTACGTCGAGACGCTGGTCATCGGTGGTGGACAGGCCGGCCTGTCCGTCGGCTACCACCTGCGACGACGTGGACTCCCCTTCCTGATCCTCGACGCGCGCGACCGGATCGGCGACGTGTGGCGTGAGCGCTGGGATTCGCTGCGCCTCTTCACGCCCGCCCGTTACGACGGCCTCGACGGGATGCCCTTCCCTGCCTCGTCGCACTACTTCCCCACGAAGGACGAGATGGCCGACTACCTCGAGGGCTACGCGCACCATTTCGGGCTGCCCGTGCGCACGGGCGTCAGGGTGGACGGACTCACGCGGCGGAACGGACGCTTCCTCGTCACCGCCGGAGAGCGTTCGTTCGAGGCGAACAACGTGGTGGTGGCCATGTCGGACTACCAGAGGCCGAAGGTCCCCTCGTTCGCCGTGGAGCTCGCTCCCGACGTCGTCCAGCTGCACTCGTTCGACTACCGGAATCCCGGCCTGCTGCGCGACGGACCGGTGCTCCTGGTGGGCGCTGGGAACTCGGGCTCCGAGATCGCCCGCGAGCTGGCGCCGCGGCACGAGGTGTGGATGTCGGGACGCGACACCGGCCACATCCCGTTCCGCATCGAAGGCCTCGCAGGGCGCCTGGTCGGGGTCCGTCTGGTCGTCCGCTTCCTCTTCCACCGGGTGCTGACGGTCCGCACGCCCCTGGGCCGGAAGGTGCGGCCGAAGATCCTGCACAAAGGCGGCCCCCTCATCCGGGTGAAGCCGAAGGACCTCATGCGGGCAGGCGTGAAGCGGGTCGGAAAGACGGTCGGGACGAAGAACGGCCTGCCGGTGCTGGAGGACGGGCGGGTGCTCGAGGTGGCCAACGTGATCTGGTGCACGGGCTTCCACCCGGGCTTCGACTGGATCGACCTGCCGGTCCACGGGCCGCGGGAGCCGCGCCATCGGAGCGGGATCGTCGACAGCGAGCCCGGCCTCTACTTCGTCGGCCTCTTCTTCCTGCACGCCCTCTCGTCGGCGATGATCCACGGCGTGGGGCGGGACGCGCAGCGCGTGGTGACGGCCATCGCGGAACGGCGGGCCGAGGGTGGCTACGCGCCCCCGGCAACCGCCGCGACCACCGGGGCGGCGGCGGGGCCCGTGCGGGAGTCGGTTCGGGCACCCGCCTGAGCGGCGCGCGACTCGGGGACCGGCGAGGCGAACCTCAGCCCTTGTACTTCAGCCCTTGTACTTCACCGAGCAGCCGTAGGGCCGCGAGGTGGGTACGCTCACCTCCTTGCCGGCGAAGAGCTCTGTGAGGGCCTGGTCCACCAGCTGGGTCGCGGTCTTCAGGTCGTCCACGCGGGCCGTCGGCTTGTCGTCGATGCCGCCCATGTAGCGCACGATCCCCTGCGGGTCGATGACGAACATGTGCGGCGTCGTGCGGGCGTCGTACGCGTGCCCCACGGTGCCCTCGGGATCCAGGAGCACGGCCGTGGCACTGCTTCCGTCGCTGGCCGAACGGGCGTTCATGGCGTCCGGCTCGAAGTACCCCTGCGTGCCGGGTGCGGACGACACGATCGCCAGCCATACGACGCCCTGGTCCCGCCACTTCTTCTGTTGCCCGGGGATGTTCCCGCTGCTGTAGTGCTTCTTCACGTAGGGGCAGTCGTAGTTGAGCCACTCCAGCA
>CAZPZU010000126.1:984-11826 GCA_964591135.1 uncultured Gemmatimonadaceae bacterium | reverse complement strand
CTTGTCGTACTCGTAGTCGGTGAGCCCCTGGGGCTTCATGAGGAAGGCGGAGTTGAAGGGGACGTACCCACCCTTCACGGCCTCGGTGCCCAGCGCGCCGAACAGGATCGGCGCCCCAACCTCGCGGGAATAGGCCTGCACCCGGGCGCGCACGTACTCCGCCTGCTCGTAGGGGACCCGCAGGTATACGGGAAAGGTCACCTCCGGCATCACGACGAGGTCCACCGACCCTGGCGCGATGCGGGGGAGGAGCTGGTCCAGGGCCGCGAACGTGCTGTCCAGGGCCTCGTCGCCGCTCAGCTTGAGGTCCTCGCGGATGTTGGGCTGAACCACGGCCACCCGCCCGGCCTCGCGCACATCGAGCGTCCGGGCGCGCCAGACGCCCCACCCCGCCGGAAGGACGGTGACCAACGCGACCGCGAGGAGCGACGGCACCCACCGTCTCCCCGACCGCCAGCGGAGCAGGACCGTAGCCACGAGGCCGTTGACCAGCACCAGCCAGAAGGTCACCCCTCGGGCGCCGACGATCTCGGCGATCCCCACGAGCTCGGGAAAGCCCGTCAGGGAGGTCCCCAGCCCCAGCCACGGGAACGCGATCGGGCCCGGCAGATGGGCGCGGGACCACTCGATGGCCGTCCACGTGACCGGCAGCGCCAGCCACAGCGGGGCCCGCACCTCGTTGAGGGCCCGGTGGAGCATCCAGCCGAACAGCCCGGCGAAGCCCATCAGCGCGAGGATCGTCGACACGTAGGCGAGGATCGCGAGCTTCGTGAACCAGATCAGCGCGATGAGGATCCAGTAGAAGACGACGCCGAAGTAGAGCAGGCCGAAGAGCATGCTGCCACGCACCGCGGCGCGCCGGCCCTCACGATCCGGTCCGAGGGTGGCCACCCAGATCGCGAGCGGCACCATCCCGACGAACGGGAGCATCAGTGGGTGCAGGGGGGGGAACGACGCCGCCAGGAGCAACGCCGATGCCACAGGCAACAGCCGTTCTCCGGGCCGGGGCGCGAGGAGCCGGAAGAGGGCCCGGAACCGTTCCGCTATGACGTCACCTCCCGTCCCTCCTCGGCAGCCCGGTACGCCATCTGGATGACGCGCATGAGCGCCGCCTGCTCGTCGGGTAGCTCGGCTTCGCCGCGGCCGGACACGGCCCGGACGAAGTGGTCGAGCTGGCGCCGGTAGGCATTGGTGTAGCGGTCTTCCCCGCCGCGGGGGCGGGGCTGGCGGGGGGTCACTTCGAGCGGGCGCCCACCGAGCTGTTTGTAGATCTCCAGCGGCGGCAGCGAGGCGGAGCCCTCGGTGCCCATCACGCGGGCGTAGTAGCGATCGTCGCCGGCGAACAGCCGCGTGCTTACCTCCATGGTGAACGCGACCCCCCCGTCCGCCTCGAACATGAGCGTGGCGGCGTCCTCGACGTCGAAATCGCCCGGCATCGTGACGCAGCTCACGCGCCGCACCGTCGGGTAGCCCACCAGCCAGAGACAGAGGTCGAGCGAGGGCACACCCAGCTCCATCAGGGCCCCACCTCCGGCCTCGGCCTTCCGCTGCCTCCAGGTGGGACGCAGGATGGGAATCCTGCGGGTCAGCCAGCTTCCGCGCACGGCATAGATCTCCCCCATCTCGCCGCCGGCGACGAAGCTCCGCAGCGCCGTGGCGTCGGCGCGGAAACGGTGCGGCTGCCCGACCACCAGGCGGCGGCCTCTTTCCCGTGCCACCCCCAGCACGCGCTCGACACCCTCCGGGGTGATGGCGACCGGCCGCTCGACGAAGACGTCCTTGCCGGCCTCGAGCGCCCGTACCGCCATCTCCTCGTGGACGCCGTTGGGGGTGCACAGCACGATCGCGTCGAGATCCTCGCGGCGCAGGACCTCGTCGGGGTTGAGCGCCTCGGGAACGCCCATCCGATCCGCGATGGTCCGGGCCTTCGCGACGTCGAGGTCGGCCAGGACCGCGAGATCCACGTCCTCACGCTCCGCCAGGATCGGGATGTGCATCACCTGGCTGATGGCGCCGGTACCCACCACGGCCAACCGTGGCGCCATCGCCCCGTCCGTCATCGGCTCCGCTCCTCGCCCGGGGCCGGGGGCGCGAGCATGATCTGCGCACCGAGGCGGATGCCGAAGTACTGCAGGTCGCCCAGGACCTCGTAGCGGGCCTGACCGTACGCACGCAGGCTGCGTGCCAGGGTGTACTCGACGCCCGTGTTCAGGTTGAATCCGGCCGTCACCGAGTCGAGCAGATCCTCGACGAAGGTGCCGTTGATCGCGGTGCCGTTGCCGTTGAGCAGGTGTACGGCGGCGCCCACGCCGACGAACGTCAGCAGGTCGTAGGGCACCCGCCAGACGACCTGTCCGTCCACGGAGAGCGCGATGTCGCTCCAGTCGATGCGCCCGAGGTCCACCGTCGGCGGCGGACCCTCCGTCTGGGACACGATGAGCGACGCGACGCGATTTTCGAGCTCGCGGATCTCGCTGGCCTTGAAGTCGGATTTCCAGTACGTGATGCCGGGCACGATCCGCAGGCCCGGCCCGAGGTACCCGAGGTCCATGCGCAGGCCGAACGTCTGGGTGGGCTCCACACGACTCGGCCAGATGTAGCCCCACTCGGGGCCGAATCCGCGGAACGAGAGGTTCTCGTAGTCGTAGTCTGCCACGTCCTGGGCATGGCCGGCCGTGGGTGCCGCCAGCAGGAGTCCCGCCGCCATCGCCAGGGTGCCGCTCGAGAGCTTCATGCGCATCCTCACCGTCGAACCTCCGCCACCAGGTCGTAATCGAGCGCGTCCACGATCTCCACCCGCACCATGTCTCCGGGCGCGAGCCCTTCGCCGCCCCGGATGTTCGTGACACCGTCCACGTCCAGTGCCTGCGACGGCGTGCGCGCCACCGCGCCGAACTCCGGATCGTCGTCCACCGTACGATCCACCAGCGCGATCGTCGAGCGCCCGACCAGCTCCAGGTTCCGGTCGAAGGAGATGCCGCGCTGCACCTCCATCAGGCGTTCGAGCCGCTCCTCCTTCTCCTCCTCGTCCAGATGGCCGTCCATCGCCGCGGCGCGCGTCCCCTCCTCCAGCGAGTAGGTGAAGCCGCCGACCCGGTCGAATTCGACCTCTTCGAGCAGCTCCAGCATCTCGCGGAAATCCTCTTCCGTCTCCCCCGGGAAGCCCACGATCACCGTGGTGCGCAGGGTCAGGTCGGGCACGGTGTCGCGCAGCCAGGCCACGCGCTCGAGGATGGTCCTTCGCCGCTCCGGACGGCGCATGAGCGTGAGCATGCGGTCGCTCCCGTGCTGGATCGGCATGTCCAGATAGGGAAGGATGCGCGGCTCGTTCGCGATCAGCTCGACCATCTCGGGCGTAATGCCGGACGGATACATGTAGAACAGGCGATACCACGGCACGTCGGTGCCGGCGAGCAGCGCGCGCAGGAGGTCGGGGAGGGTGGGCGCCGCCGCGCCCGACGGGGCGCCCGCGCCCCGTGACCCCCCACGACGCAGATCGCGGCCGTACCAGGTGGTGTCCTGGGAGACGATGTTGATCTCGCGCACGCCCTGCGCTCCCAGCCCCGCCGCCTCCCGCACCAGCTCCTCCACCGGCTGCGACCGATGCAGCCCGCGCATGAGCGGGATCGCACAGAACGCGCACGTGTGGTCGCACCCTTCGCTGATCTTCAGGTAGGACGTGTGCGGGGTGTCGGTGGAGAGGATGCGCAACGGCCGCTCCATCGTCGGAACCGCCTCGTCGTCGTGGGGGAGCAGGCCCCGCTCGCGGAGCGCCGGCACGAGGCCGGCCAGGTCCCTCAGGCCCATGAAGAGGTCGACCTCGGGGATCTCCGCGCGCATCTCGTCGCCGTGCCGCTCGACCATGCACCCGACGGCGACGACGGCCTTGAGCGCCCCGGCGTCCTTCAGCTGGCACGCCTCGAGGATCGTCTCGATCGACTGCTCCTTCGCCGCCTGGATGAAGCCGCACGTGTTGACGATGACCACGTCGGCGCCCTCGACGTCGGACGAGACGCGAGCGCCGTGGCCCACCAGGGCCGCCATCATGCGCTCGGAGTCGACGGTGTTCTTGTCGCAGCCCAGCGTGACGAGGGCGATCTTCGGCCCTCCGTCGTCGCCGGTGGGCTCGATGTGCAGGCGCACGGCGGTGGCGTCCGGGCCCACGCCCGGACGGACCGGCTCCGGGCTGAGCGGGAAGACGGGAAGGTCGCGAAGGCGCGCCATCAGCTCATCGCGAGATGATCTGCACCCCGGAGGGCGGCGTGAAGGTGAACCAACCGTCCGGGATGCGCGGATCGAGCGTCACGCCCGAGAGCGTCACCGTGCGCACGGATTCGTTCTCCTCCTCGAGCTTCACACGACGCAGCACGTGGTCGCCCTCGTCGATCCACACCACCGCCGCCTGGTAGGAGGCCGGCGCCCGGGGGACGAGACGGATCCGGTCGGTGCTCCTCCCCCCCAGCGTCTCCGTCCCCTCGAAGGAGATCTCGTACTTCTGCGCGGGGTTCTCGAGAAACTCACGGTGGAGGTCGAACCCGCCCGGTGCGTCGGCGACGGGCAACCGGATCACGGTCTTGGGGTCCGCGCTCTTGTAGTAGATCCAGACGTACGTCCCGTCCATGACCACGGCGTCGCCCGCCGGATCGTCGAAGCGCATGGCGAAGAGATTCGGCTGTGCCTGGCACAGCCTGCCGCTCCCATGGCTCTCCTGTCCCAGGAGGGGCACCGACAGCGTCTGCGTGAAATCGGCGCACACGGCAGACGCCGCCTGGTAGCGGGCCGAGGCCGCTTCGAGCGCGGAGAGGCCGCGTCCCTCCTGCGCGGTGCCACCAGCGGGAGCGAGGGCGAGGATCGCCCCGGCGATCGCCGCCGAGAGCCCGAATGGTCGCATCATTGCCCTCCTCCGCTCAGCAGCATGTCCAGCTCGTCGAGGCCCACGAGCACCTCACGCCCTTTGGCGCCCTCCGAGGGCCCCAGCACCCCCGCGTCCTGGAGCTGGTCCACGATGCGTGCCGCGCGCCCGTACCCGATGCTCAGCCGCCGCTGAAGGAGCGAGGTGGACCCTCCCTGGTTCTGGATGCACACCTCGGCGGCCGCCCGGAAGAGCTCGTCCCAATCGCCGGAGATCGCTTCGACGGCTTCCTCCACGGATATCAGCTCGGCGGTGCGTACCTCCTCCAGGATGTCGGGCTCGAGCACCGAGGGCGCGCGCGCCGGCTCTCCGGCGTCCTCGTGGCGCTCCTGGAGGTCACGATACCACTGCATGAGCCGCTCGGTGTCCTCCGTGGGGAGGAACGCGCCCTGGACGCGCACGGGCTCGCTCTGCCCGGGCGGCAGGAACAGCATGTCACCGTTACCGAGGAGCGCGTCCGCGCCGTTCTGGTCGAGAATCGTGCGCGAGTCGGTCTTGGAGGCCACGCGGAAGGCGATGCGCGTCGGGAAGTTCGCCTTGATCAGCCCGGTGATGACGTTCACCGAGGGCCGCTGCGTGGCCACGATGAGGTGGATGCCGATGGCGCGTGCCTTCTGGGCCAGCTGTGTCAACGGCTTCTCCACCTCGCTCTGAACGGTCATCATCAGATCCGCCAATTCGTCCACCACCACCACGATGTAGGGCATGAGGCCGTCGGCGTAGATCCATCGGTCCTCGTCTCCTTCGTGGCCCACGGGCTCGACGCGCCGGAGCATGACCCCGTCCTTCACCTTCCGGTTGAACTCCTGGATGGAGCGGACGTGGTTGGCCTTCAGGAGCCCGTATCGCCGCTCCATCTCCAGCACGGCCCACTTGAGTACACCGGCGGCGTCACGAGGGTCGGTGACGACGTTGTGGCGCAGGTGGGGGAGCCGGGCATAGACGGACAGCTCGACCATCTTCGGGTCGATCATCAGGAGCCGCAGCGTCTCCGGCGTGTGCTTGTACACCAGGCTCGTGACGATCGTGTTCAGGCACACCGACTTGCCGGACCCGGTCGCGCCGGCGATCAGGACGTGCGGCATCTTGGCGAGGTTCGCCACGTACGGACGCCCGTTCAGGTCCTTGCCAAGGGCGAGCGGCAGCTCGCCCTTGGCGTTCTGGAAGGCCAGGGTCTCCAGGATCTCCCGCAGGTTGACGATCTCGGGCTGGGGATTGGGGATCTCCACGCCCACGGCGCCCTTGCCAGGGATCGGCGCGACGATGCGCACGCTCGAGGCCTTCATCGCCAGCGCCAGATCCGCGTCGAGGTTGGCGATGCGGTTCACCTTCACGCCGGCGGCCGGGATCACCTCGAACTGCGTGACCATGGGCCCGGTGGTTCTCCCGCCCAGCGCGCACTGGACGTTGAACGTCCCCAGCTTCTCCACGAGGATCCGGCCGAGCTCGTCGAGCTGCCGCTCCATGCTGGCGCGGTCCACCTCTTCCGGGGCTTCGAGGAGGTCCACTGGCGGGATGCACAGGTCGGACGCCTGGTCGGGGTGACGAGGGTCCGGCAGCCCGGAGCCGTCGTCCTCGTCCCGTCCCGCGGCCGGCTCGTCCACGCCTTTCTTCTTCCGCCGCCCTTTCCGGCCGGAGGGAGGGGGAGGGAGGACATCGGGCACCGGCTCGGGGAACTCGGGTCCCCCGGTCGGGTCGCCGTCGGCCGCGACCTCTTCGATCAGCGGCGTCTCCTCGATGGGCTCGGCCGCCGCGGCTTCGGCGTCGCGCTGTGCGCGCTCGAGCGCCGCGAGACGCCGCTTCTCCTTCAGGGCCCTGGCCGTGCGCCCCGCCGCTTCGCCTCCGGCCACGACGCCCCGTCCCACGGTCCGCAGCGGATTCCAGCCGAGCGTGCCGACGGAGAGGATCACCAGGGCGGCCGCGCTGACCAACCCGGCGCCCAGGACCCCCACCAACCCCACGAGCGGCGCCCCCAGATGCGTGCCGAGCCAGCCGGCCGCGACCGGGTCCGGTGCCACGATCCACGTGCTCGGTGGGATCAGGAGGAGCAGCCCCACGTTCAGCAGCGCTAGACGCAGTGACCGCTCGGCACCCATCCACCCGCCGGCGCGCAGTCCGCCGAGGGCGAGCAGCGGGGGCACGAGGAACGCGGACACGCCGAGCAAGGCCCGGAGGAGGGCTCTCAGCGTGCCACCGACGAAGCCCATCGCGTTTCCGGAGGGGAACCACCGCGGGCCACGCTCCCCGAGGACCGAGACCGGGACGAGGGCGAGGAGGACGAAGCAGGCCAGGGCGAGAAGGCCGATCGCCAGGATCTCACGTCGCTGCTCCCGCGTTACCATCCCCCCTCCGTCACCCTTCCGCGGCGATCAGCGCCCTGTCCCTCATCTCGGCGACCACGGCGTGGAGGTCGACCGCCCCGCACGCCTCCAGGTCGCCTTCGAGACCGATGGCGGCGAGCGCACGCCCGGCTTCGGTTCCCGCCAGGAAGGCGCGATCGGGGTCGATGGCCCCGGCCAGCGCGAGGGCGGCCCGCGCTGCGTCGTTGTGCTCGGGTTCCTGCGGGTCCGCGCCCAGGCGCCGCAGGAGGTGTCCCGCGCACACCGCGTCGTCGATCGAGAAGCGCCCCATGCGGCCCGCGCACAGCACGATCACGTCCTCCTCGCCCCGGACCGCGTCGGCCACGGCGCCGAGGTTCGTGAGGGCGCACGCGAGCACACGTCGAGCCTCCACCGCGTCCGCCAACGCGACGGTCCCGTTCGTGGTGCTCATGACCAGGCGCTTGCCCCGGACCACGTCGGGTCCGAACTCGGACGGAGAGTTGCCCAGGTGGAAACCCTCGACCTTCACGCCTTTGCGCTCGCCGCACAGCAGCGTGTCCTCGCGGCCGAGCGAGGAGGCGAGCTTCACGGCTTCCTCGGCCGAGCTCGTCGGGTAGATGGCGCGCGCGCCGTTTGCGAGGGCCTCCACCATGGAGGTGGTGGCCCGAACGACGTCGATCACCACCACCGCGGCGCCCGGCAGAAGCGCCGGGTCGAGCTCGGTCGGGTTGAAGCAAACGCGCGCCTTCACCGCTCCTCCTTCGCCTCGGACAGCATGCGAGCCACGAAACCCGTGTCCACGTCTCCGGCCACGAACCGAGCGTCGTCCACGATGCGCCTCAGGAAGGGGATCGTGGTCGGCACGCCCTCGATGATGAACTGGTCGAGGACGTGGCGCGCCCGGAGGATGGCCTCGTCGCGCGTGCTTCCGTGCACGATGAGCTTGGCCAGGAGCGAGTCGTAGTTCGGCGGCACCGTGTAGCCCGTGTAGACGTGCGTGTCCAGGCGTACACCGGGTCCTCCGGGCGGGTGGAACGTCGTGATCGTACCGGGTCCGGGCGCGAAGTTCCGGTCCGGGTCCTCGGCGTTGATGCGGAACTCGATGGCATGTCCGCGGTGCCGCACCGGCTCCCCGTTGCTCGGGAAGCCCAGCCGCTCACCGGCGGCAATCCGGATCTGCTCCTTGACCAGGTCGAAACCGGTGGTCACCTCGGTGACGGGGTGCTCGACCTGGATCCTGGTGTTCATCTCCATGAAGTAGTAGGAGCCGTCCTCGTCCAGCAGGAACTCGATGGTGCCCGCCCCCACGTAGTCGATGGACTCCGCCGCGCGCACCGCCGCTGCGCCCATCTCGGCGCGCAGCTCCTGGGTCAGCGCCGGCGACGGAGCCTCCTCCACGAGCTTCTGGTGACGGCGCTGGATCGAGCAGTCGCGCTCGCCGAGGTGCATCACGCGGCCGTGCTGGTCGCCGAAGACCTGGAACTCGACGTGGCGCGGCCTGAGAATGCACCGCTCGAGGTAGACCCCCGAATCTCCGAACGCCGCCTTGGCCTCGTTCTGGGCGGCGGTCAGGAGCTTCGCGAAGTCCTCGGGGGCGGGGGCGACCCGCATCCCCTTCCCTCCACCGCCGGCCGACGCCTTGATCATGATCGGGAAGCCGATCTGCTCGGCCACCCGATGCGCCTCGTCCATGTCCTCCACGATTCCCTCGGAGCCGGGGACCGTCGGAACGCCGACCTTCATCATCGTGCGCCGCGCCGTCGCCTTGTCCCCCATCGCCCGGATCTGTGCCGGGGTGGGGCCGATGAACGTGATCCCGGAGCGCGCGCAGATCTCGCTGAACTCGGCGTTCTCCGCCAGGAAACCGTAGCCCGGGTGGATCGCTTCCGCGCCCGTGACCTCGGCGGCGGCGATAATGCGCGGGATGTTGAGGTAGCTCTCGCTGGCGGGCGCCTTGCCGATGCACACGTCCTCGTCGGCGAAGCGGACGTGCAGCGACTCGCGGTCCGCCTCCGAGTATACGGCGACCGTCTCGATGCCGAGCTCGTGGCACGCGCGGATGATACGCAGAGCGATCTCGCCCCGGTTGGCGATCAAGACCTTCTGGAACACGGATCTCTCTCCATCGTCGAAGCGCGCCCGACTTCCTTCGCGAGCCCGGCGCCGCCGGGTGCGAGCTCGACCGCCCTTCCCGAGGGTCCCGGCGCTCCCCCGATCTTCGCCTACGCCGGATCCACGCGGAAGAGCACCTGCCCGTACTCCACGGGCTGGGCGTTCTCCACGAGGATCTCGACGATGGTCCCCTCCACCTCGCTCTCGAGCTCGTTCATGAGCTTCATCGCCTCGATGATGCAGAGGGTATCGCCCCTGGCGATGCGCTTGCCCTTCTCCGCGTATGCCGGCGCATCGGGGGCGGGCGCGCGGTAGAAGGTCCCGACCATGGGCGAGGTGATCTCGAGGAGGTCCGACCCCCCCGAGCCGCCCGCGGCGGAGGCGGGCTCCGCGCCGGAGCCCACGCCCGCCGGCGCCGCCGGAGGCACGGGCGCGGTCGGCCCCGCGAGCGGGGTGGGCCCCTGGACGACCGGCGGGGACTTCGCCAGGCGGACACGCGTGCCGCCCCGCTCGATCTCGATCGAGTCGAGGCTGCTGTTGTCGATGGCCTGGATGAGTCGTTCGATGAACTCGAGGTCGATCATCCGATCACACCCGTGTGAGGTATTTGTCCTCGCGGCGATCCACGCGGATCACGTCCCCCTCCTCCACGAAGAGCGGCACCTGGACCACGGCCCCCGTTTCCAGCTTGGCGGGCTTCGTGCCGCCCTGCGCGGTGTCGCCCCTCACGCCCGGCTCCGTCTCGGTTACGGCGAGCTCGACGAAGTTCGGCAGCTCCACGCTGATGACCTTCTCGTCGTGGACCAGCCCTTCGCACTCCATGTTCTCCTTCATGTACTGGAGCTGGTCGTCACCGATCACGTCGTGCTGGATCGGGATCATCTCGAAGGTCTGGGCGTCCATGAAGTAGTAGAGCTGGCCGTCGGTGTACGAGTACGTCACGGGGCGGCGCTCCAGGCGAACGTCCGTGACCTTCTCCCCGGCGCGGTAGGTCCGATCCACGACCGCACCGGTGAGGACGTTCTTGAGCTTCGTCCGCACGAAGGCTCCGCCCTTCCCGGGCTTCACGTGCTGGAAGTACGTGATGGTCCAGAGACCGCCGTCGATCTCGAGAACCATGCCGTTGCGGAAATCCGCGGTGCTCGCCATGCAGCCTCGCGTCTCGGGTTCGAGGAGCCGGTGCGATGCCGGCCCCTACTTCTCGTCGATACGGGAGACCAGCCCCCGAAGCCCAAGAAGATAGCTGTGCACCCCGAATCCATAAACCGCACCGACCGCCACGTCGGCCAGGTACGAGTGCCGTCTGAACGGCTCGCGGGCGGCCGTATTGGACAGGTGGACCTCCACGAACGGGAGCTCTACGCCGAGCAGCGCGTCGCGCAGGGCCACCGACGTGTGGGTCAGACCCGCCGCGTTGACGACGACCGCATCGAAGTCGCGGACGTGAAGCCGGTCGATGATCGCGCCCTCGTGGTTGGACTGGAAGGTCTCGACCTC
>CAZPZU010000126.1:0-974 GCA_964591135.1 uncultured Gemmatimonadaceae bacterium | reverse complement strand
CGTCGCGCAGGGCCACCGACGTGTGGGTGAGCGCTCCGGGGTTCACGACGAACCCGTCCACGCGCCCAGCGGCCTCCTCGACGAAGTCCAGGATCGCGCCCTCGTGGTTCGACTGGAAGAACTCCACCTCGGTCCCCAGCTGGGCGGCGAGCGCCTCGACGGCCCGGTCCACGTCCTCCAGCGTATCCGTCCCGTAGACGGCGGGCTCCCGGCGCCCGAGGAGCCGGAGGTTCGGTCCGTGAACGACGGCGATCCTCATGCCCGGGACCCGGGTTCCCCTTCGCGGTCCGTTGGCTTCCAGGCGAGAAGGCGCTCGAAGTAGCGACCGATGGAGGGACCAGGGGCCGGCACGTCGTCCGGATCCTCCTCCGTCCAGGCGAACGGCGTGTCGACCTCGTGCAGCTCACGCTGCGCCGACGCGTCCCAGGCATGCCCACGCACATCCTCGTCGAGGCCGGCCGGCTCCAACTCCGGGAGTTTCGCAGGCTCCTCCTCCTCCGCTGCCGCCGCCTCGATCTCCGCGATGCGCCGCCGGAGGCCGGGGTCCCCCGGCGTGGCCTCCAGGAGCTGACGGAACACGTCCAGGGCGCGGTCCGTGAGCCCCTGACGGGCGTAGAGCTCCGCCATCGTGCGGGTGATCAGAGGCATCTCGTCGGCGGAAAGGTCGGTTTCGGGTGCGAGCGCGGCGATCTCGAAGGCTCCCTCCTCGTCCCCGGCCACCTCCGCATCCTCAGCCTCCGCGTCCGGCGCGAGCGCGGCGACCTCGAAGACCTCCTCCTCGGCGCCCTCCGCTTCCTCCGCCTCCGTCACCTCCGCATCCGGCGCGAGCGCACCGATCTCGAAAACCTCCTCCTCGGCGCCCTCCGCTTCCTCCGCCTCCGTCACCTCCGCATCCGGCGCGAGCGCACCGATCTCGAAAACCTCCTCCTCGGCGCCCTCCGCTTCCTCCGCCTCCGTCACCTCCGCATCCGGCG
>CAZPZU010000125.1:5403-11849 GCA_964591135.1 uncultured Gemmatimonadaceae bacterium | reverse complement strand
TCGGCCACCACGATCCGGTAGTGGGGCTGCTTCTTCCGGCCCATCCGCCGGAGTCTGATTCGTACGGGCATGGTCCTGGGCGTTCCTTGTGCGCTACCGGGCGCCGCACACGCGGCCGCCCGCCCCGGCGGTCGGTGGACCCCCGGAAAGACAGACGTATAGGATAACCGGACCGTGAGGAGCGGTCCAGACGGGGCGGCTCAGAAATAGACGAGCAGGAAGAGCGCCGGAACGGCGATTCCGGCCGCCGTCAGCCAGGCTCCCCGGCCGGTGATCCCGTTCCGGCCGCGCAGCACGAACAGCCCCGTCACGGCGAGCAGCGCGAGGGCCACGGCGTAGAGGTCGGCCATCCACGTCCACAGCTTCTTCGGATGGTTCAGGTGCAGGAAGTTCACCTGACGCAGTCCCGGCCGGTCCCGCACCACCTCCAGCGCCGCGGTCCGGGCGGCCAGATCGACGGTCACGGTGGCGCCCCCCTCCAGGAAGATCTGGAGCGTCGCCGGGTTCGGCCGGAAGGTCCCACGGGTCGGCCCCGCGACGCCCAGCCGATCCAGCACCGATGCCGCGAACGCCGCGGAGCCCGGCTCCCCGGCCGGCAGGTCACCATCCAGGGCGACGGTGCGCTCCGTGGTCCGGTAGTTGGGGTTCCAGTCGGCCGTGTGGTTGACCGCCACGCCGGAGACCGCGTACACGATCGTCAACCCCGCGCACACATAGCCGAGGTCCCGGTGGATGGCCGCGTTCCACCGGCGCCATCTCGAACCCGCCACGCCGCGCCTCAGGCCTCGACGATCGCGCCGAGACCGCGGATCCTGAAGATCGTCTGCGGCCCGGTCACGGACGCGGGATCGAACGCCTCGCCGTGCTCTTCGGCCTTGACGCGCTCCGCCTCGAGGGCTTCCTCGGCGGTCAGGTCCAGCCGCTCGACGACGCCCTCCACCAACGCGCGCTTCCCCTTCGCGCTGAGCGGGAAGACGATCACGCCGTCGTCCACCTTGATCTGGATCTTCTCGAACTCCCGGTCGCTGGCGATGTCCATCCAGCAACCGCGCTTCTCGCAGACCGCCACGACCATCCCCTGTACGAGCACGCGGCGGCCGACCCACGCATCGGGCTCGTCGAGGATCGTGGAGACGGGGGTGATCTCCTCCAGCGTCAGGGCCTCGCCGTAACGGTCACCCTGCATGGAGAGGACGTCCTGGTCGGCGGTGGCGGTCTCCGACGCGACCGACGCGGCGCGCTCGGACGGGGCCTGGCAGCCGACAAGCGCGAGGGTGGCGACGATGGCAACGATTCTCATGGGCGCACGCTCTCTATGGGGGTGGACGACATCCCGAGGAGAAGCTAGCCGCCGCAGCAGCCGCACTCCGTCGGGTGATCACCCCGGCGGCTGCCCGGAAATCCCCTACCGGCGTCGCCGCGTCAAGCCGGCACGGGCATCTGGGCGCGCGCGCGTCGCGCGATCTCCGCGCCGATGGACAGCGAGGCCGTCGCGGCGGGGCTGGGCGCGTTCACCGCGTGCACCGCCCCCGGTTCCTCGATCCAGAGGAAATCGTGCACGAGCTCCCCGTTCGGCAGCATCGCCTGCGCGCGCACACCGGCGTGGGGGGCACCGTTCGGCGATGGCGCGTGGTCCGGCAGGAGGTCCGCGTCCTCGATCTCCGGGACGAGCCGACGGAGCGCGTTCACGAAGCGCGCCCGGTCGAACGACTGCGCCAGCTCACGTACCACCATGCGCCGGTGGCGGAGGGCGAAGCGCCACAGCCCCGGGAAACGGAGGGCCTCGGCGAGGTCGCGCACGTTCACCGCGCGTAGCTCGTAGCCCTCGCGCGCGAATGCCAGCACGGCGTTGGGGCCGGCGTCGATCCCCCCCTCGATGCGCCGTGTGAAATGCACGCCCAGGAAGGGGAAGCCGGGCTCGGGTAGCGGATACACGAGATGGCGCACCAGGTGCGCGCGCTCGGGCCGCAGGTGCTGGTATTCGCCACGGAACGGCACGATGCGGCAGGCCGGCCGGGCGCCCGCCATCCTGGCGACGCGGTCGGAGTGGAGCCCCGCGCAGTTGACGATGACGCGCGAGGTGAACTCGCCCGCCGTGGTCACGATCCGCCAACCTGCGCGCTCACGCACGAGCCTGACGACACCCGCGCCCGTGCGCACGTCCGCACCGAGCGACGCGATCTCCCGCGCCAGCGTGTCGCAGACCGCGCCGTAGGATACGATGCCCTCCTCGGGGACGTGGATCGCGCCGACGCAGCGCACGTGCGGCTCGATCTCGCGGGCTTCCTCCGGGCTCAGCCGGCGCAGCCCCTCGAGGCCGTTGCTCCGGCCACGCTCGAGCATCTCCTCGAGACGTGGCAGCTCGGCGGGGTCGGTGGCGACCACGAGCTTCCCGCAGATCTCGTGCGGGATGCCGTGATGGCGGCAGAACTCGGTCATGCTCCGGATGCCGTCGCGCGCGAGCCTCGCCTTCTCCGAGCCGGGCTTGTACTGGAGGCCGGCGTGCAGCACGCCGCTGTTGTGCGTGCTCTGGTGGCGGGCGAGGGTCGGCTCCTTCTCGAGGAGGAGCACACGGCCGACACCGCCTTCCCGGACGAGCGCGTACGCGGTCGCCAGGCCGACGATGCCCCCGCCGATGATCGTGATGTCCGCGGTCATGGCGCGAAGGTTCGCGCCGGCGCCCGACCGCGACAAGACCTCCCCTCGAGGCTAGCCGGCCTTCCTGAGCCGCACGTCGCCGCTGACCGTCTGGAGGGAGAGGGACCGCCCTCCCCCGTCCCCGATCGTGCCGCGGAGGTGCTCACCGACCCATCGCCGCTGACGGCGACCCTGGAGCGTCAGATCGAAGTCGGTGTCCAGGTCGCCCGACAGCGACTCGAACTCCACGTCGGCGGCCAGCGCCGCCGGCATACGCAACCTGATGTCCCCGCTCACGGTGTGGAAGGAGAGGTCCCTCCAGTCGAGGCTGCCCATCTGAACGTCGATGTCCCCGCTCACGGTGTTGGCCCGCGCCGTCCCGGTGGTCGACACGAAGACCTCTCCGCTCACCGTGCTCGCCGTGACGTCCGAGCGAAGGTCGCGCGCCTCGACGTCGCCCGACACCATCGATCCGATCAGCTCGACTCCGGCGGGCACCTTCACCACGTAGTCCACCGAGACCCTGATGTCGTCACGATGGCGCGACCGGTCGCCCCGGTCCCGATCCCGGTCGTCCAGGTCGCAATCGTTCCCCGGATGTTCCTCCGGATGGTACACCGCGCACACCGTCACGCCGTCCGACTCCTCGACGACGCGGACCTCCACCTCGTCGAAGTCCCCCGAGCGTCCGCGCTTCTCGGCCACGATCTCCGCGGTGCTTCCCGAGGCGAGCTCGGCGCGGATGTCACCGCTGATGCCGCGCACGTCCAGGACCTGCCCGGACGCCATGCGCCCGCTCCACCGGAACGGGTTCTCCTGGGCCGCGGCGGACGCCGCGACCGTCGCCACCGCGATCCCCGCGAGCGCCGCCGAGCGGCGCACCTCTCTCCACGTCGTCATCCCCTGCTCCCGATGCATGCCGGATCGACCTCCGCGGCGGGACGCCAAGGAGGGTTCTTCATCGGGTTGGACGGCCCGGAGGCGCGTTCTGTTGGAATCCGGATGGAGCCCCTACCGCGTGTACAGGACGTCGTAGAGGACCAGCCCGCGGGCGACCGCCTGTGCCACGACGCCCGCCATGTAGTAGGGCATCTTGCCGATGTCGGCGGCCGACATTCCGCTCAGCGCGCGGGCGGGGTCGTCTCCGGCCCGCATCCCCTCGAAGCCCTTCATGAGCCCCGCCTTCACCGCGGCCAGCACCCACGGCTTCGTCTCCACCGTGGCCTTGGTGACGACGGCCTCGCGCACGGTGCCGTCGGACGCCATGGAGAGCCCCACCTCGAGGGGGCCGTGCTGGTTGTCCACCTGGGGGAAGAGGACGACGCCCGCGACGTTCCCCGAATCGTCCTTGCCGTAGTAGAACTTCACCTGGTCCTCCTCCGGCTCGAAGTCGCCCTCTGCCCGGATACGCGCGAAGTCGGCCTTCCCGACGCTCACGGTCTTCAGGAAGAACTGCTTCGCTCCCGGCACGGTGGCCCGGATCATGTCGGCCTGCTTCTCCAGCACCACGGTGGGCGTGATGTGCCGCCACGCGGCGCCGGTCAACGCGAGCGTGGCCGCCAGTGCCGGCAGCGTTGCGGCGAAGGTGCGATGTCGCTTCATGGGACGTCTTCCTCTGGATGAAGGGGATTCGGGGCCCGGCTCCCACCCGCGGCGGCGCGCAGCACGCCCAGGAGGACGACCACGTACGTGGCCGCCATGAGCCACCCCGAGAGGATGGTCAGATACGAGAAGCCGGAGATCCCGGCCTTCATGAGCCATTGACCCGAGAAGTCGAAGGCGCCGGATCCGAAGGCGGCAAGGATGACCGTGTTCCGCCACCCCGGGCTCCACTCCAGGCCCAGGACCAGGAGCGCCTGCAGCGCCGCGATGACAGCGTAGATCATGATGTGGATGTGGCTATCCTGGATGAGGAGGCGCGTATCCACGTGATGGGCCTCCTCCGTCATCCCGCCCAGGTCCAGCGGCTGCGTTGTGGCCTCGGAGGCCTCGGGGAGCGCCGCCTCGTCGACCTCCGCCGCCGGCGCGTACGTCGCGCTCACCCGCGCCGGGGTCAGGCCCGCCCAGTCCTTCACCATGAAGAAGGCGAAGACGTAAGCGTAGCCGAGGACGGCCACGAAGAGCACGGCGGCGAGGCGAACCGAGAAGTCGGCCCGGCGGAGGCTATAGAGTCCGTTCATCCGTCCGGAGCCCTCTAGAAGGTGGTCACGAGTTGAAGGGTGTAGCGCAGGGCCCAGTTGTGCGGCCCGTCCATGCCCTCGAAGATCGGCAGGGAGGAGTGGTCCAGGCGCGCTTCCGCCCGGAGCTGGAAGCGGGGGATGCGGAAGGTCGTGTGCTCGACGTTCGCGAAGATCCCCTCGCGCCCGCTGCCGACGAAGATCATGGGGCTGAAGGTCAGGGACCGGAGCGTCTGCGCCTCGCCCGTGCGTGCACCGTTTCGGTCCCGGAACGTCTCCCCGCGCAGCGTGGCTCCCACGTGCTGGCTCAGCCTGCGGAAGACCGTGAGCGTCGCCCCGTACCAGCCAGCGTCCCCGCCACCCTCCAGCACCCCGCGATCGCCTCCGAGGTTGGCCTCACCCGCGAGGATCCAGTCGCGGCCGGGCTCGAGGGCGTAGTCGGCGGACAGGAGGTACCGGTCGTGCACGTCGCCCGGCTCCCCTTCCGCCCCCAGCAGCCCGCTCACCCCGAAGCTGGTGTGCTCCGTCGGGATCAGGCCGACGCGCAGGCCTCCGGTCTTGCCGTGGTTCGGGTCGAGTTGGGCGTCCCACCCGTTGCCCGCCATGGCGGTGAGGTCCAGGCGCGGGCTCACCGCCCACCGGCCCACCAACCCGACCATCTTGGCCGGGCGGGCCAGCTCGAAGTTGTAGCTGGACGTGGCCTGAAAGTTGAGGGGCTCGTCGTCGCGCTCGAAGCCCACCGGGACGTCGAACTTTCCGAAGGAGAGGCTCACGCCGGAGGCGCCCCCCGGGGTGAAGTTCACCAGGAGGTTGTCGATCTCGATCTCCGTCGGCACCTCGTCCCCGCCCGCCGCATCCTCCCCGGAAGCGAGGGCGGTCGTGAGCTGACCGAAGAACCAGACCCGGTCGGACACCTCGCGGAAGAACGCCACGGCCAGCTTGCCGGCACGGGCGGTGTTGTCTCCGGAGCGCTGGTCATAGCCGTAGTCCCCCACCCCGAACCCGGTGATCTGGAGGGGAAACCGATTCTCGCCGGTGAGGTCGTCGAGGCTCTGACCCGACGGCTCACCCAGGTCGACGGGCACGTCCTGCGCACGCAGGATTCGCGGCGCAGCGACGGTCAGCGCGGCGAGGAGGGGCAGGGCCCTCCTCCATGGTACGCACGGCATAATGGATGTCTCCCTTCCGGCGACCCCGGGACGGCAGCGTCCGGAGGTCTCCCGTGTTGGCGGATCGCGGATGGCCCGCCGACGAGGGCGACGACGGACGCGAGGAACCGACCGCCGGATCACGCACGCGGCCTCCCAGGCCCCGGAGGGCCCGGCGCAATCAGCCCCGGGGAGGCGGGCGTTCCGGGTCCAGGCATACGGAAGGGCCCGGGGGCGCCGGATCGAGCAGCGGGAAGGCGTGCAAGGAGACGGGAACGGTAAGCGACGGGTCGGAGGGGAGCCACGCCGTGGCGAGCCTGCCCGCGGGGATCGTCCTCCCCCCGGTGAACGCGCGCCCGTGACACAGGGTGCCGTGGTCCGGGTGGGCGGGATGGCCGGACGGGGCGCCCATGGGCACGGAGCGGGCGAAGAACATGCAGTGAAGCCCGCACAGCACCTGCGGCTGGGCCACCACCAGGACCAG
>CAZPZU010000125.1:0-5303 GCA_964591135.1 uncultured Gemmatimonadaceae bacterium | reverse complement strand
GCCGAAGGGCATCCCGGGGAATCCGCCCATGCCGCCCATCCCCCCCATCATCCCTTTCATCCCCTTCATGAACTTCTGCATCTCCTTGAACTGCTTCATGAGCCGGTTGACCTCGGCCACCGGGCGACCGCTTCCCTTGGCGATGCGGGCGCGGCGCGAGCCGTTCAGGATGTCGGGGTTGGCGCGCTCCTGGGGGGTCATCGACAGGATGATCGCCTCGATGTGCTTCATGCGCTTGGGATCGATCTGCGACGCGGGGATCGACAGCTTCGCCGCGCCGGGGATGAGCTTCAGGAGCTGCTCCAGGGGGCCCATCTTCTGGACCTGCCGCATCGCCGTGAGGAAGTCCTCGAGGGTGAAGCGGCCCTTGCCGAGGGCCTTCTCGGCGAGCTTCGCCTGCTCCTCCTCGTCGATGGTCGCCTGGGCGCGCTCCACCAGGCCCACCACGTCTCCCATCTGCAGGATGCGTCCGGCAAGGCGCTGCGGGTCGGCGGCGTCGAGGTCGTCCACCCCCTCGCCCACGCCCACGAACTTGATCGGTTTGCCGGTCACCCCGCGGATCGACAGGGCCGCCCCGCCCCGCGCGTCCCCGTCCATCTTCGTGAGGAGCACGCCGGTCAGGCCGAGGGCGTCGTCGAAGCCCTGGGCGATCTTCACGGCCTCCTGTCCCGTCATGGCGTCGGCGACGAGCAGGACCTCCTGCGGCTTCATCGCGTCCTTCACCCGCCGCAGCTCGTCCATGAGCGTCTGGTCGATCTGGAGGCGCCCGGCAGTGTCCACGAGCAGGACCTGGTGCCGCCCCGCGCGGGCGGCGTCGCGAGCCGCGACCGCCGTTGCCACGGGGTCGCCCCCGAACGTGCCGGCGTGGACCGGCACGTCGATCTGGCGCCCGAGGGTCTGGAGCTGCTCGATGGCGGCGGGGCGCTGCAGGTCGCAGGCGGCCATCATCGGCTGGCGGCCCTCCCGCGCCAGCCGTTTCGCGAGCTTCGCGGTCGAGGTGGTCTTCCCCGAGCCCTGCAGCCCCACCATCAGGATCACGGTGGGCGGGGACGAGGCCCAGGTCAGCGTCGGCCGCCCCTCGCCCATGAGGTTCGCCAGCTCGTCGTGCACGATCTTCACGATCTGTTGGCCGGGGCTGACCGACTTGACCACGGCTTCGCCCGTCGCGCGCTCCTGCACCCGCGACAGGAACTCGCGGGTCACCGCGAAGTTCACGTCGGCTTCCAGGAGGACGCGACGCACCTCGCGCAGCCCCTCGCGGATCATGGGCTCCGTGAGCACGCCCCGCTGGCGTAGCTTGGCGAGGGCCTTGTCGAGCTTGGTGCTCAGCTCGTCGAACATGCGCGGCTGCTCCGGTCTCTCCGTGAACGGGCCAGAAAGCTAGACCGGAGCGGAAGAGGCCTCAAGGAAGTGAGGTAGGATGGTAACTTTGCACAGCAAAGTACTTGACGGAGCCGCGGCGGCCGCCGATCTTCGGGAAAACCCACCCGACGACCGCCGCCGACCATGAGCGCACTCACCGAGTTCCTCTTTCCCGCCCCGGCCCGCCGCACGGTGGGCTCGATCATCGGCTGGTGGGAGTCCCGCCGCCTCAAGTACAACCTCACCGTCGGCGCGGCGGGCGTGACCTCGTTGGCCATCGTGACCACGCTGGCCCACCTTCCGCCGGGCGCGCGCGGCGAGATGGGGCTCTTCCCGCCCTGGCAGCCCATCGTGCTGTTCGCGCTGTTCGCGAACGTCTGCTACCTCCTCGGACCGGCGACCGAGATCGTCGTACACAAGCTCTTCGGCCGCCAGATCCTCCCGGTGGGCCCTTCGCTCTTCAGGATGGGCCTGACCTTCTCCGTGGGGCTCGCCTTCCTCCCCACCCTGCTCGTCCTCTTCGACTGGATCTTCCGCATCGTGCGCGCCGTGGTGTGACGGCGCTTGCGCGGAAGCCGCGAACCCCACCGTTTTCGACTTCCACGACGGAACGACCCTCGATCGGGAGGTTGTGATGAAGCGGTTCGTGTGGATGGGGATCGTGCTCCAGCTGGTCATGGTCGTGTGCGGGCACTTCAGCGAGACGGTGCTGAACCTGTCGGGCATCCTCGGAACGGGGATCCCGTTCGTCCTGGGCCTCTGGTACGGCGCGTCCGTGCCGCGAGGATTCGGCGAGTCCTCGAAGGGCGGGTTCCTGATCGGAATCGTCGGCGCGATCGTCGGTGTGCTCGCAGCGATCCTCATGGGCGACCAGACCTGGATGCTGCTGACGTTCGCGCCCCTCTCGTCGGGCGTTACGGGACTCCTCGGCGCGCTCATCGGCACGGCCATGAGCGGCCGCGCGAAGGCCGTCAGCGCCTGAGAAGCCGGACGCCGGGGCTCCTTCCCCGGCGGAACAGGTCTTGCATCAAGAGCGCCGTGCCGACCCTGGGTACGACATCGGAAGAGCGGACCGGAAGGACGCCATGACGGAGAGCATCGACCGGCGGGAGGGCGCCCACGCGGCCCAGCACGCCTGACCCCGATCCGGGAGCGGACGACCACCATCGGGCACCCGGCACGGGCGGCCCGTCCGGGCGCTGGCGACGCATCGTTGCCCGGGCCCTGGCCGTCCTGGTGGGCGTTCCGGTGGTTATCGCCGTCTCGGCCGTGCTGCTCCTCCAGCTCGACGGCGTGTCGACCGCTGCCCTCGGTCGGATCGTCGCGGCCGCCAATCCGTGGCCCGGCACCACGGCGCGGGTCGGGCGCGCGGATCTCGGGGGGCTCGGCCACCTCGTCCTGAGAGACGTCCACGTCGGCGCGCCGGACGGCACGCCCCTGGTCTCCCTCGACACCCTGGACGTGCGCTTCCGGCTCCTGCCGCTCATCGGGCGCGAGCTGGTGGTCCGGTCCCTGACCGTCGCCGGGTTGCGGGTCGCCGCGAGCCAGCGCGCCGACTCCACGTGGGACCTGCTGGCACCCTTCGCGTCCGGCGCGGACACGACGTCGTCCGGCGGATTCAGGGTCCGGCTCGCCGACACCGAGGTGCGCCGCGCGTCGCTGAGCGCGCGGTACGTGGCTTCCGCGGACTCCGTCCTGCGCGTCGAGGGCCTTACGCTGCGGCTCGACACCCTGACGTGGCCACGCCCCACCACGGTCGTCCTGGACACCCTGGACGCGCGCATCCTCCCCCCCGCCCGTCCCCGGAGCGCGGCCCGCGTCGCGGGCGCATTCCGGCTGACGGCGGGCACGCTGAGCACCGAGGGCATCCGGCTGGTGTCGGACTCGAGCGACGTGTACGCCCGTGGCACCCTCCTGCTCCCGGACAGCGGCGTCGCCGCCCGGGACATCGACTTCACGCTCACAGCCTCCCCGCTGGACTTCCGTGACGTGGGCGCCCTGATCCCTGGTTTCGACATCGCGGGCAGCCTGCGCCTCGACGCCCGCGTGCGGGGCTCCACGTCGGACCTCGCCGTGCGCGTGGACGGCACGACCTTCGACGGGGGAACGCTGCACCTCGAGGGGGACCTCACCCCGCGCACCCGCGACTCCCTCCGCTACGTCCTGCGGGGCCGGCTCCGCGGCCTCGACCCGACGCTGTGGTCGGCGGGTGCGCCCCCCGTGCACGGGATCGACGCCGACCTCGACGTCTCGCTGACCGGCCCCCGCCTCGACTCCCTGACCGGGACGGCGCGGGTCGACGTGACCGGGGCCCGCGTGGCGGGCGGCACGCTCCGACCCACGCAGGTGGCGGCGACGTTCCGCGACGGTGCGGCGACGTTCGACGCGTCGGGCGGGGCGGCCCCCTGGGTGCGGCTCACCGCCCACGGCACGGGCCGACCGCTGGATTCCCTCCCTTCCTGGGACCTGCGCGCCAGTGTCCAGCAACTCGACCCGCTGGACGTCGGAGGGATGAGGGTGGCCTCCACGATCGCGACGGTGCGGGCGAGCGGGACCGGGGTGTCCTCCGCCTCGGCGCGAGGCCGGGCGCGCGTCGACCTGACGGGCTCGATGGGGAGGGTGGGCATCGACAGGGCCGTGCTCACCGCGGACTGGGATTCCGCGACCGCGAACGCGGTCCTGGACGTCCCGGTGGGCACGGGGCACATGTCCGCCCGCACGCGGGCGTCCTGGGGCGGTCCGGAGACCCGGGTCACGGTACGCTCCCTCGACGCGCAGCGGATCGACGTGGCCGAGCTCCTCGGCGACACGATCGCCGGAACGGTCTCGCTGACGGGGACCGGCGCCCTCGTGCTCGGTCAGCCCGACCGCACGGTGGCGGACGCGGACCTCCGCATCGAGCAGGCCACCTGGCAGGAGCTGGCCGTGGACTCGGGACGGGTGTCGTTCCGGATGCGGGACGGCACGCTCACGGGCCGGGCCCTGGCGCGTGCGCCCGCCGGGGTGCTGGAGCTCGTGGGCCGCGCGCGGCCCTTCGGCGACGCGCCCACCTGGCGGGTGGACACGCTGCGCGTGGGAGGGTTGAACCTGGCCGCCGTGCGTAGCGGTCTACCGCGCAGCGACATCCACGCCCTCGTCCGGCTCGACGGCCGCGGCTTCGCGCCCGCCGCCCTCCGGGCCACGGGCTCCCTCGAGGTGGACTCCACGGACGTCGCGGGCGTGCGCGTCGACACCGCCTGGGCCGACATCTCCCTCCAGGAGGGACGCGTCGACCTGACGGCCGATGCCCGCTCGCTGGGCGGTGCGTGGTCCGCGACGGTGGAGGCACACCCCTTCGAGACGACCCCCACCTTCCGGCTCACCCGGGCGCGCTTCGACACCATCCGGATCGACTCGACCCTCGCGGGCCCGGTGCGCGCCACGCTGACCGGCACCCTCGAGGCCGACGCCACCCTCCCGCCGGACACGTTCCCGCGGGTGCACGCGCGCCTGGCCATCGAATCCGGGCGGCTCAACGCCGAGCCCATCGACTCGGCGAGCGTGATCGCCCGCATCGAGGAGGACACGGCCCGCGTGGAGGTGACGCTGCGGACCCCGGGCGGGCGCGCGGACGTACACGGGGCGGCGGCGCTCGTGCGGGACTCCGGTGTCCTGTCGGTGCGTACGATGCGCGCCGACGGTGTGGCCGACCTGCCGCGCCTCGCGCGCCTGCTGGGACGCGACTCGGTAGACGCAAACGCTCGGGCCCGCTTCGCGGTCCGGGGCGGGGGCACGGGCACGCACACGATGGCGTGGAACGTGGACGCCTCGGCCTCGGGACGATACGGGCCGGCGAGGCTCGACTCCCTCGACCTCTCCGCGCGGCTGGAGCGCGGCGTCCTCCACCTGGACACGCTCTCGGTCGCCTCGAACTTCCTGCGCGGCGGAGGAAGCGGGTGGCT
>CAZPZU010000124.1:0-12423 GCA_964591135.1 uncultured Gemmatimonadaceae bacterium | reverse complement strand
CCGTCGTCGTCGGCCGCGAGCTCGTCCGTGGCGGCCGGCTGCAGGCCGTGGTCGTCAACAGCCGCGTCTCCAACGTCGGTACCGGAACGGAGGGCCTGGCCCGGGCCCGGCGCATGGGTGTCGCGGCGGCGTCGGCGCTCGGCATCGATGCGTCCCTCGTCCTGATGAGCTCCACGGGCGTCATCGGCGTCGACCTGCCCATCGGGAAGATCGAGGCTGCGCTTCCGGGACTGGCCGATGCGCTTCAGGACGATCCCATGGTGGGCGCGCTGGGCATCATGACGACGGACACGCACCCGAAGGCCGTCTCCCTCCCTGTCGGAGACGCCACGCTCACGGTGGTCGGAAAGGGCTCGGGGATGATCGAGCCCAACATGGCGACGATGCTCGTGTTCGCGTTCACGGACGCGGACCTCGACGCCCCCGCCCTCGATCGGGCGTTGCGCGGCGCGGTGGACGTGACCTTCAACATGCTCTCCATCGATACCGACACGAGCACGTCCGACACCTGCGCGCTCCTCGCGAACGGCCTGGCGGGTCCGGTGGAGGAATCGGTCTTCGGTGAGGCTCTCCTGCAGGCGTTCACCCGCATGAGCGAGCTGCTCGCGCGCGACGGGGAGGGGGCGACCACGCTGGTGCGCGTCACCGTGACCGGAGCCGCCGACGTCGCCGACGCCCGCAGGGTGGCAAAGTCGTTGGTGAACTCACCGCTCGTGAAGACGATGATCTTCGGGGGCGATCCCAACGTGGGTCGCATCCTGATGGCCGTGGGAAAGTGTTTCGCGTGCAGGGTGGATCCGGCACGCATCGGGGCGTCCATCTGCGGGGTGGGCGTCCTGGAATCGGGGAGCCGCGTGCCGTTCGACGAGGCCGCGGTACGGGGACTGCTGCGCGGCGATCCCGTGGATCTCGAGGTGGACCTCGGCCTGGGGGAAGGGGCGGCCCGCGCCTGGGGGTGCGACCTCACGCACGGCTACGTGGACGAGAACGCGGCGTACTACTCCAGCTGAGGGTAGTGGAACTGTACCACTACCCAGTTGAGCCCCGATCCTACCCCCCTCTCTCTAGAGTTTTAACTTACTAGGCTATGACCCGCCCTGGGGCGGTCTCCGGGGCGAGGAGACGGGCCGGCGCGGGAGGTGGCTTCGCGCACTCGCGGCCCACGTGCCCAGCCACCAACACAGGACAGACTCGATGAAGCGCTTTACGACGCTCTTTCTGGTCGCGGCGCTGGCAGCGTGTGGAGGCGGTGAGCCCGCCCAGGACCAGGCCGCCAGCCAGCCCGCCGCCTCCGCCCCGGCTCCTGCCGCGGAGATGGCGGCCGCCGCTCCTTCCGGGGAGATGACGATGCCCGATTGGTTCCACGTGGACGAGGCCAACAAGACCGTGCACATGACGATCACGGCCGGCGCCACCGATGCCCTGAACCACTGGAACTTCAACGGCGCCCACAACGGCAGCATGGCGATCACCGTGCCCGAGGGCTTCGCGATCACGATCGACTTCAAGAACGCCGATCCCGCCATGGCGCACAGCCTCGGGATCATCGCCGCCACCAGCAACTTCAGCGCGATGCTGGAGCCCGACCCGGTCTTCCCTGGTGCGATCACGGAGAACCCGACCTCGATGACCGAGGCGACCATGCCCGGCACGGAGACGACGGTGTCCTTTACCGCCTCGAAGGCGGGGAACTACTCCATGGTGTGCTTCATTCCCGGTCACGCGGCCACCGGAATGTGGGTGCACTTCAACGTGTCCAGTGACGGATCCGCGGGGGTCCAGGGCACGTCGATGTAACTGGTTCGAAGCCTCGCGCTTCGGGTGGCGCCGTCCCGGGTTGGCCGGGGCGGCGCCATCGTTCTTATCTTCCCTGGAGACGAGGCTCGCATGACCCGAGCACAGGCTCCCTGTCCATGAGCGACGTTCTGATAGAGCGGTTCGAATCCCTGCGGGCGCGGGAGTTCCGGCGGCTGGACGAGGGGGGCCACGTCTACCTGGACTACACGGGGAGCGGACTGTACGCCCAGTCGCAACTGCGCGCGCTCGAAGAGCTACTGGGCCACGAGGTGCTGGGCAACCCGCACTCCGAGAGCCCGACCTCGGCACAGGCGACCGAGATGGTCGAGGCCGCGCGTCGCGACGTCCTGGCCTTTTTCGGCGCCGATCCGGACGTGTACACGGTGGCCTTTACCGCCAACGCGTCGGCCGCGCTCAAGCTCGTGGGCGAGGCCTACCCCTTCGAGCCCGGCTCGCGCTTCGTCCTGCTCCAGGACAACCACAACTCGGTGCACGGCATCCGCCTGTATGCGGAGGCGCGGGGCGCCGAGGTCGTCTACCTGCCCCTCGACGCCGGCCTTCGCATGGCCGACGCCGCGATCCCCCCCGCGGGTGCACGACCTGGCCTGTTCGCCTTTCCCGCCCAGTCCAACTTCTCGGGCGTGCAGCATCCGCTCGAGGTCGCGCGCGCGGCACGTGAAGCGGGCTACGACGTGGTGCTCGACGCGGCGGCGTTCGTACCCACGAGCCGGCTGGACCTCTCTAGCGTCGATGCCGACTTCGCGTGCGTCTCCTTCTACAAGATGTTCGGCTATCCCACCGGCGTGGGAGCGCTGATCGCCCGCCGGGACGCGCTCGCCCGGCTGCGGAGGCCGTGGTTCGCGGGCGGTACCGTCGAGTACGTCTCCGTCCAGAACCGCATCCATCAGCTCAGGGTGGGCGCGGAAGGCTTCGAGGACGGGACCCCGAACTTCCTCGGCATCGCCTCCGTCCCCGCCGGGCTCGCCTTCCTGCGCCAGGTGGGTATCGACCGGATCCACGAGCGCGTGGTCGGTCTCACGGGTAGGCTGCTCGACGTCGTGGGGTCCGTGCGCCACGCCGACGGCAGCCTGGCCACCGAGATCTACGGGCCGAGGACGACCGGGTCGCGGGGAGGCACGGTCGCGTTCAACCTCCTGGACGGTGAAGGACGGGTCGTGCCCTACGGCATCGTCGAGCGCGCGGCCGCGGCTGTCGGCATCTCGTTGCGTGGCGGCTGCTTCTGCAATCCCGGCGCCGCCGAGGTCGCGTTCGGGCTGTCGGCCGACCAGGCGCTGCGCTGCTTCCGGTCGATGCCCCCCGGCGAGTTCTCGCTAGAAGGCCTCGCCGACTGCCTGGACGACGACGTGGCGGTGGGTGCGCTCCGCGCCTCTCTCGGAATCGCCACGAACGACGAGGATCTCGACCGTCTCGAGCGCTTCCTCCACGACTTCGTCGCGTCTGGATCGGGGCGGAGGGACGCGCGGGTGGAATCGGTCGGCTGATCTCCGGCTCCCCTCAGCCGGCCGTGTCGCCGCCCGGCTCCTGGAGCCTGGGGCCGTGCAGCCGCACGGGGTGTTCTCCCTTCCGCGCCACCCGGAGGTTCAGCATCTCCACGAAGATCGAGAAGCCCATCGCGAAGTAGATGTAGCCCTTCGGAATCTCCTGGTGCATCCCCTCGGCGATGAGCGCCATCCCGATGAGGAGCAGGAACGAGAGTGCCAGCATCTTCAACGTGGGGTGCCGGTTCACCACCCGACTGACGCCGCCCGCGGCCAGCATCATGAAGCCCACCGCCACAACGATGGCGATGATCATCACCGCGAGATGGTCCGCGACTCCCACGGCCGTGATGACCGAGTCCAGCGAGAACACGATGTCGAGCAGCGCGATCTGGATGATGACGCCCAGGAACGAGCTGGCGCGCTGGCCGCCACCCCCCGCGTCCTCGCCCTCGAGCTTGTGGTGGATCTCCCGGGTGGACTTGAACAGGAGGAACACGCCGCCGGCCAGGAGGATCAGGTCCCGTCCGGATACGGGATGGCCCAGGACGGAGAAGAGCTGAGCGGTGAGCCCCATGATCGCCACGATCGACACGAGCAGCCCGATGCGCGTGACCATCGCGAGGAGGAGGCCGAGCCGGCGGGCGCGCGCCCGCAGCTCCGGCTTCACCCGGTCCGCGAGGATCGTGATGAAGACGATGTTGTCGACGCCGAGGACGATCTCCAGCACCGTGAGGGTCGCCAGGGCAATCCAGGCGTCCGGTCGGGTGATCCAGTCCATGGGCTTCCGATTCCCGCGAGTGGACGCTCGGTGCGGGAGCGCCCGCGCCGTGGGCCGGTAAGCTAAGCTCTCGTACGGGGGCGTCGGAAGTCTGGACGCCGGGGGAGCCTACGCCCTCGGGGTCGGGACGGTTTCGGCTCCTCCGCGGGGCACGTGCGGCTGGGGGCGGGCCGGTCGCGCATGTCCGGTTCCGTCCGCCGTGGCGCCGTTCGAGCGGGTCTGGCTCACGCCGAAGCCGGGGAGGAGGAGGAGGCTCTCCTGCGACGCGGAAGCCGGCAGGAAGGGGAGCCAGTTGCGCGCCGCGAGCCGGGGCGCCTCTTCGGTCGTGTCGATGGCCATTCCCAGGTAGGAACGGTTGAAGATCATCGTGGGCAGCGGGAGCACCCCCGCGCCCATCAGCTGCACCGGCGACTGCACGGCGACGAACGGATCGAGACACCCGGAAGCCGGGTGGACGGTGCGTGACTTGCCCTTGACCAGATGACCGTCCACGGTGCGGAAGGTCACGGTGCGCAAAGGCCCGACGAGGCGCTTGAAGGCCTCGACGGCCCAGGGGTTGTGCATGCGGAAGTCGAACGCGAGCTGGATCTGCGCGGGGTCGATGTGTACCGGAGGGACGACCCGCCCCGCACGTAACCCCGCCAGGAACGTGGGAATTTTTTCCCGTGCGCTGGGAAGAAGTACCGGGACCGCACCGGGCTCGTCGGTGTGGCGGGGCGACGGTGGCGAGGACAGGTAGCTGGCCAGCGACTCCCGCGCGTGGTCGATGCCCGGGAGGTCGTGACGTCGGAATCGCATCGCGGCGAGCACCACCGTGGGCACCCCGACGAGGCGCAGACCCACTAACTCCCAGAAGTGGTCTCCATCGTCGCCGCCCAGATACACGGCGCCGGGGTTGGGCGTGATGGTATGGCCCGAGCGCACGCGCTCGATGTGCTCCACGACGTGGCGGAGGTGGGATCGCACCATGGGGTAAAGACTCGCGGTCGTGGAGGGGGCGTGTCTAATGAACAGCAACTTCCAGGCCAGGCTGGCACTTGATGATATCAAAACATACTATGAAACTTTTCCATCTTTCGCGACGTCCTACGGGACGCGTTCCGGTTCACGCTTACGAGGAGACAGGCCGCACCATGAAGCCCTCCCGATATCACATCCTCCTCGCCCTCGCGGGGGGCGCCCTGCATGGTGCCGAGATCCGTCGCCGTGCGGAGGAGGAGAGCGGTGGCGCCGTGACGCTCTACCCCGCGCAGCTCTACGGGACGTTGGACGAGTTGGGCGCCGAGGGGTGGATCCGCGAGGTGGAGCCGGATGACCCCCAGAAGGACCAGGCCCGTTGGCGATTCTACGCGCTCACGCCCGAAGGCAGGCGGGCGCTGAAAGCCGAGACCGCACGACTCGAGGGCGTGCTCGGGCATGCACGGGGCGTGTTGGGGACCGCGGACGGCGCATGAAGGACCGGGCCCGTGCCGTCCGCGTCTACGCCCGGCTGCTCCGCCTCCTGCCGGAGGGCTTCCGGAACCGGCACGGCGAGGAGATGGCGCGCGTCTTCGCAGAGCTGTGGCGTGCCAGCCCGACGGCAGGCGCCCGCACGAAGCTCTGGCTCACGCTCGCGTGGGACCTCCTGCGATCGGCGTGGAGGGAGCGCAGGGGAGGAGGGAGAGCCCATCGCACGTCGGTGACGGGTGGTGAGGAGATGGACGAGGGGAGGGGAGAGCTCTTCATGGACCACATCATCCAGGATCTGAGGTACACGCTGCGTCAGCTCGCCCGCCGCCCCGGCTTCGCGGTCGTGCTGGTGCTCACGTTGGCGCTGGGCATCGGTGCGAACACCGCGGTGTTCAGCGTCGTGGACGGCGTCCTGCTCCGTCCGCTCCCGTATCCGGGGCCGGGTCGGCTCACCGTGGTGTGGACGCAGTTTCCCACGATGAACCTCATGGAGTTCCCCGCCTCGTGGCCCGAGTACGAGGACTACCGCACGCAGTCCAGGTCCTGGGATGAGTTGGGTCTGTGGGGGAGGACGCAGCGAACCATCACCGGGGACGACAACCCGGAACGGCTCGACGTCGTCTACTGTTCATGGACGCTCTGGCGGGTGTTGCGGGTCGAGCCCGTGCTCGGCCGCGTCTTCGGCCAGGAGGAGGATGTCGCCGGGCGGGACGACGTGGTCGTGCTCAGCCACGGGCTGTGGGAGCGCCGCTTCGGGGCCGATCGGTCCATCGTCGGGCGCACGGTCGAGCTCGACGGGACCCCGACGCGCGTGCTCGGCGTCATGCCCGCCGGATTCGCCTTCCCCGACCGCGACACGCAGGCATGGATCCCGGTCGGCATCGACCCGGCCGACCCCCCGGGACGTGCGAGCCATTTCGCGAGCCTGCTCGGCAGATTGAAGGAAGGCGTGACGCTCGACCAGGCCTCGTCCGAGCTGAAGGGGCTCATGGCCCGTTGGGGCTCCGACGAGGGGCTGGGGCACCACTGGAGCCCCGAGAACCATCCGGCCTTCCTCCGCTCCCTGCACGAAGACACCGTGGGCGACGTGCGCACGTCGCTGGTGGTGATGCTCGGAGCGGTGGCGATCGTGCTCCTCATCGCCTGCGCGAACGTGGCGAACCTCCTTCTGGTTCGGGGCGAAGGGCGCCTCCGCGAGGTTTCGATCCGTGCGGCGATGGGGGCGGGCCGGAGCCGCATCGTCCGGCAGCTGCTCACGGAGAGCCTCGTGCTGGCAGTGCTCGGCGGAGCGGCGGGCCTACTCCTGGGGCGCCTGGGCGTGGGCGCGCTCCTCGCGCTGGCACCTCCTGACCTGCCGCGCACCGACGCGATCGGCCTGAACGGCACCGTCCTGGCCTTCTCGGCCGGCGTCGCGATCCTGTCGGGTCTGCTCTTCGGGCTCGCGCCGGCGCTGCAGACCCTGCGCTTGGACGTGCAGGGCAAGCTGCGGGAGGAGGGACGGGGAGGGACCGCGGGCCGCGGCCGTTTCCGGTATCGGCAGTTGCTGGTCGTGAGCCAGACCGCGCTCGCCGTCGTCCTCCTGATCGCCGCGGGGCTGCTCGTGCAGAGCTTCTGGCGCCTCCGGAGCGTGGACCCCGGGTTCCGGGGAGACCACGTGCTCGCCGTGTCGTTGAGCCTGCCGTCGGCGACCTATCCCGAGGCCACGGACGTGACCGGGTTCTACCGGGACCTGGTCACTCGCCTCGCGGCCCTCCCCGGGGTCACGGCGAGCGGACTCGTGCGCACGGCTCCGCTCACCGGGAGCCTGCCACCCAACGACATCGAGTTCGAGAACCGGACGCGGAGCGACGACGACCCCCCGCTCAACGCCGACATCCAGGTGGTGTCGGCGGGATACTTCGACGCCATGGGCATCCCGGTCCTGCAGGGGCGCGTCTTCGATCGGACTGACGATGCCGACTCCGAGCCGGTTGCGGTCGTGGACGAGGTGCTGGCGCGGCGGTTCTTCGCCGACCCGGCCGATGCCATCGGCGGGCGTATCCGTCAGCCCGGAGACCGCGAGTACGCACGCATCGTCGGGATCGTCGGCGCGGTACGCCAGGAGAGCCTCGAGCAGGAGCCCCGCGCGCAGCTCTACCTGCTGCACGCGCAGAGTCCGCGCACGTGGTTTCCCGTACGGGCGATGACCGTGCTGCTGAAGACCGGCGTCGAGCCTCTCGGGCTCGTGAGCGCGGTGCGCTCGGAGGTCCGGGGACTGGATCCGAACCTTCCGGTCTACCAGGTGACGACCGTGGAGCGGAGCAAGGCGGCGTCCACGGCGGGCCAGCGCTTCAGCATGTTCCTCCAGCTCGTCTTCGCCGGCGTCGCGCTGACCCTGGCCGTCGTGGGGATCTACGGCGTGCTGTCGTACTCGGTCGCGCAGCGGACGCGGGAGATCGGCATCCGCATGGCGCTGGGGGCGGAGCGCGCGTCGATCCTGCGCCTCGTCGTCGGTCAGGGGATGGCGCTCGTCGTCGCCTCGCTGGCCGTCGGAGTCGTGGGCGCGCTGGCCACCGGACAGGTGATCTCGAGCCTCCTGTTCGGTGTGTCATCCCGTGATCCGCTGACGTACGGCGTCGTCACGGGCGCGCTCCTGGTGGTCTCGCTCGTGGCCTGCTGGCTGCCGGCGCGGCGCGCGAGCGCGGTGAGCCCCCAGGACGCGCTACGGTTCGACTGAGTACTCCAGCATGACGATGCCGCTGGGATAGGCCCGCTGGCCGGTCAGGCTCAGTCGCTGCCGATCGGCGGGGGCTGGGAGTAGCGGCACGCCCCCGCCGAGGAGGACGGGTACCAGCGCGATCTCGACCGTATCGACCTGCCCCAGTGCGAGCAAGCTGCGGAACAAGTGGCCTCCGCCGAACAGCCAGATGTCCTTGCCCGGCTCGACGCGGAGGGCCCTCAGCCGCGCGTCGGCGCCGTCCGCGATCACTTCGATGTCCGGATGGTCCTCCTGCCGCAGCGTGCGCGAGAACACGAGCGTCCTGCCGACGTCCCCGCCTCCGCCAGGCATTCTCCGAATGGCCTCCCACGTCCTGCGCCCCATGAGGAAGGTGTCGAACTGGGCGAAATGGGCTGCGAAGTCGAACGACGGCTCCGGGACGATCCAGTCGGCTTCCCCGCCGGGGCCCGCGATGTAGCCGTCGAGGCTGGCGGCGACCTGGTAGCGGATGCGGCGCGAGGCGCTTCCCTGCGCAGAGCCCATGGCCCCCTCCCGTGTGGTTCGGTGGTCGGCGCGCGAGGTGCGCGGCGCGTCGGGAAGGAGGAAGGTAGGCTGGAATCCCGTACCCGTCACGATCCGTGCCTGCGGTGGGGACCTCGGCCATTCGAGATGGACGTCGCCAGAATATTGCTTTGACCAATCAAAATATATTACCATGCCGTCATGGCGGACTTCGACCTCGTTCTGCGCGCCCTCCCGAGGATCGGGTATGCCTGCCGCACCAGGCGCGTGGCGGACCCGGGGGACGAGGCGGGCGTGAGCGCGCACCAGGCCGTCGTCCTCTCGCACCTGGACGCCGCCGACCCTACCATGGTCGGGGAGTTGGCGGAGCATCTGGGGGTCACACCCTCGACCATGTCGCTGACGCTGAAGCGACTGGAGGAGGCCGGCTACGTGCGGCGGGATCGCGACCCCGCGGACCGAAGGGTCGTGAACGTGCGGCTCACGGACGCCGGCGTGCGGGTGCGGGATGCGCGGACCGAGCTCGACCCGGAGCTCATCGACCGGATGCTCTCGTTGTTGCCGGAGCCCCGGCGCCGCGAGGCCCTTCGCGGGCTGGCCCTGCTCGCCGAGGCGGCCGACGCGTTGGTGCGCCGGGCCCGGAACCAGGTGGACGCGCAACTGGGCGGAGAGGTATGACCGACACGCATGCCGGATACTCGGGGACGCCGCTGGCGAAGAAGCTCGGCATCAGGGAAGGCCACCGTGTCGCCACGCTGGGCGCTCCGGAGGGGTTCGGGATGCTGCTCGACCCCCTCCCGACCGGAGCGTGCCTGGTGAGGGTACCACGGGGACGGCGTCGCTACCCGGTCGTCGTGGGCTTCGCGCGGACCCACGCGGAACTGCGCCGCCGGTTCGCCCGCGGGCGGGAGCTGATGGACGTCGACGGGGGGCTCTGGCTCGCCTGGCCGAAACGGTCGTCTCCCCTTGCGGGGGGCCTCCGGGGGGCTCATGTGCGGGACCACGGGCTCGCCGCAGGCCTGGTCGACAACAAGATCTGTGCGGTGGACGCGGACTGGTCGGCGCTCCGCTTCGTCGTCCGGACGGCCGATCGGGCGGCTCGCCGAAGAGGCTGACCTCTCCTCCAACAATCCCACGTCGGCAGGCATCCAACCCCATGACCGAACCGAACGAGCACGATCGGGAGGATATGGGAGCCGCCGCCATCCGCATGGAGCAGTCGAGGGGCCCGCGGCAGGGTCGGGAGACCGTCGAGGCGCTGGTGGGGCGTGCCCAGCAGGGTGACGCACGCGCGTTCGAAGAGGTCTACCGGCGCACGGCCGACCGGGTCTACGCGGTATGCCTGCGCATGTGCGCGGATGCCGACGAGGCGTCCGAGATGGTGCAGGACGTGTACGTGCGGACGTGGCAGCGCCTGACCTCCTTCCGGGGGGACAGCCTGTTCACGACGTGGCTCCACCGGCTGACGGTGAACCTGGTGCTCCAGGATCGTCGCTCGAAGGGGCGCAGGCGGGCGCGCGAGCGCGCCGAGGCGGACCTGGAGCACTACGCGCGGGCCGCGGTGGTGGCGATGCCGGGCACGCGGGTGGATCTGGAGCGGGCCATCGCGGCCCTTCCGACCAGGGCTCGCGAGGTTCTCGTCCTTCGGGACGTGCAGGGATACAAGTACGACGAGATCGCCCGCATGACCGGGGTGAGCCTGGGCACGGTGAAGGCCCAGATCCATCGGGCGCGCGGGCTGGTGAAGGAGGCGTTGGATCGATGAGCGAGCACCTTTCCACGGAGCGGATGCACGATCTCCTGGACGAGCTCCTCCCGGAGGCCGAGGCCGCCGTGGGGCGTACGCACCTGGAGGCCTGCGCCCGGTGCCGGGCCGAGTACGACGACCTCGCGCGGATCGTGGCGGAGCTCGGCTCGCTCCCTACCGAAGCGCATGCTCCGGAGGGCCTCTGGGCCGGGATCGAACGGAGGCTCGAGGCCGAGCCCGCGTCGATGGGCCGAGAGGGGGGCGCGGAGGTGTTGAGCCTGTCCATGGCTGGGCGGCGGCGCGCTACGCGCCGGCGGCTTTCCTTCACCGTGCCGCAGCTCGCGGCGGCAGCTGCCGTGGTCGCGCTCTTCTCGGCCGGGACGGTGTGGGTGGCGCTGTCGGGCGGGCCGGGCACGGACGCACCGGTCGTGGCCACGCAGCCGGAGGAAGGGCTCGGCCCCGCCGCGCGCATGGCGGCGGCCGGAGATGCGGCGTACGAGTCGGCGGTCGTGGAGCTCGAGGAGCTCGTGGAAGCCAACCGCGACCTCATGGCCCCCGAGACCGTGGAGGCGCTCGATGCGTCCCTACGGACGATCGACGAGGCGATGGCGGCGATCCGGGACGCCCTCAGGAAGGACCCCAACAGCGAGCTGCTGGCTCGCCTGCTCGTGAACCAACAGAGGTCGAAGCTCCGCGTGCTGCGTCAGGCAGCCACTGCGGTGCAGGCCCGAAGCTGAATACGAGGATACGATGAACGGATTGGTGGTGGGGACCCTGATGGTCCTGGGCATGGCCCAGCAGACCGACACGGTCTTTCCGGCGGAGGGGGCGACGAGCCTGGAAGTGGAGAGCCCCGGCGGGAGCATCGTGGTCACCGGATGGGACCGGAGCGAAGTCCGCATCCAGGCGGAGCACTCGCACCGGACCTACGTCGACGTCCGACGACGGGGCGACCGCATCACCGTCGAGGGCGACGCCCGGCGCGGGCCGGCCAGCATCGTGGACTTCACGATCTCGGTGCCGCGGAGCATGTCGGTGAGCCTGGACGGGATGTACACGGACCTCAACGTCGACGGCGTCGAGGGGGACGTGACGGCCGAGACGCTCCAGGGCGACGTGACGGTCAAGGGTGGCGCGGGTGACGTGAAGGCTTCGGCTACCACCGGAAAGGTGCTCGTCCAGGGCGCCCGGGGGCGGGTCGATACCGAGACCGCCGCCGGGGACATCCGTCTCGTCGATGTCTCCGGTGAGGTCGTGGGCGAGTCGGCGGGGGGAAGCATCTTCTTCGAGAACGCCCATCCGCGGTCCGTGGACGTAGGCACTACGGGCGGGCACATCCGCTTCGAGGGGGTGCTCGATCCCGAGGGGACGTACTACTTCGGCAGCTACGGCGGATCCGTCCTCCTGGTGGTGCCCGAGGGCACGGCTGCGTCGATGAGCCTGGCAAGCGTCCACTCCACGGCGATGACCAACCTGGGCGGCGAGCTCCAGCGCTTCCCTTCGGGCGATCGGCACCAGGTGAACGTCAACGGGGGCGGCGCGGTGGTGGAGATCGAGACGTTCGGCGGCCGGATCGCGGTGATGCGCAAGGGGACGGAGGGCACCGTCGGCACGGCGCCGTCACGCGGCGAGGAGGGCTGGGGCGACCTGGGCGTGTCGATCCAGGCCGGGATCCAGGCTTCGCTGCGGCAAGCTTGGGAGTCGAGCCGGCCATACGGGTGGCACACCCGCCCGGCCCCCGATACCGTGCCTGCAACTATTCGACCCTGAATCTCGTCTATAGAAGGCAGGCCATGGGGGGACGGCTCGTCCGGGCGCCCTTCGACACGCTCGACCGCATCTCGGATGCTCACAGGGAGGGAAGCAGATGGCAGCAGATCACGCGTTGATCAAGCTGGAGGGCCTGAGCAAGGTCTTCTACACGGAAGAG
>CAZPZU010000123.1:0-12826 GCA_964591135.1 uncultured Gemmatimonadaceae bacterium | reverse complement strand
CCCTCGCCTCCCATCCTTCTCGCGCGTAGAGTGTGGAAACAATCCTGATCGTTAGATGGACGCGGGCGAGCGTATGTCAGGGGGGCCGTCAGTTGCTTTGGGCCGGATACAAGACGCCGCCAGCCCGGCGAATGGCCGCTTGAGCACTGTCCAACACGCTACCAAGATCGAAGCGCACATCGTGGTCCTTGCAGCTATCCCAATTCTCTGCAGCCCACCAGTACCCGGAAATGACGAGCGCACGCGGGGATCCGTCGAGGTGTGCGCACACCCTCACTGTGTCCGCCCTGTCGCGCACCCAGGCGACCTGGGGGTCTTCATGCGCTTGCCGGGCGATGAAGCCCCACTCGATTGAACTGGAGCGCATGACGCTGCTGTCGGCCAAGAGCTCCTTCGTCTGCGCCTCCGTTGGCCCCACGAAGTACTTTTCCATGGCGCGGTTACTCTCTGCCCATTTGCCGCCTTCAGAGAGTTCGGTCGACTCCGTCAGTCTTTCCATTTCCCAGCTATTCACCGCACCGGTGATCGAGTGAAGCGGGGTGAGGAGGTCCTCGAAGCGCATGACCCACGAGTACGCCAGGCCCGCTGCCATCCGTTCTCTGAGAGACTCGCCGTATCCTGCTACTGACCAGCCTCGGCTGCTACGCTGGAGCGTTGCAGTGAGTACCTCGGTGGAGTCCACGGGGACGCCGTCGGTGGCGGGCAGGATGCGGAAGCGTGCCTCGCGCACTGTCTCGGATGGCGAGAGTACCTCGGTGACGCCAACGTTGAAGGAGTCGCCAGGGAAGCTCAGCGGCAGCACCGACGAGAGATGATCATGAAGAACTCCCTCCGCGCGACGCGGGCTCAGATCGGAGTTGCAGCCTGACGTGGCGAGGACAGCCCAGATCATCGGCACCAATCGTGTCAGTCGGCGGACCCGCATCAGATGCCTCCAGCCTTCTGGATGCCGGGGAATCGGGGAGGGTCTGACGGTATGCTACGCCATCGCCGGCTTCGCGGCCAGGCGGTCTAGTAGTTGACAACTGGTGGCGGCAGGCCCCGCGCACGGTGGCACTCTAGCTGGGCCCTCAGCTGGGGTGGTCAGCTGTTGAGGCCGGGGCCGCTCGCTTTTGCACCTCGCGGCCCAAGGCATGTCCTCGAATGGTCGTTAGAGCTGTCCTCTGGAGGGAGCAGAACGCCAGCTTCAGCGTTCAGATGATCGTGCGAGCCGGCCGTGCAGGGTCGGCACGGTGTATGCTCTCATCACCGGCGGCACGATGCGCCGCTCGCCAGGGCGATACGTGCCCGCTTATTAATGATGCTGCGTGAAGACCCTCCTCCGCGTTGAGGCGACCGCCAAGTCGCCTCCTTGGACGTGCCATTCCGTGGCCGGCGCTTCGACGGAGGGTCGATATGAAAGGGCTCGCGGCCACGTTGGCGTCCTCACTCTGCCTGGTTGGGTGTGCGGGCGCGTTCAGTCCAATCCGTCAGGTAACGACCTACCTTCCGGCTCGCGACGTTGAGCAACGCTTGGAGCAGGCATTTGCATCCCTCGGTCTGCCCGTGGTCGAACACGCCAGGGACGGGCGCGTCAGGACCGGGCGGTTCGATCCAGTGGGGGTGTGGGGTGGTGGCGCCAGCGGCCATGTGCTGTGCGGTCGAGGGGGCGAAGATGATCTGGGTGCTCAGGATATAAGCCTTGAGGTGATCGGCGTCATCCGGGAGAGCGCTAATCGCCCGGTTCGGGTGGAGATAGAGTCCTACGGCGCGGCACGGAACGACAGGGGTCAGGAGATCCCCTGTCGGCTGGATGATTCAGAGGTGGACGCGTTGCTTTCCAGCATCCCTCAAGACGGTCGGGCGTAGGCGATAAGCAGTCGTCGCCCGGCGTGAACACGTTTGAGGCGTCCGAGCGAAATGGGCAGATCTTTTGACGTCGAGAATGCCATGAGGCAGCCGCCGCCTGCTGACGACACTCTGAACACGAGTGCCACTCGCATCGCGCGTAGCTGGGCGGGCCTGGCCTTGGCGGTCATCGTCTTGGCGGCGATTACAGCAATCGTCTTGAGCGACGATCTCCTCCCGTACGCTGCCATCGTCCTTTTCCCAGGTGCCCTCTCAGGTCTCCGCCTCTTACGACACCCTGAACGCGCTACGCAGGTCGACGCTGGCCGGCTGCAGAAGGCAGTGATCGCCCGAGGAGGGCTCGATCTCGCGAGTCAAGATCTCACATCGAACGCGGAAGAACGCCTGGCTCTGCTTGATTCGCTGGATGCTATTCGAAAGTCAGTCGGTTCCCGGCGGGCCGCGCTCTGGGGACGGGTCGCCGGATCGGTGGGAGCGTTGGGGTGGTGGGTCGGAGCCGGTGCGGCGTGGGTCATTGCTCACGACGTGGCGGGGACGGTGGTCTGCGCCGCGATGGGCGGCCTATTCGCGGCCCTGCGGTGGTACATCGGACACACGCAAAGGAGGAGTCAGGAGGCCATTGCTTTGCTGGAAACGCAGCTCGCCAGCATCGAGCGCAAGACGAGGAGGGCGGATGAGGCACACGCGTGTGGTATGTTGGGTGAAGACCCTCCGATATGAGACGGGACACCGGCGTCACCGTCCCCATGATCCCGCAACGGAAGGCCGGTAGTCTGAACGCGGAGGTTGTGTTCCTCGCCGCTATCGTTGTGGCGCCATCGGCCTGCAATATCATCGGCAAGGTGTGTAGCGACGAGTTCGTCTACGGCGTCCATGTCAACGCCGTGGACTCCGTCAGCGGCACAGCCGTCCAGGCCGGCCTGAACGGGTCCCTCCTCCAATCCTCCTACTCGGAGGAGATGCAGGTGTTTGGCAACGACCTGTTCGGGGCAGGGGAGCGAGCCGGCGTCTACAGCGTCGTGGTGAACGCCGCCGGGTACGAGACCTGGGTGAGCACGGGGGTACGCGTCAGGGGCGGCGATTGCCACGTCGTGCCGGTGGACCTGAAAGCGAGACTCTTGGAGTCGACAGGACGGTAGAGCATGGTGAGCCAAGGCAGCGCCTCCCGGTCACACCTCCTGATCATCGCAGGGGCGGTGCTCGCCGCACTGGTCCTGGGCTGGCGGGCGGTCGGGGCACAGGCCGTCCCACTCGAGCTGCGAGGCACGGTCGTATCGGAGGAGACAGGCCGTCCACTCGCCGGGGTCTCGGTGTCCATCGGACCTTCGTCAGCACCGGCCGTATCCGACGCGGAAGGATCCTACGTCATGCGTGAGCGGCAGCGGACCCTTGATGCCCTCACCGGCGTGCAAGCGTTCCTTCCGGGGTATCTGCCGGAGGAACGCTTCGAGACCCTCGCGTGCCACTGGACCGTCGTGCCCCGGGGCGAACGGGATCCTGTGTGCGTGGTCCGACTGAACTTCATCATGCGGCCGGTGCCGCCTGTCGATCACGGCGGAGCGGCTTGCGACATGTCGGGCCGAGTCGTCTTCGAGGAAACGCTCGCGCCTGCACAAGTGATGCTCACCGTGGACGGGACGAAGATAGGGACCCTCTCAGACGTCGACGGGCGGTACCTGCTCCTCGCTGTTCCCCCCGGCCTGCAACGCGTCACCGCATCCACCGCCGGCCTGGTCACAGAACGTCGCAGCGTCGTCGTGAGCTGCGGAACCGGTGACGAGCCGCTTTCGGTGTCGTTCATGATGCGTCCCCGCCCGATCAGTGACTCGGAGTGACTCGGGGACGAAGTGCCGCCGACGTTCTACTACGGACTCAAGCTGACGCGGTCATCGGGCGCGAGCGCCGCGGGGTAGGCAGGGGCGGGCGGGGCCTTGTCCGGGCTCACCCCACAGTAAGGTCGAAGGAGGTCTCCAGGAACAGAACGCTGGGTCGGACGGTCTCGGTGGTATGATAGTTGCTCATCCTACTGAGTTCCTTCACGAGGGTCCTCCGCGGCACCTCCGTGTCCCTCTGCGTCGAACCATGCTTCCCGGCCAACGTCGAGATGAAGGTCTCAAGTCGGCCAGGGTCATTCTTGTCCGGCGACCTCCTAGTGAAGCCGTTCCACAGGGTCTTTGGCGTGGCGTTCATACTCCCGTGATGCCCGACTTTGTACACGGTAACCTCGGTGAGCAACTCGCGGACCGCTGGCTTGCTCAGGGCATACGTCCAATTCTCAATCTGCGCGTCTCCGGGGAAGAGGAGGCGGTGGTCGCCCGCCTCGAATAGGAGGATCACACTCGTGTTGTTGAGAGCTTTGTCCAAGATCCGCACGATTTCACGAAGCTGGCGCGGCCGCAGCTTCGTGACCCGGTCCATCAGCCAGCGATTTCGCTGTCCTGGAGGGCTGGTCAACTCATATCGTCTTGGGAACAGTCGCCCGGAACCAAGCCCGTGGGCTCCTTCGGCCAGCGCCATCAGGTGCCAGAACTCGCTTTCGTCGCGCTGCCGCTGGCTCGCAATGGTCTCGCTCTGCTCGAGCGTCGGCGGGCCGAGCACGCGGACCTTCACTCCAGGAATGCGCAGCCCACTGGATGAGCCGAAGTGCACATAGCGCCTCTCCTTACCCATAGTCATCAGGTTCTCGACAGCCGCCGGATTGGGGAGGTTCGTATCCCCCATGAACGCCAACTGCCGCGCGAGCCTGCTGGTGGCGGGCATGGAGCTCGCCTCGGCGGCGACAGCCGCCGCGACGGTGTGCATGTCCTCTAGCATGCCGACGAACGACCGACCGGCAGCCGAAATCCCACGGGGGGCCTGCCGTGCAGACGGCTTAGCATCGGGATGCTCAGTCCACGGTTGGATCACCACATCCGGGTTCAATGCAGCAATGACTTCCCCGGAGCCGCTCCCATCGGGTTGCCTCGCGAAGCCGCTGATGTGGTCCTTGTGACGGTGGGTCGCGACGACCGCGTGCAGCTTGCCCCCGCACGTTTGGGCGATGTCCTTCGCCACGCTGACCATGTGGGTCGCCTTGGCTCCCCGGGGTCGCCCCGTGCTGCCGAAGTCGATCAGGACAAAGCGGCTCGAGCGCTTGTAGTGGAACCCGAGAAGGAAGCAGTCTCCGAATCCCACCTGGTACGAGCGTAGCGTGATTCTCCGGGGTGAGGCCGCCATGGCTACCACTCCTCCTGGGTCGGAACCAGCGTGAGCCCGGCGGCGCGTTGCCTGTGCAGGTTCGAGAACTCCCGCAGCGCCGCCGAGTCCTTGCGGTAGAACCCGTTCTCCCAGAGGTACTGGATTCGTTTGGATTGCCGCTTCGGGTGAAGAACGTCGTTGTGGATGTGGTACCTGAGCCGCCCGTACTCGTCGAAGATCAGGGTCCCGCCTCCGTGGAGGCGGATCTCCAGGTCACGGGGCATGTCCGCTGGCCGCTTGATCCCGTACCGCGCGAGCTCACCCGCTCGCAAGTTGAGCGTCTGGACGTGCTCGGCGACGACCTCCTTGAGAATGAACCCGTCGGGGCCCACGCGGACGCTCGGCCGGACGGAGAGCACGCGGCTGAACACCTGCTCGCTGATTTCGAGGGCTCCCCGGTTTTCCCAAATGAACCGGAAGACCTCGTCGGGCTCGCTCCGCATGGGCTCGAAATGCGTACGGCTGTAGCTCAGTTCCGTGGGCGCCGGCTCCCACATACCTTCATCGCCGGCTCCACTGCTGCTCGACGGCTCGATCCCGTAGGCCCTGAAGCTCTTCAGCAGTCGGGTCCGGAGGTCGTAGCGCGAGTCGTCGGGACGAACTGCCACGTCACTGGTGAGCATCGCGCTCAGGTAGTCCCCGAACTCCAAGTGGATAGGTGGTGTGTAGTCGAGTGCACGGATCGCCAGGGTCAGGAGAGTGTCCGCAATCTGAGCGCCCTCCTCGACCACCCGTTCGCGGCTGAGGTGCCCCACCCTGATCTCGCCTAAGTCGTGTAGACGGTGGGTCCATGTCTGGAGGAAAGCGTTCATCATCGCCGCCACCAGGATCTCTCCGCGGCGATGCGGTTCGAGGAACTCGCTGTCTTCCCGGTAGGGACGCGGGCTTGGCGGCCACAACTCGTCGACGGAGCGTCGCAGGGGGTTGCCCCGGACGGCGGACAGCTCATCGCCCAACTCCTCCGCAAGGCCGAGGAGGCCTGAGCGTCTGAGCGCCTCCAGCGTCACGGCCTCCCGTCTGATCTGCGGCTCCTGACCACCGGCCCCCTCGGCGAGGTCGATAACCCTCCCTACGATGCTGGGAAGGGAGAAGACGGAGAGAAGGGCGACCACGTCGGCGAAGCCTTCGTGGAATGCTCCCTGGTCAGGCGAAGACGGATCCGTGTAGCGCGTCCGCAAGCCGTCGAGTAGCGCGTGCGTGGTCTCGTGGACTACCACGTCGTGCGAGAGGCATGTGAAGACCGTGTGGTCGCCATGGCGGGACGGGAAGTAGCCGAACAAGAGGGCCTGGTCGTCCGGAGAGTAGAAGGCGTTCGCGTCCGCGAATGCGTGGGGCAACACGTTCAGGTGATGGTTGTGGTAGCCCCAGCTGACCCGCCTCCCCAGAGCGAATTCGAATCGGGCCAGCGTGCGCATCACCAGGGCGTAGGCGTTCTGACAGTGGAAGTGCGGATCGCGGAGGAGCTGCCGGTCCGTGCTGCGGGCGTAGGGGTCGTCCACCGGATCGATGAGGCACGGCTTGTAGGAGGTGTTCCGCGAGACGTCGAAGTCCACGACCTGCACCCGGTATCCCCCGGGCCCGGGGTCCAGGATCTCAGCCGGGATCTCGACGCCGGCTCGCAGGATTCGCCGACCACGCGGGGCGGTGGGGTCCGTGACGCCCGGGTCCTGGGCGATCACGGTGAGCGTCCGGGTCCTGAGGCGGACGGCCGTGTCCATGGCTACCTCGGAAGGGAGCGGATTGGTGGTCCGAACCCTAGGGGGACGATCTCATTCTGGATCTACGGCTCATCTCGCTCGGGAGCAAGGGCGTCGGTCTGGCTCCGGCGGATCGGCCACCTCCGCGAGGCGCCCCATCCCGCCCTCGGGGACATCGCTTCGAAGATGTTGCGAGGGAGGGATCATGTTCTTACCGTGGGAGCACCCCCCCGGTGTCCCTCCCGTCGAGAGGCGCCGTGGTTCGTAAGCTCTTTGTCGGGCTGTCCTGGCTGGCCCTTCTTCCAGCCTCCGCCGACTCGCAGGCCGTTCCAGGCTCCCTACCGGACAGCCTCCGGTTCTCTGTTGACTCGGTGCCGGTCGGTGGCTCGCTGGATGTGGTCCTCGGGAAGCCACGAGTTCCCGACGCCCGCCGCGACTCGTTGATCTGGTTCGACGCTCATCCGGCGAGGACTCTGGCCGTAGCTGGCGACCTCGTCCGGGTCGTGGTTCCGGGCGGACTCCTCCGAGGCTCGCGCCCCATCGTCTCGTTCCGCCGCGGCGAGGCGGTCGTCGCCGCGCCCGGGCCCGTGATCGTCCCCTTTCGCATTCTCTCAGTCACTCCTGAACGCGCGAGTCCCAATCAGGCCGTGGTCCTAGAGCTGTCGCGCTACGTCAACGCGACCGTCGGAGGAGACGCGCCGGATGTGCGGATCCTCGTCGGGGAGTCGACGGTGGTCTTCCAGGCGGCGTCGGAGACCTCGGTAGGGGGGCGCCTCCCTACGAAGATCTCTGGGGCGCTGTTGGAAACTCTCCTGGGGCGGAGGACCCCGTCGCTTCGGGTCGTCATTGACGGTGAGGTAAGCGAGTCCTACGAACGGCTGACCTTGGTCACGCCATTCTGGCCGGACCGGGCCCGCCTGTGGTACCTGGTCCTGGGTGCTCCCACCGCACTGCTCCTCATCATGTACAATTCCCGCTTTCGTGCCCGAGCATCCGCCACGAAGTTGTCGAGAACGGCGCTGCCCGCAATCCGGCGGGGAGAGGCAGGGGAGTCCTCGAGTCTGGCACCTAAACCGCCCGCCCCCCCTCCCACAGACCTGTTCCAGAGGATCAGCGCTGGCGAATGCGTGCTCTTTGCGGGACCAGGCCTTGGCGCGCAATCCGGCCTGTCGACGTGGTCGCAGTTCCTTGGTGGATTGATCAACCGCACCCTTGAGGCCGGCTCCATCGCCGGGGAGGACCACGAACGGCTTCAAGGCAGCCTGGCGGAAGGGCTGACCGACGCGGTGGGCGCCGAGCTTGAGGCTCTGCTGCCTCCATCCGAAGTCCGCGCGTACACGGAGTCCGCGCTCGGCGGCGCCCGGCCCAGTAAGACGCACAAGCGGCTTGCCAAGGTGCCGTTCGCGGCCGCCCTGACCACGAGCTTCGACACCTTGCTCGCACAGGCGTTCGCGGTGGAGCCCCTGGTGCCCGGAGACACCGACGCGCTGGTGTCCGCCCTTCGGGACGACCGCTTCTTCCTCCTCCAGTTGCAGGGATCGACTGCCGCCCCCGCCGACCTGTGGCTCGCCCCGGAGGACCTGAATCGACACCTCTTAAACGACACCACGTTCCGGCAGGCGCTCTCCACCCTCTTCCAACGTTACACCTTCCTCTTCGTCGGAACGTCCCTGGAGGGTATCGACACCTACGTCAAGAACCTCGAGCTCTCCCCTCAGCAGAGCCGCACGCACTACGCCCTCGTGGGCTCGACCGGACGCCTCGATACCACCCTCGTCAAGAAGCTCGGGCGACAACATCGCATCGAGACCATCGACTTCCGCACTGACGGGACCTACTCAGAGGTCCGGGTGTTCGTCGAACAGCTTCCGACGCGGACCAGTGACGCGGCGGCACCGGCCGGTAGAACAGATCGTCCGATCCTGGAGCGCGTCACGTTGACGAACATCGGGCCCTTCGAGGAGCTCGATCTGTCGTTCCACGAGTCCTGGAACGTGCTCCTCGGCGACAACGGCGTCGGCAAGACCGTCCTCCTCCGCTCCATCGCCGCGGCGCTCTGCGGGGAATCGATCCGGAACGCGCCGCCGGCCGCACGGGAGACTGTTGAGAGCCTGCTGAGGAGCGGGTGCGATAAGGGCCGGATCCAACTCTACATCGGGACCCGATCCTACGAAGTCGTTCTCGAAAAGGACTCGTCTGACCGGGTACGGGTGAGATCAGATAGCCTGTCGCCGCTGCTCTTTGACAAGATGCTGGTGCTCGGTTTTCCCGCTTTGAGGAAGCTCAGTCGTGAGCGACCCATGGGGACTTCCGATATCGCGGAGCTGGGTCAGCCGAACCTTGACGACCTCCTGCCGCTGCTCACCGGCGAGCCGGACGGCCGCATGAGCAGTCTCAAGGTCTGGATCCTTGGGCTCGACCACCGGCGACTCCAAGGAGATACCGCTGCTGCGGAGACGTTGGCGAGTCTCTGGAAGCTACTCGATTCCTGCACGCCGGACATTCGCATCGATCCGCCGGGCCCCGACGGGATCGACGCCAGGACGGGAGAGATCCGCATTTGTACCGACGACGGCGAGGTCCCCTTTGAGGTGATCAGCCAGGGCACGGCATCCCTCTTCTGCTGGGCCGGAACGGTGCTCCAGCGTCATCGAAGCGTGTACGGCACCTCGCCCGCCGAGGCGGCGCGAAGCGCGGTGGTGCTGGTCGACGAGATCGGAGCCAACATGCACCCTCAGTGGCAGCAGCAGTTGATCGCGTCGCTCGACGCCTCCGCCGTGCTGCAGGACGTCCAGTACATCGTCACCACGCACTCCCCCCTCATCATCGGCGGCCTGGAGCACGGGAACGTGATCTCCATGCGACGGGACGCGGATCACCGGGTGGAGATGAGCGTCGGTGCCGGCTCCGTCTTCGGATGGAGGGCCGAGGACATTTACCGGTTCATGGGACTCGAGCAGTCGCGGGCCGAGGAGTTCCGTGGACGAATCGAGGAGTACCGCTCCCTCCACCGGCTGGCCCTTAAGGAGAGACTGGACGACCGGCAGGAGGCCCGGCTAACGGAGCTGAAGCACGATCTGGACCGGCTCCCCGAGTCTGACCCGGTGACCCTCACGAGCGAGCTGGACAACATCGCCACGCTCCTGGACGAGCCGGTCGAGCGAGGGGCTTCATGAGGAAGGTCACCCGTCCCGACGAGCCCCTGTCTCTCCGGACACACAAGGCTGAATGGACGAGGGATCTGCTCGATGCCCTGGAGCGCTCCAAGGTGGCCGGCGAGAGGGTGAGCAACTCGCTGAAGAGTCGCTACAACCAAGACGACGTGCGCGAGGCGCTCTGCCGAATGTACGACAACCTGTGCTGTTACTGCGAGTCGTCGGTGCGGGATGTCGCTTGGGAGCATATCGAGCACTACAAGCCCAAGTCGCTCTTTCCAGAGCTGACCTTCGAGTGGACGAACCTCCATCTCGCCTGTCCGAAGTGCAATGTCGCGAAGGGCGACCAGTGGGAGGATGACCATCCGATACTCGATCCCACGGAGCCCCTCGCCTTCGAGGAGCACGTGTCCTTCAAGGAGCCGGAAGCGGCGGCCGAAGGCGTCGTGCAGGTCGCGCTGTCCGATCGGGGGCGCACGACGATCAAGCATGCAGCGCTGAATCGGGACACGCTTTGCGAGGCGCGTCTTGACGTGTACCTCCATAGTCTGGTGCTGGCTCACAAGCTGGCGCGTGAACGGGAACACCCCAACGCAGAACTGGCGAGGGAGCAGGCGTTCAAGACATGCACGAAGTGCCGCCTCGCGTCCATGGTCTGGTGGGTGCTCGTCGACGTGGTGGGAATCCGGCCGTGACGCCCGGACAGGTCGCCGTGGCGGGCCCGGATCGATGAGACTCTTGCAGGGGAGGTTCGGCCATGAGCGACACCGACATCGGAATCTGCCTATCGGGAGGCGGCTACCGCGCCACCCTTTTCCATTCGGGCGCGCTTCGGCGACTCAACGAACTCGGGGTCCTGTCGAGCCCGGCTCTCCGGACGATCACCTCCGTCTCGGGCGGGAGCATCACCTCTGCCTTCTTGGCGACGGCGTTCCAATGGCCCCTCAGAGCCCCCGTCGCCAAGACCGAGTGGGACGAGCGGTTCTCGAAGAGGCTGCGCGCCCTCACCCGGCGAAATATCCGCACCGGCTCCCTCCTGAGGAGCCTGCTGCCGGGGGCGTCGACCGTCACGGAGATCGCGCGGCGCTACGACGACGCCCTCGGGCGGACGCACCTCGGCACGCTGCCGGCGCCCTTCACGATCTGCGCCACCGACCTCTCCTTCGGCGTCAACTGGGAGTTCCGCGGCGACGGCATGGGGTCGTATCGGAGCGGCAAAATCCCTATCCCGGAGGACTGGACGCTGGGCCTGGCAGTGGCCGCGTCCTCGTGCTTCCCACCCGTGTTCCAGCCGCTCCGCGTGTCACGGGGACTCGGGGATTGGCGAGGCCCCATCAAGGAGTCAGACGAGGCGTGGCAGCGGGGGATGAGCGACCTGAGGCTCAGCGATGGCGGTGTCTATGACAACATGGGAATCGAGCCTGTGTGGGCCTCGTCTCCGGACAGCACCGGCCGTCACGGATGGGTCCTCGTCTCCGATGCTGGGGGGCTGTTCTCCGCGGCCCCCGACGAGGGGCTGCCGTCTCGGGTGCGGCGATACCAGGCCATTCAGGAGTACCAGGCGAGGTCGCTGCGCAAGCGTTGGCTAATCGACAGCTTCCAGCGTAAAGACGTTCATGGCGCCTACTGGGGCATAGGAAGTGCCCGGGCGCGTTACGTTCCTGGGGACCCGCAAGGGTACTCCAAAGCCCTGGCCCATCAGGTGATTGCGCGGATCCGGACGGATCTGGACGTCTTCTCCGAGGAAGAGATCGCAATCCTCGAGAACCACGGCTACCTGCTGGCGGACGTTGCGGTGCGGACCCACTGCGCGTCGCTGGTGTCTCCTGCCGCACCGCCCCTCGAGGTGCCATGGCCGAAGTGGTTGCCCTCGGGCGGGGACGAGGGGCCCGTCCTCGAAGCTCTCGCCGAGAGTTCCAAGAGCAGAGTGCTCGGGCGCCACTGACTTAGGCGGAGGGTGCGGATCCCGAACGGCTCTTGTGGAGGTGGCAGCGGTAGCAGGGCACATGCGAACGCGGCGAGTGAAACAACCGCATAAGGGGACCCAGGGCACCAACCTGTCAGAGGTCAGCTCGGAGGAGAGCCCCAATCGGACCGTGGCCATGGCGTCGGGTCCATAGCGCGCACCTCGCCCAAGCCAGAGGAGCAACATCTTGGGCGCATGGCCTATAACCAGGTGTTTCCCGTTCGTCGGGGGTGCTCGACGTGCAGCTGGACAGTGAGGGGCGCGACCTGATTCGGGAGCGGATGCAGTCTGAGGGGCTGTCGCAGGCGGAGCTCGCTCGCCGCGTCGGCGTTCACCGTTCTGTCATCAACAAGATCCTCTCCGGTGAACAAGACGGCGCCAGCCGGGAGACTCTTGCCGGTATCGCGGATGAGCTCGACATCCCTCCCAACAGACTTCGTGTGCAGCTCGAGCTCGAGATCGACGACAAGTTCATTCGGGCGGCGGAGCGCGCCCTCAAGCAGGAACTTCTCCGTCTTCAGAAGGATGTTGGGCGGGTCCGGGCAGTGAGGGTGACCGGGTCCATAGGTGTGCACTTTCACGCCCGGGACCCTCAGAAGCGTGTGGTGGAAAGGGTGTTCGCCATCCCTGAGTAGGCCGCGTGCGGACTGGTCCATGCATGAGCTGCTGGCAGTGCTGACCCTCCCGCAGCAGCTACGTCGGCGACCCGCCGCGCCAACAGTGCCCCCGAGAACACTCCACGCTGCTGGCCATCGGGGCGGTCCTGCCCGTGCTCGCTGAGCGCGCCGTACTGGGCGGAGCCGGCGTCGCAGGACGGCGAGAGCGAAAGCCCCGCGTCGCGGCCGCAACGGCAGCCCTGAATTGGGCCGCCGCGCCCGACGCCGCAGGCCACGCCGCCACCGAAGCTGAAGGGGCAGTGTCCG
>CAZPZU010000122.1:0-12855 GCA_964591135.1 uncultured Gemmatimonadaceae bacterium | reverse complement strand
ACGCGTAGATGTTGCCCACGTGGAGCCCCTCGGCCGAGGGGTAGGGGAACATCATCAGGTTGTAGAACGGCTTCTCCGCGGTCGTCAGCGCCTCGAGCGTGAACGAGTTCGTTCCGCGCTCCTCCCACAGGCGCTGCCACTTCTCCTCGACCCGCGAAGGGCTGTAGGCGTCTCGGTCTTCAGTGGACATGGTCGTGCGAACGTGCTGCTCCATGCGGAATTCCCAGGGGAAGCCGCAAACTAAAGGGGAGGTGGGTCCCGCCCAAGGGCGGCCCCACCGGTGTGGCCGCCGCCCAACCGGGCCGGGACTATGCGGCCGGGCGCCCGCGCAGCCAGGCCCGGCGGAGCGCGATCTGCTCGGGCGTGGCGTCCTTCATGATCTCGAAGCGGGGGATGTCGCCGCCCACGAAGCGGATCCCGAGCTTCGCGTAGTAGGCGGCGATCGGCAGCGGCTCGGCGGCCTTCACGTACCGGTCGAAGAAGTCGCCGATCTCCGGATAGGTCTTCGCCGTCACGATGTCGAAGAAGCGGTCCTCGGGGAACGGCCGGTCCTTCCCGTACTCCTTGGCGAGATCGAGGATCAGCTCCCGCAGCCCCCGGCGGCCGCCCGACAGCTCCAGCAGCCGGATGTCCAGGAGCCCGGCCACGAGCGCCCCCCTCATGTAGATGTTGCCGTACTGCCGCTGGCCGGCGTCGGTGTAGGACGTCAGCGCGAGCTTCCGGAGGGAGTACGACTCATCGAAGAACTGCCGGTCGACGAGGATCTTCTCCACCACCTTGTCGAGGTAGGCGGGGAGCTGGACCAGGTCCGAGCGGAGCTGCATCGCATCGGACGCCCATTCGGTTACGCCCTCGTACAGCCAGAGGTGCTGGGAGGGCGTCGGGTGCTCGAAGTCGAAGTGCTCGATGATCTCGCTGTGGATGTGGAGCGGCGTCACCACGTGGAAGAACTCGTGCGCCGCCATGTCGGTCAGGTCCTGGCCGACGGCATCGGTCCACGTCTGCGGCTCGGCCATCGCGTACTCCGAGCTGTAGCTGTGCTCCCACGCGCCCATGCTCACGTCCTCGAAGTGCCAGAGGAACGCGTATCGGTCCACCGGGAGCCCGTCCAGGAACGCGCCCGCCGAGGTGAGCATGGCGCGCATGCTCCCCAGGAGCCGCTTCGCCTGGATCTTGCCGGTCTTCGAGTAGACCCACACCTCGACAGGCACGCCTCCGATGGAGAGCGTCGCCTCGGTGAGCGTGCTCCCCATGAGGAACGGAGAGTCCACGAGCTGGTCGTAGTCGTCCGCGTGGTACCACCCCTGCGCGTCGGGGACGAGCGCCGAGCCCACCCTCCAGTCCGCCGGCCGCTCGAAGCGTACCCGGACCGGCTGGCCCTGGCGGAGGGCCGGGTAGCCGAACACCGCGTGCGGGCTCACCAGCACGTTGTCGGCTTCGATGGACGTGCCGCACATGAGGTAGGGCGAGTGCTCGGGGACCGGTGTGTCCCACGTCTCGGCGATCGCGTAGCGCACCGTGTGCACCCGCGCCGGATCGGAGAAGCGCCACTGGTTGGTCGAGACACGGGCGACGGGGACCTCGGAGCCGTCGCCGTCGAAGGACTGCAGACCCCGCACGTAGCGGCCGATGTCCTCGATCTGGTAGGTGCCGGGGGCCGTCGCGGCGAACTGGAAGATCGAGTCGGCCGGACCGAGGCCGGTGAGCTGCACGACGACCTTGAAGCGGTCGTCCGCACGGTCCAGGAGGTTCACCTCGTACGAGGTGGTCTGCGCGGCGGCCGGCCGCGCCGACAGCGCGACCGCGAGCAGCGCGACCAGGAGCTTCTTCGGCATCGTCATCCACCCCTCTCCCCGGGAAGAAGATCGAACGGGTCGTCCACGGTCCCGACCCCGGCCTTCAGCGCGGTCAGGACCTCCTTCAGATCACTGCCGTGCGCCTCGAGCAGGCGCTGGAAGTCCGGCAGGCGGTGGAAGTACCGGATGCGCGCGAGGAGCGTGGCGTTGTTCAGCGGCGTGTGTCGAAAGCCTCCGAAGCCCACGCTCTCGAACGTCGGTGCCACGTCGACGTCGAAGTGGTGCAGCGCCGCCGTGAAGACCTCCTGTCGGCCCGCGAGCTTCTCCTCGTACGTGAGGTCGGTGCGGTCGTAGACCGCGTCGAGGTCCTCTACCAGGCCGTCCACGAACACGCTGAAGCGTTGGTAGTCGCGCCAGCGCGCTTCGGCGCGCTGGCACTTCACCGTGTCGGGCCCACCGCCCGGCCGGGTGCAGAAGAAGCGGGCGGCGCCGACCCGCCCCACGAACGTGGCGTAGCTCTCGTTGAAGCCGACCTGGCCGGGCACGAACAGATAGCGGTGCGACAGCTCGTGGAGGACGGTCTCCACGACCTCGACGTCGTCGGTGTCCAGCATCGACGAGAGGACCGGATCGTTGAACCATCCGAGGGTGCTGAACGCCGCGGTGGGACGCAGGTACGTATCGAAGCCCTCGACCTCGAGGTCGCCCTGGGCCTCGCGGGCGTCCTCCTCGTCGAAGAACCCCTTGTAGGGGACGTTGCCCACGATGGGGAACCACCACGTCTTGGGCGCCAGGCGATCCTTCTCGGCCGCGGACAGGACCAGCGCGAGCGTGTCGCTCTCCAGAGCGGTGTACTGCGTATAGGCGTCGCCCACGTCGATGCCGAGGTCGTCGGCGGCGAAGCGGCGCGCCTCCACCAGGAACGCCAGCTTGCCGCGCGTGTCCGCGTCGGTCGTCGAGTCCGTGAGGACGTCGGCGATCGGCCGACGCGCCCGCAGGATCCGCGCTTCCGCCATCCCCGCCTTGATCACGTAGACGGGCGAGCAGGCCCAGCACCCCGCCACCATGCCCAGGGCCAGGACGACGAAGCCGCCGCGCAGCAGGCGGGAGCGGAGGGGGCGGGCCCCGGAGCCGGTGTCGTTCACGCTTCCTACTATGCTCCGGAGCCGCTCGGTGTTTCGGCCGTCGCGGTGGGGGCTCACCCCGTCCCCACGGTCTTCATGGGAGGAGCGAGGCCCAGGGCCTGGAGGACCACCGTGCCCGCCACCAGGACGACCATGGCCAACGCCACCCGTGTGAACAGCTTCCCTCGGCCCATCCCGGCCCTCGCGGCACCCAGAACCGCACCGGCGATCCCGAGCTCGGCCGCCTGCCCGAGCCACCACCCGATCAACAGGTCGCCATCGAACCGGCTGATCGAGTAGAGCCCGAGGCTCCACGCCCCCCAGAGGAGGAGCCCGCCCGACAGGCCCAGACGCCCGCCCGCCGCGGCTCCGCGCACGTCCGCGCGGCGCAACAGCCACCAGAGGGCGGCGGTCAGGACGAGGAAAGCGGTCCAGCCCAAGGGGATGCGCGCGAAGGCACGATCCGCCGGGAGGAGGACCGGGCTCGGGCGTGCATACAGCCGTGCCAGCAATCCCGCGTGCAGGAAGACGTCGAACGCGAGGGACAGCATCCAGGCCGCGCAGATCGCCGCGACCGGCCCTGCGGGCCGTCGGCCGACCGATTCCCTCCGGGCGTTCACCCGTTCAACGGCCGCCGCCGGCCCCGTTGATCTGGCGCATCAACGGCACGCCGCCCTCCGTGGGGACGTACACGACCGAGCCCGCAGGCAGCTTCGCGAGCTGCTCGATGTAGTAGAACGTCAGGTACTGGGGGGTGAGTCCCTCGGAGATGATGTGCTGGGCCTCCGCGATCCCCTTGGCCTGCTCGATCTGCTGGCGCGCCTTCTCCTGGATGATCTCGGTCTGGAAGCGCTCGGCGGAGACGTTCTGCTCGCGCTGCAGCTTCTCCTCGATGGCCTCGCGCACCTTGGGCGGCGCCTGTACGTCGCGCACGAACACGTCCAGCACCTCGATGCGGTCGCCCGCCTTGGCCTGGATGGCGGCCTTCATGTCCTCGGCGATCTCACGCCGGTTCGGCGAGAAGATGTCGTTGATCGACTTCGTCGCCACCGCGTCCCGGACGCCGTTGCGCACCGAGTTGAGGACGATGCGCTGCTTGATCTGGCTCTCCGAGCCGATGCGCTGGTACAGGTCCGGGGCGTTGGCCGGGTCGATCCGGTAGAGGATCGAAACCTCGAGCGCGACGTTGAGCTGCTCGCTGGTCTGGGCGTCGATCTTCTCGATGCTGCCGTCCGGTGGGAAGCTCTGCTCGCGGATCGACATCTTCTCGATGCTCGCGAGCGGGTTGATCATGTGCACGCCCTGGTCGAGCGGGGTCTGGGAGATCTTGCCCAGAAAGTGCTGGACGCCCACCTCACCCACCGAGATCACGGCGAGGGCGTTCGAGGCGGCCAGCAGCAGGCCGGCTGCCATGAAGCCGTATCCCACGAGGCGCGCCGCTCCGGCCGACTTTCCGATGGAGGGTCCGATCGAGCGGATCGCCGCGCCCAGGACGATGGCGACGATGGCGAGGAAGATGGGTGCCATGGATGCAGTCCTCCGGCATGGTGGAATGGGATCGGGTGCTTCCCTGCGCTCCGCGGGCAGGCTCGTAGGGCAATACGGGCGAGCGGAGCCGGTTCTTCGGGGCCCGGTCGGTCAGACCTCGCCCAGGTATTGTCGCTTGTCGGGGTCCACCGCCACGCGGAGCTCGACCAGGTCGGCTTCGGCGGCCACTTCGTCCGGTATGGCCCGGGCGGCCTCCTCCAGCGCTTGGCGGGCGTCGGCCGCGTCCACGGTGAAGGTGTGATAGCGCTGGTAGCGCCCACCATAACGGACCGTGATCTGGAACGTCATGGTCGGAATCTATAACGTCCGGCCCATGAACCCCGCCCTGGCCTTGTATCGTGCCGCACAGAGGACGCTGCGCATCGCGACGCCGGTGGTGGGCCGTGGCGGGTCCAAGCTGGCGCGGGGGATCGCGGGGCGCCGGGATGCCGCGAGCCGCCTGGTGGCGTGGGGGCGGGCGTCGCGAGAGCCGGATCGGCCGGCTGCGTGGATCCACGCCCCCTCCGTGGGCGAGGGCCTGCAGGCGCGCGCCGTGCTCGAGGCGTGGCGGACGCTCAGGCCCGGGCTCCAGTCGCTCTACACCCACTTCTCTCCCTCCGCCGTAGAGCTGGCCCGTCGGATGCCGGCCGACGTGGCGGGCTATCTCCCGTGGGACCTCCCGGACGAAATGGCATCGGTCCTGGATGCTGCCTCACCCGACGTGGTCGTGTTCACCAAGACCGAAGCGTGGCCGATCCTGGTCGGGGAGGCGACGCGCCGCCGCGTGCCCGTCACCATGGTGGGCGGGACCGTTCCGCCGGGCGCCGGGCGCGGCCGCTGGCCGGCGCGCACGCTCCTGCGCGAGGTGTGGCGGAGCATGTCGCTCGTCGGTGCGATCACCGAGGAGGACGCCGACGGGTTCCGGAGGTTGGGGGTCCGTGGCGAGGCGATCCGCGTCACCGGGGATCCGGGGATCGACTCGGCGGCACAGCGGGCGACGGTTGCGGATCCGGAAGCACCGTGGCTCCGACCGTTCCACGAGGACCCGAGGCCTACGGTCGTGGCCGGCTCGACCTGGCCGGCCGACGACGCGGTGCTCCTTACCGCGCTGGCGGCGGTGCGCCGTCGGGTCCCGGATCTGCGAGCGGTGCTCGCGCCGCACGAGCCGGACGCGGATCACGTCGAGCGGCTGCTGCGCGTCCTGGCCGGCGACGGATGGAGGTCCGCCACTCTGGGCGACGTGGAAGCGCGCGGCGACGCGCGCGGCGTCGATGTCGTGGTTGTGGACCGGGTGGGCGTGCTGGCGCAACTGTATACGGTGGGGGGAGCGGCCTACGTCGGAGGAGGATTCCACGACGCGGGGCTGCACTCCGTGCTGGAGCCGGCGGCGGCGCGCCTTCCCGTGGCTTTCGGACCCCGCCACGCCAACGCGCGCGCGGCGGGCCGGCTTCTCGCGGAGGGCGGCGCGAGGGAGGTACGCGCCAGCGAGGACCTCGCGGAGGTTTTGACGCTGTGGATGAGCGATGAATCGGAACGGACGTACGCCGGCGAGCGTACCTTCGGCTATATTCAGCGCCACCTCGGTGCCGCGGAGCGTTCCGCCGCTCTGCTGGACGACATCCTGCCACGCCGTTGACTCCCTGGCCCATGACCGAAGCCTCCGACATCCCCGAGATCACCCCGGGGGAGCTGAAGAGCCGCCTGGACGACGGCGAGATCCCGACGCTCGTCGACGTGCGCGAGCACTTCGAGCGCCGCATCGCCGACCTCCCGGAGGTCGGACAGCTCCGCATCCCGGCGTGGGAGGTCCCCTCGCGCCTGGGCGAGCTTCCCAGGGACCGACCCATCGTGCTGTACTGCCGCACGGGGAGCCGGAGCGCCTGGGCCACGCGCCTGATGCTGGAGCGAGGCTTCGACGGCGTCCGCAACCTGAAGGGCGGCGTGATCGGGTGGCGCGACGAAGTGGACCCCACCCTCCAGGCCTACTAGCGGCCCCGACGGCCCCACCGTGACCCCGCGAATCGGAGCTCTCGGCGCTCTGGCCCTCCTGGCCCTCCTCGGGGCCTGCGAGGCCGGACCGTCCGCGTTCCGGCGCGCACCCGATGCGCGGGGCCCGGTGGACACGGCCGACGCGGCGACGCTTCCCGAGATCCCGGAGGCGACGGACGTCGAGACCGTCCGACTGCCTGCGGACGAGGAGGAGACGGAGAAGGCGCCCGCGCCGTCTCCCGCGGTGGCGTCCACGCCCGCGTCCACGGCCGGCGTCCCGGCGGTGGAGGAGGCGGACGCGGAGCCCCCGCACTTCGATCGGCCCGAGCACATCCGGGGGATCTATCTCAACGCGTGGGCGGCCGGGTCGCAGCGGCGGGTGGACCAGCTCCTCGCCCTCGCCCGGCGCACGGAGATCAACACGTTCGTCATCGACATCAAGGACGCGAGCGGCTACGTGAGCCATCGCACCTCGGTGCCCCTGGCGCGCGAGATCGGCGCCACCGGGGAGGTGCGCATCGCGAACCTCCCGGCCCTCCTCCGTCGCCTGAAGGCCGAGGGCATCTACCCCATCGCCCGCATCGTGATCGTGAAGGACCCTCTGCTCACGGCGGCGCACCCCGAGATGGCGGTCCAGACCGTGAGCGGCGGCGTCTTCAAGGACGGGAAGGGGATCGTGTGGCTCAATCCCTACGACCGTCGCGTGTGGGACTACCACGTAGGGCTCGCCCGCGAGGTGGTGGGGATGGGCTTCCCCGAGATCCAGTGGGACTACGTCCGGTTCCCCGACATCCCCGCCGCCGAGAAAGATCTCGTCGCATACCCGGGTGCCGGCGACATGGCCAAGCCGGAAGCGATCCGGAGCTTCCTGGCGTACTCGCGCGACCAGCTTTCGGAGCTGGGCGTGCGGGTCACCGCCGACGTCTTCGGCGTCACGGCATCAGCCTCGAGGGACGTGGGCATCGGCCAGGTGTGGGAGTCGTTCATCGGCGCGGTCGACGTGGCGCTGCCGATGGTCTACCCGAGCCACTACTGGGAAGGGAGCTTCGGCTACCAGACCCCGAACGCCTACCCGTACGAGATCGTCCGCCGGGCGCTGGGCGACGCGTTGCGTCGCTCCCGATCGGTCGAGGGCGCCGGTGCGACGCGTCCGTGGCTGCAGGACTTCAGCCTGGGCAAGCCCGCTTACACGGCCGCGGAGGTCCGGGCCCAGATCCAGGCGGCGTACGACGCCGGTATCGACGAGTGGATCCTCTGGAACCCGGGAAGCCACTACACCGAGGCGGCACTCGAGCCGGACGGCGGCTTCCCCGAGGAGCCGTCGATCCGCATCGCGAACCGTATCGTGCCTGTCTCGCAGCGGATGGCCGTCCTCGATTCCGTCCTGGCGGCCAAGGCCGACTCGGCGGCGGCGGTGGCCCGCGCCGACTCGGTGCGAGCGGCCGCTCGCGCGGACAGCGCACGCATCGCCGCGGACAGCGCCCGGGCACGTGCCGTGCCCGACACGTCGGGTACGATCCGGCGCGAAGCACGACCTCGCTGAGGCGTCACTCGGCGCCGAGCGCCTCCCGTGGGTCGACGCGGCTCGCGCGCCGGGCCGGGATCCACGTCGCGGCGAGCGCGGTGAAGGTCACCACGACGGCCGCCGCCAACAGCGTGGGTACGCGCGATCCGACCTCTCCGAAGAGGAGCGAGTCGAGGTAGCGAGACAGCCCCAGGGAGAGGAGCGCGCCGACCGCCGTGCCTGCGGCCGTGATCACCAGCCCCCGTCGGAGCAGGAGTGCCACCACGCCCGATGCGCGTGCCCCCAGCGCGAGGCGGACGCCGATCTCCCTCGTGCGCTGACGCACCGCGAAGAGGATCAGCCCGTAGATGGCCATGACCGACAGCACGAGCGCGACGATCCCGAGCATCCCCATGACCAGCACGTTGAAGCGCGGGCTCGTCACCGAGCCGCCTACACGGTCGGCCAGGCGCTCGACGGTCGGCACGGGGAGGTTCGGATCCACGTCCCACACCGCTCGCCGGACCTCGCTCGCTTCCACCAGCGGGGCGCCGGGTCGGAAGCGTACGAGGAACACGGACCAGTTCATGAAGCCGGCTGCGGGCATGAAGAACGTCGCGGGCGGCGCGCCGGCCAGCTCGCGGTCCTCGAGGTCGGACACCACGCCGACGATGCGCCGGTAGTTCGTGCCGTCCCATCCGAAGGCGATGCGCCGGCCCACCGCGGATGCCGGATCGCCGAAGAGCTGCCGGGCGAGCGTACGCGTGACGACCACCACGTCCGCGGCGCCCTCGTCGAAGTCGGGTGCTTCGAACGTGCGCCCGTGGAGCAGCTCGAGCCCCGCGGCGTCGAGGTAGGTTCTCGACACGGCACGCCATGGGGCGAACGGTGCGGCGTCCGGGCTCGTGGGCTGCCCTTCCACGTTGACGTCCACCGCCGTGTTCGCTCCGCTGAACGGAATGATGTTCGAGCTCCCCACGGCCTCGACTCCGGGGAGGGACGCGAGCCGGGCGTGAAGAGCGTCGACCGTGACCCGACGCTCGGCCACGGAGTACCGGTCCCCGGAGAGCATCAGCGGCACGACGAGGGTGTGGTCCACGTCCATCCCCGGATCGACCCGCTGCAGGCGCAGGAAGCTCGCGCCCAGCACACCGGTGCCGAAGAGAAGGGTGACCGACACGGCCACCTGCGCGGCGACCAGGCCGGCCCTCGCGCGCCCGCTGCCGCCCGTCACCCGGCCCGCGCTACGAGCCGAAGTGCGGTTCCCGCGGAGCACGTGCACCACAGGAGCGAGCCCGAACACCAGGCCGGTGAGGAGCGCCGCCGCTGCGGCGGCGAGCACCACCACGGCGTCGACGGAGGCCTCGCCGATACGCGGAGTGTCGGCCGGGCTCATCGCCTGCAGGCCCGGCAGGAGCGCGTACGCGAAGAGGATGCCGACGACGGCCCCGGCGCTCGCGAGCACGGAGCTTTCGGTCAGGAGCTGTTGCACGAGCCTGCGGCGGCTCGCACCCAGCGCCCCGCGCAGATCCATCTCGCGGCCGCGCCCGCTCGCTCGGGCCAGAAGGAGGTTCGACACGCTTGCACAGGCGAGGAGGAGGAGGAGCCCAACGGCCCCTAGAAGGACCCACGCTGCCTGGATGCGCCGCGGTCCGAGCACAGCGCTCTTGAGCGGACGGAGCTGCGTGCCCCAGCCACCGTTCGTGTCGGGATGCTCGCGTCCGAGCTCCGCGGCGACGGCGTCCGCGTCGGCGCTTGCGCTGCCCAGCGTGGCGCCGGCGGCCAGGCGGCCCACTGCGTCCAGGTTGTGGTCCGTGCGGTCGGGGTCCGCGAACGTGATGGGGATCCACACATCGCCGGCCATGGGCGGCGCCCATCCCCGGGGCGCCACGCCGACGACCTCGTAGGGCATGTCGTCGAGGACGAGGGAGGTGCCGACCACGTCCGGATCGCCTCCCAGGTCCTCCGCCCAGAAGGCATGGCTCACGACCACCAGCTTGCGGGCGCGCTCACCCGACTCCTGGTCGGTGAACGCGCGCCCGAGCGTCGTCGCCGTGCCGCCGAACAGGGGGAAGAAGCTCCCGGTCACCTGCATGGCCACCACGTTGACCGGCCGGCCGTCCTCGATGTACGTGAGGTCCGCCCGACTGACCGCGGTGAGGAGCTCGACGGAGCGGACCCGGCTCCTGAAGTCCCGGAAGTCGGGCTCGGACACCGAGAAGCGCAGGCCGTCGGGCGTCTCCTGGTTGAATACGACGATCCGGTCCGCCTGCGGATAGGGCAGCGGATCGAGCACAACGGCCTTCACCAGCCCGAAGATCGCGGTCGCAGATCCGATGCCGAGACCCAGGGTGAGGATTGCGACGGCGGCGAACCCCGGTGCACGGCGCAGCTGGCGCCCGGCGAAGGCGAGGTCGGTCCGGACGCGGTCGAAGAGGAGCGCGAGGGCGCCCCGCGGCGGTTCTTCGATCTGCTCCAGCTCCGCGCGCACCGCGCCCACATCGCCGAAGGCCCGCTCCGCTTCGCGCAGCGCCTCGCCTGCGTCCATTCCCTCCGCCACCAGGCGCGCGGCACGCTCCTCGATGTGATGACGGATCTCGTCGTCCAGCCGCTTCCTGCGCAACCGGTCCACCTCACGCCTCCTGCGGCCGCGATATGCGGGCCACCGCAGTGACGTAGCGCGCCCAGCGCTCCTCCTCTTGGGCGAGCGCACGTCTCCCCGCGGCAGTGAGCCGGTAGTACTTCGCTCTGCGTCCCCGCTCGGACGTCGCCCAGCGTGCCGCCAGCCAGCCGCGCTTCTCCATGCGGTGCAGGGCCGGGTAGAGCGCACCTTCCTCGACCTGGAGCTCCTCCCGCGTGGCCCGGTGGAGCCATTCGAGGATCTGGAAGCCGTGCATCTCGCCTCCTCCGGCGAGCGTACGCAGCGTAAGGAACTCGAGCGTCCCCTTGAGTACGGTCAGCGTGTCGTCGGACATGGTGTTCCCAATGGCCTAAGAATCTTAGAGCAATCGTAATGGCCTAAGAATTTTAGGTCAACGGGCGCTCTCGGAGCATCTCCCGGCGATGCGACCTGCGCCGAGATACTGTCGCTGCGACCCCCACCACCCGATCTTGCCGGTGAAGGTCCTCCCCGCGAGCCCCGTATCAATCGGTCAGATGGTTGCCTTCTACGTGTTCTCGCTGGTCCTGGGTGGCGGCTTCCTGGGACTCTCCCTGCTGGGGGACATCCTCGGCGGGCACGGCGACGTCGATCTCTCCACGGACGCCAGCCTCGACACCGACGTCACCCTCGACGCTCATTTCGAGACGGACGCGGGCCACTTCGACGCGGACGCCGGCCACGTGGACGCGTCCCACATGGACGTGGACCACGACCTTTCCGACGGCGCCCACGCCTCGCAGGTCGCCTCGAAGATCTTCTCCATCCGCACGGTGACGTACACGCTCTTCGGCTTCGGTGCGGTGGGGACGTTGCTGACCTACGTCCTCCCCGCCACCTCGGCGCTGGCGACCGCGGCCTTCGCCGTCGCCGGCGGCGTCCTGTCGGGCACGCTCATCAACGTGGCCTTCGGCTGGGTGCGGCGCTCGGAGTCCGGCACGGTGGAGGGAGAGGACGCCTTCGTCGGCCACTCCGGCAGGGTGACGCTGCCCATCACCGGCACAGGGGGGAAGGTCGTGGTGGAGCGGCTCGGGCACTCGGTGGAGCTGAGGGCGCTGCCGCACCCGTCAGCCCTGGACCAGGGTGATCCGTCCACGTGGAAGTCCGTGGTGGTAGTGGAGATGCAACGAGGGGTGGCGCTCGTCGCCCCCATATCGCAGGAGCTGCTCGGTGCGTGATCCGCGTGCCGGTTCGGGAATGAACGTACTCGCGAGGACCTGGAGGGTCCCATGAACCCTGATCTCGTCAGCGGCGGCTTCGCTCTGGCCGTAGCGCTGCTCTTCGTCGTGGTCGTGGCGGTGATGACCATCCGATCCCTCATCGTCATCGTGCCGCCCAACCGGGCCGCCGTGCTCACCGGCCGGGAGCGCAAGCTCATCTCGGGAGAGAACGTGGGCTACCGCTCCGTCATCGGGGGGCGCACGCTGCGCGTGCCGATCGTGGAGACCGTGCAGCACATCTCCCTCGAGACCTTCCCCGTCGAGATCTCCGTGGCCAACGCGTTCTCGAAGGGGAACATCCCGCTGAACATCGAGGCGATCGCCGCGGTCAAGATCGCGTCGCAGCCCGAGACGGTGTTCAACAACGCCGTGGAGCGTCTGCTGGACAAGACCGAAGAGGAGATTTGGAGCCTGGCCAAGGACACCCTCATGGGGAACCTTCGCGGCGTGCTGGCCACGCTGACCCCCGAGGAGGTGAACGAAGACCGGCTGGGCTTCGCGCGGGCCCTCGCAGAGGACGCCGGCGAGGACCTGGCGGCGCTGGGCTTCCACCTGGACGTGCTCAAGATCCAGAACGTGAGCGACGAGCGGGGCTACCTGGAGGCCATCGGCCGCAAGCGCGCTGCGGAGGCCGTGCGCGACGCCGAGATCGCAGAGGCCGACGCCACGGCCGAGACCCGCCAGCGGCAGGCCTCCGCCCGCCAGCTGGCGGAAATCAAGGAGGCCGAGGCCGCCGTGCGCATCGCCGAGGCGCAGAACCAGCTGCGCGTGCGCAAGGCCGAGCTGGACCGCGAGGCCCAGATCGTCGAGCGCACCGCGCAGGTGAAGGCCCAGGAGTCGGAGGTCGAGGCGCAGAAGGCGTTGGAGACGCGCCGGGTCGAACGGGAGAAGCTCCGCCTGCAGGCGGACGTGGTGGAGCCCGCCAACGCGGAGCGCGCCGCCGCCAAGGCCCGCGCCGAGGGCGAGGCCGCGCCGATCCTGGAGCAGGGTCGGGCCAGCGCGCAGGTGCTCCAGATGCTCTACGAGCAGGTGAAGG
>CAZPZU010000121.1:0-12981 GCA_964591135.1 uncultured Gemmatimonadaceae bacterium | reverse complement strand
CTCGCCGTCCTTGGTGAAGGCGACGACCGACGGCGTCGTCCGTCCGCCCTCGGAGTTGGGGATGACGACGGGCTCGCCACCCTCCATCACCGCGACCACCGAGTTGGTGGTCCCGAGATCGATGCCGATGACTTTGCTCATTCTGCGCTCCTCAGCGGGGGTTCGGGTCGGTCGGACGGGACCCCGCCCGGCGTCCCGCGTTTCTCGATTTCCGACTAGAAGTTCCGGAGCGGCCGCGCACACGACCGCTGCTGCTCGCGTCATGCAATCCCCATGCCCGGCAGGGGAGGGGAAAAGGCCGCCAAATCGGCGCAATTCGGCTATCTTCTGTCGAAGTGGCAGTTGCTGGACGCCCTCGGTTCATCCCCTTCCCGACCTCGGAGAGGCTCTCGGGTGTTTCCGCTCCACGACGACAACCCCACCGAGCTCTTCCCGCTCTTCACGATCGGCATCATCGTCGCGTGCGTGCTGGTGTGGATCCTCGTTCAGGGGGCGGGCACGTCCCAGGAGCTCCTGGACGGGTCGATCTGCACGCTCGGCGCCATCCCCGGTGAGATCACGGGGCGTGCCGTGGGGCGGGGCCCCTGTCCGCTCGGAGGGCTCACCTGGCCGACGCTCGTCACGTCGATGTTCCTCCACGGCGGCTGGATGCACATCATCGGCAACATGTGGTTCCTGTGGATCTTCGGGAACAACGTGGAGGACTCCATGGGGCGTATCCGGTTCCTCGTCTTCTACCTGATCACCGGGCTGGTCGCGGCGGGTACGCAGATCTTGCTCAACCCGACGTCTCCGCTTCCCACGGTCGGTGCCTCGGGGGCGATCGCCGGTGTGATGGGGGCGTACATCGTGTTGTATCCCAGGGCGCGCGTGGCCACGCTCTTCTTCTTCATCATCTTCTTCCGGATCTTCCAGGTACCCGCGTGGGTCATCCTGGGCTACTGGCTGCTCATCCAGGTGGTGTCCCAGGCCTCGAGTTCGGGAACCGGCGGGGGCGTCGCCTACGGGGCGCACATCGGTGGCTTCCTGGCCGGCGTGATCCTGATCCGGCTGTTCGCCAACTGGGAGCTCGTGCGCGCCAAGCGTGCGCACGTGGTGCTCCACCGCAGCGGGCTCGATCGCGCGGGCTGGTGATCGTGGACCTCCGGTCACGGTAGGGCCCGTGCGACGAGGGTGCTCCCTTTTTCCATCGACCTTCCCAATATTGCCGGGTCGCCCGGGCGCCGCGGCGCCTCCCCTCTGCTGACAGGACCGGCCTTTCCATGAAACGCCCCCGGCCCCCCATGGTCGTGCTCTGGGTGCTGTGCGCGCTCCTCATGTCCACGGGGGCCTGGACGGCATTGGCGGCGGGCCCGACCAGGGCCGCTGCGGGTGGGGCGGTCGCGGCGGCCGCCAGCGCGCCCGACCAGGTCTCCATCGAGGTGCCACGCGGCTCCCTGAATACGCCCCTACCCGCCCGCCTCCGCTCGCTCGTCGGCATGCTCGCGCTCACTTTGCTCGCGTGGGCGCTGTCGATGGACCGGAAGCGCGTGCCGTGGCGGGTGGTCATCTGGGGGATATCCCTCCAGGTCTTGTTCGCCCTGTTCATCCTCAAGACCCCGGTGGGAGCGCGGGTCTTCGACACGGCCAACACCGTCGTCGTCGCCCTCCTCGGCTTCACGGTGGACGGCGCGAGGTTCGTGTTCGGCAACCTGGTGGACAACAACGTGCCCATCGGCACGGGCGATCCGGGCAACGGCGCCTTCGCCGCGGTCTCCGGCCAGGTGGCCAATACGGGGTCGTACTTCGCCTTCACGGTGCTGCCGACGATCATCTTCTTCTGCTCGCTCATGACGGTGCTGTACCACCTGGGCATCATGCAGAAGGCGGTGAGGGGCGTCGCGTGGGTGATGCAGCGGACGATGGGCACGTCCGGCGCCGAGACGCTGTCGGCGGCGGGCAACATCTTCGTCGGCCAGACGGAAGCGCCGCTGCTCATCAAGCCCTTCGTGGAGCGGATGACGCTGTCGGAGCTCATGGCCGTGATGACCGCCGGCTTCGCGACGGTCGCCGGAGGCGTCATGGCGGCCTACGTGGGGATGCTGCTCCTGCACTTCCCGGACATCGCGGGCCACCTCATGGCGGCGTCCGTCATGTCCGCGCCCGCGGCCCTCGTGGTGGCGAAGCTGATGGTGCCCGAGAAGGGCGAGCCGGAGACGCGCAACACGCTGGAGGTCGTCATCGAGCGTCCCGACGTGAACGTGATCGACGCAGCGGCACGCGGGGCCTCGGAGGGCCTCTTCCTGGCGCTCAACGTCGGCGCCATGCTCCTCGCCTTCGTCGCGCTCATCTACCTGTTCAACGGGCTGCTGGGATGGGCCGGGGGCCTGGCCGGCTTCGAAGGCCTGACGCTCGAGAAGATCCTCGGGTGGGTGCTCGCCCCCCTCGCCTGGCTCATGGGGGTGAGCTGGCACGACGCCCCGACCGTGGCCTCCCTGATGGGCATCAAGACGGTGCTCAACGAGTTCTTCGCATACATCCAGCTCGCCGGCATCCTCAACGGGCCTCGGACGCTCGAGCCGCGCTCGATCGTCATCGCCACATACGCGCTGTGCGGCTTCGCCAACTTCTCATCGATCGCGATCCAGCTGGGGGGCATCGGCGGCATCGCACCCACCCGGCGGCACGACCTCTCCCGGCTCGGGTTGCGCGCGATGATCGGCGGGACGATCGCCGCGTTCATGACGGCGACCGTCGCCGGCATGATCCTGTAGGAGTGAGGATGGATCACTCGGTCGACATTCCCGCGGCAGCGGACGTGCTGCGTGCTCGCATGGACGTCCTGCCTGAGGTGCTCCTGGTGCTGGGCTCGGGGCTCGGCCATCTGGCGGAAGCGGTCGCGTCTCCCGTCGTCGTGCCGTTCGGGGACCTCCCGGGCTTTCCGGAGACCGGGGTGGTCGGTCACGCCGGCCGCTACGTCGCAGGACGCCTGGGAGGGAGGCAGGTGCTCCTGCAGGCCGGGCGCTTCCACTTGTACGAGGGCCATGCCCCGGAGGTCGTGGCTGCGCCCGTGCGCCTCGCCGCCGAGCTCGGCATCGGGATCGTGGTCCTCACGAACGCTGCCGGTGGGGTGGATCCGGCGCTCGAGCCGGGCGACATCGTGCTGATCGAGGATCACCTCAACCTGATGTTCCGATCTCCGCTCGTGGGGGACGTCCGGGAAGGCGAGGATCGGTTTCCCGACATGAGCGACCCTTACGATCGTCGGCTCCGGGGATTGGCCGCCCGCGCCGCCGAGTCCGCAGGGGTGCCGATGGGAAGGGGCGTGTACGCCGGACTCCTCGGGCCGTCCTTCGAGACCGCGGCCGAGGTGCGGATGCTCCGCGTGCTCGGAGCGGACGTGGTGGGCATGTCGACGGTTCCGGAGGTCATCACGTGCCGCGCGCGGGGGCTTCGCTGCCTGGCGTTCTCGGTCGTGACCAACAAGGGCACCGGGCTCTCCGACGCCCCGCAAACGCACGAGGAGGTGATGGAGGTCGGTAGCCGGGCGGGCCGGGCGCTCGGACGGATCCTGGAAGAGCTCCTTCCCCTCCTGCCTCACTCCACGGGGGCGAAATGATTCACGGGGCCGTGCCCCTCGCCGAGCCCCGGGGCGGTCGCGATGGCGCGGGCCACCCAGCGCACGGCGCGCTCGGCAGCGGCAGGAACGGGGACGCCGCGCGCGAGTCCCGCGGCCAGGGCGGCGGAGAGCGTGCATCCCGTCCCGTGGGTATGGCGGGTCTCGATCCGGGGCTTTCGCCACACGCGTTCCTCGGATCCGTCCCACAGGAGGTCGACGGCGTCGCCCTCCAGGTGTCCTCCTTTCACGAGCGCGGCTCCCGCGCCGAGCTCCACGAGGGCCTGGGCCGCCTGCCGCATGTCGTCGAGGGAGCGGACGTCGATGCCGGTCAGGATCCGTGCCTCGTGCAGGTTGGGCGTCACGACCGCGGCCAGAGGGAGCAGCTCCTTCGCGAGGGAGCCTTCCGCGTCGGCGTCGAGGAGGCGGTCACCGCTCGTGGCGACCATGACGGGATCGAGCACGTATCGGTCGAGTCCGTGGCTCCTCAGGGCGTCGGCCACCGTGGTGACCAGGGCCGAGGTGGCGAGCATTCCCGTCTTGACCGCCGTGGGTCGGAGATCCGTGGCCACGGCATCGATCTGGGCCGCGACGACCTCGAGCGGTATGGGGTGGACCGTCGTGACGCCGAGGGTATTCTGGGCCGTGACGGCGGTGAGCGCGCAGGTGCCGAAGACCCCGAACGCGTGGAAGGTCTTCAGGTCCGCCTGGATGCCCGCACCGCCTCCGGAGTCGCTTCCGGCGATCGTGAGGGCGACGGGTGTGCGTGCGGACATGGGGCTGACTCGTGGACGGGCTCTCGCGTGTCGATCGGTCTCGAAAGGTGTGCGAAGCCATGGGTCTGAGCCAGCGCCGAGGGCGCATCCTGGGACGCCTTCGGCGCCGCAAGACCCGGGAGCGGGAGCAGTTGGTCCTGGTCGAAGGCGTACGCGCGGTCGGAGAGGCGCTGGCCGCGGAGGCGGCCGGGCGTTTCGCCGTGACTTCGCCGGCCCTCGACCGTGTTCCGGAGGGAGCCTCCGTGCGCCGTGCGCTGGACGAGATGGGGGTCGAGGTGGACGAGGTCGACGACCGGACCCTCGCCTCGCTCGCCGACACCGAACATCCCCAGGGGGTCCTGCTCGTGTGCGCCGAGCCTCGGGCCGGAGACGAGGCAGTCCGATCCGGCGGACACTACCTGGTTCTCGATGCGGTCCAGGATCCAGGCAACGTCGGGACGCTCGTGCGGTCTGCGGCGGCCTTCGCGCTCGACGCCGTCGTCGCGCTCGACGGCAGCGCGGACGTCTGGAGCCCGAAGGCCGTGCGGGCTTCGGCGGGGACGGCGTTCCGCCAACCCCTGCTGATGCGCGCTGCGGAGGACGCCCTCGCTCTCTTCGGGCGGGCGGGAATTCCGCTCGTGGTGGCCGACGCCTCCGGGGACGACGTCGCGGAGGTCACCCCACCCAGGGGGTGGGCGCTGGTCGTGGGTAACGAGGGAGCCGGCCCACGGCCGTCGGTCCGCGAAGCCGCCGAGAGGCTGGTCCGGGTGCCCATGCCGGGCCCGGCCGAGTCGCTCAACGCGGGCGTGGCCGGGGCGGTGCTCCTCTACGCGCTGACTCGGGAGAAGACACGTGCTGCTCGTTGACGCCTGGCTCGTTCCCGTGGTGGCCGGCCTGTTCGGTCTCGCGCTCGGCTCGTTCCTCAACGTGTGCTCGCTGCGCTGGCCGGAAGAGCAGTCGGTGGTGTCGCCGCCGTCGCATTGTCCGCGCTGCGGAGAGGCCGTCCGCTGGCACGACAACATCCCGGTCGTGAGCTGGCTGCTCCTGAGGGGGCGATGCCGCTGGTGTGCCCAGCCGATCTCCATCCAGTATCCCCTCGTGGAGGTGGCCACGGCCCTGGTGTGGGCCGGCGTCTTCGCGGCCCACGGTCCGACGTGGGAAGCGCTGAGGGGCGGGATCTTCCTCACGATCCTCTTCGGCATCTCCCTGAGCGACGCGCGCTTCTACATCATCCCCGACGAGTTCTCGGTCGGCGGCGCGGTGCTCGGCGTCGGGCTCTCCTTCCTGCCGGGGGGGATCCGATGGACCTCGTCGCTGGCCGGGGCGGCCGTTGGCTACGGGGCGCTCTGGCTGATCGCGGTGGGCGGGACGTGGATCATCAAGCGCCTCCTCCCCGGCCGGCTGGAGGAAGCGGGCGTGGACCAGGCCATGGGGGGCGGCGACATCAAGATGATGATGATGGTGGGAGCCTTCGTGGGCATATGGGGGGTGGCCGAGACCATCTTCATCGGCTCCGTGCTGGCGCTCCTGGTGTTCGGGCCCGCAGCCTCGCTCTCGAAGAGGCTGATCCCGCTGGGGGTCTTCCTCGCGGCCGCGGGTGCCGTGACGTGGGCCTGGGGCGAGGCGATGCGCATCTGGTACCTGACGCGGATCGTGGGCCTCCCCATGTGATCGCCGGGGATCTCAGGGGTCGGAGCAGTCCCTCTGATACCCGCATACCGTGCACACAAGCTTGCAGTGCCGGTCCACGACCGGACCTCCGCACACATCGCACCGCGGCGCCGCGGATGGCTGTCCGATCCCGGCGGCGAGGTACTCCCGGGACAGCTCGACGTAGTGCCGGCCCCCGCGCGCGATCCACTCGGCCGCCGAGCCTTCCAGGCTCTTCTTGACCCGGCCGGGAACGCCCGCGACCACCGACCGCGCCGGGATGTGCGCGCCCTCGAGCACCACGGTATTGGCGGCGAGCACGCACTCCGGTCCGATGACGGCCTTCTGGAGCACGACCGCGTTCATTCCGACGACCGTGCGGTCACCGATCGTGCAGCTCTCGAACTTGGCGCCGTGCCCCACCGTGACACTCTCCCCGATGATCGTCGGACCCCAGTCGCCCACGTGGACCATGCAGTTGTCCTGGACGCTGCTGCGCGCTCCCACGACGATCGGGTGCTCGGGGTCGTCCCCGCGCAGGACGGCGCCGAACCAGATGCTGGCCTCGGCTCCCACCTCCACGTCCCCGATGACCACCGCGGTCGGGGCGACGAACGCCGTAGGATGGATCCTGGGCACTTTTCCGCCGAAGGGCAGGACGAGGGCCACGAGGCGTCCGCTACTCCGGCAGCGGCGCCGGGGCGTCCGGCCCCGCCGTAGGCAGGCGCGTGAGGCGGGCTCGCACCACCTGGGTCTCGGTGGCTTCCACGACCTCGATGTGCACGCCCGAGCGCGTCAGGGTCTCGCCCACCGCGGGCACGTACCCCATCTCCTCGAGGATGAAGCCGTTGAGAGACCGGTGCTCCAGGATCGGCAGGGAGAGGTTGAACGCGTAGTTGATCTCCCGAAGGTCCACCCCGGCGTCCACCAGAGCCTCCGTCTTCGACAGGCGGACCATCTCCTCCTGGTCGAGGTCGGTTTCGTCGACGATTTCGCCCACGAGCTCCTCGAGGACGTCCTCCAGGGTGACGAGGCCGTCGATACCGCCGAACTCGTCGGCTACGATCCCCATGTGGATCCGGCGCGCCTGGAAATCCTGGAGCAGCCTCGACAGGGACAGCGATCCCGGCACGTAGAACGGCTCCCGGGCGAGGGCCGACAGCGGGAGATCACGCTTCTCCTCGACGAACGCCTGATAGGCCTCCCGTACGTACAGGATGCCGGTGATGTCGTCCACGGATTCGCGGTAGACCGGGACCCGGCTGTAGGGGACCGCGGAGAGCTCACCGACGATTTCCTGCAGGAGGGTGGAGTCCTTCCAGGCGAATACGTCGACGCGAGGAGTCATCACGTCCCAGGCGGTCAGCTCGTCCAGGCGGAACGCCCGCTCGACCAGGAGGGTCTCGTGCTCCTCCAGCACGCCCTCCTCCTGACCGAGCTCCTGGATCTCGCGGAGTTCCCGCTCCTCGGCCGACGCCTCCCCTTCGCCGTTGCCGGCCAATGCATCCTCCAGGCGGGTGAAGGGGAACGCGATCGCGTGGAGCCAGCCGCTGGATCGCAGGAGGAAGGGTGCCGCGAAGAGCGCCAGGCGCACGGGGTACCGCCCCGCGACGATGCGCGGTCCCAGGTCACCGAGGAACAGGACGACGCCGATCGCGGCCAGAAGGACCAGGAGCGTGGCGGGGCCCTCGGTCGCCATGGCGGCCAGCCCGACCACGAAGAGATCGAGCCCGGCGGTGACGACGCGCAGGGCGGTCCGGGTTCGGCCCTGGCCGGCTCGGAGGCGTGCGAGGGAGTCCGCGCCCTGGAACCCTTCCTCCTGCAGCGTGCGCAATCGGGACACGCCGATCTGGAAGACGGCCGTGCCCGCGGCCGTGAGGATCGCGGACAGCGTGAGCAGCAGGAGCCCGACGCCCACGACCCACCCCGTCATGGTCTTCGGTCGGGAGGGCGTCCGCCCGTCCCGCTACCTCGGTCTACGTCCAACCCTCTGACTCCTGGAGGAGCTCCTGAATGACGTCCCGCGTCCCCCGCCCGTCGGCCTCCGCCTCGAAATTCAGGACGAGCCGATGCGCGAGCACTGCAGGCGCTACGGCCCGCACGTCGTCGAGCGACGGCATGGCCGAGCCTCGGGCCGCCGCGCGCGCCTTCGCGCCGAGCACCAGAAACTGCGAAGCGCGCGGACCGGCTCCCCATGCAACGTAGCGCCGAGACACCTTCGCCGCCTCCTCGCCGGGACGGGTGGCACGCGCGATCCGCACCGCGAAGGAGACGAGAGAAGGAGGAACGGGAACCCGGCGGACGAGCCGCTGGAGCTCGATGAGCTCGGAGGCGGTGACGACGCCCCGGATGTCCGCCTCGTCCGTGCCCGTGGTCCGCATGGCGACCTCCTCCTCCTCCGAGCGGGAGGGATAGCCGATGGGGAGCTCGAGCATGAACCGGTCGAGCTGAGCTTCGGGAAGTGGATAGGTCCCTTCCTGCTCGATGGGGTTCTGTGTCGCGAGGACGAAGAAGGGAGGCTCCAGCGGGTACGTCTCGCCGGCCGTGGTGACCGCTCGTTCCTGCATGGCCTGCAGGAGCGCCGCCTGCGTCTTCGGTGGGGTGCGGTTGATCTCGTCGGCGAGCACGATGTTGGCGAAGACCGGCCCCTTCACGAAGCGGAAGACGCGGCGGCCCGTGGTCCGGTCCTCCTCGATGACCTCCGTGCCGGTGATGTCCGTCGGCATCAGGTCCGGGGTGAACTGGATGCGGCTGAACTGGAGGTCGAGGGCCTCGGCGACGGTCTGGATCAGCAGCGTCTTGGCCAGCCCCGGTACGCCCACCAGGAGGGCGTGTCCGTTCGCCAGCAGCGCGGTCAAGAGCCCCTCCACCACATCGTACTGCCCTACGATCCTCTTCTCGACCTCCGATCTGAGCGCGGAGGACACCTGCGCGACGCGGTCGAGGAGCTCGAGGTCGCGATCAGCCGTGGGCGTCTCTATGGTGACCATCCCGGAATGCGAGAGGAGCATGTTCCGCCTGGGGCGGGCAGGCCGGTCGAACGGCCGTGCGGGCTCCAAGAAAAGCGGTCAGACCGGTACCCGCCAGGGGTGCGCGCGGATCCGCGCGCGAGGGCCCGCCGTCCGCAGGGGACGGCACCGCGTTGGCGCCGCGAGGACCGGGGTGGCGTCGCTCGTCTGCGGAGGGGCCGAGAAGCCGCCAAAATGGCGGGCTACTTGCTTGCGTTTTTTTTCACAAGCGCTAGTTTCCGCAGGCTCTAGGGCAAAACGGAGCGGATCGTGTCCGGAGACCGAAAGGGGGCGGACCCCCAGGACCTCATCAGGGCCTCCGGCCAGTACATGGGCTATGGGCTCGCCTGGGCGCTTTCCGTCCTGCTCTTCCTGGGTGTGGGGGCGTGGTTGGACGGGAAGTTGGGCACGTCGCCGTGGCTCTTGGTGATTGGTGCGTTTGTCGGGGCCGGCGCTGGTTTCTACAGCCTGTACTACCACATCGTGATCGAACCACGGCAACGATCGGACACAGATCGATGAGCGCCCACCTCCGATATGCCCTCACGGGCCTCGCGGGAATCGCGCTCGTGACGCTCGGCCTCTGGCCCTTCCTTGGCGTGGAGGGCAGGCGGGGGGTCATGGCGGCGGGTGCCGTCGCGCTTTCCGTCCAGGTCCTGGCGTTCTGGTTGCTGCTGCGCTTCCGGGGCCATGTGCGCGGATTCCTCGTGGTCTGGGCGGGGGGCACGCTGGTGCGGCTGCTGGTGATCGCGGGCGTCGCGACGATCGCGATTCGAAGCGAGGCGGCGGGGACGATCCCGATGCTGTTCGCGCTGGCCGGATTCTTCTTTGGACTGCTCCTGCTCGAGCCGGTGTACTTCCGGCCCCGAGCGGGCGAAACGACCTGAGGACCCCGAGGGCGAGATGCTGCTGGGATTGCTGAAAGCACTTCAGGGTGGAGCGGAGGCCGTTCAAGGGACGGGGGCACAGGAGAGTCCCGACCTCCAGGGGATGCTCATGCACCACCTGGCGGACGGGAAGGAGGTCTCGTTCACGATCCTGGGGAAGGGGTTCACGCTCGACTTCGAGCGCTTTGCCCTCCCCCCGATCCACATCGGAGGCCTGACGCTCGACCTGTCTCCGACGAAGCACGCGTTCTTCGTCCTCCTCGCGGCGCTCGTCGTGTTGGCCGTGTTCATTCCCATCGGCCGCGTCATGCGTGCCCGGTACATGAACCGGGCGCCGACGGGCTTCGCGAACGCGATGGAGGCGATGATCCTCTTCTTCCGCGACGAGGTGGTGCGGCGCAACATCGGCCACGGCGCCGACGGCTACACGCCGTACATCCTCTCGCTCTTCTTCTTCATCCTCGCGATGAACCTGATGGGTCTCGTGCCGTTCGGCGCCAGCCCTACCGGGAACCTCAGCGTCACCGGCGCGCTGGCCCTCGTGACGTTCGTGGTGGTGGAGATCTCGGGGATGCGCTCGCTTGGCTTCTCCGGCTACATGAAGACGATCTTCTACGCGCCGCCGGGGATGCCGAAGTGGGGTCAGGCGCTCATGCTGGTCATCCTCACGCCCATCGAGTTCCTGGGAAAGCTCACCAAGCCTTTCGCGCTCACGGTTCGGCTTTTCGCGAACATGACCGCGGGCCACACGCTCGTGCTGTCGCTGCTCGGGATGATCTTCCTGTTCGCCAACGTCGCCCTCGGCAGGTGGGCCATCGCCGGCGCGTCGGTCGGCATGGTCTGGGCGTTCATGATCCTCGAGGTGTTCGTCGCGTTCCTGCAGGCGTACATCTTCGCGATGCTTTCGGCGGTCTTCATCGGTCTGATCCGCCACGCACACTGATCCAAAGACGTTATAGCGGGACCAACCACAACAAAGGACGACGAACCGACATGCTCCACGCTATGCTCGCCGCCTTCCAGGATGCGGCCGCGACCCCGGAGACCTCGAGCAGATTCCTGAGCCTCATGGGCGCCGGCATCGGCCTCGGCCTGGCCGTGATCGGCGCCGGAATCGGCATCGGACAGATCGGAAACGGAGCCACGCAGGGCATCGCCCGCCAGCCGGAAGCGGCCGGCACGATCCAGACTGCGGCCATCATCCTCGCCGCCCTGATCGAGGGAGTGGCGCTCTTCGCGCTCGTGATCGCCGTTCTCTTCCTCTTCATCCTGAAGCAGTAGCCTGGGCCGCTTTGAACCGGCCGCTCGCGGCCGGTGTCGACCGCCTCCGCTCCCGTGCGCGGCACGGGGGCCTGGGCGATCAGGGAAACCCGTGGAGAGACCTATGAGAGCCAGTCGGATTCTGCCGGCCACGCTCGTGTTGCTCGCGTCGTCGCCCCTGGCCGTGCTGGCTCAGGAGCACGGCGCCGAGGGGGCGGCCGAGCCGAGCCTGTTCGACATCAACACCGGGCTGAGCGTCTGGACGCTGGTGGTGTTCGCCGGGCTGCTCTTCCTGCTGGGCAAGTTCGCCTGGGGCCCGATCCTCGCGGCCGTCGAAGCGCGGGAGAAGGGTATCCAGAACGCTTTGGACGAGGCCGCCGCCCGGCAGGCCGAGGCGGAGAAGCTGCTCGACGAGCACCGACGACAGCTCGCCGATGCTCGCCGCCAGGCGGGAGAGATCCTCGCGGAGGGAAGGACTGCGGGCGACCGCATTCGCAAGGAGATCGAGGAGAAGGCCCGGACGGAGGCGCAGGGCATCGTGGAGCGTGCGCGGCTGGACATCGAGCGGGACCGAGACGCCGCCCTCGAGATGCTCCGCAAGGAGTCGGTCGACCTCGCGCTCGCCGCGGCCTCTCGGCTGCTGCACGAGCACCTGGACCAGGCCAAGGACCGTCAGCTCGTCGAGCGCTTCCTCGACGAGATGCCGGAGAGCCCCGGAGCGCAGGCGTGAGAGACGAGACCGTCGCGCGCAATTACGCCGAGACGCTCTTCGAGCTCGCCCAGCGCCACGAGGGGCTGGAAGCGTTCGCGGAGGGCATCGAGACCGTGGCTCGCCTGCTGGACGAGAATGCCCGGTTCCGCCTCCTCCTCGAGACACCGCGAATCGCGGACGCCGACAAGAAGGACGTCGTGCGGAAGGTGTTCGGCGACGAGCTTCCCGCGCAGCTCGTCCACTTCCTGTTGATCACGATCGACAAGCGACGCCAGCGGCTCCTTCGGGACATCGCGAGGGAATACGCGGCGCTGCTCGACGAGCACGAAGGGCGGGCGCACGTCGAGGTGACGTTGGCTCGGCCCATGGACGACGCTACACGCGACCTTCTCGCGAGCCGCCTGACGGAGCTGCTCGGCAAGAGGGCGATCCCCCACGTCCGGTTGAAGCCGGGGATTCTCGGAGGCGTGGTCGTCCGCACGGGAGACACGATCTACGATGGCTCGCTTCGTACGAAGCTGGACGGGATGCGCCGCCAGCTCATGAAGGCCCAGCTGCCTGCCACCGGGCAGGGCTGACGACCTCAACCACTCCAGGATTCGACAGAAAAGATGGCCAACGAGTCCCAGCTTCGCGCAAGTGAGATCCAGGGCGTCCTCCTCTCGGAGATCGAGCACTACGAGGAAGACCTCCGAGCCGAGGAGATCGGCGAGGTCCTCGAGGTGGGGGACGGGATCGCACGTATCTACGGCCTCACCAAGGCCATGGCCTCGGAGATGCTGGAGATCACCTCGACCGAAACGGGTGACACGGTCACGGCTCTGGCGTTGAACCTCGAGGAGGACAACATCGGCGCGGTGATCCTGGGCGAATGGACCCACCTGCAGGAGGGCGACCACGTTCGCCGCACGGGCCGGGTGCTCGAGGTGAACGTGGGCGCCGGCTACCTGGGCCGCGTCGTGGACCCCCTCGGCAACCCGATCGACGGAAAGGGCCCTGTCGAGGGCATCGAGGGCACGCGCCAGATCGACATCGTCGCCCCGGGCATCGTGCTCCGCCAGCCCGTGAAGGAGCCGCTCCAGACGGGCCTCAAGGCCATCGACTCGATGATCCC
>CAZPZU010000120.1:0-13081 GCA_964591135.1 uncultured Gemmatimonadaceae bacterium | reverse complement strand
TCATCGTTCCTCCCGAAGGCCGGGAGGTCCAGGAGGGGCCTGTATCAGTATCAAACGAGCTGCGCCTACGCCGCGCATAGCGCGGCTTCGGAGAACACCGGCGCAAGCGTGTGGGCCGTCGGAAGCGGCGCTAGGTCGGATCGAAGAGTGGTGTGTCATTGAAGGGTGAGGACGCGCCGGCGTCGCAGCTCTAGAACGTTACGCGCAACAGGATGAGAGGGTGGAGAAATGACCAAGTACTGTCTAGCGGTCGTGGTTGCGATGACGATGTCGGGATGCGCTGCGAACGTGGAAGTTCGATATCCGGCACCCACCGGCTCAGTTCAGCACGGATCCCTGCTGGTACGGTTCTCTGAGCCGATGCGAGCGGTGAGTGTGAGTATTGATGGCCTGTTAGTGGCGGAGGGCAAACATACCGAACGAGTACACGTCATCGATGTCCCAACCGGTAGTCGGGAGGTTTCGGTCGTGGCCGCGGCTGGTGACCGGACCTCGGCGGTGGAGCGGAGTGAAGTGCTCAACGTCGCTCGCGACCAAGAAGTCTCGATGCTCGTACCCGTTCCTCCGAGGAGCCTGGGTCACTGGATCTCGTCTGCGGCTTTCATCCTCAGCTACACCGCCATCGTCATCGTAGGCGATTGGTGGCGGCAGTAATGCACTGCTGCGCCTAACAAGAAGGGGCTTCCGTTTCAGTCGGCGCGTCCCTGCGCCGCCGTCAACGCGGCCAGGATCCCGCCGTCATTCAGCACGCCTGGAAGTGTCAGCATCGCCGGGCGCTTTCGATAGTGCCATGCAGCCTGGATCAGGATATGGCGGACACGTGTGTTGCCGGCCTTGGTGATGGCGCCCAGGCGTCGCCGCTCTCCCGAGGAGTGCTCGCTGGGGATGAGGCCCACGTAGGCCATGAGCTGGCGTGGGCTGTCGAAGCGGCGGACGTCGCCGAGCTCGGTAGCGATGACCATGGCGGCCTGAGTCTTGAAGCCGCGGAAGCATCGGAGGCGGTCGGCGAGGGGCTTGTAGCGCGGCGTGAGGGCCAGGTCCTCGATGCGACGGTCCAGGTCGTCGCGTCGCTGGAGCTTGTACTCGAGCAGCGCGAGGTACTCCGAGAGCACAACCTGGTCTTCGTCGGCCAGGGTGCCGGGGGCGAGCGTGTGGCGGATCCAGTCGATGTGGCGCACAGTCCAGTGCGTGCCCTCGCGATAGATGAAGCCTCTGCGGCGCATGAACTTCAGGATATAGTGGCGGGATTTGACGATCTCGCGCTGGAAGGTCTCGCGGCAGCGGACCAGGTCGCGCACGCGCTCGTCGGCCTCGGTGGGCACGTGAATGAGGACGAGGCGGTCGTCGCGGAAGTCGCGACCGATCTTGATGGCATCGCGCCGGTCGGACTTGCGGCGCTCGCCCGCGCGCTGCGGGATGAGCGAGGGCGCGGCCAGTTCGCAGGGCACGCCCCATTCGACGAGGGAGCGCTGAAGCACGTATCCGGCACCGGAGGCCTCGTAGCAGGCGTGCACGGAACCCTCGGCCTGGAGCCGCTGGAAGTATTGGCGGACTTTTTGCAGATCGTAGGGGAGACGGTCGACGCGGATGGGCTCCGGATCACGGTTGCGGAACACGGCGGCCGTGATGGAATCCTTGTGGACGTCCAGGCCGACCCAGAAGTTCACGGACGATGGCATGGGGCTGGTCTCCTGTCGCTGGCGGCTCACCGCCGCATGTGGCGCTGGCGTTGGCTCTCACGCGACGCTAATCCACGTTCGCCGCGGGAGGCCAGCCCTTCCATCGTGTCTATGAGTCATACGGTCGACAAGCGGGGAGGAGCATGAGGAAAGCCAGGCCCCTACGATCTCCGAGTCCGGTTTGGGCCGTTGAATCGAAGGGTCTTCCCGGCGAAGCGGGACGGTTGGCGGACCGAGCGATGAAGCTCTTCAAGGTCAGGACCCTGATCTGGAGGGCTAATCTCACGCTGGTTGGGGTCCTGGTTGTCACGCACGTGGCACTGAGATTGATCGTCCCAGGGTTTGCCGCAGCCGAGTATCTGGCAACGGAGATCGGGGTGCTGGAAGCTGTGACATTGATTATCACTCGCCGGATGGCAAAGAAGGAAGAGAGATTGAAGAGAGAATACCTCGGACTAATCGGGTCTGACTCATAACAAGCTTGGCATCCGGCTCCGGCCGCCTGCGGCGGCCTTCGACGCAACCGGCTGGGGACGAAGAGGAGTTGGAAACGGAGGTGTTTCATGCGAAGAGAGCGGAGTCTCAGGACGGCGTGCTGGGCCCGGTTTGGAAGCCGCTGAACGTTGGCCGGCATCGCCTGAGCGGGTCGTGAAGGGATCGCGTCAGTCTGTGCAGGAGGGTGTGTGGAGTGAATGTCTTAGTTCGGGACGCGTGGAAGGTCGTGGTCGTTGCGCTGGCAACGACATTCGGAAGCGCACTTCCGGCTCGCTGCCAGACGGGTACGCGGGGACTGAGTGCGATCACGGAGAGGATTGGGGCCGAGGCACAGCGGCTTCTCAGGGAAACGGACGTCCCGGCGATTTCCGTTGGCATCGTACAGGACGGGGACGTCGTTTGGGCCGGTGCTTTCGGCTTTGCGGATGTCGCTGCAGGGGTTCCAGCCACACCGGATACCTACTTCATGACCGGGTCCACCCTGAAGCCGGTCACCGCGCTTGCCATCATGCAACTGGTTGACGCGGAACGGCTCTCACTGGACGACCCGCTGAACTCGTTGCTCCCAGCCGGAAAGGGAGTGGCCGGGGCGGACGATGTCACGCTTCGGCACCTGCTTGCTCACTTCTCGGGTCTGGACGGGCCGTTGGACACTGTCCCGCTGTGGGGACGACGCGCACTGAAGACCCCCGAGGAGACACTTGCTGCCACCCATCGTGTCGGCGCGCCGGGCGTCGAGTATCAGTACTGCAACGTGTGCTATACCGCGGCGGGGTACGTGATCGAACTGGTGTCAGGCCTATCATACGACGAATACGTCGCGACCAGTGTGTTTGCCCCGCTCGGAGTGAACGCGATGGCCCCGACCCGTCCGACTCCGGAGGTGGTGGAGCGCCTGGCACTTCCGTACGGATCGGATGAGGGCGTGACAGTGCCGGTCACGCAACTCCGCACGAATGTGTTTGCTGCCGGCGATGCCTACCTGAGGCCGAAGGACATGGCCGCTTTCCTCGCCGCACTGTTGAACCTGGGCACCTACCATGGTCACCGCATCCTGAGCGAGGCGTCGGCAGCGGAGATCATGAGACCGCAGTTCGGAAGCGACGGTGCTGGGCTGGGGATCAATATCGGCCACCTGGATGGCCGCCTCGTGGCGAACAAGAACGGCATCTTTCCGGGGTACCGCACCATGATGATCGGCGATCCCGCGAGTCGGGACGGTGCCTACGTCGCTGCAAACTCGAGTGAGGCCGGTCGGATCGTGGCTGGCCTTGCGGACTTCGCACTTCGTCTCTTGTGGGGGGAGGACCCGCCGCCTGTCGGCTCCTCCAAGGGGGTTCCGTAATGGCGGCCGTGGACGTGGTCGGACCCAGGAGTACGGCAAGCCAGCCGAGCGGAAGCGACGCCGGCTAGCTGAACGTCAAGTGCAATTGGGCTGGAATGAGGGAGCTGTGGAGGTTAGGCCGTGATGCAAGTGGAATTCCTTGGCACAGGTGGGGCGATAACGACCCCTCGGCCGCTGTGCTTCTGCTCGGTCTGCGAAGAAGCGAGAATAAAGGGAGTTCCATACAGCCGCAGTGGTCCCAGCCTCTTTGTCCATGGTCCGGACCTTCTGGTTGACACGCCCGAAGAGATCAAGGATCAGCTGAACCGGTCGCGGGTCGAGCAAGTCGGCGCCTGCACCTACTCTCATTGGCACCCCGATCATGTCATGGGACGACGGGTGTTTGAGATCAATAAGGACTTCCGCGAGTGGCCGGCCCAGGACCGTTGCACTCCGGTCTACATCCCGTCGCGGGTCCTGAAGGATATGAAGGACACTCTAGGGACTTGGGACCATCTCCAGTTCTTCGAGGACGAAGGCCTGATCCGCGTGGTGGAGGTTAGCGACGGTGAGACCTTTGAATTGCAGGGATACACGGTGCGGCCGTTCGCGCTGGCCGAGTCGTACGTATACGCCTTTCTCATCGAGGGCGGCGGGAAGCGGTTGCTGGTTGCGCCGGACGAACTCGTTGGGTGGAATCCTCCTGAGTGGGTGCAGGGGGTTGATCTAGCTGTGCTCCCCATGGGGGTGGTGGAGTTCGATCCAGGGACAGGAGAGAGACAGATCGCTGAGGAGCATCCCGTGCTTCGGGGGGAGGCAACGTTTGACGAGACGTTGGAAATCGTTCGAAAGCTGGAGGCCGAACGCGTGATTCTCACGCACATCGAAGAGCCTGATCGATTGAGTTTCGATGACCTGAAGAGTCTTGAGGACACGCTCCACGGACGGGGCCTCCACGTGGGTTTTGCCCACGACACGCAAGTTGTGGACGTGTGATGAACCAGGTTGCGGATGAGGCAGAACGGTCGCCGGCACGTTCGTGTGGCCCCAACTGCACTTGACAAAGCGGCTTCCGCTCCGGCCGCCTGCGCGGCCTTCGACGCAACCGGCTGAAATGCGGCCAGAAGCTGGAAACGATGTGGATCAGTAGTGATAGCGACCCATCAAGAAGTCGATACGGTCGTCGCGAACCAGGTAGACGAGGCGATGTTCCTGAGAGATCCGTCGCGACCAGATGTTGGAGCCGAGATGCCTGATGGGTTCCGGTTTCCCGATGCCTTGGAAGGGGGCGCGCATGACTGCCTCGACAAGCTTGAGGAGTCGAAGGGCAACCCGGCGATCAGTTTGAACCCAGAACTGGAGATCTTCCCTGAATTCATCCTGGAATACGGAAAGACGAGGGGCAGGACTCGGGGGTTCAGCCTTCCGCTTCTTGGAGGTCAAGCTCGCTCCTCAGCTCCTCGAGGGACTCGGGTTCAACACCGCCATCCAGGGCTCGTTGGAGGGCGCGGAGGAGACGGCGCACGTTCTCCGGCGAGCGGAGGAGGTGAGCGGTTTCCTGTACAGCGCGGAACTCCGCCGCGGGCATGAGGACCATGTCTTCGTGGTCGCGACGCGAGATGAAGACAGGTTCCTGCCGGTCCTCGGCCTGGTCGAGAAGGGAGGCGAGGTGCTGGCGCGCGTAGCTGTAGGAGATCGTCGTGGACATGGGGCAGCTCCCTGAATTGTTGTACAGTAAGCCTGTACAAGTCTGAGGAGCATGTCAATGGCCGCATCGGCCCCAAGAGGAAACGGCAACCGGTGGTGTTTTGGAGGCGAGTGGGTCGGGCCACGGAGCGCGACTTCAAATAACGAATGGGCTTCCGCTACGCGGCCTTCGGCCGCTCCGGAGTAACCGGCGGAAGCCGTGCAGGTGGTGACGAACGGATGTGTTGCTCAGCTAGAGCTGAACCCGCGATAGGAGAGGGACGCCGGTTCGGAGGCCGCTGAACGTCATCAGACGACCCGCCGTGGTTTGGTCGTCGGATCTCGATGTGATCGTTAGGCATTGGTTGCACACTGTTTCGTCTCTCGACGCGTCGAAGCTCCCCGGAGTCACTGCGGTTTCGCCGTCTGGTGGTCCCGTAGTTCGCAACGCTGATCGGAGGCCTGATAGGTTGCGTACATCGAGCCGTCAAGCATGGGTTCTCGGTGCACTGACGGTCGGGGTCGTGTACCTGCTCATCGGCATAGCATTCGCCGCGCCGCACGCGCATGTACGTGTGTGGCGACTCACGGCGTGGGTGGTAAGCGGCGCTGTGTACGCCGCGCACATCGGATACGAATGTGTTCAACAGCGCAGTGTGCCCCGTACCACAGCGTTGCACACCGCCCTGGCTGCTGCCTTTGGTGCTCTTGGGCTGGCGGTCGTGGGGGCGCTTCACTCCTTCATGAGTACGTCAGCGATTCGACCGGTGTGGTTTCTTGCGCTTGTTCTCTGGCCGGTCATCACAGGTGTTCCGGCTTATCTTGTGAGTCTAGTGGCAGCCTTTGCTTTGACACGCTTCCTACGGGGAGCTCTCACGAGGTGAAGAGCAGTTGTCAGGGTGTGGATTCGGTTCGATGAGGACACGTACGTCGTTTCGAATCGATGGGGTCGGTTCACGGAGAGGACTCTCCGCAACATGGCTGCCGCGTTCCCCGAGTTTCGTATCGGTATCAAGGTCGCGAGCCGGGATGGGGCGTAGGCTCCGGGGGTGACGAGGCTCCGGCGGGAGGGTTCGATGTCGACAATATCCCTGTCCCAGGGAGAGACGCACTACGAGTTGGCCGGCCCGCCCGAAGGGTCACCGGTCGTGCTACTGCACGGTGGAACGAACCCGATGTGGACCTGGGATCCGTATGTGCCGGTGCTGGCCGATGCGGGATATCGGGTGCTTCGCTACGACATGTATGGACGAGGGGAGTCAGCATTTCCGACCGTGCCGCACGACCGGGACTTGTTTGGGACGCAACTCCTGGAGCTCCTCGACCAGACCAGTATGAGAGTGCCTGTGAATCTGGTGGGCTACTCCTTTGGCGGAGCTACGGCATTGAATTTCACGGCCCGGCATCCCGACAAGGTGAGGAGCCTCGCACTGCTCGCGCCTGCCGTGTTCTACGAGCACGACAATGCGGTCGTCCGCATATTGCGCATGCCGCTGATAGGACCCGTGTTCTTGCGCTTGGTCGGACTCCGCAAGCTGCGCTCCATCGCGGCAAACGCGTTGGCAGGTACTCCGAGACGCTCGGAGCACCTGCATCTGTTCGGGCAACAACTGGCGCGACCGGGCTTCCTACATGCCTTCTTGTCATTCGCTCGAAGCGATGCGTTGGGAGACTACCGTCCACTACTGAGTGCCGTCGGTGAAGAGAGGCGACGTGTGCTGCTGATTTGGGGTGCCGCAGACGCGGTCGTGCCGGCACAGGACATGGCGGATGTTCGCAGTTCCATCGAGGGCATACTTTACTCGGAGTTGGAGGGGGGAGACCACGCCGTGGTTTTCTCCGCCCCCAATCGAGTGATGGACGTCCTGCTTCCGTTCCTGGGTGCTTCGTGAGGTGGGCGCCGTGAGGCTCTTGCCTGACTGGCAGGGAGAAGTGGGCGCAAGGTGCGGTACCCAGCTCCGCCGCCTCCTACGCGCACGGCGAGGGCGTCGAACAGGACAAAGAAAGGGTGCAATAGCGAATGGCGATTAAAGGCACAGAGAATCTCGGACCAAGCCAGCGCGACGAGCTACTGGCAGCGTTGAAGGCTCGTTTTGAGGAGAACATTCACCGCCACAAGAACCTTCAGTGGGAGAAGGTGCGAGCAAGGCTGGAAGGCAAGCCCGACAAGCTGTGGTCGCTCAGCGAAATGGAAAGAACCGGCGGCGAACCAGACGTCATAGGTCAAGACAGGAAGACGAGTGAGTATCTGTTCTTCGACTGCTCACCGGAGAGTCCAAAGGGCCGCAGGAGCGTTTGCTATGACGGCCAGGCGCTGGAAGCGAGGAAGGAACACAAACCAGAGGCAAGCGCGGTCGAGATGGCCACCGCCATGGGAGCTGTCCTTCTGACCGAAGGAGAATACCGGAGACTGCAGGAGCTTGGGGAGTTCGATACGAAGACATCGAGCTGGCTGCAAACGCCGCCGGACATCAGAAGCCTCGGTGGCGCCATCTTCGGTGATTACCGCTACGGAACCGTCTTCATATATCACAACGGTGCGGAGTCCTACTATGCCGCCAGGGGCTTCCGTTGTGCGCTCAGGGTGTAGTGTCGCGCTACGAGGCGACCTGGCCTGATTCGCGAGCAAGCGATGACGGCCTGGGTGAATCAGGCGTTGGGCTTGGCCCCTGATGACAAGTGGGCCTCCGCTCCGGTCGGCTTTACGCTTCCGGAAACTCCGTCCCGGTGCGGTCGCCGTATTGGCTCCGCAGGCGGCGAAGCTCGGCCTTCAGCGTCGCGACCAGCGCGGCCCGGGCCGGCTCGTCGTAGATGCTGTGCAGCTCCGACGGGTCCTCCACCAGGTCGAAGAGCTCCCATTCCCCGGTCTGGTAGTAGTAGATGAGCTTGTAGCGCTCCGTGCGCACGCCGTAGTGCGGGGCGACCCGGTGGGGCTCCGGGTACTCGTAGTAGTGGTAGTAGATGGACTCCCTCCACGCCGCCGGTGTCTCGCCCTCCATGAGATCCAGGAGCGAGGCGCCCTGGATATCCTCCGGCACCGGCGCGTCCGCCATGTCGAGAAAGGTGGGGGCGTAGTCGATGTTCTGGATCATCTGGGGGATGCGCGTCCCCGGGCGGATCCGGGCGGGCCACCGGGCCAGGAAGGGCATGCGGAGTGATTCCTCGTACATCCACCGCTTGTCGAACCACCCGTGCTCGCCCAGGTAGAAGCCCTGGTCGGAGCAGTAGACCACCAGCGTGTTCTCGGCCAGTCCCTCCTGGTCGAGCCAGTCGAGGACGCGCCCCACGCTCTCGTCCACGCCCGCCACGCAGCGCAGGTAGTCCTTGATGTAGCGCTGGTAGTACCACCGGACGAGGTCGTCTCCCTCCGGGGCCGCCGCACGGAACTCCGCGTTGCGCGGCTCGTAGACCGCGTCCCACACGGCCTTCTGCTCCGGCGTCATCCGGTCGTAGCCGGGAAACCCCACCGCGTCGGCGCTCCCGGGCTCGGGTGTGATCTTGAGATCGTAGGCGGGCTGCAGGTGGCTGCGGACCGTCATCTCCTGCTCTGCGGCTGGCGAGGCCCGTCCCCGGTAGTCGTCGAACAGCGTCTCGGGCTCGGGGATGTCTACGTCCTCGTAGAGGTGGAGCTGGGCCGGTCCTGGCATCCAGTTCCGGTGGGGCGCCTTGTGCTGGCACATCAGGAGGAAGGGCCGGTCGGGGTCACGTCCGCTGCGCAGCCAGTCCAGGGTGAGGCGGGTGATGATCTCGGTGACGTACCCTTCCATGCGGACCGGACCTTCCGGCGTGAGGAAGTCGGGGTTGTAGTAGTCTCCCTGGCCGGGGAGGATCTGCCAGAAGTCGAAACCCTCGGGGTCGGCGATGAGGTGCCACTTCCCGATCATCGCCGTCTGGTAGCCCGCGTCCCGGAGGTACTTGTTGAAGGTGGGCTGCGCCGCGTCGAAGGGCGTGGCGGAGTTGTCCACCTTCCCGTTCACGTGGCTGTACTTGCCGGTGAGCACCACCGCCCGGCTGGGCGCGCAGATGGAGTTGGTGCAGAAGCTGTTGAGGAAGATGGCGCCCTCGTTCGCGATCCGGTCGATGTTGGGGGTGCGGTTGATGCGCGAGCCGTAGGCGGAGATGGCGTGGGGCGCGTGGTCGTCGGAGAAGATGAAGACGATGTTGGGTCGGTCCCTGCGCAGCGCAGGAGCGCACCTGGCCAGGAAGGGAAGGGCACCCAGCGCCCATGCGCCGGTGCCGATGCTCACGGCGCGCCCCAGGGCTTCCCTGCGGGTGATGTCCTCCGGGCTCCCGTGCTCGGACATGGTCTTCTCCTCGCCTCTCACGATGTCTCGATGACGAGCTGGTCCGCGCAGATGCGGGCCGCGGTCCTGGCTCCCGGGTACTGGACAGAAAGGAGCTGGCTCGGATCACGTCAACGTAGCGGACGGCCGTCCCTCCCGCCTCCACGAGCCGGGGGCAACGGTGGAGTGCCGGGAAGGGGACGTGGAAACAGCTTGCCCGCCATCGGCGCACGCTGAAGTATGGTGGACCCTGATGCGACCGCCGCAAGGCTCTGGCCAACCGACTGGACCGGCAAACCGTGTGGGAGAGGAGGTGACGATGCGAATCGTGGCGCTGGCGGCGCTGCTGCTATCGGCGGCCTGCGCGTCGGGTGGGCCGGGAGGGGGATCGAGCGTCAGCGGGCTCCTGAGGATGGCGGGAGGCTCCGAACCGGATCCACCGCGCGACGGCAGCGAGTACTTCGTCGTCGATACGGTCCAGGGCACCGTGGAGCGGGCTTTCAACGCGGTGCGCTATACGTACGAGGCCCTGGGGATCGGTTTCTCACACTACGATCCCGACCAACGTGAGTTGGGCGGCTTCGTTCAGGATCTGCGGGAGCTCGATCACCAGCCGCCATCGACATGGATGGATTGCGGCGAGGGCGCGGTCGCGGGCAACAATGCCGACCGCTACTACGTCACCTTGACCCTGGGCAGCCGCGTTGTGGCCGTGGACTCCGTCACCAGTACGGTGGAAACCGCCATCCGGGCCCGATCGCGCCAGCGCGACCACTCCTCGTCGGTGACCCGCTGTGTGACGAGGGGGGTGCTCGAGAAGCGGATCGCGGACGGCGCTCGGGCGCTGCTACGACGTTACGGTCCGGGTTGAACGGCCCGCGTTGGGCAGGTGCGATTCGCGCGAGGAGTCATTGTGGAAGAGGCTCGACGGAACGCATCGTGACATCAAGGGGATTGGAATGCCATGAATGAAACTGCCCGCTTCGCCCTGATCCAGCTCGATCGTGAGTCACGCGACCCGATGGTGCTCGCCAAGGCCTTGGCCGCAGCTCGCGAGACGCCGGTTCAAGATCAGGTGCTCGTCGCGAAGAGGGCGTGGGGGATCGTGGCGGAGGATCTGTCGGAGAGCGAGGCGAAGGCACTCGGACATGCCCTGCGGTCATCGGGTGTGGAGTGCGCCGTGGGCCCGACGGCCGCGTTGGTCGAGCTTCCTGCCCCCGAAGCTGCCCGGACGGTCGATGCGTTGCCGGCTGCCCACCCGATCCTCATCGCGGTGGCGGGGATCACGGTCACCACCACGACAACCAGGACCGAAAAGCAGGGGCCCAGCGGAGCCCAGAAGATCGCGAGCGCGGCCATCATGATGAGTACGGGGCTACCCATCAAGATCGGAGGCCGGAAGCGGTCGGTGGAGAAGACGCACGAAGAGCAGAGCCTCGCTTTCTATGCAGACCTGTACTACGAGGACCCTTCCAGACGGGTGCAGATCGACGCCTCCCACTTCGATTTCTCCTGCCTGGAGGAACGCATGCTCTACCAGGCTCTTGGGAACCTCAAGCTCCTGATCGGTGACCTTGCTCACACGGCACCGGAGGCCTGGATGAACCACGGGACGCGGGTTCTCGTGGAAGGGAGGGCCATCCGCACGATGGGGTACGGATCCCTGGAGGACCTGGAACGTGAAGCCCGATGGCTCCTCACATTGCGTGCGCTCGGGGTGTGAGTCGGGGCCATGGGCGTCCAGAGCGGCGGCACCACTGAGACGCCAAGACCAGGAGGGTGGTCCTGGAGCCGCCCACGATCGAGGTGAGCGAGGTCTTGTTTCCGCTGCGGGACTAGACGACCCGGTGCCGTGAGGCTCGATGAGGATTCATAGGCTCCACATTCCTCTGGTGATAGCGATTGCGGGGCTGTCCGCGGGCTGTTCTGACGCAGGCAGTCGGAAGCGTGGAGCGTCCGACGAAGCGCATGAGGCTCGATTTCCAGATGCCGTGCGCCAGGACCTCGTGCGGATGGGTACCGAGGATCAGGAGATACGCCAGGGACTGTCTGCGGACCGGATGCGCGACACCGCGTTTGCGAAGAGCATGTTGCGCGGCGACTCTGCGCGGACGGCCCGGTTGCGGACGATACTCGACGAGTATGGTTGGCCGGATTCGGTCCGAGCCGGCGGGCCAGCCTCACAGGCCGCATTCCTTGTCCTGCAACACAGCCCTTCGCACGAATTCCAGAAGACGTGGCTACCTACCATCGAGCGACTTGCTCGAGAGGGACTGGTGCCTGCCGACCAGGCGGCGCTCCTCATCGACCGCGTTCTCGTAGGTGACGGCTTTCCACAACGCTTCGGAACGCAGTTCACGATGGTGGATGGACGGCTGGTACTTGATTCCGTCGAGAACGAGGGGAGTCTGGAGGAGCGGCGCAAGTCAATGGGTCTCCCCACCATGGAGGAGTACATGCGGCTGATGGAAGACCTGTACCACGTCCCCGTTGTGCGGCACCGGTAGGCCGCGGTCGGAGAACGCCGCCGGGGACGACGGGATCGCGCTGGTTGAACGGCCCCTCCGGCGACCTGGCCTACGACATGGGGAGCTGGAAGCTGATCCTGCGTGCCGCCAGTGGAAACGTGGAGGAGCGGGGGAAGTCCGCGATCATCTGGCGAGAGCCCGACGGCGAGTGGAAAGCGGTCGTGATCACCTTCAGCTCGGACGCGCCTCCTGCAGGTGGTGAACCATCGGAACCGGCAGAGGCCTGGTGGCATGTAGGAGCAGAGGGGAGAGCCTCCAGAGAGTCCCGTGGGATTGGAACCAATGGATGAGATAGGGAATCGAGGGGGAGACGAGGTGGCGCGACGCGTGGTCCTCGCCCAGGAGGGATCGATGGCCGACCAACCTCTCGCAACTACGGCCGACGAGTATGTGGACCATCTAGTGAAGATCACGCGGCTCACCCGCGGAGTCGTTCGTGAAGCGATAGACGAGATTGCACCCGAGCCAGGGAGCGTGGGCGTGGATCTGGGCTGCGGAATCGGAGTCGATAGTCTGCTCCTTGCCGCAGCTGTCGGTGACGGTGGCCGAGTGATCGGTTTGGATCCATCCTCCAGGATGCTGGAGGCGGCTCGCGCCAGTGCGGTGGGAAGCGGTCACACGCAGACTGTGGAGTTTTGCGAGGGATCGATCGATCGACTCCCGTTCGACGACAGCAGCGTGGATTGGATCTGGTGCAAGGATGTGTTTTGGCCCATGCCGGGCGTGGTCGGGGACCCGGTCGCCGCTCTCGGAGAGTTGCGCCGGGTTCTGCGTCCGGGAGGGAAGGTGGCTCTCCTCTATTGGACGTCCCAGACTCTTCTGGCCGGCTACCCACGGCTTGAAGCTCTGCTGGGGATGCACCTGGTCGAATCGATGCCCTACCTCGGCGGAGTGCCCCCGGAACAACACTTTCTCCGCGCGGCCGGCTGGATGAGACAAGCCGGGTTTGTCGACTTGCGCACGAGAGCACTTGGTGCCGGCCATCTCGGTCCGATGGACCAGGCGACTCAAGACTCTATGAGTTGCTTGTTCAACATGTTCTTCGGTGAGATGGAGGCAAGGCTTTCCGGCGACGATTGGGCTCAA
>CAZPZU010000119.1:0-13143 GCA_964591135.1 uncultured Gemmatimonadaceae bacterium | reverse complement strand
TCCTTCGGCGCTGTTCAGCGACCTTCGGCCGCGTGCTCCCGAAGGAAGCGCAGGACCGCGGCCTCGTCGCTGGAGTCCATGGGCATGAGCCCGGCATCCTGCGCGTTCTTCTTCATGCGGCTCACGACGGACTCCCACAGGTACGCCGGCTTCGAGTCCGGCGCGGGAACGTCGTGACAGGCTCCGCAGCGCATGAGCAGGACGCCGTACGCCGAGTCCAGCGTGTCCCCGCGGAGCCTCCTCGGGTCGAGCGCGTCGAGCTCGATCCGGCGGATCGTGCTTACGCCTGCCAGCGCGTACGCGCCTCCGCTGTCGAACCGCTCGATCCCGAGGCTCTCCAGGTGGCGACGACGCCCCTCCTCCCGGAGGTAACCCGGCGACGTGTCGCACGCCGCGGCGACGAGAATCGGGACCAGGCCCGAGAAGAGGATGCGGGCCGCCGGCCTCATGTGCCGTAGGTCTTGTCCACCTCGGCCCGGATCGCGTCGAGGGAGGCTCCGTTCTGGGACATCTGGTACGCGATGACCGCCTCGGACATGCACACGTCGCACCGTGCGGCATGATCGCTGTTGAAGCAGTCGAGGAGCGAGTAGTGCCCCGAGTGCTGGGCGCAGTTGCAGTAGCAGTAGAGCCCGTCCAGCGTGGCCCTCTCCGCGTACGCCATCTTGTAGGTCTCGGCCACCCGGGGATACTGCGTGTACCGTGAGGACGGAACCACGTCCGGCTGCTCGCTCACCGCGCGCGGCGTGGGATGATGCGAGCGTTGGCCACTGCCGCGGACCACCGTCGCGCTCACGATCACGAACGCGGCCACGGATAGCCCGGCCACGATCCAAGCGCGCTGCCGACGACGCCGCGCCCTCGCGAAGGGTCCCTCCGACCTTCTCGCTCTCTTCGCCATCCGTGCCTCCGGGTGTTTCGGGTGCATCGCACATGGACAGGATAGGCGGTGTGGCATGAAGGTCGCGTGAACCTTCGATGAAGGCCCCTTCACGCGCTGCCGGGGGAATGAAGCCGTCTTCATCTTCATCTCATCGGCCCTTCACGCACGCCTCGCGAGATTCGCTCCAGCATTCGGCGGACCACATCCACGAGGACGAACGTGAAGACACTCCTGACGCTGCCCCGTGCGCTCGTCGTGTGCACCTGGGCGGCCCTCGCGGCACCTCTGTCCGCGCAGTCTCCGCCATCGGAAGGGGCCGCGTTGACGCTCGACGAGGTGCTGGCGCTGGCGCAGGCCCGTAATCCACGGCTGCAGGCCCTCCAGGCCGCCGCCGAGGCCGCGGCCTACCGGGCCCCGGAAGCGTCCGCGCTGCCCGACCCGATGCTGCAGCTGGGGGTCATGAACTTCGGCCTCCCGGACTTCAATACCGACATGCCAACCTCGATGGCGCCGTCGGTGCAGGTCATGCAGATGCTCCCCTTTCCGGGGAAGCTCTCCCTGAAGGGGGACATCGCGGCCTACGGGACGGAGATGGCCGAGGCTGGCGCCGACGAGGCGTGGTGGGACGTTCGCGGGCGGGCGTCGTCCATGTTCTACGACCTCTACTCGCTCGACCGGCGGATCGAGGTCATGCGGTCGACGCTCGCACTCCTCGAGGACTTCCAGCAGGTGGCCAAGGCCATGTACGTGGCGGGAACGGGAAGGCAGGCCGACGTGCTTCGCGCTGACGTGGAGGTGGCCCGGATGGACGGCGAGGTCAGGAAGATGCAGGCGATGCGCGAGACGATGGCGGCCCGCCTCAACGCGCTCCTGGACCGGCCCGCCGACACCGAGGTCCCGTCGCCGGTGCTCGGCTCGCTCCCCCTGGACGTGCCGGGTCGTGACACGCTGCGCGCATGGGCCGACGAGAGCCGGCCCGTGCTGGCGCGCGGCCGCGCCGGCGTGGAACAGGCCGAGAAGCGCTCCGAGCTCGCGCATCGACAGATCTGGCCGGACCTCACCGTCGGATTCACCTACGGTCAGCGCGACCGCGGCATGGGCGTCGAGCGGATGGGGAGCGCGATGGTCGGCTTCAGCATCCCCGTGCACGCCGGCAAGCGGCAGTTCGCCGCCCGCGACGAGGCGGCGGCGATGGAGCGGCTGGCGGAGGCCGAGCTGGGAAGCCTGAAGGCGGACGTGGACGCGCGCATCGGCGAGTTGCTCGCCGAGCTCGAGCGCACCCGGACGCTCACCGCGCTGTACCGCGACGAGGTCATCCCGGAGGCGCACGCCACGGTGGAGTCGGCCTTCTCGTCGTACCGCGTCGGAGATGTCGACTTCATGACGCTGGTCGACGCCCAGATGACCGCGAACCAGTACGAGGGGGAGCTCTACCAGCTCCTGGGCGAATACGGAAAGGCCGTGGCGGCCCTCGAGTCCGCCGTGGGCCGTCCTCTCCCGACAACCGGCCCTGTGATGGCGGAGGCACGATGAACACGAAGAAGCAGGTGTTCCTGAGCGCCGGGATTGTCCTGGCGGCGGTGGCGTTGGTGGCGTTCCGGGTGGGGACCGACGGTGAAGCCCCGGTCCAGGCCGGCATGGAAGGGCACAACCATGCGGCGATGACCGCGGGCGGCGACGAGCAGAAGCCGGTGCGACTGGACGCGGAGGGCGCCCGCCGCATCGGCGTCACCTACGCGACGGTGGTGCGCAAGCAGCTTCCCCTCTTCGTCGAGGCGGTGGGCACGGTGGCCTACGACGAGACCCGCCTGACGACCGTGAACCCGAAGGTCGCGGGGTGGGTCGAGCACCTCTACGTGGACTTCACGGGCGCACCGGTGAAGGCCGGTCAACCGCTCATGGACGTCTACAGCCCGGCGCTGGTGTCGGCCCAGGAAGAGCTCGTCCTCGCAGCGCGCCTCGTGGGCCAGGCGGGCGAGGGGAGGGCGTCGGAAAACGCCCTCGAGCTCCTGCGGTCGGCCCGGCGCCGGCTGGCGTACTGGGACATCCCGGAGGAGGAGATCCGGAGGATCGAGGGGTCCGGCGAGCCGACGAAGACGCTCACGCTGCGCGCACCGGCGTCCGGCATCGTCGTGGAGAAGAACGTCGTCGAGGGCGACCGGATCATGCCGGGGATGACCATCTACCGCATCGCGGACCTGTCCCACGTGTGGCTCGAAGCGGACGTGTTCGAGAAGGACCTCGGGCACGTCGACGCCGGCCAGGCCGCGCTCGTCACCTTCGAGGCCTATCCCGGCGAGCTCTTCAAGGGCCACGTGACCTACGTCTACCCGACGGTGTCGGTCCAGGCGCGCACGGGACGGGTCCGACTCGACCTGCCGAACCCGCGGCTCGAGTTGAAGCCGGGGATGTACGCCCAGGTCCGGTTCGACGTGCCACAGGAGGCGCCGACGCTGGTGGTGCCGCGCAGCGCCGTCATCGCCACGGGAGCGCGCGCGCTCGTCTATGTGAGGACCGAGGACGGCACGCTCGTCCCACGCGAGGTTCGCATGGGTCGAACCTCGGGGCGGGAGCAGGAGCTGCTCGGCGGCGTCAGGGAAGGGGAGCGCGTGGTGTCCTCGGCGGCCTTCCTGGTGGATGCCGAGTCCAACCTGGGCGGGATGGCGATGCCGGGGATGGACATGGGCACCCCGGCGTTGGACTCGATGGAGGGGATGGACATGGGCGCGCCGGAATCGGGCTCCATGGATCACTCCTCCCACGGCGGCTGAGGGGGATCGCGCCATGCTGAAGCGCATCATCGAATGGTCCGCGAGGAATAAGTTCCTCGTCCTGGTCTTCGGGCTGTTCATCGCAGCGGGCGGCATCCTCGCCATGCGCCGAACGCCCCTGGAGGCGCTGCCGGACCTCTCGGATGTGCAAGTCATCGTCCGCACGGACTACGCGGGGCAGGCCCCCCAGATCGTCGAGGACCAGGTCACCTATCCGATCGCCTCGGAGATGCTCAAGGTCCCCGGGGCGCAGACGGTGCGGGGCTACTCGTTCTTCGGGACCTCGTTCGTCTACATCATCTTCGACGACGGCACGGACCTCTACTGGGCGCGCAGCCGCGTGCTCGAGTACCTGTCGTCCATCCGAGGGCGGCTCCCCGACGCCGCGCAGCCGGCGCTGGGCCCCGACGCGACGGGCCTCGGGTGGGTCTACCAGTACGCGCTGGTGGACACCACGGGCACGATGTCCCTGGCCGACATCCGGTCCTACCAGGACTGGTACCTCCGTTACCAGCTCACCGCCGTGCCGGGGGTGAGCGAGGTCGCCTCGGTGGGCGGCTTCGAGAAGGTCTACGAGGTCACGGTGGACCCGATCAAGCTGCAGGGCTACGGGATCCCCGTGACGCGGGTGATGGACGCCATCCGCTCCTCGAACGAGGACGTGGGGGCCATGGTGCTCGAGCTGGCGGAGCGGGAGTACATGATCCGCGGGCTCGGCTACCTGAGGGGGATCGAGGACATTGAGAACGTCGTGGTGAGCGCCACGGACCACGGCACGCCTGTGCGCGTCTCCGACGTGGCCACGGTGGGCCTGGCGCCCGACGTGCGCCGCGGCGTCGCCGACCTCGACGGTCGCGGCGACGTGGTCGGCGGCATCGTTATCATGCGCTACGGCGAGAACGCGCTGGCGACGATCGACCGCGTGAAGGCGAAGCTCGCCTCCATCCAATCGAGCCTCCCCGCCGGGCTGGTCGTCAAGCCGGTGTACGACCGCTCCGACCTCATCCAGCGGGCGATCTCGACCCTCAAGGGCAAGCTCCTCGAGGAATCCATCGTCGTTGCGCTGGTGACGATCGTGTTCCTCGTCCACGTGCGCAGCGCCCTGGTCGCGATCCTGACGCTCCCGCTGGGGATCCTGATGGCGTTCATCGCCATGCGCGTGCTCGGGCTCGGCGCCGACATCATGAGCCTGGGCGGGATCGCCATCGCCATCGGCGCGATGATCGACGCGGCCATCGTGATGATCGAGAACATGCACAAGCACCTCGAGCACGCGATCGACGAAAAGCGCGCCCATGCCCGTGAGCTCGGCGTCCCGATCCCCGGTGACGACGGGGGCGAGCACCTGCACACGAAGCTCCTGACGACGAAGGAGCGGTGGGATGTCGTCGTGCGCTCCTCGAAGGAGGTGGGGCCGGCGCTGTTCTTCTCGCTCCTCATCATCACCGTGTCGTTCCTCCCGGTGTTCAGCCTGGAGGCGCAGGAGGGGCGGCTGTTCAAGCCGCTGGCGTGGACGAAGACGCTGTCGATGGCGAGCGCCAGCCTGCTGTCGGTGACGATGGTGCCGGTCGCCATGGGCCTGTTCATCCGCGGACGCATCCACCGGGAGCGCAGCAATCCCGTCAACCGCTTCCTCGTCTCCGTCTACCGGCCCGTTCTGGAGGTCGTGCTGAACTACCGCTGGCCGGTGGTGGCCGGGGCGCTGGCCGTGCTCGTGCTCACCGTCCTGCCGATGCGCGAAATCGGCTCGGAGTTCATGCCTCCGCTGAACGAGGGCACGATCCTGTACATGCCGACCACGCTGCCCGGCATCAGCGTGGCGAAGGCCAGCGAGACCCTTCGGGTTCAGGATTCGATCCTGGCCGCGTTCCCGGAAGTGGAGAGCGTGTTCGGGAAGGCAGGCCGTGCGACGACCGCGACCGACCCGGCACCGCTGTCGATGTTCGAGACGACGATCGTGCTGAAGCCCGAGGAGGAGTGGCGCCGGGGCATGACCTACGACGGGCTCGTGCGCGAGATGGATCGCGAGGTGCGCATGGCAGGCGTGACCAACTCGTGGACGATGCCCATCAAGGGGCGCATCGACATGCTGGCCACGGGCATCCGCACGCCGGTGGGCGTGAAGATCTTCGGCCCGGACCTCGCCGAGCTGGAGCGGCTCGCGACGGCGGTGGAGTCCGCGGTGAAGATGGTGCCGGGCACGCGTTCGGCCATCGGCGAGCGCGTCGTGTCGGGATCCTACCTCGACATCGACATCGACCGTGAGGCCGCGGCCCGCTACGGGCTCAACGTGAAGCAGATCCAGATGGTCATCGCGTCGGCGGTCGGGGGGATGAGCATCACTCGCACGGTCGAGGGCCGGGAGCGCTACAACGTGCGCGTGCGTTACCCGCAGGAGCTCCGAGACCAGCCCGAGAAGCTCGCCGACATCCTCATCCCGGTGGGCGGGCGACGGGGTGCGATGAGCGACATGGCCGCGCCGGCCACGATGGCCGGGATGCAGGGAGCCGCCGGGGAGGAGGGCGGCGGGGCGGGCGGGATGGAAGGGATGGGCGGCAGGGGCGACGGCGGCGAGGCGATGAGCGAAGGGACCGCGCAGATACCGCTCGGGCAGGTCGCGCGCATCCGGACCGTGGGAGGGCCGATGGCGGTGAAGACCGAGCAGGCGTTCCCCACCGCGTGGGTGTTCGTCGACGTGGAGGGGAGTGACCTGGGCTCGTACGTCAAGGCCGCCCGGAAGATGGTGCGCGAGATGGTCCAGCTGCCGCCCGGATACTCGCTGACCTGGTCGGGGCAGTACGAGTACATGCAGCGCGCCAAGGCCAAGCTGCAGCTCGTGGTGCCCGCGACGCTCGTGATCATCTTCCTGCTCCTGTACCTGAACTTCGGACGGATCGGGGAGACGCTCGTGGTCATGCTCTCCCTCCCGTTCAGCCTGGTGGGCGGCGTGCTGATCATGGCCCTGCTGGGTTTCAACTGGTCCGTGGCCACCGGCGTGGGCTTCATCGCGCTGGCGGGAGTCGCCGCCGAGATCGGCGTCATCATGCTGCTCTACTTGGGCAACGCTTGGGACGAGCGCCGCCGCCGCGACCCCAGCCCCCAATCCCTCCGGGACGCCGTGATCCACGGCGCCGCGCTGCGCGTGCGCCCCATCGTGATGACCGTGACGGCGATCGTGGGCGGGCTGCTCCCGATCTTCTGGGGGCACGGCACCGGCGCCACGGTCATGCGCCGCATCGCCGCGCCGATGGTCGGGGGGATGCTGTCCGCCACCGTCCTCACGCTCCTGGTGATCCCGGCCATTTACTCTCTCTGGCAGGAAGCGGTCCTGCGGGCCGCCGCGCGGGCGGCGGAGCCGGAGCTGCCGTCGTCGGAGCCGCTTCCCGCCGGAGCCGACTAGCAGACGGAGGCAGCCCGTGGAAGGACGATTGCTGCCCACGCTCTGCTCGAAACAACCAACCGAAACGGTACGCCCCCGGGAGGGGCTCAAGATGAAGATGAAGATAACCATGGCGGGATTGCGCGCCTCCGTGCTGTCGACGGTGATCGCCGCTGCGGCCACGGCGTGCGGGACCGACGCCACCGCCCCCGCCCTCGACGTACCGGCGGCGTTGCTGAGCGTCCAGCCCGCCGGCGGATCCACGAACGTCTCGGTGGGCTCGGACGTGGTGATCACGTTCGATCATGCCATCGCCGAGGGGATGGAGGAGTACGCAGCGCTCCACGAAGGCTCGGTGACCGGACCCGAGGTGGAGGGCACGTGGACCCGGTCCGCGGACGGCATGACGCTCACGTTCGCGCCGGACGCCGCGCTGAAGCCCGCCACGACCTACACCCTCCACGTCGGGGGAGGGATGATGGACGAGGACGGTCACACCGTGGACCTGGACATGCACGGGATGGGCATGGGCGGCGAATGGGCGACGGAGTCGATGATGACCGGCGGGATGGGTAGTGGCATGGGTGGGATGGGCGGAATGGGCGGGGAGCCCGGGACGCACATGGGCACAGGGTGGCAGCACCCCTCCAACGGCACCTACGGCATGGTGTTCTCGTTCACGACGGCGGGTTAGCCGCGCGGAACGTCCTTCGGATGGATGAAGGAGAGATCACGCCCGGTTCACCGTGGCTTCATGACCGACCTGCGACCTTCCTGCTGGTACGGATCGTGCGACTGAAGGAAACCGCACGGATCGACGGTGCGGGAGGTCTCTCCCCACCGACGTGATTTCGAGATCGAGGGAGGACCGACGATGACGCCGAAAAGGTGGACGACGACGCTGGCTATGCTTCTTCTCACCGTTGCCCCGCTGGCGGGGCAGGAGAAGCCCAACGAGGCGCAGACGGGCCAGGCCGGGAACTGGACCTGCCCCTGGGGCAGCATGGGCTACGGCATGATGGGAATGATGGGCTACGGCATGCCGGAAGGAACGGCCGCCATGCAGGGCCACGCGCCCATGATGCGCGGAGGCCATATGATGGGCGGTCAGGGCACGATGGGGTCGTCCGGCATGGCGGGACGGCCCGGCATGATGGGCGCGCACGGCATGATGGACGGCGGGTACGTCATGATGGGCGCGACGCAGGGCATGGGATCGCTGCCGTCGGGGCTGCTGGCAGCGGCCGAACCGCTGGGCCTGAGCGCCGACCAGAAGACACGTCTTGAGAGCATCGCCACCACCGCTCGCGAGAACAGCGTGAGCCAGATGCAGGCGGCCTGGCAGGCGCGGCAGCAGGCCGCGCAGGCGCTGAACGGTGACGCGCCGGATCTCGACGCCTACGCGAAGGCGCTGCGGACGGCTTCGGACCACATGGTCCACGCGCAGGTGGCGATGGCCAAGGCGTCCGTCGAAGCCCGCGCCGTCCTCACCCCGGAGCAGCGCACCCGGTTGCAGAACGGGCTGGCGCTCGTGGGGTCGATGTCGTGCGGGATGGCGGGCTACGGCGGTTCGATGCACGGTGACTCCACCTCCGGCAACGGCCAAGGCATGAGTCACCGCTGAAGCGACCACAGACGATCACACCGACGAAAGCCCGGGCCGCATGCGGCCCGGGCTTCGTTTCTTCTCGGCCGCGGACCCTCAGACCAGCTCCTTGCGATACCGCAGCGCCTTCAGCGCGATGGGATCTGGGGCCTCGGCCAGCTTCTCCGCGCCGTCCTCCTCGAAGCCGCTCGCGACGTAGAAGGCGCGGGCCCGCTCGTTCATCTCCATGACCCAGAGCGTGAGCAGGGCGAACCCCTGCTGCGCGCTCCGCCGCTCGATCTCGCCGCAGAGGACGGTGCCCCACCCGCGTCGCCAGTACGCCGGGTGGACGTAGAGCGTCGGCATCTCGGCGACGGTGCTGGCGTCCAGGTCCGGATCCACGGCCGCGCGGACCGTCGAGAACCCCACGATCCGGCCGTCCTCCTCGCCCACCACCGTGGCGACGTCCGGGTCGCTCAGCCACTCGTTCCAGCGCTGCAGGCGCTCCTCGGGAGAAAGCACGTCCACGATCTCGTCGGGGAGTCGACCCCGGTACAGTGCCTCGCGGCTGGCCTCGTGAACGGCCGAGATGGCCTCGGCGTCTTCCGGGCGCGCGTCGCGAATAGGGTACCGGGTCATCATGCTCCGATAGGTTATGCTCTCGGGCTCGAGTATGGAATGCTGGCGTGGGAGAAACGCCGCCGGGCCTCCACGGTGCCAGGATTGCGGCGCCCGGCGGATGCGCTATCTTGAAGTTGAGACTGATTCTCAAAGTCCTGTAGGTCCCTTCGCCACCCGCTGAAATCGATCATGGCCTCCATGCGGCGTCTCCCGACGGTCGAGACAGCCCCGGCGCGCTCGTTCGAGAACGAGACGGAGCTGAGACTGGCCGACATTCCGCTACGGCAGGCGTGCGAATTGGTACGGATCGACCTCCCCCACGACGAGTTGGAGCCGCTCCTGGAGCGGGGCGTGCTGCCGGGCTGCGAGCTGTGCCCCGTGTGGCGCTCTCCGTCGGGCGACCCGATCGTGACGGTCGACGGCACGCTCCTGGCCCTGCGACGGGAGATGGCGGGCTGTCTGTGCGTCCGCCTGCGCGCCGGTTCCGGCAGCCCGACCGCCGAGGGCGGGCTGATTCTCCCCTCGACCTGATCTTCCCGCCGTCGCCCCACCCTTGTCCTCCACCCCGCTCGCCGACGCCGCCGTCTCCCGGGCCCCGACAGAAACGACGACTTCCAGCCCGGCCGTGGTCGAGCGTCCGCTCGTGGCGCTGGTGGGGCCTCCGAATTCCGGAAAGTCCACGCTCTTCAACCGGCTGACCGGTCTCCGCCAGAAGGTGGCGAACTACCCCGGCGTCACGGTCGAGAAGAAGACCGGGCGAATCCGCCTCGACGACGGGCGCGAGCTCGACGTGGTGGATCTTCCCGGGGTGAACGGCTTCTCGGCGCGGACGCTGGACGAGCGGGTGACGCGCGACGTCCTCGAAGGCCGGGAGCCGGGGATACGCTCGCCGGACGCGGTGATCCTGATCGTGGACGTCACGCGCTTCGAGCAGCAGCTCATGCTGTGCGAGCCGATCCTGGAGATGGGCATCCCGACGCAGCTCGTGCTGAACATGTCCGACGAGCTGGAGCGGCGGGGGGGCTCCATCCGCCCGGAGGCGCTGGCGGACGAGCTGGGCCTGGAGGTCGTGCACGCCGCGGTCCGCTCGGGGCGGGGCGTGGACGCGATCCGGCGCTTCCTACACGGGGTGGCCGACCGCGGTGCGCTCACCGGACGGCCTTGCCCGGCGGTATCCAACGTGCCGCCGGGCGTCCAGCTTCCGATGGTGGATGTCTTCGCCGCGCGCCGGCGGCGGGTGCGCGAGCTGGCGCGCAAGGTCGCGTACGCGGCCGCGGCCCCCTCCGAGATGCAGGAGCGGCTCGACGCCGTGCTGCTGCACCGCGTGTGGGGACCGCTGATCTTCCTGGGCGTGGTGCTGCTGGTCTTCCAGGCGATCTTCACGTGGGCGACGCCGTTCATGGACGGGATCGAGTGGCTGATCGCGACGTCGGGGGCGTGGGTGGCCGGGCACCTGCCGGACTCGTGGGTCCGCGATCTGCTCATCGACGGGGTGTGGGGCGGCGTGGGGTCGGTGCTCGTCTTCCTCCCACAGATCCTGATCCTCTTCCTCTTCCTCGGGATCCTCGAGGACTCGGGCTACATGGCCCGCGCGGCCGTGATCGCCGACCGGATGATGTACCGCGTGGGCCTGCAGGGACGGGCCTTCCTGCCGCTGCTCTCCGGCTACGCCTGCGCCGTGCCGGCCATTCTGGCGGCGCGCACGGTGGAGGACGAGCGGGACCGTCTGGCGACGATCTTCGTCACGCCGTTCATGACCTGCTCCGCGCGGCTGCCGGTCTACGCGCTCCTGATCGCCGCGTTCGTACCCGATCGGCGGGTGCTCGGGCCCCTCATGGGCACGCGCGCGGCCACGCTGCTGGGCCTCTACGCCCTGGGCATCGTCGCCGCCGTCGTCACGGCCTTCTTCCTGCGGCGCACGCTGCTGCGCGGGAAGTCGAGCACGTTCATGATGGAGCTGCCCTCCTACCGGGTGCCGTCCCTCAAGTCGCTGGGCCTGCGCCTGTTGGACCGCAGCAAGGTCTTCCTCAAGCGCGCCGGGCGGGTCATCCTCGCGATGGCGGTGGCGCTGTGGATCCTGGCGCAGGTCCCGCGCACCGACGGACACGCCCCCCCGATCGAGCGCAGCGTGCTCGGCTATGCAGGGCACGTCCTCGAGCCGGCGATCCGGCCGCTGGGGTTCGACTGGAAGATCGGCGTGGGGCTGGTGTCCTCCCTGGCGGCCCGGGAGGTGATCGTGGGCACGCTGGGCACCATCCACGGCGTCCAGGAAGCCGACGAGGGGTCGCTCCAGCTCCAGGCCGCCCTCAAGCGCGACCTCGACCTGGGTGGCGCCGTGGCGCTTCTGGTCTTCTTCGCCTTCGCGCTGCAGTGCATGTCCACGGTGGCCGTGATGCGTCGTGAGACCGGGGGGTGGCGATGGCCCGCCCTCCAGTTCGGCTACATGCTCGCGCTGGCCTGGGGCGGTGCATGGCTGGCCAACTGGCTCATCTGATCGACGGTGGGTCCACCCACCGCCATCCGCTCCGCCCGCGCACCCTTCCTGCACTTTGTGGGGAAGCTCCCCGCAAAACGATTCCGGTTCTTCCCGACAGTCCCTTCCTGCCCGGAAGCGCATTCTTCACGCCGTGCTGATTGAAGGGGCTCAATGCGGAGCTCTGTCCGTCCGCCGGCCCCCGCGGACCGTCGACGATCCGCTAACGGACGGGTGAAGTCGTCGAGTCCGGGTGGGGCATGGCGTCCCCGTGCCCCATCCCGGGCTTCATCCCCTGTCGCTGGAACACGACCCAGAGGCCCGCTACGAGCACGACTGTGGCGAGGACCCTCCGGGTCCACGGACGCTCTCCGGCGAGCCGGCGGACGCCGAGGCCGAAGGTCGCCAGCGCAGGCACGGTCCCCAGGCCGAACGCCGCCATGGCCGCGGCACCGGTGAGCGCGTCGCCCGAGGCCACCGCGATGCCGAGGGCTGCGTAGACCAGGCCGCAGGGCAGCAGCCCGGTGGCCATCCCGAAGACGAAGCGGGAGCCGAGGTCGCCGCGCGTGGCGGCCCGCGTGGCCAGGCGGGTGAGGCCGGGAATGCGCAGGGCCGGCTCGGGAACGATCCCGGCCAGGCCCCCGGCGAACCAGACGATGAGGGCGGTGGATACGACGGTCGCCACCCAGTTGGGACCGGGGACCGCGTCGCCGACGAGTCCGGCGAGCGCCCCGAGGGATGCGTAGGTGAGGATCTTGCCGGCGTGCCAGGCGGCGGTGTGCGATGCCCGCCCACCGCAGGCGAGCGCGAACGAGCCGCACATCCCGATGCAGTGAGGGCTGCCGACCAGACCCGCGAGCGCAGCGGCCGAGATGGCTGGAATCATGATGCGCGCGTGAGGCTGGCGAGAAAGGATAGCTGGACCGAGTCGAAGTCGAGGTACGTCGAGCCAACCTCACGAGAGAACCTTATGGAACAGACCTCTCGCGGTACAGTCGCCGCCGCCCAGGTGGCGACGGACATCGGCCCGGACCCGGGCTACGACATGGCCATCGTGAAGATGTTCTTCACCGCGACGGTCGTGTGGGCCCTGGTGGGCATGCTGGTGGGCGTGATCATCGCCCTCGAGCTGGCCTGGTGGCCGGCCAACCTGGGACTGCCCTGGACGTCGTTCGGGCGGCTCCGCCCCCTGCACACCAACGCGGTGATCTTCGCGTTCGCCGGCAACGTGTGCTTCACCGGCATCTACCACTCCATGCAGCGTCTGCTCAAGACGAGGATGTTCAGCGACGTTCTGAGCCGCATCCACTTCTGGGGCTGGCAGCTCATCATCGTCGGCGCCGCGATCACCCTGCCACTGGGCATGACGCAGTCGAAGGAGTACGCCGAGCTGATCTGGCCCATCGACGTGGCGATCACGTTGGTCTGGGT
>CAZPZU010000118.1:0-14069 GCA_964591135.1 uncultured Gemmatimonadaceae bacterium | reverse complement strand
GGCATGCGCTGCATGTTCTGCAGCAACTCGTCCAGCCTGTCGGCGTTCTACTCACGCCGCATCGGTCGGCCTCCACAGCTCGACGGCTTCGTCCAGGACAACGCGGCGTACGCGGACACGCCTGACAACACCACGATCCTGGGGGCCGCGAAGATCACCGGCCGCACCCAGGGCGGTTACACCGTCGGCGTCCTCGACGCCGTGACCAACCAGGAGACCGCGCACTACGTGCCCAGCGCAGGGGCGACCGAAGCCTCCCAGGTGGTGGAGCCCCTGACCAACTACTTCGTGGGGCGCGTGAAGAAGGACTTCAATCAGGGCTCCACCTGGCTCGGCGGCATCCTGACATCGACGCTGCGGGACATGCCGGACAGCGTCGTACGCGACCGGCTGCACCGTCGCGCCGAGGCGGTGGGCCTGGATTGGCGCCACTACTGGCACGACCGCGACTACTCGTGGATGGGCGGCGTGCTCTTCTCCGACGTCGCCGGCTCGCCGGCGGCCATCGCAGGCACCCAGCGGTCCAGCGCGCACTACTTCCAACGCCCGGACCGCAGCGTCACCAGCGACGGCCTCTTCGGCGTCCGCCACGACCCCGCCGCGACGTCGCTGCGCGGCTACGGCCTCTACACCCGCGTCGGCAAGGACGGCGGCACCCTCCTCTGGGAGGCGATGGCCAACGTCCGCAGCCCCGGATTCGAGGTCAACGACCTCGCGTATCTCAGCCGTGCCGACTTCAAGTGGGTCAACGGGAACATCGGCGGCAGCTGGACGATGCCCACCGGCTGGTACCGGAGCATCTTCACCCTCGTCGGCGGCGCCACGCAGTACAACTACGACGGCGACCGCACCTGGTCCCAGCTGCAGGCCTACTACGGCATGGAGCTCCTCAACTACTGGAACCTGCGCCTGTTCGGGAGCCACAACCTCCCCTCGTACGACGACCGGCTCACCCGAGGCGGTCCGGTGGTGAGGCGCGCGGGGAACGACTTCGGCCACGTCCAGGTCTCCACGGACGCCCGCCGCCGCGCGGTCTTCGACATGTCGGTGGAGGCCGCACGTGGCGTCGACGCCCCCACCCACTCCTTCACCATCCAGCCGGGGATTGCGCTCAAGCCCGCCCCCAACGTCTTCATCCAGCTCTCGCCGAGCTGGGCCCGGGCCGAGGACGACGCTCAGTACATCACGGCCGTCGACGATCCGACGGCGACGGCCTTCTACGGTCGTCGCTACGTCTTCGGCTTCGTGAAGACCACGACGGTGTCGCTGGACACGCGGGTGAACTGGACGTTCACCCCGAACCTGACGCTGCAGCTCTACGCGCAGCCGTTCATCGCCAGCGGCGATTACACGTCGTTCCGGGAGTTCGCCAGACCGCGAAGCATCGAGAAGCTCGACTTCGGCACGGACGTGGGCACGGTGACGTACGACGAGGCCGCCAACACGTACCGCATCGACCCGGACGGCACGGGCCCGGCCGCGGCGTTCACCCTGGACAATCCGGACTTCACCACCAGCTCGCTGCGCGGGACCGCGGTGCTGCGGTGGGAGTATCGCCCGGGCTCCACGCTGTACTTCGTATGGACCCAGCAGCGCTCCGGCTACGACCCGGCGGGGAGCTTCGACTTCGGCGGCGCGGGCCGGGAGATCCTGGGGAGTCGGCCCACCAACGTGTTCCAGGTGAAGGCGACGTTCTGGCTGGGGCGGTGAAGGTGGGCACCAGGGTTCGAGGACCTATCCTCGCTGCTCGCGCAGGGACCACTGAAGCTCGACCCCGCTCAGCAGCCACTTCAGCACGAGCCCCTTGGTGAGCATGCAGAAGCCGCCGGAGTCAACGCACGAAGCGCGCCAAGGCGGGGGTCAGCGATAATTGCCGACCTGCATCTCCATGCCGTAGTCGCGGGACTTCACGAACGCGATCACTTCCTGGAGCGTGTCGCGCGACGGTGAGGTGACGCGCAGCTCCTCGCCCTGGATGGACACCTGGACCTTTTTGAACCCCTGGTCGCGGATATCCTTCGAGATCTTCTTCGCCGTCTCCTGGTCGATGCCCTGCTTCAGCCCCAGGGTCTGGCGCGCGCGACCCAGCGAGCCGACCTCGACCTTCCCTTCGTCCAGGTTCTTCAGCGGCACGCCGCGCCGGGACAGCTTCTCGCGCAGGACGCCCGCGAGCGCTTTGAGGCGGTACTCGTCGTCCGCGTCGAGCTTCACGACCGCAGCCTTGCGGTCGAAGTCGAACGTGCAGCTGGTGCCCTTGAAGTCGTACCGGGTGGCGACCTCTTTGGCCGCCATGTTCACCGCGTTGTCGACCTCCTGGAGGTCCACGCCCGTGGAGATGTCGAAGGAGTTCTGCGCCATGGTTCGTCCGCTCCGGTGCCGTTGGGGGAGCGGACCATAATCAAGCCGGGGCGGACGGGTCCAGGCCTCCCGATCGGAAGAGCGCGGACGCCGAGGCGATCTCCTCGTTGAGGCCCATCACGATGAGCGCGTCGCCCGCGTGCAGCCGCTCGGCCGCGCCTGGGTTGGGGATGAGATCGTCTCCCCGCCGGATGGCGACCACCGTGACCCCGAACAACCTCCGCAGGTCGGTTTCAGCGAGGCGCTGACCGGCGAGCGGGCTCCCAGCGTCGACGCGCAGCGTGGAGATCTCGACCTCGGCAAGGCGCGGCTGGAGGTCCGCCAGCGTCGGTCCGGCCGTGGACGGCGCACGCAGCATGGTGTAGCCGCCCGCACGCACCTCGGCCAGAAACGCGTCGATCTCCCTCTTCGACACCAGGTAGCTCCCGAGTACGCGCGCGACGATCTCCAGCGACGTCTCCAGCTCCTCGGGGATCACCTGGTCCGCGCCCGCGGCCAGCAGCGGCTCGACCTCACGGAGCGACCGGGTGCGGGCGATGATGCGGCACGATGGGCTCAGGGCGCGGGCGAGCGCGGTCACGCGCCGCGTCGCGGCCGCGTCCGAGATCGCGACGACCACCACTCTGGCGCGGCGCGCGCCGGCATGGTCGAGGACCGCCTCCTGGGTCGCGTCCCCGTAGTGGATGGGCACGCCGGCCGCCCGCTGCTCCCGGACCACGGCCGGGTTCATCTCCACCGCGACGAACGGCACCCCAGCCATCGCTGCCGCCCGGGCCACATTGCTCCCGTTCACGCCGAAGCCCACGACCACGACGTGGTCGGACGGGGTGCCCGGGCCGGCACCCTCCGCGGGCATCGAGGCGGCGATGCCGCCGGACTTGAGCCGTGCCGGGAGGGGCAACCGGTCGAGGGCGTCGGCCAGGCGAGGCGCGACGGCCATCAGGAACGGTGTCGCACCGATGGAAGCCACGGCCGCCGCAAGGAACCACTGGTACGAGACGCCGCCGATGAGCCCCTCGCTCAGACCGCTGCCTGCCAGGATGAACGAGAACTCGCCCACCTGCGCCAACGCGAGCCCGGCCAGCACCGCGGTGCGCAGCGACAGCCCCACGGTCAGCGTGGCGAGCACCGCGGCGCCCGCCTTGATCGCGAGCACCCCCCCCACCAGCGCCCCCAACAGGAGGGGCGACTGCACGACCACGCGCACGTCCAGGAGCATCCCTATCGAGATGAAGAAGAAGCTCGCGAACAGGTCGCGGAAGGGGAGGATGTCGGCAAGCGCCTGGTGGCTGTACTCGGATTCCGCGACGATCAGGCCCGCCAGGAAGGCGCCGAGCGCGAGGGACAGGCCCGCCGCGGAGGCGACCCACGCCACCGCGAGGCATGTGCTCACCACGGCCAGCAGGAACATGTCCCGGCTGCGCGTGTTCACGACGCGCTCGAGGGCCGTGGGCACGACCACCCGCGCCAGCAGCGGCACCAGCGCGAGGATCGCCACGGCCTTCAGGGCGAAGGCGCCGAGGGCGGCGGCGGGGCTGCCGCCGGTCCCGGCGAGCACCGGAACCAGGAGCATCATCGGCACGATCATGAGGTCCTGATAGACCAGGACGGCCAGGCTCGTCTGTCCGTGGGGAGCGTCGGTCTCGGCGCGCTGCTGGAGGATGCGTAGCACCACGGCCGTGCTGCTCAGCGACGCGATCAGCGCCAGGAACAGCGCTTCCCGGCGATCCACCCCGGCCAGGGCCAGCACGGCGTACACGACGGCGATCACCGCGAACATCTGGACCGTGCCCCCCACGAGCACGGAGCGCCGCATGCGCAGCAGGTCCTTCAGCGAGAACTCCAGCCCGACCGCGAACAGCACGAGGATCACGCCGATCTCCGCGAGCTGCTCGACCTCGTGCACCGCCCGTACCACACCGAGCCCGTGGGGGCCCAGGAGGACCCCGGTGAGGAGGAAGGCCACGACGGGTGGGAGCCGCACCCCGTGGGACAGAAACAGCACGAGGAGGGAGACCCCCAGCAGGATGACGATGTCCGTCAGGAGCGGCAGCTGCATCGCACGTCCGGGTGCGGGAGACGCGAGCTACGGAGTGATGCGGGTCTCCGTCGCTCTTTCAAGGTCCAGAAGATACAGCCCCACGGACGGCGGGTCCCCGCGCACGAAGGCGAGCCACCGGCCGTCCGGCGACGGCCGCGGCATCCTCCCCCCGACGAGGAACCGCTCCTCACCCCCAGCCGCCACCGGGGTGCGCGCGAACACGGAATCGGCACGCTCGTAGTAGAGCGTCGCGCCGTCGCGCGACCACGAGGGCGCTCCGCCCGCCGCCACCTGCTCGGCACCGCTGCCGTCGGCTGCGGCGACCCAGATCGCGCGCGTGGCGCCCCGACCCACGGCGAGGGCCAGGCGGCGCCCGTCCGGCGCCCACGCCGGTGCGTGCTCCGCGCCCGGGGGTGTGTCGCCGAGGGGTCGCGCACCGCCGCCGTCGGCGTCCATCGTCCAGACCCTCGGCTCGCCCCCGCCTCCGCGATCGGAGACGAACGCGATGCGCCGACCGTCCGGAGCGTAGACGGGCTCCCCGTCCTCCGCCGGATCGTTCGTCAGGTTCTCGGGGCCGGTGCCGTCGGGGCGCACGCGGTAGATCTCCCCGTTGCCCGTCCTGTTCGTCGCGAACGCGAGCCAGAGCCCGTCCGGCGACCAGGCCGGGGACGTCCCCTCCCCCTCCGTCAACGGGAGCCCGCGGGACGGCTCGGGCGGGGTGTCGTCGAACGGCGCGAGCAGACCGTAGATCCGGCTTCGGTCCCGCCGGGTCCACGCGACGGCCAGCTTCGCACCGTCGTGCGACCACGCCGCGACCAGGACCACGTCCGCGGGGGCCTCGGGGATGGCGGTCTGCTCCGGCTCCGGCTCGGGGGCGTCGGGCGCGCACCCGCCCAGCGCGACTGCAACCGCGAAGGCGCCGAGCAAAGGGCCCGCCCTCATCGCCCCGGGTCTCCGAGAACGCGGTCGTAGCTCTCCAGGAGCTGGTCGTGGAGCTGACGGAGGATGGACATCTCCGTCCGCAGGCGATCGACGGTAGGCGGCGCGCGGCCGACCCCCATGCCGCCGAGCGTCTGCAGGATGGCGGAGCGCTCCTCGCCGTACAGGCGCTGCGTCTCGTAGATGCGCGCGATGCTCGTCAGCCATGCGAAGTCGAGGCGGGACGCCGCGTCGGTCACCTGCGTGATCCGCCACGCGGCGTCCGAGAAGTCGGGAAACTCCAGGTTCAGGTTCAGCGCCGGGTTGTCCCCCGCGGCCAGTAGGCGGGCGCCCTCCGCGAGCCTGGCCTGCACGGAGTCGATGCTCGGGCGGGTGCGTTCGAGCTCGGCCCGGTTGGCGCGCAGCTCCGCGAGGACCGCCGCCTGGGCCCGGTCGGCGCGTTGCTGCAGCTCGCGGTTCTCCCGCCACTCGTCCGCCGCCAGAGCGACGACCACGGCAAAGACCACCCCGATCACGTCGAGCACCATCCGCCCGAACCGCACGCGTAATGCGCGCATGCGGTCCTGGCCTTCCTCCGGCGCAGTGCCCGTGGGGCTCATCGGAAGAACACGTAGCACCCGAGTCGGCCGGCCGAGCTGCGCTCCTCGAAGTCCGCGTTCAGCACGACGATGCGGCTCGGGCCCAGCGTCACCTTCTCGGGGCGCGTCTCGCAGTCGGGGAGCCGCAGGTCCACCACGTGCTCGCCCTTCGTGACCTCGAAGCCGTTCACGGCGCGTCGGCCCAGCCTCTCGAGCCTGCCCACCGCCTCGCCGTCGACGAGTACCTCGGCCCCTTCCACCAGGTCGGCCGCCCACTGGTAGTCGATCCGGACGATGTACGACGGCCAGCCCGCGTAGGCGCGCCACAGCAGGAAGAGGATCACGACCGCGATGGCGCCGGCGGCGTACCAGCGCGGTCCCCTACGGAAGTCGATGGCCATGGGGGGAATGTTCCCCCGTCAGAACGGGAAGTCGAGCCCCCCGTCGAGCATCGTCCCTTCTCGGCTGTGGGCGAACCCGAGCGTGAGGGTGTTGCTCCAACCGTCGGGGGCGAGCCAGGTCCCCGCCCCGAATCCGGCGTGCCACCGAGGAAGGCGTCTCCGGCGAACCGCTCACTCTGCCACCCCCTCAGGGTGCGCCGGGGTCGCCTCCAACGGGGAAGCAGGCCCGTACCTCGGCATCCGTCCTGGCGTAGGCCTTCCGCACGTCTTCGCGCGCGACCACGTGCGGACCGCTTAGGTCCCCAGTTCCACCTGCGCTCCACGGGCGAGGCGCACGACCAGGCGTGATTCGAGTCGCAGCGCCTCGAGGTCGACGCCGCAGGCGGGCGCTCCGAGAGGGCGGTCGGCTCGCGGCCCCGGCCTACCTCGGGGGCAGCAGGCGCTCCGCCGCCAGGAGCCGCTGGTTCACGAGCGCCACCGTGCCGAGGCCCGGCGCCTGGTCGCTGGACTGCAGGATCCGGTACAGGCTCTCCAACTCCGCGAGGATGGGACGGAGACGCGGCGAGGGGTTCTCGTCACGCCGGTCCAGGACCTCCTTGATGCGCATGGACAGCTCGAACTGCTCCTGCAACGCCGACGGCGACGTCTCCACGCGCGGATCCATCGCCACGTGCAGGAAATGCGTGTAGGCCTGTCCATTCACCGTGAGCCGCACCACGTAGTCTCCGGGCACGGCGATGGGGCCGCGCGGCTCGGCCGGTGTGTAGCCGTCGATGGCGGAGATCGGATAGCCCTCGCGCACGCCCTTCGGACGCTCGTAGCGCAGGTCCCACACGAACCGGTGCATCCCCGCCTCCGCGGACAGGATCTGCGGGGGCCGCACCCAGCGTGGCGGCACCTGCTGCCCCTCCAGCATCGGCTCCGGCTCGTCGTCGCTCGAGAAACGGCGCACCAGCACGCCGTCCCCGTCGAGGATCTCGAGCGTGACGGGGGTGGAGGACGCACGCGCGAGCCGGTAGTAGAGGATCGCGCCGTCGGGTGGGTTCTTGCCGGCCGGCTCGTCGGGCGGCAGTGGCGTATCCGTCCACCGGTTCCAGCGGAAGCGCCAGGCGTCTGCCGGCGCGAACAGCTCCGCCGGGCGCGAGGCCGTGGACGCGTCGATCTGCCGAAGCGGCGTGATGTCGTCGAGGATCCAGAAACCGCGCCCGTGCGTCCCCACCACCAGGTCGTTGTCCTTGATCACGAGGTCGCGGATCGAGGTCGCGGGCATGTTGAGGCGCAGCGACTGCCAGTGCGCTCCGTCGTCGATGCTGAACCAGACCTGCCGCTCGGTCCCGGCGAAGAGCAGCCCCGGGCGCTCCGGGTCCTCCTTCACGGTATTCGTGATCGTGCCCTCGGCGATCCCACTCACGATCTCCGTCCAGCTCTCGCCGCCGTCGTGCGTCACGTAGATGTGCGGGCGCAGGTCGTCGAGGCGGAAGGTGTTCACCGCGGCATACGCGGTGAGCGTATCCGTGTGCGACGCGTCCATGATCGAGATCTTGCTCCACGCCCTGTCCCGGATCTGGGCCGGCGTGACGTCCTTCCAGCTCCTTCCACCGTCTCGGGTCACATGGATGAGCCCGTCGTCCGTGCCCACCCAGATCCAGTCGCCGTTCACGTACGACGGGGCCACCGTGTAAATCACGCCGCGGTGGTGGCCGCGGGCCACCGGATCGTCGCTCCAGTGCTCGACGCTCGCCGGCATCAGCGAATCGGCGCGCGTCAGGTCCGGGGAGATCTGCTCCCAGGTGCGCGCACCGTTCGTGGTCTTCCACAGCGTATTCGCCGCGTAGTACATCGTGTGCGGGTCGGTGGGCGAGAACAGGACCGGCTGCGTGCGCACGGTGAAGTAGTCGTCGCTGCGCAGAGGGCGCGGCCCGACGTTCTGCACGTCGCCGGTGCGCCGGTCGAAGCGCGTCACCTTCCCCCCGTACACGATATCCGGGTCCAGGGGGTCGGGGGCGACGTAGCCGTACTCCTCGACGCCCACCGGATGCCACTCGCGGAAGGTGATCTGGCCGTCGTCTCCCCGGCTGGCGATGCAGGCCGACCCGCTCTCCTGCTGTCCGCCGCACACCCGGTACGGGAAGGCGTTGTCCGTGCTCACGTGGTAGAACTGCGCCGTCGGCTGGTTGTACCACGAGCCGAACGTCTCACCGCCGTTCACCGTGATCACCACGCCCTGGTCGGACGCGAGGGCGATCACGCGCGGGTTGGTCGGGTCGATCCAGATGCGCTGGTAGTCGTCGCCGCCGGGTGCGCCGCGGAACGCCTCGAACGTTCGGCCGCCGTCGGTGGATTTCCACGTGACGACGTTCGCGACGTAGACGACGTCGGGGTCGGTGGGGTCGACCTTGACCTCGTGGAAGTCCCCCTCCCGGCCCCACAGGCGGGGGTCGTCCTGCACCCGCGCGAACGTGGCGCCGGCGTCGTCGCTCCGGTACACACCGCCCCGCTCCCCGGGCGACGCCACGATCGCGTACACGCGCGACGGCCGGCTAGGCGCGATCCCGATGCCGACGCGGCCCAGCCCCTCCTCGCCGGTGGGCAGCCCCTCGCCGATCCGGCGCCACGTCGTGCCCCCGTCGGTGGACTTGAACAGACCGCTGCCCGGCCCGGTGAACTTGCCGTTCTCCCAGGGGCCCTCTTGCGCCTCCCACAGGTCGGCGTAGACGATGTCCGGATTCGCCGGGTCGAGCGCCACGTCGGCGGCGCCGACCGTCGGCCCGCGGTAGAGCACCTTCTCGTACGTGCGACCTCCGTCCGTGGAGCGGAAGACGCCGCGCTCCTCGTTCGGGCCGTAGGGATGGCCCAGCACCGCGACGAAGATGCGGTCCGGATCGCGCGGGTCGACCTCGATCTGCGGGATCTGCTGCCCGTCCCGCAGCCCCAGCTGCGTCCACGTCGCCCCGCCGTCCGCCGAGCGGTAGATGCCGTCGCCCGTCGTCAGGTCGGGCCGCTGCATCCCCTCGCCGCTGCCTACGTACAGCACGCGCGCGTCGGACGGGGCTACCGCGATGGCACCGATGGAGCCTGTGGGCTGATCGTCGAAGATCGGCGTCCATACCCGGCCGTAGTCGGTCGTCTTCCAAACCCCTCCGTTCACGAAGCCGACGTAGAAGAGGCCGGGCTGCTCGGGCACGCCGACCACGGCCTTGGTGCGGCCGCCGCGGTAGGGGCCGATCGAGCGCCAGACCAGGCCCTGGTAGAGGGCGGGGTCCACGGCCTGGGCGCGGGCGGGCGTGGGCTGGGAGAGGACGACCGGAAGGAGGCCGGCGACGGCGAAGGCGATGCGTCGGACGTTCATGGTGCCCCGGAGCGGATCGCGGTGGGTGGAGTCGGATGTGCTGAGGCAACTTCGGGGTACCGCCGATGCGCCGGCAAGCATCCGCGGACCTACCGTATGGACGCGGGGCGTCGACATGCCCGACGAGACGCTACCGGGCGCTTCCCGGAGGCCTGCGCCGCGTGAAACCCCGGTCGGCCCGCTTCCGTCGTGGATTGGTGTGATCGACGCTGGATCGCCTCGAGTCCATGGGAGGTCTCCGGCCCCGTCTGAGCCGCCGGCGCGCTCAATCCGGTATTCCACTCGACGAAGGGTGACAGGGAGGTCGCCGGCGCCGGAGGGCGCCTGGAGGAGAACCGATGACCACGCCGTTGGCCGATCTCCGCTTCGGGATGCGGATGCTCCTGAAGACGCCGGGCCTCTCACTGGTGGCGGTGATCACCATCGCCCTGGGCGTGGGTCTGACCACCTACACCTACAGCTCGCTGGACGGCACGGTGCTGCGTGGGCTCCCGGTGCCGGGCGCCGATCGCCTGATGTTCGTTGACGAGCGCATCGACCGCCTGGGAATCGAGCAGAACAGCGTCCCCCTCCACGACTTCCTCGATCTGCGTGAGAGCCAATCCGTCTTCGAGGACGTGGCGGCCTACAACTGGACCTCCTTCAACCTGGCAGGTGACGACGCGCCCCCCGAGCGCGTGTCCGGGGCAGCGGTCTCCGCCAACGCGCTGGAGCTGGTGGGGGTGCCGCCGCTCCTGGGCCGGGTGTTCCGCGCCGGTGAGGACGCCCCCGACGCACCCCCCCGGATCGTGCTCTCGTCCGACCTGTGGCGGAACCGCTTCGGGGCGGACCCGTCCGTGGTGGGCCGCACGATCCGCGTGAACGGGGAATCGACCGAGGTCGTCGGCGTCATGCCCGACGGGTACCACTTCCCCTTCGAGGCGGTGGCTTGGATGCCCTACCACTTCGACCCCGCCACGACGCCGCGCCGGGCCGCCTTCCTCGAGGTCTTCGGCCGTCGCAAGGCCGGAGTGTCCGAGGAGGCCGTAAGCGGGGCGTTGAACCGGATCTCCCGGGACATCGAAGCCGTGTATCCGCAGGAGAATGAGGACGTCCGCCTCTGGGTGGCTCCCTTCGCCGAGCGGTACATGCCGCCGCAGATCACCGCCGTCATGTTCCTGATGCTGGCCGCGACGTTCGGGGTCCTGCTCATCGCATGCGCCAACGTGGCGAACCTCCTGCTGGCCCGGGCTTCCATGCGCGGGCGTGAAGTGGCCATACGGACGGCGCTGGGCGCGAGCCGTGGCCGCGTGGTGCGTCAGCTCATGGCCGAGGCCCTGGTCCTGGCCGTGGTGGGCGGGGTCGTGGGGGTCGGGATCGCGCTCGTGGGCGTGGACGCCTTCAACGCGGCCATCGCCGAAGTCCAGAAGCCCTACTGGATCGACATCCGTCTCGACGCTCCGGCGTTGTTCTTCGCCCTCGGCGTCACCCTCCTCTCTACGGTGGCTGCGGGCACCCTCCCGGCGCTGCGCGCCTCGGGCGGCGGCGTAGGCGACGCCCTTCGGGACGAAGCCCGAGGTTCGTCGTCACGTCGGCTGGGTCGGCTCACGTCGGCCTTGGTGGTGGGGGAGATCACGGTCTCCTGCGGACTCCTCATCGCCTCAGGGCTCATGATCCGCAGCATCGTGAACCTGAAGAACACGGACCTGGGGTTCGATCCCAAGCCGGTCCTGACGGGGCGGGTGCTTCTGCAGAGCGCCGACTACCCCACGCGGGAGGAGCGCCAGACCTTCTTCCAGACGCTTCAGGAGCGACTCGAGTCCGAACCCGGTGTTCGCAGCGCGACGCTGACAACGAGCCTTCCGGCTCTCGGCGGGAGCACGTGGTGGGTGATGGTGGACGGAGAGACGTATCCCACGGACCGCGACATCCCCCAGACCAACGCGGCCCTGGTCACCGGGCGGTTCTTCGAGACCATGGGTATCCCCATCCGCCAGGGCCGAGACTTCGAGCCTGGCGAGGTGTGGGACCCCGCGAGCCCCGTTGCCATCGTCAACGAGAGCTTCGTGCGCCGCATCCTGCGCGGCCGCGATCCCATCGGGGCGCACGTGCGCATCGGACGGGACCAATCCCCCAATCCATGGATGCGCATCGTGGGCGTCGTGCCGGACGTCCACGTCGGGGGCGGCGTGGGTGGACTCGGTGACGACCGGCGACCCACCGAGTACATGTACGTGCCCCCGAACACGCCCAACGTCTTCGACGCGGCCTCCTTCGCCGCGGCCATCAGGGCTGACGGCGATCCGGCCTCCCTGGCACCACGCCTGCGCGCCATCGTCGCCGAGATGGACCCCAACCTGCCGGTCTACGAGCTGGCGACCCTTCCCGACGCCATCCAACGCTCGACGTGGGCGTTCGGGCTGTTCGGATCGCTCTTCACGATCTTCGGCCTCGCCGCCCTCTTCATGTCGGCGGTGGGACTGTACGGAGTAATGGCGTTTTCCGTGGCGCAGCGTCGTCAGGAGATCGGCGTCCGCATGGCCCTGGGCGCCGAGCGGTCCACGATCCTGCGCATGGTGTTCCGCGAAGGGACCTTCCAGCTCGCCGTCGGCGCCGTGCTCGGCCTCTTGCTCGGCTACGCGCTGGCCAAGCCCCTGAGCTTCGTGACCTACGGCGTATCCCTGGCAGACCCGTTCCTGTACGCCTTCGTCCTCGCCACCCTGGGCACAGCCGGGCTGCTGGCGTGCTTCGTGCCGGCCCGCACCGCGACCCTTTCCGATCCGGTGGAGGCCATGCGGCCGCAGTAGACTACGGAATGGCGATGCTCGCGTCTCGCAGGAGACGCTCGAACGCACGCTGGGCCTTCGTGCCCGCATCGGGGTCGCGTACGAGGCGAAGTGCCTGGTTGAAGCCGAGGAGGATGGAGTGGAAGTCGTGGGAGAACTGTGCCTCGTCGAGGTCGGGGCGGAAGTCGCCCGCGACCATCGCGCGCTTCGCCGCGCCCTCGATGACGCCGAGCCACTTGTGATGGAGGCCGGCGAGCTGATCCCGGACGGGGCCCGGACGGTCGTCGAACTCGACGGCGGCCGTCACGAACAGGCACCCGCCGGCGGTCTCCTTACCCGACCACCGGATCCAACCCTCGAAGAGGGCGCGTACGCGCTCGCACGCCCGAGGGGCGTGCGAGCGCCGGTTGGACCACCGTCGCAGTGAGGCGCTCCGGCGTCGCGCTACGGCGTCGCCCGGAGGATACGTTGGCGGAGGATGGCTTCCTGGGTCCTGCCCAGCAGCGCGTGGGGAGCGACCCGCCCGCAGGCCCCTATACCCTGCACCGGAGTGCAGACGCGATGACACCACGCCGTCCGGCTCTTCGTCAGGGGGCACCCGAGAAAGGTGTATTCGGGCACCCGCGCGCGGGTGCGGCGAACGACTCTGCGCATGGCCATCCTCGGGTCACGGTGGTTTCGGCCGAGTCCCCTGCCCCCGCCCGTCCCTGAAGCTCGCGGATCGCCGGAGGCCGATGCAAGGGCCGGCCTTCGCCATGCCTCAAGCCCGCCCCAGCGCCCCGATCCACCGGTAGAGCACTACGATCGTCGCAGCGAACACGATGCCGCCGATCCAGATCGACGCGGTGGCGAACCCGCCGCCGACCAGGGCGAGGGGGGCGTCCTTCCCGGAGAACGCGATCACCGCCGCAAGGATCACGCCCAGCAGACTCTCGCCCACGATGAGCCCCGAGGCGAGGAGCACGCCGAGCTGCTTGGTGGCCTCCGGCTTCGGCGCGCCGTCGGCGCGGCGGTTGAACCACGCTCCCGCGATCGCGCCCACCACGACCATCAACGTGGTCGATGTGGGGAGGTAGATGCCCAAGCCGACCGCCAGGGGCGGCAGCCGCACCGACTTCGTGCCGCGGTGGAGGACCTCGTCCACCACGATGCTCGCCACGCCGATGCCACCCCCGAGGGCGATCAGGCCCCAATCGATGTTGTTCTGGATGACACCCTGTGCCAGCGCCGAGATCAGTCCGGCCTGGGGGGCCGGGAGCGCGCGCGCGGGATCGACGCCCGGAGCACCCAGGAAGCCATAGGCGTTCTGGAGCAGGTCCAGCACCGGGGGAATGATCAGCGCCCCGGCGATCACCCCGACCACCAGCGCCCACTGCTGCTTCGAGGGCGTCGCGTCCACCAGCTGGCCGGTCTTCAGGTCCTGGAGGTTGTTGTTCGCGATGGAGGCCACCGCGAACACCACGGAGGTCACGAAGAGCGAGAAGGCCACCAGCGCCTGCCCCGCCGATGCCGGCATCAGCGCCTGGACGGTCACCACCAGGAGCAGGGCCGCGATCACCACCACCAGGATACCGATTCCCGAAAGCGGGCTGTTGGACGAGCCGATGAGCCCGGCCATGTAGCCGCACACCGTGGACA
>CAZPZU010000117.1:0-14097 GCA_964591135.1 uncultured Gemmatimonadaceae bacterium | reverse complement strand
GGAGCGTCGCGGCCAGGTCCGGCTGCCGGAGCGTATCGCCCACCTGGGGCGGCTGCCCGTCACGGGGAAGGAACTGCGCCGCGGACGCCGGGAACCGCAACAGCTCCCGCACCATCTCGGGATCCATCGAGACGAGGAAGCGCTCCCTCACAGGAAAGCCCCCGGCGAGCCGGACTGCGGGCGCGACGAGATCCGCCCACGGCAGCGTGCCGAAGCGCTCGTGCGCCTCCCACATGCCCATCACCGAGCCGGGGACGCCCGCCGACAGGAGCCCGACCACGGAGCGGTCCGTGAGGTTGCCGTTGGCGTCCAGGTACATGTCCCGCGTGGCCGCCAGGGGTGCCTTCTCCCGGAAGTCGAGCGCCGCCGCCGTGTTGTCCGCCAGCCGCACCACCATGAAGCCGCCCCCGCCGATGTTGCCGGCCTCCGGGTTCACCACCGCCAGGGCGAACTGCACGGCCACCGCCGCGTCCACCGCGTTGCCGCCGGCCTTCAGGACGTCCACGCCGACCTGGCTGGCGAGCTCGTCCGTCGTGACCACCATTCCGTTGGTGCCGGTGACTGTCGCCGCGTCGTGGGGGTAGGGCCACCCCGCCGGGAACGTGGTGGCCGGCGTACGCCCCGGGACGTCCGAGATGTTCCGGCATCCAGCGAGGGCCAGCAGCGCAGCGGCGAGGAGGGTGACGCGGCGGGCGGGTGCGGCGAACTGCGGGATCATGCGGTGCTCCTATGCGGAAGGGGACGCGCCGGCGTCGTTGCCGCCCTTCGACCCCTCGGATACCATTGGTCGCCCGACGTTATCGGCTCCCCGAGACCCCCACAAGCGGATCCATCGCCGTGCGCGACCCCCGTCTCACCGAGCAGAGAAACCCCCGCTCCACGCGGATCGACCAGCTGAACGAGCTGGAGATCGTGGACCTTGTCAACGCCGAGGACCGCATGGTCGCGGAGGCGGTAGGCGAGGAGCGCCAGGCGATCGCGCGGGCGCTCGCGCTCGTCGAGGCGGCGTTCCGCGCCGGTGGCCGGCTGATCTACGTCGGCGCCGGCACCTCGGGCCGCCTCGGCGTGCTCGACGCCGCCGAGATGCCGCCCACCTACGGGACGGATCCCGAGATGGTCCAGGGGATCATTGCCGGCGGATACGCCGCGCTCGTGCGGGCGCAGGAGGGCGCGGAGGACCACCGCGAGGACGGTGCCGCGGCCATCGATGAGAAGGGGGTGGACGAGCGGGACTTCGTGCTGGGGATCGCCACCTCCGGCACGACCCCCTACGTGCACGGGGCCCTCGCCCGGGCGCGCGAGCTGGGCGCGAAGACCGGCTTCCTCCTGTGCACGTACCCGACCCGGGAGCTGGTGGAGACCCACGACGTGGTCATCGCGCCCCTGGTGGGCCCGGAGGTCATCACGGGCTCGACGCGCATGAAGGCCGGCACGGCGACCAAGCTCGTGCTGAACACGCTCACCACGGGGGCCATGGTCCGCCTGGGGAAGGTGTACGGGAACCTGATGGTCGACCTGCAGGTGACGTGCCAGAAGCTGCAGGACCGCGGCGAGCGCATCCTCATGGAGATGCTCGGCGTGGAGCGTCCGGCGGCGACGGAGCTCCTCGAGTCCGCCGGCGGGCACGTGAAGACGGCGCTCGTGATGGGTCGCCTCGGCGTCGACGCGAAGGAGGCACGCCGGCGCCTCGACGAGGCCGGGGGCGTGATCGCGCGCCTGGTCGGAGACGGCGGGGCGGGCGCGTGAAGGGAGGGATGCGCTGGGCGCTCCTGGCCGTCGCCGTCGCGGTCTCGGCGGCGGTGGTCGCCACGACGTTCAACCCGGCTCCGCACACCGGGGGCGACAACGCCGGCTACGTCACGCTGGCATACTCCCTCCTGAAGCACGGGACCTACACCGAGCTCTTCGACCCCGCGGGGCTTCCCCACACCAAGTATCCGCCGGTCTTCCCGGCGCTGCTGGCGATCCTCATGGCGCTGGGGGCGCGCACCTGGGTCTCGCTCAAGCTGGTGGCGGGCGTCTCCACCGTGGCCGCCGTGGGGCTGACCTGGCTGTGGGCCGAGCGGCGCGTGGGCCCGGTGTGGGCGCTGGGCGTGGCGCTGGTCACCGCGATGGCCTCGTCGGTGGTCTACTACGGCCACTGGATCCTCTCCGACCCGACCTTCCTCGCATTCACGCTGATGGCGCTCCTGGCGCTGGAGCGCGCCGACGAGGAGGGCGCCCACGCCGGGTGGCTGGTCGCGGGGGTGGTGGCCACCGGCCTCGCCTACTTCACCCGCTCGGCCGGCCTGCCGCTCGTGGTCGCGCTCGTCGCCTGGCTCGCCCTGCGCCGGCGCTGGCGCTCTCTCGCCGCGTCGGCGGTGGCCCTGGGGATTCCCATGGCGCTCTGGCTTCTCAGGGCGCGCGGCGCGGGGCAGGGGGAGTACGTGTCGGAGTTCTGGCTGGTGGACCCCTACCAGCCGGCGCTCGGTCGGGTCGGCATCGGGGGTCTGGTGGGCCGCGTGGTCGCGAACCTCGGCGCGTATGTCGGGACCCACCTGCCAGGTGGCGTGATCGGGGGGGGGGGGGGGGGGGGGGCGGCGCTGGGCGTCGCCCTCGTGGCCCTCGGCCTGGCCGGGTGGATCGCGGCGCTGCGCCGTCGTGTGGGGCCGGCGGAGCTGTTCCTCCCCCTCTATGCGGGACTGATCCTCCTGTGGCCCACCGTGTGGTCCGGAGACCGCTTCGCCCTGCCGCTCTACCCGCTCCTCTTCCTGTACGGGGCGCGCTTCCTGAAGGAGAACACGGACAGGCTGGGTGCCGTGGTGCCCACGCTGGCCGGCCTGGCGGCGCTGGCGGTCGTGCTCCTGCCCGAAGCGAAGGCGTGGAGCTCGGCGACGCAGGAGGCCGCGGCGTGCCGGGCCACGGTGCGCCGCCAGGGCCCGTTCGCGTGCTGGGGCCCCCGGGTGGGCGCCTTCGTGGACGCGGCGGGGTGGGCGGGCGACAACCTCCCGTCGGGCTCGGCGGTCCTGTCGCGCAAGCCGCGGATCTTCTTCGTGCTCAGCGGATTGCCCTCGCGCACGTTCCCCTTCGACCAGCGGACCGCGGCGCACCTCTCACTCGCGGACGCCGTCGGGGCGCGCTACGAGCTGCTGGACGCGTGGGACGGGCTCGCCGGACGCTACGTGGTGGGCGCCGTGCGCGAGGACCCCGGGGCGTTCTGCGCCGTGCGCGGCTTCGGCGAAGGCACGCAGCTCCTCGGCATCCTCCCGCCCGACGCGCGTGCGCCGGGGAGCGTCACCGCCCCGGAGGGCGGCGTGCGGATCGAGGCGTGCCCGCCGTCCTACGTGGCGGGAGCGCCCTCCTCACGCTATTCGTCCTCCTCGTCGACCATCCCGTTGCTGCGCGGGCTGGACTCCGGACCGTAGAGGAGGGCGAGGGCGATGCCGAAGGTGACGTGCTCCAGGTAGACGCGGTCGTGCGGATCCATCTCGCCGAGCAGACTCCCCAGGCCGGGGACGCGGCGCAGCGGCGCGTGGGAGCCCAGCACGCGGTAGAGGCCCCCCATGGGGTGGACCGCGTATTCGGCCGATCCGTACAGCGTGCCCTTGAGGAGCGCCGGACCGGGAAGGCGCGGCTCGACCACGGCGCCGTAGACGAGTCCCTGGCCCGCGCCCGTGAGCAGGCGGTCCACGGTCTCGCCGTCGAGGGTGGAGAGGCCCGGCTCACCGCGCAGCAGCGGTCGGAGCAGCTCCACGACGAGGGCCGCGACGGCGCCCGACGCGCCCGCCCTGATCAGGCTCCCCAGGCCGGATCGGCTCCTCGGTCGCCATGTCTCGAGTGCCTTCCCCAGGGCGACCACCGCGGCCGACACGACCAGGTCGTCCGTGCCGCCGCGCCGGTCCGGCGCGGCCTTCTTCGACTTCGCGGGCTTGCCGCCGTCGCGCTTGCGGAGGGAGGCCAACGTGCGCTTGGTGGCCGGCGGGGCCGTGCGGGCCCGCTCGAGGGCGTAACCCAGGCGATACCAGATGCTCTGCTTGGAGGACATGGTCCGTGAGATCCGTGCGAGGCCGGTGTGTTCGAAGGGTGGCGAGGTGCGTGGGCTTTTTCAAGCAGGCGCCCCCCGTGGGCGCGGCGCTCCTGGCGCTGGCGTGGGGGCTGGTGCTGCCTGGGCCGGTGGCGGCGCAGGTCCCGCCGAACGCGGACTGGGCGACGCTGGAGACCGCGCACTTCCGCATCACGTTCCCGCGGGAGCTGGAGGCCCTGGGGCGGCGTGCCGGGGCGCGGGCGGAGCGGGCGTACGCCCAACTCGCCGAAGCCTTCATCGAGCCTCCCTCCGGCAAGATCGACATCCTCCTGACCGACCACACGGACGTCACGAACGGCTACGCGCAGATCCGCCCCTCCAACCGGATCACGATCGTGGCGCGGCCGCCGGTGGACGACCCGGGGCTCGGGTATTTCGACGACTGGATGGAGCTGGTGATCACGCACGAGCTCGCCCACGTCTTCCATCTCGACCGTGCCGGCCCGCTGGGGCGCTTCCTGCGCGCGATCTTCGGGCGCATGCCGGCGCCCTGGCCCTTCTTCCCGAACACCGGCGTGCCGCGCTGGACGGTAGAGGGCCTCGCGACGTGGTACGAGTCGTACTTCTCGGAGGCGGGCCGCGTCCACGGCACGTACCACGACATGATCGTGCGCACCGCGGATATCGAGGGACGGTTTCCCGGCCTCGGGGAGGCGTCCGGGGACTCCCCCATCTGGCCCGGGGGCAATCGGGCCTACGCGTTCGGGTCGCTGTTCTTCGAGCACCTGCTGGACAAGTACGGTGAAGAGACGATGGGCCGGTTCGCCGAAGCGGTGGCGGGGCAGTGGGTGCCTTACCGCCTCGACGCGGCGGGGAGGAAGGCCTTCGGCCACCCGCTGTCCGACGAGTGGGACCTGTGGAAGGCGCAGGTGGACGCGGAGGTCGACTCCATGCGCGCGGCCCGGGCGGCGCGCCCGACGCCCCCGGAGCCGGAGCGCCTGACCCACGGCGCGCGCGTGGCGCTCTATCCCCACGTGTCGCCGGACGGGTCGCGGCTCGCATACGCGCGGGCCGACGGCCGCTCCGACGCCCAGATCCACGTGACCGGGCTCGAGGCCGCCGACGGCGAGGAGCTCACCCGCACCAACGGGGTGTCGTCCTTCGGATGGTCGGACGACGGGTCGCTGGTCTTCTCCCAGCTCGAGCTCCAGGACCCCTACCGCGTCTACGACGACCTCTACCGCGCCGCGCCCGACGGCTCGGTGCGTCGCCTCACGAACGGCGCGCGCCTGTCGCAGCCGTCGGTGGCGGCCGACGGGAGCTGGGCGGTGGCCGTCGAGGACACGCTCGGCACCAACGCCCTGGTGCGGGTAGATCTCCCCGGCGGCGAGGTGCGGACGCTCGTCGCCGAGACCGCGGACGTCCACTGGGCCCTGCCGGCGCTGTCGCCGGACGGCCGGTGGATCGCGGTCGCCCGCTGGACGCCGGGCGCGCACATGGACGTCGTGGTCGTCGACGCCGCCACCGGGCGGCTCGCGCTGCAGCTCACCGACGACCGCGCGGTGGACACCGCGCCGACGTGGAGCCCCGACGGACGCTGGGTCCTGTGGGCGTCCGACCGCTCCGGCGTGCCCAACATCCTGGCCGCGGCGGTGGACCCGGGGCAGGGGACGGTGGGCGCTCCGGTGCGGGTGACGGACGTCCTCACGGGGGCCTCGTATCCGTCGGTCGACCCGAGCGGGCACTGGGTCTACTTCAGCGGATACCATGCGGACGGGTGGGACGTGGAGCGCACCGTGTTCGATCCCGCCGGCTGGCCGCCGGCCTCACCCGCCATCGCGCGCTTCGACGCTCCCGCGCGGCCCGTCGCGCTGCAGGAGGCGCAGGAGGCGGGGCCCGTGAAGGGCTACTCCCCCTTCCCCACGCTCCTGCCCACGTACTGGGAGCCGCAATTCGGCTCCTCCATCCGCACCGGGACGGTGCGGACCACCGACCTGGTCGTGCCGGGGAGGGAGGTCATCGGTCCCACGGTGGGCGCCCACACCTCGGGCTACGACCTGGTGGGACGCCACGACTACGACCTCTTCGCCCGCGCCTCGACCGGCACGAACGGGGGCCTGTGGGACTGGGGGGCGGCCTACGACTTCCTGGGGCTCGGCAACCCGATCTTCGGCGTCGCGGCGAGCCAGTTCTGGGACGAAGACGGCGTGCGTCTCGGCCAGGCCGCCGCGGATGCGCCGCTGGACACGCTCTTCGTCCTGCAGCGGGCGCGCACGGTGAGCGCCGGCGTCAGCCTCCTGCGCAGCCGCTGGCGCCGCGCGACGTCGATTACGCTGAGCGGGGGGCTGTCGTGGGAGCACAGCGAGCTCCTCGACAACTTCCTGGCGCCGTCCACGGCGTACCTGCTCACGCGGCCGGAGCGGCGCTTCGGCGACGTGCGCCTGACGCTGTCCTACTCCAGCGCGCACACGTTCGGCTACCAGGTGGGCGCCGCCGCGGGAACCAACCTCCTGGTGCGCCTGCGCTCGAAGTCGGAGCTCCAGCTCCCGGACTCGCTGGTCGGAAGCGCCGGTGACGACGGCTCGCTCGACGAAGTCATCGGCCAGCTGCGCGCCTTCCACGGGATCGGCGGGCCGGGCTACGCCTCGCACGTCCTCGCGCTCCGCGCCAGCGGGGGCGCCGCGCGCGGGCCGGGGGCCGACGCCGGCCACTTCGAGGTCGGAGGCGCTTCGGGGAGCAGGGAGGACGTGACGGGCCTCGCGCTCTTCGGCGGCAAGACGCTCCTTTTCCCGGTGCGGGGCTACCCCGAGGCCACCCGCTTCGGACGCTTCGCCTGGTCGGCCTCCGGGGAGTACCGATTCCCGCTGGCCGTCCTGAACGGCGGGCTGGGGCCGTGGCCGCTGAACTTCGACCGGATGGTGGGCGCGCTCTTCTTCGACGCCGGCAACGCGTGGGGGCCGGAGCTCGCCATCCACGGGTTCCAGAATCCCCGCAGGGCCACGCTCGCCTCCGTGGGTGCGGAGGTGACCACGGGCTTCCTGGCCTTCTGGGCGGCCTCGCTGGACATCCGAGCGGGCGGCGCCTACCCCCTGGTCGAGGGTGACGGCGCGGTCTTCTACGTCCGCCTCGGTCTCCCCTTCTGAACCCGCAAGCCACCCGAACATAGACCGAAACTTCCGGCCTCCGGCGGTGTAGCAAGAAGGGCGGAAATCCGGAGATCCCCGTGTCACAGGGACTTGCGGAGCGGGTCCGATTCGAGGGCGAATTCCACGCTTGACCCCAACATCCGGGGGGTCTAATATGGTCCCGCCCCCACATTCGGTGGTCCTTCGCAGGGCTTTCCACAGGAAGATGTGCGGCGGGAGCTTTCTCCCGCCGCTTTTCAACTTGATTTGCACGCGATTTCAACATCTTTGTCCACAGGAGTCCCCGCCGATGCCGCGCGTTCACGAGCCCCGCCCGCCCCGCGAGCCCACGATCTTCGACGACGTCGTTCCCGACGACGTCCCGGCGGCCGAGCTCACCGAGAACGCGCGCATCGTGCTGGCGAAGCGCTACCTGAAGAAGGACGCGGAGGGCAGGCCGGTCGAGAACGCCGAGACGATGTTCTGGCGGGTGGCCAAGACCATCGCCGACGTCGACGCCGACTACGGTGCGTCGGAGGCCGCGGTGGGCGAGGTGGCCCGTCAGTTCTACGACCTCATGGTCGAGGGGAAGTTCGAGCCGAACTCCCCCACGCTCATGAACGCGGGCCGGCCCCTCGGGCAGCTGTCCGCCTGCTTCGTGCTGCCGGTCGAGGACGCGCTCTCCAACGGACGGAGCGGCATCTACGACACGCTCAAGGCGATGGCGCTGGTCCACCAGTCCGGTGGGGGCACCGGCTTCTCCTTCTCCCGTCTGCGGCCCGAAGGGGACATGGTGCGCTCGACGATGGGCGTGGCGTCCGGGCCGGTCTCGTTCATGAAGCTCTACGACGCGAGCACCGAGGTCGTGAAACAGGGCGGCACGCGCCGGGGCGCCAACATGGGGATCCTGCGTGTCGACCACCCCGACATCCGCCACTTCATCACCTGCAAGAACGACACGACGCAGGTCACCAACTTCAACATCTCCGTGGCGATCACCGACGCGTTCATGGAGGCGGTGAGCCAGGGCGAGACCTACGAGCTGAAGAACCCGAAGACGGGCGAGGTGGTCGGACGGGAGGACGCGCGCGCCATCTTCGACACGATCGTGCGCGGGGCGTGGCTCACCGGTGAGCCCGGCACGTTCTTCATCGACCGGGCCAACGAGTTCAACCCGGTGCCCCACCTCGGGAGCTACGAGGCGACCAACCCCTGCGGCGAGCAGCCCCTCCTGGCCTACGACGTGTGCAACCTGGGCAGCATCAACCTCGGCCAGTTCGTCAAAGCGGACGCGCGTCCGGGTGACGACCCCGACGGGGCCGTGGATTGGGAGGGGCTACGCCAGGTCATCCACCTGTCGACGCACTTCCTCGACAACGTCATCGACGCGAACCGCTATCCCCTCGAGCAGATCCACGAGCTGGCCCAGAACATCCGTCGCATCGGCCTGGGCGTGATGGGGTGGGCGGACATGCTCGTGCGTCTCGGCATCCCCTACGACTCCACCGAGGGCGTGGAGATGGGACGCCGCGTGATGCAGTTCGTGAACGACGAGGCGCGGGTCGCCTCGGAGAAGCTCGCCGAGACCCGCGGTGTCTTCACCGCGTGGGAACGCTCGATCTGGGGGCCGGAGGGGAAGGCGGCGACGCGGAAGGACGGGACGCGCATCCGTCAGGAGCGCGCGCTCAGGAACTGCAACCTCACCACGGTCGCGCCCACCGGCACGATCTCGATCTTCGCCGGCTGCTCCGGCGGCATCGAGCCCATGTTCGCCGTCGCGTTCATGCGCAACCAGGCGGGCTCCCTGATGCCGGACGTCAACCCGGACTTCGTGCGCATGGCGCAGGAGGAGGGGTGGTACTCCGACGAGCTCATGGAGCGCATCGCCACGGAGGGCCACATCCACTTCCCCGAGGTGCCCGAAGAGGTGCAGCGCGTCTTCCGCACGGCGCACGACATCACGCCCGAGTGGCACGTGAGGATGCAGGCCGCCTTCCAGGAGCACTGCGACTCGGCGATCAGCAAGACGACGAACTTCCCGCACGAAGCCACCGAGGAGCAGGTGCGGGAGATCTACGAGCTCGCCTTCGAGCTCGGCTGCAAGGGCGTCACGGTCTACCGCGACGGCTCGCGCCAGGGCCAGGTGCTGTCCACCGGGAAGACCGCCCAGGCCGGTGCCGCCGAGGACCCTTCACGGGTGTCCGAGCTCGAGCAGAAGCTCGCCGACGCCCGCGAGGAGGCACATAACCTGCGCATCGAGGTCGAGCGGCTGAAGGGCGAGCTCCAGCAGCAAGACCAGACGGCTGGCGCGGCACGCCACAAGCGCCAGCGCCCGCAGGCGCTGCGCGGCTACACCATGAAGATGATGTCGCCCCTCGGCGACATGTACGTGACCATCAACGAGGACGACCACGGTCGTCCCTTCGAGGTGTTCTGCACGCTCGGCAAGGCCGGCGGCGCCGCCATGGCCGACGCGGAGGCCATCGGCCGTCTGTTGTCGCTCGCGCTGCGCTCCGGCATCCCGATCTCGCGCGTCAAGGACCAGCTGCGGGGGATCTCCTGCGACCGCGCCGTGGGCCTGGGACCCAACAAGGTCCTGTCCGTGCCGGACGCCGTGGGCCAGGCCATCGAGCGCTACCTCGAGGAGAAGGAAGGCGTGCAGGAGGCGCTCCCCCTCTCGCTGCGCGAGCCGCAGGGCGCGGGCACGCAGGTGCAGGCCTCCTCCACCTACCACCGCGCCCAGCAGGAGAGCTTCATCGGCGCCTGCCCGGAGTGCGGCGGCGGTCAGATGGCCTACGAGGAGGGGTGCATGAAGTGCCACATCTGCGGCTACTCGGAGTGTGGCTGAGGGGGTAGCGCGCGGGCACGCCGCATCGATCGTGACCAGCGGCCCGACGCCTGCAGGCGCTGGGCCGCTCACGCTTCGGAGGATCCGTACGAGATCGACCGTGAGAACCACGAGGCGACGGAGAGGGCCCTCGAGCTGATCCGCATTGCGGCCCCCGAGATCATGGCGCCCCCCGGGGGCCGTACCGCCCCCTCAAGGGTCGTTCCTGGACGGGGCGGCATGGCGGGACGGGCCGCTTCCTCTGTCCCCAGCTCCTCGTGGTGAGCCATACCTCTCCGGCTGTGGTACTCCTGTCACCGCCTGGTTCCCCCCTCGTACCTTGTGGTGGGCGACGCTTGCCCCCGGCGCGCTTGCCGGGACCACGGGGCACGGCCCGAGGCCGGGAATGCGAAGCAGCAGGCTGGATTGGGTCCGCGGCGGACGACGCCTCACCGTGCCGGTGGTGGTGGCGGGCGTCGCGCTTTGCCTCTCCTGTCCGTCCACGGCCTCGGGACAGGTGGCCCCTGGCGCGACCCAGCCCACGTCCCGGGTCATGGGCACCGTGCTGGATCTGCAGACCGGGGAGCCGGTCTCCGCGGCCCGCGTCGTCCTCCTCGACCCGGCCACGTCGGCGCCGCTCGCCGCAACGGTGTCCGATTCGAAAGGCGAGTTCGTTCTGTCTCCCACCGCTCCGGGCACCTACGGCCTGCGCGTCGAGGTCCTGGGCTACCGGACCGTACGCGACAGCGTGACGCTCAGCGAGGGAGAGGACGAGGTGTTCGCCATCCACCTGGCATCCGAGGCCATCGACCTCGAGCCTCTGGTGGTCAGGGTCCCCCGGACCGTCGCCTACTACATGCGCGACTTCGAGAACCGACGCGCCACAGGGAGCGGGACCTTCATCACCCGGGAGCAGATCGAGCGGCGTCGGATGAGCCGGACGTCCGAGCTGCTCCATTCCCTGGGTGGGGTGCGCGTCCAGTACGGTCGCCAGGGTGAGGCGTCGCTCTCCGTTCGGGGCATGTGCCGGCCCTTGGTGTTCGTGGACGGCGTGGCCATGCACTCGAGCGTCTCCATCGACATGGCCGTCACGCCCGAGGACATCGAGGGCATCGAGGTCTATTCCAACGCCGCGATCCCGGCCCAGTATGCTTCCGGGAGCGCATGCGCGGCCATTCTGATCTGGACCCGGCCCCCCGTGCGGGGCGAGGGGAAGAAGGTCGCCTGGTGGAAGCTGGTCGTCAGCGGCGGCCTGCTGCTGACGTTGCTGATCGTGCGGCATTGAGCCGGCCCGCGGCGGCTACCATCCGCGGCTCGGTGCTTCCATCGCGGCATCGCCCGCCCCCGCCCGAGGCCCCCATCTCTCTCGCGGAGCGCCCGGCCCCGATCCGTCGGTCGGGCTTCTTCCGCCATGGCACCGCCCGGCCGAGGGAGTCACGGTTGGCGCATGACGACGCCCGACCATCCCACCCCATCGATCCGGGGTGCCGGGGAAGTCCACGTGGCGCTGGCCGACGGGGAGATCCACGTCCGCTTCCCGTACGATCCCGATCTCGTGGCCCGTATGCGTAGCGTGCCCGGGCGACGATGGGACCCCGGCCTCCGCGCGTGGCGTGTGGCGGACACGCCGCCCGCCCGCGAGGCGCTCCTGCGGGTGCTGGGAGTGGGGGTGGTAGGGGACCGCGCCGCCCCCGGCGCGTCCGCTGGCTGGCCCGCCCCCGCCGCCGACCTCCTGCGCCGCTTCGAGGAGGAGATGCGCCTGCGCGGATACAGCCCCCGCACGCGGAAGGTCTACCTCGGGCACGCGCGCCGCTTCCTCCCGGATCTGCGGGAGGAGGAGGGCCTGTCGGCGAGCCTCCGGCGTCACATCCTCGGCAAGCTCGACGGTGGACGCGTGTCCCGCTCGTACCACATCCAGCTCGTCGCCGCGCTCCGGCTCTTCTGCTCCACCGTGCTGGGCAGCAGCGTGGACGACCTGCCCCTGGAGCGGCCCCGGCGGGAACGGCACCTGCCGACGGTGCTCAGCCGCGAGGAGCTGCGGCGCTTTCTGGACGCCGTCCGCTACCCCAAGCACCGGGCCATCCTGGCCACCGCCTACTCCGCGGGCCTGCGCGTGGGCGAAGTGGTCCGCCTCCGCCCCGAGGATCTCGATCGGGGGCGAGGCCTCATCCGCGTCCGCATGGGGAAGGGCCGGAAGGACCGGTACACCCTCCTGTCCGACGGGGCGCTGCGCCTTATCGACGCCTACCTGGAGGGCGCCGATCCCGGCAAGTGGCTCTTTCCCGGCGGCCGGCCCGGGCGGCACTTGAACGCCCGCGGCGTCCAGGTGGCGGCGGCCCGCGCCCGCCGGCGCGCCGGCATCTCCAAGCACGTGACGCCCCACGTCCTCCGCCACAGCTTCGCGACCCACCTCATAGAGGCGGGCACCGACATCCGCTTCATCCAGGAGCTGCTGGGCCACGCGAACGTGAGTACCACGGAGATCTACACGCACGTGTCGCGCAGGCACATCGCGCGCATCCGTAGTCCCTTCGACGAGCCACCGGGGCCGGGGGAGGAGAAGTAGGGCGGCCTCCGCCGGTCGTCGTGTCCGGACCCGGGTCCCGCGCCCGGCCGGGCCCGAACCGATCTGGCCCTCGACGCACCATCGTCCTACTTTGCGGCCGAGGTGCGGCCACGGTCGCGCCCCACGGTCGGCCCCCACCGACCCCACCGCGCTCCACCGCCCCTCCCCCCCGGGCACCGCGCGCGTGGTCTCGCTGGGCCATCCGGCCAGGCAAACCGACAATCAAACGCGTCCATCCCGAACCCATTCGCAGATCCCCGGCGAGGAGTGGACCTAGCGAACCCGGGATAACGGCGAATCAACGTTATTGGACATTCGCCATGCATAGGAGTACCGGTGATGGCAATCGGTAGAGGACCATAAAGTGAGAGTGCGGCTGGTACTCTACGTATTGGTCCTGGTGGGGTGCGGGCAGGCCTGTGGCTCAGGGCCGAGCGAGAGCGGTGGGGTCTTCGAGATCGAGGCTCTTCCGCACATGCGTGTGGTTGAGCGCACGGTTCTGGGTGGGTTCGAAACAGAGGGGCCTGACGCTCTAGGGAAGGTCAACTCGATCGCCGTGCTTGCCGAGCATGATGCGATTGCGGTGGCAGACGGCACTAGCCAGGAGATCCTTCTGTTCAGCCTGGATGGGGAGCTGCTGGGGACGACGGGCGGACGAGGCGGGGGCCAGGCGAGTTTCGGGCAATCCGGCAAATGAGTGTATCGCGTGATGGCCGACTGCACGTCTGGGATGTCCAGCAGTCCCGTGCAACGACGTTCGAAAGTGATTTGGAACTCGTGGAGACCCACCGGGCCGACCTGGATCCAGTGCAGGCGTTGCTGCCTGAATTCGTGGGCTTTCTCCCGGACGGTGAGTTCGTTCTGCGTGATGGGCGAAACACCATGGGAATGCGAGACGTGCCTGAAGGCATGCGGCAGGACACCGTGCGTCTCTATGTGTACTCGAGCACCGGTCAGTTCACGGATACGCTGGCCGTGTTGGTGGACGAGCCAAAGTGGTTCAGGAATCGTGATCGGTCATGGGGACAGGAAGATCTGATCTTCGGCCGTAACTTGATGTCCGTGGTCGTCGGTGACGAGGTGTGGGTGGGCTCGACGAGAGCGATCGCTTTCACCCGGTACGGGTCAGACGGAGAGACATTGGGCCAACTGAACCTGGGAGGTTGGGGGCGGCTGGCATCCGCACAGGAAATCGAAGCCGAGAGAGAAAGGCGGATCGGCGAGGTGCGAGTGCGAGAGTTCGGTGCCCTGCCGAAGGATGTGCCAGCTGGCCTACCAGACGTGATGGTCATCATGGCGGAGGCGGAGCGAAAGGCGATCCGCGAGGTGCCCAGCTACGATACGTTGCCCGCCTTTGATCTGGCGGTCTCCGGAGCAGACGGGCCTCTGTTGTTGAGACAATATCCACGCCCTCTCGATACCACGGCCCTGTGGCTTGTGATCGATACGGACGGGGTCCCAATGGGCAGCGTGACGTTGCCCAGAGCGACAGAGATCAAGGCAGTCGCACCCCGACTACTGGTGGTGTTGGAGCGAGATATTTACGACGCTCCGGTGATAAGGACTGTTTCCACGC
>CAZPZU010000116.1:6952-14108 GCA_964591135.1 uncultured Gemmatimonadaceae bacterium | reverse complement strand
CAGGACGAGGTCATCGAGCAGATGCTGCTCACGCTGTTCGTCGGGGGCAACAGCCTGCTGATGGGCGTGCCGGGCCTGGCCAAGACGCTGCTCATCCACACGGTCGCACAGGTGCTCGACCTGCGCTTCAGCCGCATCCAGTTCACGCCGGACCTGATGCCGTCGGACATCACGGGAACGGACATCATCCAGGAGGACCCCGACACCGGGCGGCGCGAGATGGTGTTCGCGCCGGGGCCGGTGTTCAGCAACATCGTGCTCGCCGACGAGATCAACCGTACGCCGCCCAAGACGCAGGCGGCGCTCCTCGAGGCGATGCAGGAGCACCGGGTCACCGTGCAGGGTCGCACGTACGTGCTCGAAGAGCCCTTCTACGTCTTCGCCACACAGAACCCCATCGAGCTCGAGGGAACGTACCCGCTCCCCGAGGCGCAGCTCGACCGGTTCATGTTCGAGATCATGATCGAACACCTGTCCAAGGACGAGGAGATGGACGTCGTGCGCTCCACCACCGGCATTCTCGATCCGGTGTTCAGCCACGCCGTGACCGGCCCGGACCTGGTTGCCTTCCAGAAGCTGGTGCGCCGCGTGCCCGTGTCCGAGGAGGTGCTGCAGTACACGGTGGATCTCGTGCGCGCGAGCCGCCCCGGGGACGGCGCCCCGGACTTCGTGAAGAAGTGGATCGCCTACGGCACCTCCGTGCGCGCGGCCCAGTACCTCGTGCTCGGCGCCAAGGCGCGGGCGGTCACGCGCGGACGGGACCACGTCACGTTCGACGACATCCGGTCGCTGGCCCAGCCGGTCATGCGCCACCGCGTGCTCACGAACTTCCACGCTGAATCGGAGGGGCACACGGCCAGCGAGATGGTCGACCTCCTCCTCGACGCGGTCCCCGTTCCCCGTTCGGGGATGTAGACCGTGGCCACGCCCGCTCGCGCCCGCGGATCCCGCTCGGGAGCCCGTTTCCTCGATCCCGCGGTCCTCGCCCGGATCGACAACCTCGAGCTCCTGGCGCGCACGGTCGTGGACGGCTTCCTGAGCGGACTGCACCGGTCGCCCTACCTCGGCTTCAGCCTCGACTTCGCCGAGCACCGCCCGTACATGCCGGGCGACGACATCCGGCGTATCGACTGGAGCCTCTACGGGCGGACGGACCGCCACTACATCAAGCTGTTCGAGGCCGAGACCAACGCGAATTTCGTGGTGCTGCTGGACGTCTCCCGCTCGATGAGCTACGGCAGCCACGACGTGTCGAAGCTCGACTACGGGCGCTTCCTGGCGGCTGCTTTGCTCTTCTTCTCGAACCGGCAGCGAGACCGGGTGGGGCTGGTCACGTTCGATCACGACATCGTGGAGTACGTGCCGCCGTCGATGAAGCACATGGACACCGTGCTGCACGTCCTGGACCGGGCCGAGGCCGCACGCGAGGGCGCGTTGCGCCCGCCCCTCATGACGATCACGGAGCGCCTGAGCCGGAAGGGCATCGTGGTCCTGATCTCCGACTTCTACGAGGAGCCCGACGCGGTCATGGAGGCGGTCGTGCCGCTGCGCTCGCGGGGGCACGACGTGATCGTCTTCCACGTGCTCGACCCCGCGGAGCTGGAGTTCCCTTTCCAGGACGCCTCCGGCTTCGAGGACATGGAGAGCGGCGAGCAGATCCCGGTCATCCCGGCGAAGCTCCGTGAAGAGTACCTGGCGCTGCTGCGCGCCCATCTGCACGAGCTGGAGGACCGCTTCACCGCAAGCGGCGTCGACTACCAGCTCCTGGATACCTCCAAGCCGCTGGACCTGGCGCTCTTCCGTTACCTGTCCGCGCGCGAGCGCCTGAGCCGCGTCCGATGAGCTTGACGTTCCTCGTTCCCCTCTTCCTCCTGGGGCTGGCCGGGATCGCGATCCCGATCATCGTGCACCTCACGCGCCGGCAGCGGCGCAACGTGGTCGCGTTCCCCTCGCTGATGTTCCTGGAGAAGATCCCCTTCCAGGAGCAGCGCCGCCGCCGCATCCAGAACTGGCTGCTCCTGGCGCTGCGCGCGCTGGCGCTCGCCGTGCTCGCCGTGGCCTTCGCGCGGCCGTTCGTCGCCGACACGGAGCTGGGCGCGGCCGGTCCCGGCGGGCCGCGCGAAGTCGTCGTCCTCCTGGACCAGTCGTACAGCATGGACGTGGGCAATGCCTGGGAGGCCGCGGTGCGCGCAGCCAGGCAGGTCTTCGCGTCCCTCGGTCCGCTGGACCGGGCGAGCGTCGTGCTTTTCTCGCAGGGCGCGAGGGTGGCGGCACGCTCGACGTCCGATCCGGGTCGGCTGAACGCGGCCGTCGACACCGCGGTGGTGGGCTCCGGCACGACGCGATACGGTCCGGCGCTCAAGGTGGCCCAGACGATCCTGGAGGAGTCCGAGCTTCCCCGGGGCGAGGTCGTGCTCATCTCCGACTTCCAGCGCAGCGGTTGGACGGGCGACGAGGGCGTGCATCTCCCGGCCGGAACGGTCGTCACCCCGGTGGCGGTGCAGGAGGACGTGTCCGACAACGTGCAGGTGGCCGGGGTCTCGCTGGTGCGCCAGGCCGTCGGTGGCCGCGAGCGCGTAACGCCCACGGTGCGCATCGCCCGCCAGGGTGGGGCGGCCACACGCGAGGTGCCGGTGACCCTGGAGCTGGACGGACAGGAGATTCAGCAGCGCTCGGTCCGCGTGGACCCCGACGGCGCCGCCGTGGCGACGTTCCCGCCGTTCACGCTGTCCCTTCCCCACACGCGCGGCACGGTGCGCGTGCCCGCCGACGACCTGGATGGCGACGACGCCCGCTACTTCGTGTTGTCCCCTGGCCGGTCGATCCCCGTGCTGGTGGTCGACGGCGGCCGGGCGCGGCGGGACGCGAGCCTCTACCTCGAGCGCGCGCTCGGAACCTCCGACGAAGGACGCTTCGCGGTGCGCGTCCGCCGCGGCGACGGCGTGCGCCCCGCGGACCTCCAGGGAATCCAGGTGGCGGTCCTGAACGACGTGCGCACGGACGGCGCGTCGGCGGAGATCCTGCGCCACTTCGTCGAGGGCGGAGGCGGGCTCCTCGTCGTCGCCGGGGAGGCCGCGAGCTGGCCTGCATCCGCGGCCGACGTCCTTCCGGGCGCGCTCGGCCCGGTCGAGGACCGCGAGGAGGGGCGGGGCGGCCGGCTCGGCTTCCTCGAGTACGGTCACGAGGTCTTCGAGATCTTCGCCGGTCCCCGCAGCGGCGACTTCAGCGGGGCCCGCTTCTTCCGGGCGCGGGCGTTCTCGGCGTCGGATTCCGCGAGCATCCTCGCACGCTTCGACGACGCATCGGTCGCCATGGCGGAGAGCCGGCGGGGCGAAGGCCGGGTCGTCGTCTGGACGTCGACGCTGGATGCGTTCTGGAACGACCTCGCGCTCCAGCCCGTCTTCCTCCCCTTCGTGCACCGGCTGGTGGAGCACCTCAGCGGTCGCGCCGAGGCCCTCCCATGGTTCACCGCGGGACAGGTCGTGGACCTTGCCGACCCCGAGGCGTTGGAGGCGGCCGGTCTCGCGTCCGCGGAAGCCGCCGACTTCGCGGAGGACGCCGATCAGGTCGCCCTCACGCCCTCCGGCTCGACGATCCCGCTCCCGGCGGCGACCGGGCCCCGTTACCTCCCCCTCGAGGAGCGTGGGTTCTACGTGATCCGGCCCCCGGGGTCGGAGCCCGAGCGGCCGTTCACGGTGGCGGTGAACGTCGACCTGGCGGAGTCGTCGCTCGCACGGATGGACCCGGAGGAGATGGTCGCCCAGCTCACCGGGCCCGAGGCGGGCCCCGCGGCCGGTCCGACGTTCGAGGCGGCCGCGCTGGCCCGCGAGGATCTGGAGCGTCGCCAGTCGCTGTGGCGCTACCTGCTGTTGGCCGGCTTCCTGCTGCTGCTCGCGGAAACCGGCGTGTCCAACTGGCTCTCCAGCAGGCGGTCGCGGACCCCGGGGATGGCCATCGGTTAAGAGGAACGCACCGGGTGGCGACGTCGTCGTGGTCGTGCACAGGTGCGAGGCATAGGTTGGAGGACGGGACGGGAGAGGTCGCATGAGCACAGTGCAGAGACACGAGGAAGTCGTTCGGCTCGTGGCCCGGGTGCGCCGCCGCTGGCGCATGCGCGTCGCGCTGCGCGGACTCGCCATCACGGCCGCGGCAACGGTGGCCGTGCTCTTCCTCTCCGCCGCGGCGCTCGAGCGTCTGCGCTTCGCGCCCGAGGCCGTCCTCTGGCTGCGGGTCCTCACCTGGGGCACGCTCGTCGGGTCGCTGGCGGCCTTCCTCGTGCGACCGCTGCTGCGCCGCGTGGGGAACCGCCAGGTGGCGCTCTACCTCGAGGAGCACGAGCCCTCGCTGGACCACGCCGTGGTGAGCGCCATCGAGGCGGATCCCTCCACCGGCGCGTCCGAGGCCCTCCTGGAGCGCCTGGTGCGCACGGCGCTGGACGAGGCACGGCGGGTGGACGACGGGCGGCGCGTGGAGCAACGGGGGTTGTACCGCTTCGGCGGCGCGCTCACCGCCGTGGCGGTCGCCACGGTCGCGCTGCTCATGCTCGGCCCGGCACACCTGCACAACGGCCTCGGCGCGCTTCTCCGTCCGACCCGCGACGCGGCCTCCGTGAACCCGTACGCCATCGGGGTCACGCCGGGCGACGTGACCATCGCGCGCGGCACCGACCAGATGGTGACGGCGAAGCTGAGGGGCTTCGACGCCAGCGAGGCGTCGGTGTTCACGCGCACCGGCCCGGACGCGACGTTCCAGCGGCTCAGCATGCTGCCCGGTGACGCGGGCGGCTTCGAGGCCCTCCTCATCGGCGTGTCCGACCACACGGAGTACTTCGTGGAGTCGACCGGTGTACGGTCGCCCACCTACGCCATCGACGTGGCCGACCTCCCCTACGTCGATCAGCTCGACCTCACGTACCGCTTCCCCGCGTACACCGGGCTGGCCCCACGCACCGTGGAGGACGGAGGCGACGTGGCCGCGCTCCCCGGGACCGTGGTGGAGGTCCGCGTCACGCCCACCCTCCCCGCGCCCGGCGGGCGCCTGGTGCTGGGCGGCGACGACGCGGCCGAGCTCACGGCCGAGGGCGATGGCACGATGGTGGGCTCCTTCACGGTCACCGAGAAGGGCTTCTACTCCGTCGAGCTCGCCCGGGACAACGGCGAGATGGTCGCCGCCTCGCCCGAGTACACGATCGACGTGCTCGCCGACCAGGAGCCCTCCATCCGCTTCACGAAGCCCGGTCGCGACACCCCGGCCTCGCCGATCGAAGAGGTCTATCTGGAGGTCCGCGCCGACGACGACTACGGCGTCGGCGACGTCCGCCTGGTCTACTCCGTGAACGGCGGGCCCGAGGACACCGTGCCGATCTTCCAGGGGAGCGGCCCGCCGCTGCCCCAGGTGTCGGCCGGCTACACCATGTTCCTGGAGGAGTGGCCGCTCGAGCCCGGCGACCTCGTGTCGTACTACGGCCTCGTGCGCGACAACCGCGCCGGCGGTACCGCCGAGCCGGTGACCAGCGACATCTACTTCCTCAGCATCCGTCCCTTCGAGCGTACGTACCGGCAGGGCGAGTCGCAGGGGGGCATGCCGGGGAGCGGCCAGCAGCAGAACGCGCAGACCGCGCTCTCCGAGATGCAGCGGCAGATCATCGCGGCCACGTTCAACCTCGTGCGTCAGAAGAGCACGTACGGCGCGACGGAGTTCAGCGAGAACGTGGTGAGCGTGGCCCTCTCCCAGGAGCGTCTGAAGGAGCAGGTCGCGACGCTCCTGGAGCGCATGGGCAACCGCGGGATCACGGAGACCGACCCGGCCTTCCACGACGTTTCCGCCGTGCTGCCCCTCGCCACCGAGGCGATGGACCGGGCGAAGGCGCAGCTCGACGACGAGCAGCTGCGCGACGCGCTCCCGCACGAGCAGACCGCCCTGCGCTACCTCCAGCAGGCCGAGGAGACCTACGAGCGCTATGTCGTCCAGCAGCAGCAGTCCATGGGCGGCGGGGGCGGCGGCGGCCAGACGCCCGCCGCCGACGAGCTGGCGGATCTGTTCGAGCTCGAGCTGGACAAGCTGAAGAACCAGTACGAGACGGTCCGCCGCGGCCAGCAGCAGACCACCGACGACCAGGTCGACGAGACGCTCGAGAAGCTGAAGGAGCTGGCGCGCCGCCAGCAGCAGGAAGCCGAGCGCCAGCGGCGGCGCGCGCAGGCCGGCCAGTCCGGCGGCCAGGGCGGCTCCGACAGCCAGCGCGACCTGGCCGAGCAGACCGAGGAGGCCGCGCGCGAGCTGCGCCGTCTCGCCCGGGAGTCGAACGACGCGCAGCTCGAGGAGACAGCGCGTAACCTGCAGGAAGCCGCCGACGCCATGCGCCGCTCGGCCGCACGCTCGGGCAACGCCGGCTCGTCCGAGGCCGCGACCGCCCTCGACCGGCTCGAGGAGGCACGGCGACGGCTGGAGCAGGCCCAGCAGGACAGGGCCCGGCGGGATGCCGAAGAGGCGATGCGCCGGGTCGACAACCTGGCCCGCCAGCAGCGGGACGTCACGAGCGACGTACGGAACCTCTCCGAGGGGGGCCAGGACCGCGCGGACGAGATCGACCGCCTCCAGGAGCGCAAGGACGAGATGACCGACGCAGTCCAGGGAATCGAACGCGACCTGGACCGGGCATCGTCGGTGGCACGCGGCGAGCAGCCGGACGCGGCGGGGAAGCTGAAGCAGGCCGCCGAACAGATCCGCGAGTCCAAGCTGAAGGAGAAGCTCCAGTTCTCGAAGGGCACCATCGAGCAGTGGGACAAGGACCAGGCGACGACCCTGGAGCTGAACATCGAGGCCGACCTGCAGGCGCTGAGGGACCGCCTGGCCGACGCCGCCGACGCGGCCGGGGAGCGCCAGGCGGATCCGATGAAGCAGGCGCTCGACGACGCGCGCAACCTCGTGCGTGGGATGGAGGCGATGGATCGGCGCCTGCGCGAGCCGACCGGCCAGCCCGGCGAGCAGCAGGGCCAGGAGGGGCAGCAGGGCCAACCCGGCCAGCAGGAGGGCCAGCAAGGCCAACCCGGGCAACAGCAGGGCCAACCCGGCCAACAGCAGGGGCAGCAGGGCCAACCCGGGCAACAGCAGGGCCAACAAGGCCAGCCCGGGCAGCAGCAGGGCCAACAGGGACAGC
>CAZPZU010000116.1:0-6852 GCA_964591135.1 uncultured Gemmatimonadaceae bacterium | reverse complement strand
CAACAGCAGGGCCAACAAGGCCAGCCCGGGCAGCAGCAGGGCCAACAGGGACAGCAGGGCCAGCGCGGCGGACAGCAGGCGGGTGGTGGCTCGGACCGACCGACCGACGTCGGTGGGCAGGTTCCTCCCTTCTCCGGCGGAGGCGCCACGAGGGGGGACCCGCGCCGCCTGTCCGACGAGGAGGTGCGGCAGTTCCGGCGGGAGTTCTCCCAGCGCGAGGGCCAGGTCCGCGACCTGCGCGACCGCCTGAGCGCGGCGGGCGCCGATGCCTCCGACCTCGACGCGGTGCTGCAGGCGATGCGCCGACTCCAGCAGGAGCCGATCTACGGCAACCCCGCCCAGGTGGCGGACTTGCAGGAGCAGATCCTGGAGTCGCTCAAGCGGCTCGAGTTCGGTCTGCGGCGGGAGGTCGAGGGCGCCGGGGAGCGCCGCGCCGCGCTGAGCGGATCCGACGACGTGCCGGACGCCTACCGGAAGCTGGTCGAGGAGTACTACCGGAAGCTGGCGGGAGGACGGGGACCGGGCGGAGGTCGTTGAGCGCGGGCTCCGGTCGGGAGGTATCGCGGCTCCGCGCGCGTCAGTCCTCGCCGGCGATGACCCGGCGCACCTTCTCCCGGAGGCCTGCGACGGTGAAGGGCTTGGGGATGAAGCTCACCTCCGAGGTCTTCAGCCCGTCGAGGACGATCTCGTCGTCCGTGTATGCGGACATGAACACGACCTGGATGTCGGGGAAGCGAGCGCCGACCTCCTCGGCCAGCTCCCGTCCGCTCATGCCGGGCATGACCAGATCGGTCAGGAGGAGATCGAAGCGACCCCGGTAGCTTTCCGCGACCTCGAGCGCATCCGCTCCCCCGGTGGCGGGCACGACGTCGTAGCCCCCGCGGCGCAGCACCTTGCAGGCGACGTTGAGGACCGCCTCGTCGTCGTCGACGACGAGGATGGTCCCACGGCTCGCGCTCGTTCCACGCTCGAGGATTTCCTGCGGATCAGCGATCATTCCTGCCGGGTCCTCCGTCACCGCCAGCATTCCGACGTCCTCTTACATCGTTACTGGAGTGCGGCGGCCTTGGCCAGGCTCTTGTCGCTGCCGGCCACGAGGAGGGCGTCGGAGTCCTTGAGCAGGGCGTCGGGATCGGGTACCGGATAGATCTGGTCCATCAACACGTCGTGCACGGCCACCACCGAGATGCCGTGCTTGCGCGGAAGCTGCAGGTCGCGGAGCGAGCACCCCACCCAGTTCTCCGGAACGGCCATCTCCTGGATCCCGAAGTCCGGTCCGAGCTGGACATAGTTCAGAAGCGACGCGCTGGATATCCGCTTGCCCAGCCGTATCCCTGATTCCCGCTCCGGGAAGATCGTCTCCGTGACGCCGATCTTCTCGATGAGGCGGGCGTGGTCGTGCGACACGACCTTCACGTAGAGCTCCTCGATGCCGAGGTCCCTCAGCACCAGCGCGGTGAGCGCGCTCGCCGTAATGTTGTCCCCCGTGCTGATCACGGCCGCGTCGGCATCCTCGGCCCCGATGCGCCGCAGCGTGCGTACATCCGTACCGTCGCCCACGCCGGCCCGGGACACCACCCGAGCCATCTGGTCCACACGATCGGCGTCGCGGTCGAGGGCCGCCACGTCGTGCCCGATGGAGTGCAGCGTCTCGGCGACGCTCGCCCCGAAATTGCCCAGCCCGACGATCACGAACCGTTTCACCGCGCGACTCCTCTCAGCCGATGATCACGTCCTCGTACGCGTACCTGAACTCTTCGCCCGCCAGCTCGCGGCGCATCGAGATGGCCGCGGCCATCGTCAGCGGGCCGACGCGACCCATGTACATGAGCAGGATGACCGTCCATTTGCCCATCGCCGTGAGACTCCCCGTGGCGCCCATGGAGAGACCGACGGTGTTGAACGCGCTCACCGCCTCGAACATGTAGCCGAGGAAGCCGCTGGACGAGCCCGTACCCAGGGGCGGGAGCTCCACGACCGCCAACACGAGGATGCCGGTCGTCACCACCACGAAGCCGATCACGAACAGCCCGACGGCCCTCTGGACCGTCTCGCCCGGCATGGTCCGGTGCCACACGCTCGACGCCTGGCGGCCACGCAGGCGCGCCACCGCGGCGACCACGAGCACGGCGAACGTGGTGGTTTTGAGCCCGCCCGCCGTCGAGCCGGGGGAGCCGCCGATGGACATGAGCAGCACCGTGACGAAGTTCGTGCTGTCGGCCGTCGCGCCGTAGTTGACGCTGTTGAAGCCCGCCGTGCGGGCCGTGATGCTCATGAAGAGCGCGTTCACGAGCCGGTCGATGACCGACATCCCGCCCAGCGTGTTCTCCCACTCCAATACGGCGTAGAGGACCATGGCGCCCACGACCAGGAACGCCGTGACGCCGAGCACGAGGCGGGAGTGCAGGGAGAGACGCATCAGCGCCTCCTGTCCGCGCCGCTTCCACCTCAGGTGCAGCTCCTCGAGGGTGAGGAAGCCCAGCCCGCCCAGCACGATGAGCCCGCCGATGGTGAGCAGGGCGACCGGCGAGCTCGCGAAGCCCACCAGCGAGTCGGAGAACGTGGAGAAGCCCGCGTTGCAAAACGCGCTCACGGACTGGAACACGGCGTGCCATGCGGCCGTGGACCACGGAAAGCGGGGCAGCCAGAACACGAACAGGACGAGCGCGCCCACCGCCTCGAGGGCGAAGGTGAAGCGCACCACGTTCCGGACCAGATGGCGGAAGTCCACCTCGGGAGCCACCTCGACGGCGCTGGCGGTGACGGCCTCGTGATGCAGGGAGAGACGGCGGCCCAGGGCGAGGATGACGAGGGTCGTGAACGTGAGGATGCCCAGCCCGCCGAGCTGGATCAGGAGCAGGATCCACGCCTGTCCGGCCGCGGTGAAGTAGGTCGCCGTGTCCACCACGATCAGCCCGGTCACGCACACCGCGCTGGTGGCCGTGAAGAGCGCGTCGAGCCACCCGAGGGGCTCTCCCGTATAGAGGCCGGGGAGGAGCATCAGCCCGAGCGTCCCCATGAGGATGAGCCCCAGGAAGGACAGCACGAGCAGGCGTGACGGAGTCAGGAGCCTCCGCAGCTGCGAGGTCCCGCTCCGCTTGGTGCGCCACAGGTAGTCGTTCGGGGTGCCGCCTCCCCCCCAGTAGGAGGTGGATGCTCCCGGTCCCCGTTCTCCTGCTTTCAGATGCCCGCTCCCATCGTAGGCCCGATCGGAGGATTCCCGCGCGATCCGGGCAGGATGCGGCATTCCCCGATGCCGTCGATAGGATAAGCCCGACGACCGACGGCTCAAAGCAGGGTGCGGTCGGGCGGCCCGCCAAGGACGCCCCGGCGGACGTCACATCTCCACGCGCACACCGATCTCCACCACGCGGTCGGGCGGAAGGTTGAAAAACGACGCCGCGTCCCTCGCGTTCCTGGTGAGGAAGGCGAACAGCCTCTCCCTCCAGAGCCACATGCCGGGCACCTGCCGGGTGGGCACGAGGCGCTGGCGGCCCAGGAAGTAGGTCGTCGACTCCGGGTCCATCCGCAGACCGTCGCCGTCCCGCAGCACGGCGAGGGAGGCCGGCACGTCGACCCGGTCCATGAAGCCGTAGTGGAGGAGCACGTTGTAGAAACCCATCGTCCGCTCGACCACCGTGGCACGCTCCCGGTAGGGAACGTGGGGAACGTCCTCGGTCTGGACGGTGAGCAGGACGACCCGCTCGTGCAGCACCTGATTGTGCTTGAGGTTGTGCTGGAGGGAGCGGGGGGTGCCTCCGGGGTTGAGCGTCAGGAAGACACCGGTTCCCGGCACGCGCCGCGGCGGATCGTCCTGTAGCGACGCGATGAACTCACCCACCGGCACCTCACCCTCGAGCAGGCGCCCGGAGACGATCGCGCGCCCCCTGTGCCACGTCGTCATCGTCAGGAAGACCGCGCCCGCCACGGCGATGGGAAACCACCCGCCGTTGGGGATCTTCACGAGGTTGGCGATCCAGAACGCGACGTCGACCACCAGGAACACTGCGGTGATCCCGGCGGCCACGGCGAAAGGCCACTTCCAGACCCGTCGTGCCACCGCGTAGAAGAGGAAGGTGGTGATGACCATGGTGGTCGTCACGGCGACTCCATAGGCACCCGCGAGCGCGCTCGAGCTCCCGAACCCGACGACGAGGGCCACGCACGCGACCATCAACGCCCAGTTGATCTCCGGGATGAAGACCTGCCCGATCTCCTCCGCGGACGTGTGCTGGACGTAGAGCCGCGGGCTGTAGCCGAGCTGCATCGATTGCATGGCCAGCGAGAAGGACCCGGAGATGACGGCCTGGGAGGCGATGATCGTCGCCGCGGTGGCGAGGAGCACGAGGGGGATCGTCGCCCATCCCGGCGCCATCCGGTAGAACGGACCGACCACCGCGGCGGGGTCACGCATCAGGAGCGCCCCCTGCCCGAAGTAGTTGAGCACCAGCGCAGGGAGCACCCAGGCGAACCACATGATCCGAATGGGTCGCGTCCCGAAGTGACCGAGGTCCGCGTACAGGGCTTCCCCTCCCGTGACCACCAGGAAGACGCTCCCCAGCACGAGCATGCCGCGCACGCCGTTGCGCCCGAAGTAGGCCGCCGCGTGACGGGGGTCGAGCGCCCGGAGGACGGACGGCTCCTGGACGATCTGCGCCACGCCGAGGATCGCCAGAACCAGGAACCAGGTCGCCATGACGGGGCCGAAGACGTTGCCCACCCCGCCGGTGCCCCGCTTCTGGAACACGAAGAGCCCGACCATGATCACCACCGTCACGGGCAGGACCCATTCGTGCAGGCCCGGGGCCACGAAGCCGATCCCTTCCACGGCCGACAGCACGCTGATGGCAGGGGTGATCATGCCGTCCCCGTACAGGAGGGCCGCCCCGAAGAGCCCGAGGAGGATCAGGACCTTCCTGGACCCGACCTCCTCGTCGCGCAGGGGCGCCACGAGGGCGGTCAGCGCGAGGATGCCGCCCTCCCCGTCGTTGTCCGCGCGCAACACGAAGACGAGGTACTTGACGGACACGACCATCACGAGCGCCCAGAAGATCAGCGACAGGACGCCGAGGATGTTCGTGGGGTCGACCGCGAGGCCGTATCCCCGGCGGAAGCTCTCGCGGAGGGCGTAGAGGGGGCTCGTCCCGATGTCCCCATAGACGACGCCCAGTGCGCCCAACGAGAGGAGGGCGAGGCGGCTACGCCTTCCCCCCTCGGGCTCGTCGCGTGGCGTCACGGCGGGGTCGTCCCCTCCTTCCAGGCCCTCGAGGTTCCTCCGGAGGACCATGAACCGTGCAAAGGGCGTTCCAGGGCGGTCCGCGCGGCGCCACCGCCCCGGCTTCTCCCCGCCCCGCCCCGACGTTGGTTAGATTCTCCGCCCACGGTTCCAGGACGCTTCACCTCGCCGACGGCAGCCATGAGCGGACCGCAGTTCATCTACCACATGTACCGCCTGTCGAAGATCGTTCCGCCCAAGCGGGAGATCCTCAAGGGCATCAGCCTGTCCTTCTATCCGAGCGCCAAGATCGGCGTCGTCGGCCCGAACGGCTCGGGGAAGAGCTCGCTGCTGCGGATCATGGCGGGGATCGACACGGACTTCCTGGGCGAGGCGTGGGCGGCGAAGGGCACGCGCATCGGCTACCTCCCGCAGGAGCCCGTGCTGGACGCGTCGCTGGACGTGAAGGGGAACGTCGAGCTCGCCGTCCAGGAGACGCGCGACCTCCTCCGCCGCTTCGAGGAGGTGAACCTGAGGTTCGGGGAAGTCTCCACCGACGAGGAGATGAACGCGCTCCTCGAGGAACAGGCGAAGCTGCAGGACCGGATCGACGCGGCGAACGCCTGGGAGCTGGACCGTCGGCTCGAGATCGCGATGGACGCGCTCCGCCTCCCGCCCGGGGATGCCGACGTGACCACGCTGTCGGGTGGCGAGCGCCGCCGCGTCGCGCTGTGCCGCGTGCTGCTCGAGCAGCCGGACATGCTCCTGCTCGACGAGCCCACGAACCACCTGGACGCCGAATCGGTCGCGTGGCTCGAGCACCATCTGAGCGCCTTCCCTGGCACCATCGTGGCGATCACGCACGACCGCTACTTCCTGGACAACGTGGCCGAGTGGATCCTGGAGCTCGACCGCGGCGAGGGCATCCCGTGGAAGGGCAACTACTCGTCGTGGCTCGAGCAGAAGCGGGAGCGGCTGCGGGTCGAGGAAAAGCAGGAGAGCGCGCGCCAGAAGACGCTCGAGCGCGAGCTGGAGTGGATCCACATGTCCCCGCGCGCCCGCCACGCCAAGGGGAAGGCGCGCGTCACCGCCTACGAGGAGCTGGTGAGCGCGGACGAGCGTGAGCAGATGCGCTCGGCGGAGATCCTCATCCCCAAGGGCCCCCGACTCGGCGACACCGTCGTACGGGCCGTCGGCGTGACCAAGGCGTTCGGCGACAACCTCCTGATGGACGGCCTCTCCTTCGATGTCCCGCCCGGCGCGATCGTCGGCATCATCGGAGGCAACGGGGCCGGAAAGACCACGCTCTTCCGCCTGATCGTTGGCGAGGAGGAGGCGGACTCCGGGGCGCTCACCGTGGGCCAGACCGTGCAGCTCTCCTACGTCGACCAGTCGCGCGAGGCGCTCGACGGGGACAAGACGGTCTTCGAGGAGGTGACCGGCGGCGCGGACGTCCTCGCGTTCGGGCGCGCCGAGGTGAACCCGCGCGCGTACCTGTCGTGGTTCGCCTTCCGCGGGCCCGACCAGCAGAAGAAGGTCGGCGTCCTGTCCGGGGGCGAACGCAACCGGCTGCACCTGGCCAAGCTCCTCAAGTCCGGCGGCAACGTCATGCTGCTGGACGAGCCCACGAACGACCT
>CAZPZU010000115.1:0-14149 GCA_964591135.1 uncultured Gemmatimonadaceae bacterium | reverse complement strand
GTTCTCGTCCCCGCCGGAGTCCTGGGCGTAGACGAGCCGGTCATCGCTCGCCCAGAGCCAGCCCAGGACGTCGCGGTCCGTTGCGTGCGTGACGCGCCGTTCCTTCCCGGTGGCGAGGTCGCGCACGTGGACGTTGAGGCGGCGCTCCCAGGGAGCGAGCCAGGCGAGGTGGGTGCCGTTCGGCGAGATCCGGACGGCGGTCCGCTCGGGCTTGCGGAAGAAGTCTTCGAGGGGAATGTGGCGTGAGGATGACATGAGGTAGGACTTCGTCCAGAACATTGGGCGATCAGGTGGACCTGGCTTCCGATCTGGCTCACGAGTTGGCCCCGCATAGGAGGACGAAGTCGCGATCCAGGAAGCGCTTGGCGGTCATGATCCGTCGGTGCCCGGCGGTGGAGGCCTATCGGCTGGCGGGGCCAGCTCGGTGGGGAAGAACATCACGAGACCGGCGTACTCCATCTTCGTGCCGTCGTCACGCTCCCGCGACACATCCGCAACCCAGCGATGGAGGCGCTCGCCGATCTCCCGCAGCCGGTCCTCGCTGGCGCGGATCGTGATCCCGGCGACTACCGGTGGGATGCGCTCCATCGACTCTGTGAAGAGCCCGCGTGCGACGCTGGTCGCGAACTGGTGCAGCGTGTCCTCCGCGACGCCACGGGCCGTCGCCACGACGTCTTCCTGGACCGCTTGATCGCTCGCCATGGTGACGACGAGCTCCGGCTTGACGGCGAAGACCTTCGCGACGGCCCGGTAGAACTTCTCGACCGTGCCCCGGCGGGGCTCGGTGCGCACGAGTCGGATGAGCCCGGCCGCGCGCAGGCGATGGACGTGATAGTACAGGTTGCGGGGCGCCTGATCGCCCAGGGCGGCGGCTAGCCCGGAGGTGCTCATCTCCTTTGTTCCCAACAGCTTGAGCACTCTCTGCCTGATGGGATCGGCGAGTAGTCGCAGCTGCTCGCGATCGAGGTACATGACGTCGACTGATTTGCCACACATATATGTAATATCACAGATGTATGTGGTAATGCAACAATGATCGAAAGGAGACGGAGGGGAGACCGGCCGGCGCCTCAACGGAAGGTGGTTCGGGTCGAAGACGCTCGCTACGAATGGACGGAGCATGGACGCCCGCCCGCGGCCGTTACGGTTGGGAGGTTCAGTGCAAGACGGTTGAACGGTCCACTTGCGAGCCAGCCTGTGTCACCCTCGAACGTACGACGGCCGGCAGGAGATCGATCTGATGGTCGAAAGGCTGGACCAGCGCGTGGTCGCGGCACCCGGGACGTCACGAGTCACCGCCCCCACCGCACCGCCACGTTCCACGCTCCCCGGCTCCCCGTCGGCGCCAGCGGGAAGGTCACCTCGGCCTCGCGTACGGTGGCCCGGTCGTAGCGGGCCTCCAGCGATACGGCCTGGCCGCCGGGGCCGAGCCAGCGGAGCGTCACCAGCCCGGAGAGCGTGCGTGACGCCATGGCCAGGTAGGAGAGCTCGGGTCCGATCCACTCCCGGTAGCCCGCCCCGCGCTTCGCCGGGTCGGGGATCCCCCCGGAGGGCGTGTACCACGCCAGCCCCGCGCCGGCGCCGAGGGCGAAGCGGTCGCTCACGTCCCGGGCCGCTTCGAGGGCGAGCCCCGGCCGCCACGCCTTCACGGAGGAGTGGATGCGGGTGAGACGATCGATGCGGTCCCGGTCCTCCCGGACGACGGAGAGGTGCGCGCCGGTGCTCCAGCCGCTGCCCGGATCGAAGCGAACGTCGAGGGCGCCGTCGAGGACGCTCTCGTCGGCCTCGAAGAGCACGCCCTCCTCCTCGAGCCCGGCCCGCGTCGCGTCGCCGGAGACGCTCGTCCAGCGCACCATGGCCACGACGTGCGTCCCACCGTCCGTCTCTCCCGCCTCCGCGGCCAGACCGGCCGCGTGCCCGCGGGTGTTCCAGTGGTCGGTGGGCGGCTCGTTCGTGGTGAGCTGCTCGAACTGGCGCTCGTCGAGCTTGGAGGCCTCCCCGAACGCCACCCAGCGCACGCCGCCCGCCCGTAGCTCCGCGGACAGCGTGGCGGCACGGCCCTCTCGCTCCACGCGTCGACCGTAGCCCTGCCTGGAAGCCAGGCGCGTCAGCACGGGCTCGCTGTAGCCCTCGAAGAGGAAGGCGGTGGTCTCCGCCTGGCGGGTGGTGAGGGAGAGCTGCTGGACCTCGGAGCGCCAGCGTCCGTGCGCGCCCACCGTCAGTCGCCCGGCCGCGAGGTCGCGCGTCACGCCCAGCGTCGCACCCGAGCGTGAGCCGCGCTGGAAGCGGGGGACCTGCGTGACGCCGGTGCGGGTGTCCCAGCTCTGGTGCCCCAGGCCGAGCCCGACGCCCCAGCCGCCCAGCGTCCAGCCGCCCGCCCCTTCCAGGCGCGCCAGCGTGCGCCCCAGGTCCGTCCCCGACGAGTCGGCGAAGATGTGGGGCGTCATCCCGTAGGGCTCGCCGATGTCGGCGGGCGCGCCGTCGGCCATGGACGCGCGCTCCACCGTCACGCCGCCCACCACGCCGCCGGACGCGCCCAGGGGCCGCCACCCCGAAGCGGAGGCGAGCAGGCTCCCCGCCCGCCCGGGGTCGAGGGGCCGCTTGAACACACCGCTCTCTCCGCGGGCGGCGCCCCGGAACTCCGTGTGCGCGTCGGCGGCGTCGCGGGCCAGCGTCGCCGGGTTCCCGGCGGTCCACGCGAGCCCGACACGGGGCGCGGGCGTCAGCGTCACCAGCGGGAAGACGGGCACGGGCGCGGCGGGACGCACCAGGTCGGCCACGGGGGCGAGGGGGCTCCACCGCCGCCACCACGCATCCCCCGCCTGGGCGGGCGTCTGAGCCGCCACGGGGGCGGCCCACGCGGCGGACGCCAGGGCGAGGAGCGCCGCCCACCCTCCCCGCACGCCCCTCACCTCGACCTCCCGAACAGCGCCCGGGCCGGCAGCGTCAGCTCCATGCCGAAGCGCCGGCTGTCGTAGAAGCGCGGGTTCACGTCCACCTCGATCATGTAGCCGCGGCGATCCAGCGCGTTGAAGGCCCAGAACGAGAGCCTCCCCTCCAGCGGCAGGCTCTTGCTCACCTGGAAGCCCATCATCCAGTCCGCCGGCGTGCTCCGGATCTCCTTCACCAGCCCGGAGCGCGTCCGGCGCAGGTCCGAGTACTCCGCGTCCGTCCTCCGCTCCCGCGGCACCGGGACCAGCTCGGCATCCCGCGTCAGATAGCCGCCCCACGAGAGCGTGTCCGTCTCGCCCTCGTCCCACACGCGGTCGCTGATGTTGTGCTGGACCCAGGCGGTGATCACCAGCCCCAGCTCCGGCTGCTGGTGGATGAGCCGGTAGCTGGCCAGCACGCTCCGCCCGTTGCGCACCCGCGCGTCCCAGTAGGGGATGCGCTTCTGCGCCGGCGCGAGCTGGAAGTCCTGGTAGCGCGTCGCGCCCCCGAACTCCAGGTCGCGCTTCACCTGCTCGCTCTCCGTCCACGCCGCCTGGACCTGCACCCGCGTCCGCAGCGCCCGGATCTCGGGGAAGAGCGCGGTGAGCTCCACGCCCTTCGTGGCGATGTCGGTGTTGTTCGTCGGGCGCTCGACGAGGATCGGCACCGTGTCCGCGCCGATGGGCGGCTCCAGCACGTTCGGCGGCTGACCCGGCGTCGTCTCCTCCAGCGCGAAGCGGTCACGGGGCAGCCAGGAAGGCTCGGGATGGAGCCCCACGGCTCCGCGGATCTTCTCGCGGTAGGCCACCACGCTCACCGCCGAGCCCCCGAGCCCGATCTCCGCGCCCACCTCCGCCTTGTTCGACACCGAGAAGCCCAGGTCCGGGTTCGTCGGGCCCTCGATGAACGTCGTCAGCACAGCCAGGCGCTCCGCCGGGTCGTTGGTGTAGTGGTTGACGTTCACCAGGTCGTAGTAGTCCGGCGCGGGATAGAGCATCCCCAGGGGCGGCGTCTTCGCCACGCGCCCCCACCCCGCCCGGAGCCGAAGCCATCGCGTCATCCCCAGCTCGGCGTTGATCCTCGGCTCTAGGACCACGTCCCGGGCGCCGCTCGCCCACGTGCCGCCGTCGTGGAGCACGTCCAGCCTCGCCCCCGCCTGCACGCGCAGGAGCCGGTCGCCGGGCAACGTCCGGCTCAGCCGGTCGTCCACGTAGAGCCCCGTGGTGGCCAGCGCCGGGATCGCATTGAAGGGCCGCGGGCGCTGGAAGCCGTCCACGCCGTTGAAGCTCACCTGCGGCGGCCGGTCCAGGTCGAAGGTGTAGCCCGGCCCCGCGTTCCACTCCCGCCGGAGCTCCGCCCCCGCCCTCAGCTCGTGATCGAAGCCGAGGCGACGCTCGGTCGTCTCCCCCTCCAGCCGCCCGAAGATCAGCCACGGCCGCCCTTCCAGGTCGAGCTGCGAGAGGTAGGAGCCCGCGATGAACCGCCCCGTGGCGCGACCCTCGGTGAGCCGGTCCGTGAACGGCATCGCGCCGCTGGACTTGAGCTCCTGGAAGTAGGAGCGCTGGTCCTGGCGCTGCGCCGAGAGCGTGAAGCTCAGCCGACCCGCGTCCCCGACGCGCAGCCGCGTCCGGTTGGTGAGCCGGACGCCCCGGTCCCGGTTCCACGACGTGTACTGGTTCGCCTCCTCCTCCCGCAGCGCCCGCTCCTCGCGGAGCTGGTAGAGATCGAGGCGCGTGTCCATGAGGAGCCGCGGCTCGCCCCCGTCGTCCGCCTCGCCCACCTCCGCCCGGTGGGCGAGCTGGAGGTTGAAGCGCGTCGCCGCGTCGTCGGTGATGCCCGGCGACACCAGGTAGCGGGTCACGTCCAGGGCGGCCGTGCCCGTCTGGTTCCCGAACAGGCGACGTCCGCCCACCGTGCTCACGTTCAGCGTCCGCGAGTCGAACTGGGATCCGATGTCCGGGTCCACCACACCCGCCCGCGTTTCCACGACGATGGCGCCCTGCGTCAGGTCGCCGTAGCGCGCCGAGGGCACGCCCCGGATCACCTCCACCCGCTCGATGGTGGACGCGGGCAGCCGGCTCAGGTCGATCCCGCCGGAGGCGGTCCCAAGCAGTCCCACCACACCCGACGGCGCCGATTGCAGGTTGGCGTTGTTCGACAGCGGCACCCCGTCCAGGATGATCGCCGTCCCGAACGCCGCGAGCGCGCGGCCTTCCAGGCTCGTGGTCGCCGCCGAGCGCAGCGCGACCTGCTGTCCACTCTGAAGACCCGGCGCCGTCACGCTCACCCCTGGAATCAGGCTCAGCACGTTGGCCAGCGACGTGGTGGGTTGGTGCGCCACCGCCTCCCGCCCGATGACGCTCGCCGTGCCGAGCTCGCCCTCCGCCCGGCCGGCCGGGTCCGCCGTGACCAGGATTCCCTCGATCTGGAGCGCCGTGGAGGCCAGCGTCAGGTCCTGCCCCAGTGAGCCGTTCGTCGGCACCGTCACCGGAACGCGCGTCGGCGCGTACCCGATGAGTTCCGCGCGCAGGATCTGCGGGCCTGCAGGGACCCGTAGCAGTCGATAGACACCCGCGCTGTCCGTGAGCACCCGGAGCGTCGTACCCTCCACAGCGACCACCACGTCCGGCAGGCGGCGCCCTGTTGCGGCATCCGTCACACGGCCGATGACCAGGGAAGTGCCACGGCTGGGTTGCTGGGCGGCGGCGGGGAGCGGGACGAGGGCCGAGGCGAGCATGGCCAACGTCAGCGCCACCCGCTGGAGGCCCCTGAAAGTCGTCGGCGCCGTCACGGGATCCTCCCCGGAGACCGCTCCCGGATCTCCCAGTCGGCCGCGCTCACGCCCGTGCGCTGGAGGGTGCCATCGGGGAGGACCTTCCGCTGGGCGGCGAGGAGGTGGGCGTCGGGGCGCCACCGATCGGGACCCGTGAAGCTCAGCAGCGCGTCGATCGGGTATCCGACCATGTTGCCGCACGTGGGGGTCGACCAGTCGTAGAGATAGAACTTCTCCAACGCGATCTGGGCGACGTCGAGGATCCGGTCTCTGGGGAAGAGCGCGAACGTCAACTGGAGGTTCTGCCCGCGCTCCAGCACGTTGAGGTCAGGAACATCCGCGATGAACGGCACCCAGAACGCGATGCCCATGACCCTCCCGGTGGGATTCGTCCTCAGTTGGACCGGGAGCATCGTCGGCACGTCCGGGTTCAGCGCCCGGTCGTCCCAATAGAACTGGAAGTCAGCGTGGCTCAGGTCCGGGAGACCGGGATAGATGGCCGAGTGGTCGATCGCCTGCTCCGCGACGATCACTGTATGGCCCGGCGGCAACGGATATTCGGTGCCGCTTCCAGGGAAGCGCTGAAAGGACTGGGCCCAGATTCCTCGCGGATCGTCGCGCCACGTCGAGGTCTCACTGCACGGCCACGACGAGATCTCGATGTCGACTTGAAACGCGCCGCCGAGGATCTTGCCGTCCAGGTAGACTGTGGTATCCGCGTTGTTGAACAGCTCCACGTACATCTGGCGCTTGTACGCGTCGGAGTAGCCGGTGGCCTCCAGCGGGGCGTCGTGGTAGTAGAGCTCGCTGATCACCAGGGAACCCCGCTGCTGACCACGCATCGGGATCGTCTCTGACGAGCCGCGCCTCAGGCGGACGCGCCGGCCCCCGGCGAGTATGGTGGGCGCACCCGACGGGGCCGTGGACAGCCGTGCCTCAGCCCACACCCAGTAGAGCGCTGACGGCTGGTCGGGGATCTCGACCGCACCCTCGTCATCAGTGACAAACGACCGGATCTCCGGGGTATGGTCTCGCAGCACGTGGACCGTGGCGCCTGGCACGCCGGTGCCGGACGTCCAACCCAGGCTCTGTGCCAAGGCCGTGTCCGTGACCTGGATCTCCAGCGTGACGGCGTCGCCTATGGCGGCTTGCTCGGGCTGCAGGAGGATCACGTTGGCGTCGCAGGCGGCGACGAGGAGGAGGGCCGCGAGGCACGGGAGGGTCGCGCGGGCGCGATATTGGCGAAGTCTGATCATCCCTTTCACGGGATCCTCCCCGGAGACCGCGCGCGGATCTCCCAGTCCGCCGCGCTCACGCCCGTGCGTTGGAGCGTGCCGTCGGGGAGGACCTTACGCTGGGCGGCGAGGAGGTGGGGATTGGGCTCGTATTTCTCATACGGGCCTACGAAGGCCGTCAAGGCGTCCAGGGAAGGGTCGACGATGTTGCCGCAAAGGCTGGAATAGCTCGGCTGGAGATAGATCTCGTTCGACATCTGAGCCAGATCGAGGATGCGCTCTTTCGGGAAGAGCGCGAACGTGCCCTGAAGGTTCTGCGTCTTCTCCAGGGCGTCCACATCCACCCCGTCCGCCACGAAGGGCACGTACTCCAGGAGCCCCATCACGGCGCCAGCGGGCAACACGCGCAGCGCGATGGGAAGCATCGTCGGCACAGCCGGGTTCATGGCCCGGTCTTCCCAGGAGAACTGGAAGTCCGCGTGGCTCATGTCGGGTAGCCCCGGATAGATCGCCGAGTGGTCGATCGCCTGCTCGGCGATTACGACCACACCGCCGGGCGTCAGGGGATGGTCGCGGCCGGTGCCAGGAAATTGCTGGAAGGATTGCGCCCAGACGCCTCTTGGCTCACTCCGCCACGGCGACGTCACCGAGCACGGCCAAGCCGGGGAGTCGATGCCGTATTGAAAGCCGGTCCCGATGATCTTCCCGTCGAGATAGATCGTCGTGTCCGCGTCGTTGCGAAGCTCCACGTACCACTGGAAGTGGTAGGCCGTGTTCCAGTCGAGGAGTTCCGCCTTGGGATGGTGATAATAGAACTCACTGATCACCAGCGAGCCGCGCTGCTGGCCGCGGACCTCAATCTGCTCCGTGGAGCCCCGCTTCAGGCGTAGGAGGCGTCCGCCCGCCAGCGCGGCCGGCGCGCCCGTCGGCGGGGCATCGAACCGTTTCTCCACCCAGACCCAGTATCGCGCCGAGGGGAGATCCGGGAGCGCGAGCGCGCCATCCTCGTCCGTGACGAACGACTGGACCTCGACCCGCTCGTCACGTCGGATGTGCACCGTGGCTTGAGGAACACCGGCGCCGGGCGCCCACCCGAGGCGCTCGGCGAGTGCCGGGTCGGTGACCTTGACCTCCAGCGTGATAGCGTCGCCCGTGACCGACTGCTCGGGCTGCAGGAGGACGACGTTGGCGTCGCAGGCCGAGGCGAGGACGACTGCCGCGAGGCCCGCGAGCGCCGCGCGTCCGCGGCAGTGCCGAAGTCCGACGGCCTTTCTCATGGGATCCTCCCCGGAGACCGCGCGCGGATCTCCCAGTCCGCCGCGCTCACCCCGGTGCGCTGGAGCGTGCCGTCAGGGAGGTCCTTCCGCTGCGCGGCGAGGAGGTGGGCGTCCGGGCGAAGCGTCGAATACGGGCTCGCGAAGGCGGCGAGCGCATCCACGGACGGATCCACGATGTTGCCGCAGAGCGTCGAGCCCCTCGAGGGCTGCAGGAAGTACTCGGAGTAGATCTCGGCCACGTCCAGCAGGTGCTCCTTCGGGAAGAGCGCGAAGGTGCCTTGGAGGTTCTGGGTCTTCTCGAGCGAGGCGAGGTCCAGCGCGTCGGCGACGAACGGTGCGTACGCGAGGACGCCCATGACCGTGCTCGTGGGGAAGAGCCGGAGCTGGATGGGCACCATGAGCGGGACCGCCGGATTCGTCGCCCGCCCCTCCCACGTGAACTGGAAGTCGGCGTGACTCATGTCAGGCAAGCCGGGATAGATCGCCGAGTGGTCGATGGCCTGCTCCGCGATGACCACTGTCGCCCCAGGAGCTACTGGGTAGTCGGTGCCACTCCCCGGAAACGCCTGGAAAGACGTGGCCCAAAGACCCCGCGGCTCGTTCCGCCACGTCGACGTCTCGCTGCAGGGCCACGAGGCCGCTTCGATGGGGTAGTTGAACCCGTTCCCGACGATCTTCCCGTCGAGGTAGATCGTCGTGTCCGCGTCGTTGCGCAGCTCGATGTAGTACTGGTAGTTGTACTCGCCGTAGTTGAGCACCGCCGCGGCCGGCGGGTGATAGTAGAACTCGCTGATGACCAGAGACCCGCGCTGCTGTCCGCGGACCTGGATCTCCTGTGTGGAGCCCCGACTTAGACGGAGGAGGCGCCCACCAGCCAGCACGGCGGGGGCGCCCGGCTGCGGCCCTTGCAGCCGCTTCTCGACCCAGACCCAGTAGCGTGAGGACGGCAGGTCGGGGAGCTGGAGCACGCCTGCTTCGTCGGTCACGAAGGACTGCCCTTCGAGCGTCTGGTCGCGTCGGATGTGCACCGTGGCCTCGGGAACGCCCGAGCCGGGCGTCCACCCGAGGCGCTCGGCCAGCGCCGGGTCGGTGACCTTGACCTCCAGCGTGATGGCATCGCCTGTGACCGCCTGCTCGGGCTGCAGGAGGATGACGTTGGCGTCGCAGGCGGCTGCGAGAACCATGGCCGCGACGCCCGCGAGCGCCGCGCGTCCGCGGTAGTGCCGAAGTCCGACGGCCTTTCTCACGGGATCCTCCCCGGAGACCGCTCCCGGATCTCCCAGTCCGCCGCGCTCACGCCCGTGCGTTGGAGCGTGCCGTCCGAGAGGATCTTCCGCTGGGCGGCGAGCAGATGGACGTCGGGATGGTATCGCTCGTATGGCCTCGCGAAGCTGGCCAGAGCGTCCAGAGCGGGATCGACCATGTTGCCGCAAAGGCTGGAGTAGAGCGGCTCGAAGAAGTCCTCGGCTTCGATCTGAGCGAGATCGAGGATGCGCTCCTTCGGGAACAACGCGAAGGTGCCCTGCAGGTTCTGCGTCTTCTCGAGCGCCGCCACCTCGACCGCATCCGCGATGAAAGGAACGTGGCTCAGGAGCTCCATGACCGCGCCGGTCGGCGAGGTACGCAGTCCAACCGGGAGCATCGTCGGTACGGCCGGGTTCATCGCGCGGTCTTCCCAGGAGAACTGGAAGTCCGCGTGACTCATATCGGGCAGGCCGGGATAGATCGCCGAGTGGTCGATGGCCTGCTCGGCGATGACGATGACGGCGCCGGGTGCGAGGGGATGCTCGTTGCCGCTCCCCGGGAACTGCTGGAAGGACTGCGCCCAGATCCCCCGTGGCTCGTTCCGCCACGGGGACGTCTCCGAGCACGGCCAAGCAGGGGAGTCGACGTGGTAGCGAAAGCCGTTGCCGATGATCTTGCCGTCGAGATAAATCGTCGTGTCCGCGTCGTTGCGCAGCTCCACGTACCACTGGAAATGATAGGCCGTGTTCCAGTCGAGGAGCTCCGCCTTCGGGTGGTGATAGTAGAACTCGCTGATCACCAGGGAGCCGCGCTGCTGGCCCCGGACCTCGATCTGCTCCGTGGAGCCCTGCTTCAGGCGGAGGAGGCGCCCGCCCGCCAGCACGGCGGGGGCGCCCGTGGGCGGAGCGTCAAAACGCTTCTCGACCCAGACCCAGTAGCGCGCCGAGGGGAGATCCGGGAGCTCGAGCGCGCCATCCTCGTCCGTGACGAACGACTGGACCTCGACCCGCTCGTCTCGCCGGATGTGCACCGTGGCGCCGGGCACGCCGGTGCCGGGCGCCCAACCGAGGCGCTCGGCGAGCGCCGGGTCGGTGACCGTGACCTCCAGGGTGATGGCGTCGCCCGTGACGGCCTGCTCGGGCTGCAGGAGGATCACGTTGGCGTCGCAGGCGGCGGCGAGGACGGCGAGGGTGAATCCCAGAAATGCGCGAAGCATCGCGGGCCGCCGGGCGCTCAGCGATTCAGCGGGGGCAGGCCGCGGGGGGGGGACATTCCGACCATCGCTGGATCTCTTCGGCAGGAAGGGCGGCGAAGAGGAGGGCCCTGAAAGATGGTCCGAAACGCTGCGCCCGAGCAAGCCGGCGGACCCGAATCAAACAATCACCCCCAAGCCCCACAACCCTCCCGCTCTTCGACACGACCCGCGAAGCGAGGTGTCGACCACCACCGTGGTCGGGCCTCCACCAGGGGGCACGCCCCCGGGGCAATCGGTGGGGCGCAGCGCGGAAAGGTGCGGACGCGAGCGGAAGGACGCGCCCCACCGCTTAGCGAGCGCGCGAAAAGGAACCCCCGGGACCGCGAGCGGCCCCGGGGGTGTGCCCCCTGGTGGAGGCCGACAACCCGAAAGGTCGTCCCTACCTACTTCACCGCGTTGATCATGTCGAAGATCGGGAGGTACATCGCCACGATCATCCCGCCCACCACCACACCCAGCACCACGATCATGATCGGCTCCATCGCCGACAGCAGCGTCTCGACCGCCGCGTCCACCTCTTCGTCGTAGAAGTCGGCAATCTTGGTGAGCATCTCATCCAGGCCGCCGGTCTGCTCACCCACGTTGATCATCTGCACCACCATCGGCGGGAACACGCCCGATTCCTTCAGCGGGCCCGCGATCGTCTCACCGCCGGCGATGGAGGCGCGCGACCCCATGACCGCGTCGTGGATCACGCGGTTGCCCGCGGTCTTCGCGGTGATCTCCAGGCCCTCGAGGATCGACACGCCGGACGATACCAGCGTGCCCAGCGTGCGCGTGAAGCGCGCCACCGCCGCCTTGCGCTGCATGTCACCCAGGATCGGCAGCCCCAGCAGGATCCTGTCGATCAGGAGCTGCCCTCCGTCCGTTCGGTAGAACTGCCGCAGCAGGAACCCGCCGCCGATGATCGCCACGCCGATCGCCCACCAGTACGCCTGCAGGAAGGCGCTCATCCCGATCACGATGCGCGTCGGCAGCGGCAGCGGGATACCGGCCGACTCGAACATGCTCTGGAAGGTCGGGATCACGAAGATCAGCAGGATGACGATCGCGGATGCCGCCACCGACATGATGACCGCCGGGTAGACCATGGCGCCCTTGATCTTGCGGATCAGGGCGTCGTTCTTTTCCAGGAACGTGGCCAGGCGCAGCAGGATCGTGTCCAGGATACCGCCCGCCTCACCGGCGGCGACCATGTTCACGAACAGCTCGGTGAAGATCTTCGGATGCCGGCCCATGGCATCCGCCAGCGTGTGCCCCGACTCCACGTCGTAGAGCACATCCTGGATGGTCTTGCGCAGCGACGTGTTCTCGGTCTGCTCGGCCAGGATGTCGAGGCTCTGCACCAGCGGGAGCCCCGCGTTGATCATGGTGGCGAACTGCCGGGTGAAGATCACGATGTCGCGCGTCCTCACGCCGGTGCCGAAGGAGATGTTGAACTCCTTGGCTTTCTCCCGGACGGAGACCGGGATCATCTTCTGCCTGTGCAGATACGCGAGGACGTCGTCCTTGCTGGCGAGCTCGATCTCGCCCGACTGGATGTCGCCCCCCGAAGCGGGTCTCGCTGAGTACGCGAAGGTCGGCATGTTCTCCTACCTGATGGCCTGCGTGGACAGCATCGTCATCCCTGCATCGTCGCCGGAACCGGCTCTCCCACGGCGCGCAGCAGCTCGGCCGGGTCGCCCGAGCGCTTGAGCGCCTCCTCCAGCTGGACCTCGCCCCGCATGTAGAGCATCTGCAGGGCGTCGTTCATGGTCTGCATGCCGTGCTTCTTGCCGGCCTGCATGAGCGAGTAGATCTGGTGGATCTTCTCGTCGCGGATCACCGCACGGATGGCGGGCGTGCAGATCATGATCTCGCACGCGGCCACCCGCCCCTTCCCCTTGGCGCGGGGGAGCAGCGTCTGCGTGACCACGCCCTCGAGCACGAAGGCGAGCTGTGCGCGGATCTGCGCCTGCTGGTGTGAGGGGAAAGCGTCGATCATGCGGTTGATCGACTCGGCCGCCGAGTTCGTGTGCAGCGTCGCGAACACCAGGTGCCCGGTCTCGGCGATGGTGAGCGCCGCGGAGATCGTCTCCAGGTCCCGCATCTCGCCGATGAGGATGACGTCGGGGTCCTGGCGCAACGCGTACTTGAGCGCCGCGTTGAAGCTCTTCGTGTCCGCCCCCACCTCCCTCTGGTTGATCATGCAGTTCTGGTGGCGGTGGATGAACTCGATGGGGTCCTCGATCGTGATGATGTGCCCCTTCCGCTCGCGGTTGACCTTATCGACCATGGCGGCGAGGGTCGTCGACTTCCCGGAGCCTGTCGGTCCCGTCACCAGCACGAGGCCGCGGGGGCGCTCGGCCAGCTTGTTCACGATGGGGGGCAGTCCGAGCTGCTGGATCGAGACGATCTCGTACGGGATCTGCCGGATGGCCATCGCCACGCAGCCCCGCTGCTTGTAGACGTTGCCCCGGAAGCGCGACAGGTTCTGCACGCCGAAGGAGAAGTCGAGCTCGTCCTCCGTCTCGAAACGCTTCTTCTGGTTCTCCGTGAGGATGGAGTAGGCGAGGGAAAGCGTGTCCTTGGGGGTGAGCACGTGGTTGATCCTCGAACTCGTCAGGTCCCCGTCGACACGGAGCTTGGCCGGATTCCCCACGGTGATGTGGAGGTCCGACGCGCCTCGCTGGATCATCTCCTGGAGGAGGATCCGGAGGCTGAGCTCCTGCTGCTGCGGCTGACCAGTCTGCCCGGCCGGCTGGTTCATTCAGTCATTTCCTTTGTCTGGTATGGCCCCGCCGCCGGCTCATTCGGCGACGCTGGTCTCCTTCACGACCTCGTCCAACGTGGTCGTGCCCCGCTCCACCTTCTTCATCCCGTCCTGTCGCAGCGTCAGCATGCCCTCCGAAATCGCCAGGTCGCGGATCTCGTCCGTGCTGGCCTCCCGCATGATCGCCTTGCGCAACGCCGAGCTCATGATCATGACCTCGTAGAAGCCGCAGCGACCCTTGTAGCCCGTGCCACCGCAAAGATCGCACCCCTCGCCCTTGTAGAACGTCTGCTTGTGCGCCCAGTCGAGCGGGATCCTCGCCGACTGGAGGTACTCCTCCGCATAGGTCGTCTCCACCTTGCAGTGCAAGCAGATCCGGCGCGCGAGCCGCTGAGCCGACACGAGGTTGAGGGCGGAGGCGACGTTGAACGGCTCCAGGCCCATGTCGATCAGACGGGTGACCGTCGAAGGGGTGTCGTTGGTGTGCAGCGTCGACAGCACCAGGTGGCCCGTGAGCGACGCCTTGATCGCGATGCCGCCCGTCTCCAGGTCGCGGATCTCGCCGACCATGATGATGTTGGGGTCCTGGCGCAGGAACGCCCGCAGGGCGGCCGCGAAGGACATCCCGATCTCGGTGCGCACCAGCACCTGGTTGATCCCGTAGATGTTGTACTCCACGGG
>CAZPZU010000114.1:8136-14261 GCA_964591135.1 uncultured Gemmatimonadaceae bacterium | reverse complement strand
TCCACCAGTCCTCTCAGGCCTCCGCTTCCCACCTCATCCAGGGCGTCATCAAGGGCCTCAACACCCGGCGCCCGTCCGTCTTCGTGGTCTACACGCCCTGCCCCGTCGAGCACGGGCTGGCGGACGACTGGGCGCCCACGGCCGCCAGGCTGGCGTTGGAGTCGCGTGCGTTCCCGTTCCTGACCTACGATCCGGACGCTGGGAAGGATTTGGCCGACTGCCTGTCCCTCGACGGCAACCCGTCGGTGGACCAGGTCTGGCCGACGTACGAGCTCAAGTTCGTGGACGACGACGGCAAGGAAGCGTCCATGGAGCTGCCGCTCACCACCGCCGATTGGGCCGCGACGGAGGTCCGCTTCCGCAAGAACTTCTCGGAGCTCGCCCCGGACGCGGTGGACGACTCCTTCGTCCCGTTCCACGAGCTGGCGCTGCTGCCCCTGGAGGAGCGCGCGGGGAAGAGGGCGTTCATCTGGACGCTCGCCGCCGACCGGAAGCTGAAGCGCCTGCAGGTGAGCAACGAGATGCTCGCGCTGGCGGACGATCGGCTGATGTTCTGGCACCAGCTCAAGGAGCTGGCGGGACTCGACGTCCCCGAGGCCGTGCACGATACGCTGTCCGGTGAGATGGAGGCCGAGTTCGACCAGAAGCTGGACGCGCTCAAGCAGGAGTACGAGGCGAAGCTCGCGAGCCTGAAGGCCACCTATCCCCGTGCGATCGCTCGACGGATGGCCGAGAGCCTGCTCAAGATGGGCAACGGCCAGATGACGGTGGCCGACCTGCTCACCCGCGCCGAGTCGGCGAGGGGCCTCGAGCCCATCGGGCCCGTCGAGGGGGTGGACTTCGGGGGTGGTGGCGCCGCCGCCCCGGCGAAGGCCCCCGTGGCGGACAAGGCGCCTTCCGGCGGCAACGGCGTGGTGGCGACGGCTGCGGCCGCCCCCGCCGAAGCAGCGGTGGCGGTCGCCGAGGAGGAGGACGAAGGCCTCTCCATGGAGGCCTACATCGAGACCCCACGGTGCACCTCGTGCAACGACTGCACCAACCTCAACAACCGCATGTTCGCCTACGACGAGAACAAGCAGGCGTACATCAAGGACATCCACGCGGGGACGTTCGCCCAACTGGTCCAGGCCGCCGAGAAGTGCCCGGCGGGCATCATCCACCCCGGGGATCCGGTGAACCCGAAGGAGAAGGACCTGGAGAAGTGGATCAAGCGGGCAGAGCCGTTCAACTGAGCGGCCACAGCGCGAACCACAGGGGGGCCGGCCGCCGCGAGGAGGCCGGCCCCCTCGTGCTTCGTTGGACCCGGTCGGTCGCGCCTCAGCCCCCTGCCGGGCGGATCGGATAGCGGAACGCGACTTCGCGGAGGAGCCGGTTCACCACGTTCGCCGACTCTGGCCAGAGGTAGCGGTCGGACATCCGGTTGAGTGCACGTCGCACGCCCGGAAACTCGCGCGCAACACCGCGAAAGAGCCTCCCCACGCCCAGGGATTCGGCCTCGGGCGAGTCCGCGGCCAGGCGGTATCCCGTCGCGCCCATGCGCTCGTAGTACGAGATGGGCGGCGCGCCCTTCCGCTCCAGGCGGTTTTCCAGGAAGTCGGGAAAGAGCCCGGAGATCCACAGGGAGTAGTTGCCGAGGTGGCAGCGGAGGAGGAAGGCGTTCTTCCCACCTTCCTCGTCCGTGCGGGTCACGATGTCCACGAGGTAGTGGAACTCCTCGTCCGATCGGTCCGAGATCCGATGGGCACGGGAGCCGCACCCGAAGCGGACCAGCACGGTGGCGATGTAGTCCGCCATCGCGCGATCGTCGATGTCGCTCTCCAGGAGGGCCTGCCGCACCAGGACATACGCGAAGAGCTCGGGTGACGCCGCGGCGTGGGGGTCCGTCATCAAGGCGTTCAGCATCCGCGGGTCGTCCAGGATGCTGTCGATCCCGTCCTCCTCCAGGCGGCGCTGCGCCGCTCTCCCCAACTCGGGATCGCTGCGGCCCAGGAGCCAAACCAGATGTTGCGCTTCCTGTCGGTTGAACGAGGCCCGGATCGTCGGCATGATCATCGCGGGTAGCCCTTCCTTTCCCGTTCGGCTGACTCGACCGGGGGGTCTACCCTTCCTACTGCCTGCTCCAGCCCCCCTGTTCCACGCTGGGCGCGGCGTGTCGTCCACGTCAAGCACGAAGGATCCCGGGCCTCTGGGCGATGGCCTGCCTCAGGGCGTCCTGTCTCCCAAATCCGTGTGAGACGCCTCGCCCTCGTGTCCTTCCTCCACGCCGTACGTGCTCCGCCACTCGCTGTACTGAGCGGGGCTCATGCTCGGCAGCTGCTTCACGAAGGCGACGATGCCCCACATCGTCTCGTCGGACTCCGTCGCACCGAAGGCCGGCATCCCCGCGAGCTTGATGCCGTGGTCGACGATCCAGAAGATCTCCCGATCGGTGAGGTCGGACTGCTCGCCCAGGTCGGGCGGCTTGGGCATCATCCCCTTCCCGGCCGGTCCGCGCTCCACGCCCGGGGCTCCGTGGCACCCCACACACATGCCGTCGTATTCGCGGAAGCCGTCGTGGAGCGCGGCGGAGTCGGTGGGCGGAGAGCCCGCCACCGAGGCGCTGTGAACCTCCACGGAGCGGTCCGAAAGCGTGCTCAGAAACCAGAAGGTGAACGCGTTGTGACCGCTCGACGCGGCCACGTCGTAGACGCCGGTGAAGAGCACGACGAACGCGAGGACGACGAGTCCCGCGAGCGTACCCAGGATCGACCAGGCGATGATCGGGCCCTTCCGCATCCCTACCTCCATGCATCGATGGCCGGCATGTATCGCAGACCGAGGCGTCGGGCCGCGGAGAGTGCACCCGGCGTGGTGGCTGCACGATTCATGGGTGCAGGACGGCGCAGGAAGCATGCCGCGGGTCGCGGAGCCGCGGTCGGTGCCGGTGCCGGCGTGGTCCTGGGAATCGCCGCCGCCTCGATTCCGGGGCGCTGGCGGGCATGCTCCAGGAACGTGCGGACTTCCCCACGGAAGAGGCCGAGGAGGACGCTCGGGGCCCCCGTTCGGGACGCGTCGTCCAGACGAGCCGGGGGTTCGCGCTCCTCATCTCCTCGGGCTGGCGTAGCGTCGACGCGACGGGGAACCTGCACGCGCACGGCACCGTATGAACTCGACCGCGGTCGTCCCGCTATGACCGACGCTCTTCGGCTCGATCCCCGCGAATCCACGCCGTGCCCAATCCGATGACCGCTCGCCTACCGGGCCGGCCGGTGGCCCACCGCTCGCGCTGGTGGGCGCTCGCCGCCGCCGCCTTCGCCGCCGTCCTCGCGTCCTGCGGGGTGGAACAGGAACAGATCCCGTACAGCGAGCTCAAGCAGCATGTCGATCGGGGGGACGTCGCCTCGGTCGTGGTCGGAGAGCGTCGGATCGTCGCCACGCCCACGGAGGACGCGCGCGCCGCGGGCGCGCCCGAAGCGTGGCGCGCCTCTCCGGCCCGCCCAGACCCTGGGTTGATCCCGCTCCTGGAGCGGAAGGGCGTGGAGTACGATGGGGAGGGTGGTTCGGGCGCGCCACACCCGGCTCAGGCGCTCCTCGTGCTTCTGGCGGCCGGTAGCCTGATGGCTCTGGTCCTGTACCTCCGCCGGAACGGCCTCCTCGCGGGCATCGGCGGTGGCGCACTCGACGTGCGCGATGCAGGCAAGCGGGCACGGGGGGTGCGATACGCCGACGTCGCCGGCATCGACGAGGTCAAGGAGGAGCTCGAGGAGGTCGTCTCCTTCCTGAAGAAACCGGAGCGCTTCACGCAGTTGGGCGCACGGGCGCCCAAGGGGGTGCTCCTCGTGGGCTCGCCCGGAACGGGAAAGACGCTCCTGGCCCGCGCGACCGCCGGCGAGGCTGGTGTGCCGTTCTACTCGGTGAGCGCGTCCAGCTTCGTCGAGATGTTCGTGGGCGTGGGTGCGCGCCGCATCCGGAAGCTCTTCGAGAAGGCCCGTGCGAACACGCCCTGCATCGTCTTCATCGACGAGCTGGATGCGGTGGGGAAGGGGCGCAGCGGCGGCGTGGGGAGCAACGACGAGCGCGAGCAGACGCTCAACCAGCTCCTGGTGGAGTTGGACGGGTTCGATTCCGCCGATGGCATCGTCGTCATGGCCGCTACGAACCGGCCGGAAGTCCTGGATTCCGCCCTCCTGCGCCCAGGTCGCTTCGACCGCAGGATCACCGTGAACGTGCCCGACCGGCAGGGCCGCCTCGCGATCCTCGACGTCCACGCCCGCCGGATCCGCCTGGCCGCGTCCGTCGACCTGGGCTCGGTCGCGGGCAGCACGACCGGGTTCGCCGGAGCGGACCTGGCGAACCTCCTGAACGAGGCTGCGCTTCTCGCCGCGCGCGCGGGCTGCGAGGAGGTGGGGACGGCGCATCTGGACGCGGCGATCGACCGCGTCCTCGCAGGTGCTCAGCGCAAGGGTCAGCTGCTGAACGACAAGGAGAGGCGGATCGTCGCGGTGCACGAGACCGGACACGCCATCGTCGCGGAGCGGAGCGGCACGAGCGGTCCCGTGCGCAAGATCTCCATCGTGCCACGCACGGTGGGGGCGCTGGGCTTCACGCAGCAGCTCTCCGAGGATCGCAACCTGCTGCAGCGCGACGAGCTGCTCGACCGCCTGAGGGTGCTCCTGGGTGGACGTGCGGCAGAGGAGGTGGTGTTCGGGCAGGTCTCCACCGGCGCGGCGAACGATCTCGAGCGCGCAACGGTGCTGGCGCGTCGCATGGTGTGCGAGTTCGGCATGTCCACCACACTGGGGCCCGTGCGCTACGTCGGAGGCCCGACGGCGCCACACCTGGGGGACGGCGGCGGCGAGGGTCCGGGCCCTTCCGCCGGCACGGCGGCCGACATCGACAGGGAGATCCGCCTGCTCCTGGAGGAGCAGGCTGCGGCCGCGCGCGCGCTAGTGGAAGCCGATCGGGCGGCGCTCGGCGCCATCGCCGAAGCCCTGCTCCAGAAGGAGGACCTCGACCGGGACGAGTTCCTCGAGCACCTCCGTCGGCATGGGGATTGCAGCGCTGTGACGATGTGATTGCGACCCCATCGAGGAGGTTCACGATGTGGAACGGATGGATCATAGGGATTCTCGGAGTGTGGGCGTTCATCGCTCCGTTCACCGACATGGGCAATCTCGGCTATTCCTGGAGCCATTGGATCGTCGGGGCGGTGTGCGCCGTTCTCGGTTTCGCGATGGTCCGCGAACGGCCCACTGAAGGTTGGGTGACCGGAATCCTGGGCGCGTGGATGTTCGTCGCCGGCTTCATCGGCGGTCTGCTGTACGCACCCGGTGTCTGGTGGAACAACCTGATCGTCGGCGCGGTGCTCGCCGTGTTCGGCTTCGCGGCGGCGCGTACCACGCGACCCGTCGCCACGACGGGCACCCGCTGACACCCCACCTCAGGATCGACGCCGATCGCGCGCGGTCGGCGGCCCCGCCGCCGGCGCGCGCGAAGAGGCCCTGGTCGGTGAGCCTGCCAGGGCCTTCGGTACACGCCCGGCCCGGAAGTCCACGAATCCCGACCATCGTCGCACACCTGCGTCCCCGCATCCGACTTGATGGGCGCGCCCCTTCCGATCCATCGTGGTCCACCCCAACGGGCTGCTAGAGCCCGCGACCCAACCTGGAGGTACCGATGTTCGACCTGCCCAAGCGCGCGTTACCCCTCGCCCTCGTTCCCGCCTTGTTCTGGGCGCCGGGGTCCGTCCGACCCGCCGACACGTACACGGCGGCGCTCTCCGGAGCCAACGAAGTGCCGGCGGTCACATCCGACGCCACGGGTACGGCAACGGTGACGATCGACGGCAACGAGCTGTCCTGGCGCGTGGAGGTGAAGGGACTCGACAACCCCACGATGGCGCACATCCACGGCGCCGCCCCGGGGGAGAACGGCGGCGTGCTGGTGCCCCTGTTCCGCGAGGACAAGGGCGAGGACTTCTCCGGCGTCCTCACGGAGGGCAAGACCACCGTGGAGGACGACGTCATCGCGGCCATCCGCTCGGGAAACGCCTACGTCAACGTGCACACCAAGGCGAACCCGCGCGGCGAGATCCGTGGCCAGCTGAAAGCCGCCGGCATGTGAGTCGAGGAGGGCCGCGCACTTCG